>NZ_JBIVBI010000015.1:0-187559 GCF_044746005.1 Streptomyces sp. NPDC086766 | reverse complement strand
CTGCCCCTTGAGGGAGGCGAAGAAGTTGCGGTAGGCGGCCTCCGCGTCGCGCAGCGCCTGCTGCAGCACCACCGCGGAGACCTCGCCCAGCCAGGGCCGCTCGGCGGTCCGCTTGGCCAGGGTGATCAAAGTGCGGGACAGCTCAGCCGCGCTCGGAATCGGCCTGCCCGCCGCGCGAGCGTCCTCACGGGCACGCACCGCGTCGTTGAACACCACGCGCGCGCACCCGAACGCCCTCGCCAGCGCGGCGCGTTGGCCCGCTGTCGGGTACAGGCGGAAGCCGTACCGAAGCTGCATACAGATCACCCTACGAATTCGGGTTGTGGATGAGATGCAGAACGTCAGGACTGGCCGGCCCTGTGTTTTCGTGATGCACGTGCACTTGGTTTTCGTGACCACGTTCCGGCACACGCTGTTCACGGATGCTCATCTGACAGGCATGGAGGAGATCATGCCGCGGTGACTTCGAGTGTGAACTGAGCGAGTGCAGCGGTGGGACAATCACGTCCAGCTCCTGGTGGACTTCCCGCCCAAGGTGGCCGTGGCCCGGCTCGTCAACTCCCTCAAGGGAGTCTCCTCCCGACGCCTGCGCCTGGGGGCACCTGCCGGCCGAAGGCTGGGGGAGAATTCCCCGACCGGGTGCAGCACTACTGGCGGGTCAACAAGCGCTGGTCCGGGTTCTACTTCGCCGGAACCGTCGGTGGCGCCCCGCTCTCCGTGGTCGAGCAGTACATCGAGAGCAGAACCGGCCCGTGTGAGCATCTCGGCTCCGCCAGGAGTAGCCGTCGCGGCGCTCCGCGCGGCAGGTGGCGAACATGCGACGGCCGGCTCCGCCGACCAGGAATGCGACGCTCCGCGTCGCCACGACAGGATGCTATTCACCACCGGGCTGAAGCCCGGTGCACTGCGAATGAATTTCGATAGCGACCGTGCTACTCGTCCGCCGCCGCTTCGGCGGCGTCCGGGTGGGCCTCGTCGGGCAGGCGGCAGGCGGCCAGCGCGGCGATGTCGTCGCCGAGCTGCGCGTCGCCGAAGGCGAGCAGGTCCTCGTGCAGCCGGTCCAGCAGCTCGCGGGGCGGCAGTTCGGCCCAGGACCGGACCCGGTCGGCCAGCGGATAGAAGGCGCCCGTGCGGTCGCGGGCCTCCGTCACGCCGTCGGTGTAGAGCAGCAGCCGGTCACCGGGGCGGAAGGGCTTCACGTCGAGGTGGTAGTGGTCGCCGACCAGCACCCCGAGGTTGATCGGCGGTGAGGGGTCGGTCGCGTGCAGCTCGGTGACCCGGCCCTCGCCGAGGAGCAGCGGGGGCGGATGGCCGCAGTTGACGATGCGGACCACGGGTTCGTCGTCGGGGATCTCGGCGAACACCGCGGTGACGAAGCGCTCCGCGATCTCGCTGCCGGGCAGTTGCGCGGCCCTGCGGCTCATGCTCCGCTCCACGCGGTGCGCCAGGCCGACGAGATCGGGCTCGTCGTGCGCGGCCTCGCGGAAGGCGCCGAGCATCGTCGCGGCCGTCTCCACCGCGACCAGCCCCTTGCCGCGTACGTCCCCGATCAGCAGCCGCACCCCGTACGCCGTGGGCACCGCCTCGTAGAGGTCGCCGCCGATGCGCGCCTCGGCGGCGGCGGACAGGTAGAGCGTCTCCACACAGATCCGCCCCAGGCGGTGGGGCACCGGGCGCAGCAGGACGCGTTGCGCGGTCTCGGCCACGGACCGCACCGTGGCGAGGGTCCGCTCCCGCCGGGTGCGGTGGGCGGCCAGCAGCGTGCCGAGGGCTCCCACCAGGGCCGTGGACACATAGGCGGCCACGTAGTGGCGGTCCCACAGGTAGCCCACGGAGCGGCCTGCGCAGCAGGGGGTCCCGGCCAGTACGCCCTCGAACACGACGGCGAACACGGTGACCCCGGCGACGACGGCGGGCCCGTGGGCGAACGCGGCGACCAGCGGCAGCGCGATGAGCAGGAAACTCACCGGCCACTGCACGGGGGTGACCGGCTCGAGCGCGAGGACCCCCGCGACGTACAGGACCGGCAGCCAGCGCATCCAGGCGGGCGGAGCCGGGAGCCGCTGGTCCGCGTCGGGGGAGTCGGTGCCGGCGACGTCCGGACGACGGTCCTCGGGGAAACGCTCAGGCGGCCTGTGCACAACAACTCCCGAAGGGCTTGATCAAGACCACCAGCCTGCGGCGGGACGGCGCCGGGGCCTGATGATTGCTCCAGGTAAGGGCATGTCAGATCGGTGGCGGAAACGGGTCGGTGAAGTGTGCGATCAGGGGCAGACGGGCGGAAGTGATCTTCACGTCCAGCCGAGGAGGGGCAGCACCGCCGTGACCACACCCGCACGCCGCATCAGACGGTCCGACCGCCGACGCACCTTCGATCTCCGCGCCACCGCCCTGTGCTTCGGCATCCTCGCCGCCGCGGTGACCGTCCTGGGGTTCACCGCCCGCACGGCGGCCGCCGCCGTGGAACGGCGCCCGGCCTGGGCCGTCGTCCTGGGCCTCCTCGTCACGGCCGCTCTCCTGGCCGCGCGGCGCCGGCGCCGCGGCTACGCGGTGAAGCGGGCCGCGTACCGGGCCGCCGTCGCGCTGGACGCGGCGACGAGGACGGCGCTCGACGCGCTGGAGAAACCTCCCGCCCCCGCCGTGCCCGAGCCGGCCCGGCTCGCACCCCACGCGGCGGACGTCTCCGTTCCGGCGCCCCGCGCCGGTGACGCGGACCCGCACACGGACCAGCACCTCACGCCGTACGCCGATCCGCCCGCCGGCCCGCGGGGCGTCGCCGGGGCCGGCCTTCAGCAGACCGTCGCCCTCGTGACCACGGAGCTGCCCGCGCGCCGAGGAGCGGGCGCGGAGACCGGAGGCGTCGACTACGAGGCGCTGGATCCGTACGAGTTCGAGCAGGCGATAGCCGCGCTGTGCGAGCGGGACGGATGCTCCTGCGTCGAGGTCGTCGGCGGAGCCGGAGACCTCGGCGCCGACGTCCTCGCCGTGACGCCGGACGGGCGCCGTGTCGTCATCCAGTGCAAGCGCTACTGCGCCACCAACCGGGTGGGCTCGGAGGAGCTCCAGCGCTTCGGCGGAACCTGCTACACGGTCCACGAGGCCGACGTCGCGGCCCTCGTGACCACCAGCGACTTCACGGCCCCGGCGGTCGAGTACGCCGAGCAGTGCGGGATCGTCTGCGTGGACCGGCAGGCTCTCCAGGCCTGGAGCGACGGCACGGGGCCGGAGCCCTGGGCCGCCGCTGACGGGAGCCTGGTTCCCTTCACGGAGCCGTGCCCGGAGTGATCCGGTCCGCGTCAGTGGTCCTGTCCGAAGTCCGCGTCCGCGTCCACGCCCGCGCCCGAGTTCGTGTCCACGTCCGCGCCCGAGTTCGTGTCCACGTCCGCGCCCGAGTTCGTGTCGGTGTCAGCGGCCGCGGACGTCGCGGCGAGGGCGTGGTCGAGGAAGCGGCGGTCGGCCGGTGGCAGGGTCCGGCCGGAGAGCCAGGCGATGCCGATGTCCCGGGCGCCGCGCACGTCGGTGATCTCCAGGTACCGGATCGGGAAGTCGGGCGCCGCCGCGGTGTCGGGTGACGAGGGGATGAGGGAGACGCCCAGACCGGCCGCGACCAGGCCGCGCAGGGTGTGGACCTCCTCGCCCTCGAAGCCGACGATCGGGGTGAATCCGGCCCGGCGGCACAGCGTCTCGGTGACGCCGCGCAGCCCGTAGCCGGGTTTGAGCAGGATGAAGGGCTCTCCGGCGACCTCGGCCAGGCGCACCCGGCGGCGCTGTGCCAGCGGATGCCGCGTGGGGACGGCGAGCCACAGCGGCTCGACCAGGAGCCGCCGCCAGGTGATCAGCGGATGGCCCGGGTCGTCGCTGGTGATGATCAGATCCGCGGTGGCGTCGAGCAGATGCTGGACCAGCCCGTTCTCCTCGTGCTGGTGCAGCTCGAACCGGATCTTCGGATACGCCTCGCGGAACCCGGTCACCAGCTTGGGCACCAGCCAGGTGCCGAGCGTGTGCAGGAACGCCAGTGACACCACACCCGCGTCCGGGTCGACGACCTCGGCGACGGCCCGCCGGCCGCGGTCGTAGCTGTCGAGGACGGCGTCGACGTACTCCTTGAAGACCCGTCCGGCCGGAGTCGGCCGCAGGACGCGGCCGACGCGCTGGAGGAGCTGCGCCCCCACCTCCTCCTCCAGGCGGTTCAGCGCCCGGGACAGGGCGGGCTGGGTGACCCGGGCGTCCGCGGCGGCCTCGGTCACCGTCAGTCCGTCGGCCACCGCCTGGAAGGAGCGCAGTATCTGGAGATCCATCTCCGTCATTCTGTCAGGGCACGTGGGTGGGCGCGGGGTGTCAGGAGGCCGCGCGCACGGAGGCTTCCGGGGCGGCGGCCAGGGTCCGTGCGGACACCGCGTCGCACAGCTGCTCGGCCGTGCCGATGGCCGCCTCCCAGTCCGGCAGCCGCCGCCCCGGGCGGCCCGGCTCGTCGTGGGCGTGCGCGGCGGCCCGCCGGGCCTGCGCGAGCTGCTGGTAGGCGGCGCGGCGCAGCGCGTGCCGCTGGGAGGGGGTGGCGGTGGGGGCCAGATCGCGGTAGCGGTACGCGGCGGACAGCGCGGCCTCGGTCTGCGCGGAGGCACGCCCGGCCGCCGAGTCGGGCCACAGGGCGAAGTGCGCGACGAGCACGATCGCCGCGGCCAGGGCCGTGTCGAGGATCCGCGCCCCGTACAGCGCCCGATGGTCGCCGAGCAGATCGACCAGGACGAACACGATCGCGGTCAGGCCCAGCGTGGCCAGCGCGTAGTGGTGGCGCACGCCCACGGCCATCAGGGCGCCGAAGGCGGCCACCGCGCCGATGAGGGCGTAGGCGTCCGTGGTCAGCAGGGTCACCGCGCCGATGGCGGCCACCCCGACGACGGTTCCGGCGCAGCGGTGCAGGGCCCGCCGGAACACCGGGCCGAAGTCGGGCTTGTAGACGAACGCCACGGTCATCGGGAGCCAGTAGCCGCGCGGGCCGTGCAGCAGCAGCGCGCACAGCTGCGCGACGAGCACGCAGACCGCCAGCAGGACGGCGTACCGCACATGGGACTCCCGCCCCTGCCACGGGCGGAGCGGCGGATGCAGGGCCACCTCGGGCATGCCCACCCGGTCGGTCTCCGCGCACAGCTCGGCGAGCGCCCGCAGGCCGGGCGATCCGGCCGGGACGTCGAGTACGGCCCCCTCCCGCGCGGACCGGTCGGACCCGCCGTCCGGGGCGGAGTGGCCGGAGGTGTCGGCCTCCTCGGCCCCGCCGGCCGGGACGCAGGCGGCGCCGGAGCCGGTGGCGGGAGCCAGGCGGGCGTCCGGCAGCAGTCGCTCCGCCATGGCCAGCGGTACCCGCGTCGCGGCCGGGGGCAGCGGACGCGCCTCCCACACCAGCGCCGAGGTCACCTCGCCCAGCCGCACGGCCGTGTGGAAGGCCCGCAGCAGCGCCCGCGGCTCCGGCTCCGCCCGGTCGCCGCGCGACCAGTGGCGGCGCATCGCCTGCTGGGCGTGGTCCAGCGCGGCGGTCAGCCGGCGCCGCGCGGCTTCGGCGGCGGGGGTGCCGGCCGCCGACAGCGCGTCGGAGGAGGCCCGGTACACGGCGAGCACGGCGGCCCGCTCGATGTCGTGCCGGCGCCACAGCCAGGGGGCCGCGGACAGCACGACGACCAGGCCCACCCCGGCGAGCAGCGCGAGGGGCGCCTGCCACCAGGGACCCGGCATCGGGATGCCGCCGCCGATCGTCACGCCGAGCAGGAGGTGCATGCCCGCCACGGAGGCCACCGCACCGCGCAGACTGACCGAACCGGCCACCAGCGCGGCGGCGACCAGGCAGACCGTCACCGCCGTCTGCTGCCCGACGCGGAGCGCGAGCTCCCCGGCGAGCAGGCCGAGGGCGGCGGCCAGGCCCATGAGACCGAGCCGCCGGACCCGCAGCCGGTACGGGTCGGCACCGTCCTGGCTCACCCCCCACAGGGCGCCGATCGCGGCGAGCACGGACGGGACGACGGCCCCGGTCAGCATGCCGACGAGGAGCGGTACGGCCAGCGCGACGGCACCCCGCGCCGCAGCCGCGAGGGGCAGCGTGCCGAGCCGGACGCCGACGGCGCGGCGCAGCCCCGACAGCGGGACGTCGCGCGGCGAGCGCCCCGTTCGTCCACGGGCTGCTGAGGTCATACGAGCGCTGTCCTTTCGAAGGCCGACCCGAGGGGCGGCGGCGTGCGAGGTGTGTCCGGCCGACCGGACCGGCGAGGTCACCGACGGGACGGACCCGAGGCGGACCGATGGGAGAGTGGGCGTACGGCGGGGGGGAGCCCCCACGAGGGCGGGCCGAGGCTCGCCGGGGGGCGGCCCGGCTCGGGTACCCGGGCGGAACCCGCGTACTCGGTGGGCCCGCGTCGTTGCGGTCGGGCGCCGCCGGTTCAAGGGTCGCGTACGAGGCATCCATGCGTCCAATGCCTGTCGCGCCGGTATTTCATGCGCAGCAGGCATACCGGCTGATCGGATGCGTCTTCCGCCCGTCCTCGGAGATCAACCGTTCGGCGCAGCCTGAGGTCCGGCCGCGGGGGAACCCGCGCCCACACCGGGACGTGCTCCTCCTTCCGTGTCCCGGGGAGTGGGAGTGCCGCAGCGCGGAACTCGAGCCGACTGCGGCACTCCCACCCGTTCGGCGCGCGGCGGGTCCGGGCGGACGGCCGTCCCGTGACTGCCGGGGCGCGGGGCGTTTGCGGCCGGAGGGGGCGCCGGGGCAAGGTGCGTGACGTGCCTACCTTGCTGATCGTGCATCACACGCCCTCGCCGAACTGCCAGACCATGTTCGAGGCCGTCGTCTCCGGCGCCACGAGCCCGGAGATCGAGGGCGTCCGCGTGGTGCGGAAGGCGGCGCTGTCCGCCACGGCCGCCGACGTCCTCGCCGCCGACGCGTACCTGCTCGGCACCCCGGCGAACCTGGGCTACATCTCCGGCGCCCTGAAGCACTTCTTCGACCAGATCTACTACCCGTGCCTGGACGAGACCAGGGGGCGGCCCTTCGGCTACTACGTGCACGGCGGCAACGACGTCACCGGAGCGGTGCGTGCCGTCGAGTCGATCACCACGGGCCTCGGCTGGCGCCTCGCGGCCGAGGCGGTGCGGGTGACCGGAGAGCCGGGCAAGGCCGACGTCGAGGCGTGCTGGGAGCTGGGCGCGGTGGTGGCCGCCGGACTGGCGGACTGACGGGACTGACGGGACTGACGGGACTGACGGGGACTCAAGGGGCTGAACGCACTGGACGGACCGACGGACCGGGCAGCACTCCCGGCATCCGGTGCGTCCGGGCCCAACGGCCCGTATGCGAGGGCCGGTCGGGGGCATCCGCAGAGCACGACACATGAGAACCCCACTCTGCGAAAGGAAGCCCTCGTGCTGGCCATCGTCTCCGCGGTCCTGTTCTTCATCTCCTTCCTGATCAACGCGGCCGACATCTCCACCAACGGCACCTTCACCTCGACGAACATCATGCTCATCGGACTCGCCCTGCTGGCCCTGCACGTCGCGGGCATCGGCAGTGGCTGGTCGGTCCGCGGCCGCAGACGCTGAGCGCGCGGAGGGGCGCCGACAGGCCTCGGCGAGTACGGCGGTCCGCCGCCGTACTCGCCGAGGCCTGTCGGCGCCCACTCGCATGTCCCGCCGCGCCGTCCCTCCGCCATGCGGACACCGGTGTCCGGCTTCCGCTCTTGACTTCCGGTCAGTGGACCCTCACCATCCAGGCACCCCCACTTGAACGTGGACATGCCATAACGCGGGTCCGTGGAACCGTCGCGGGCACCGCGGGAGTCCACCTCGGAAGACGGAGCCCCCACATGAAGCTCTCCGTTCCCGGGCGCCTGCCAACGGCCCTCACCGCCGCCGCCACCGCCGCCCTGCTCACCGGCACCTCCCTGGCCTGGGCCGACCCCGCGCCCCGGGCGGCGGCCGCGACCCCGGACATCCCCCTCGCCAACGTGCAGGCCCATCTCGCCCAGTTGCAGTCCATCGCCACCGCCAACGGCGGCAACCGTGCGCACGGCCGCCCCGGTTACAGGGCCTCGCTCGACTACGTGAAGGCCAAGCTGGACGCGGCCGGATTCACCACCACCGTCCAGCAGTTCACCTCCTCCGGCCGCACCGGCTACAACCTCGTCGCCGACTGGCCGGGCGGCGACACGGACCGGGTCCTCATGGCCGGCTCCCACCTCGACAGCGTCAGCGCGGGCCCCGGCATCAACGACAACGGCTCCGGCTCGGCGGCGTTGCTGGAGACCGCGCTCGCCGTCTCCCGGGCCGGGTACCACCCCGCCAAGCACCTCAGATTCGCCTGGTGGGGCGCGGAGGAACTCGGCATGGTCGGCTCCCGCACCTACCTGAACCGGCTCGCCGCGGCCGACCGCGCCAGGATCGGCGGCTACCTCAACTTCGACATGATCGGCTCCCCGAACCCGGGCTACTTCGTCTACGACGACGACCCCGCGATCGAGAAGACGTTCAAGGACTACTTCACCGGGCTCGGAGTCGCCACCGAGCCGGAGACGGAGGGCGACGGCCGCTCCGACCACGCGCCCTTCAAGAACGCGGGCATACCCGTGGGCGGGCTCTTCAGCGGCGCCGACTACGTCAAGACGGCGGCACAGGCGGCCAAGTGGGGCGGCACCGCGGGCCGGGCGTTCGACCGCTGCTACCACGCGTCCTGCGACACGTCGGCCGACATCGACGCGACGGCCCTGAACCGCAACGCGGACGCCCTGGCGTACGTCGTGTGGGCGCTGTCGTCGTAGCGCACCGCGGGCCCGTCAAAAGCACGACCGCACCTGTGCTGACGTTCCGTCAGGACAGGTCGATCAGGTGGTGCAGGGGCGTGCCGTGGGCCCATCGGTGCAGCAGGGCGCCGTCCAGGAGACGGGTGCCGCCCTGCCGCCGGGCCCACCGCACGTCCCGGACGCTGAAGGTGCCGCGGTGCACCACCAGCGGAGCGCCGGCGCCCAGGACACGGTACGCGGACGCCGCACCCGCGACCGTCAGGCACACGGCCACGACGAGGCAGCTCAGCGCGGGCAGCACCTCGCGGAACTCGGGGCCGTAGCGGCCCTGGGCGCGCAGCAGGCGCACCGTGCGCCGCCGCCGTTCCCGGCGCGGCTCGCGCCGCCCGGCTCCGTGCCGCCTCCAAGCCACCAGGGTCGGCTCCCCCTTGCCCTGCGCGTGCGGGCGTTGTGGGGGAGCGATACCCGTCGGTGCGGCGCGGGCCGCGCCGGGAGCGGCTTTCGGCCGGTACTCGCCGCAGAACTGACCGGGATCCGGCCCCGCGCGCGGGCGCCCCGCGGGGGCCGGACCGGGGGGGGGCAGGCGGCGGAGGTCAGCCCAGGTTGCCGGTGCGGGCGTCCCGCCACAGGTCGACGCCGCCGTCGACGGCGTACTTGTCGATCTCGGCCAGTTCCTCGGCGCTGAAGTCGAGGTTGCCGAGCGCGGCGACGTTCTGCTCCAGCTGCTCCACCCGGGAGGCGCCGATGACCAGCGAGGTGACGCGCTCGTCGCGCAGGGCCCAGGCCAGCGCCATCTGCGCCAGGGTCTGGCCGCGGCGGGCGGCGACGTCGTTCAGGGCGCGGAGCCGGTGCAGCATGTCCTCGGACAGCCAGCCGGTGTCGAACGAGGTGCCCTGCGCGGCCCGCGAGTCCTGCGGGACCCCGTCGAGGTAGCGCCCGGTCAGCAGTCCCTGGGCGAGGGCGGTGAACCCGATGACGCCGAAGCCCTCCTCCTGGGCGGCGTCCAGCAGGCCCTCCGTCTCGATCCAGCGGTTGACCATGCTGTACGACGGCTGGTGGATGAGCAGCGGGGTCCCGAGGTCGCGCAGGATGGCGACGGCCTGACGGGTCCGCTCGGTGTCGTACGAGGAGATGCCGACGTACAGGGCCTTGCCCTGGCGGACCGCGGTGTCCAGCGCGCCCATCGTCTCCTCGAGCGGGGTGCTCGCGTCGAGGCGGTGGGAGTAGAAGATGTCCACGTAGTCCAGGCCCATGCGCCGCAGGGACTGGTCGAGCGAGGCCAGCACGTACTTGCGGGAGCCGCCGCCCTGGCCGTAGGGACCGGGCCACATGTCCCAGCCCGCCTTGGTGGAGATCACCATCTCGTCCCGGTAGGGCGCGAGGTCCTGCTTCATCAGCCGCCCGAAGTTGATCTCCGCGGAGCCGTAGGGCGGGCCGTAGTTGTTCGCGAGGTCGTGGTGGGTGATCCCGAGGTCGAAGGCGCGCAGCGCGATCTCGCGCTGCGTCTCGAACGGCCGGTTGTCCCCGAAGTTGTGCCAGTAGCCCAGGGACAGGACGGGCAGGTCGAGTCCTGAGCGTCCGGTGCGGCGGTAGCGCATGGTGCCGTTGTAGCGCTCGGGGTCCGCGACGTGGTTCATCGGGTGATCTCCGAAAGTGGTGCAGGCAAGGGGTGCCCCCCGCCGGATCGGCGAACATGGGGGGACCTGTCCACCCTGCTCCTCGTTGATCCTGAAGTCCAACCGTTCCTTCGCATCGCATTCAGAAGCACCGCTGATGAATACGGTCGCCGGGTCGCGGTCGCCGGGCTGCCGCGCCGCGGTCGCCGGACCAGGGCGGGGCGGCTCTCCCGGACGCTCGGTCCGCCGGGAAAGCCGTCCCGCGCGGGGGCGTCAGCCGTGGTAGGTGATGTACCCGTTGCCGTCCCGGTCGTCGCGCGACGCGGTGTACGCGTGCGTGTCCGCGTGGACGCCGGACGGCTTGTACAGGTAGATGGTGTCCTTGTCGTTGTTCCAGATGAAGTTGCAGTTCTGGCGGTAGACGACGTTGTTCGCGTCGGAGTCGGTGCCGTGACCGCCGCGCAGCTTCACGTAGTCGCCGGGCTGCAGGTAGTGGTTCGTGGGGAACGTGAACCTGTTGCCGGCGGCGTCCTTCACGACGTAGCCCTTGAGGTTGACGGTCGCGGTGCCGGAGTAGTTCTTGATCGTCAGGTACTCCGACTTGGTGTTGCCGGTCGAGCAGCTGTTGGAGTCCCGCCCGGGAGCGTCGAACTGGACGCCCTTGATCTTGAGTGCCGACGAGTACTCGGTGGCCTGGGCCGGCCCGGCGGCCACGACGGCGAACGTACCGGCGGTGGCGGCGACGGCCAGGGCAGAGCGTATGCGCATTGAGGTCCCCCCTCGGTGAAGCGGATGAAGCGCCTGGAGCATATCCGAAGGTGAGGGGAAGGTGTGGGCGAGGTGGAGGAAACGTGAAGACGTCGAAGGTGGCGGGCGGCCCGGCGCGCGCTGTGGGCGGGGCCGCCCGCCCCCCGGCCTACGGGTTCAGCCTGACCGGCAGTTCGAAGAGGTCGTTCTGCGTCACCACCGGCTTGTTGCGCAGCTCCGACACCGGGACCGCGAGGTCCAGACGCGGGAAACGGGCGTACAGGGCCGGCAGCGCGACGGCCGCCTCCAGCCGGGACAGGGCCGCGCCCGGGCAGACGTGCGGGCCGTGCCCGAAGGAGATGTGACGGTTCCTCGACTCCCGCGTCACGTCGAAGTCGCCCGCGGTGGGCCCGTACGCCCGCTCGTCACGGCCGATCGCGCCGTACGACACGATCAGGGCGTCGCCCGCGGGGATCACCTTGTCGCCCACCGGCACGTCCTCGGTCGCGAAGCGGATCAGCACGTGCGAGGTCGGTGTGGACCAGCGCAGGGTCTCCTCGACCACGGCCGCCCAGTCGACCTCGCCGGACAGCACCCGCGCCCGCTGGCCGGGATGGGTGGAGAGGTTGACCACCGCGTTGACGATCAGTGAGATCGTCGTCTCGTGGCCGGCCGCCACCATCAGCTGGAGCGTGGAGACGATCTCCTCGTCGGTGAGACGGTCGCCGTCCTCGGAGGCCAGCACGAGCGCGCTGGTCAGGTCGTCGCCCGGCGCGGCCCGCTTGGCCGCCACCGTCTCGGCCATGATCCCGGCCAGCTCCGTCAGTGTCGCGACGACCTCGTCCGGCGGGGTCTGGGTGGAGAAGAACTTCTCGAACAGGACCTTCAGCCGGGGGAGCCGGGCGGTGTCGATGCCCATGAGGTCGGCGACGACGTACATGGGCAGCGGGTAGGCGAAGGCCGCCTTCAGATCGACGACGTCCTCGTCCGTCGGCAGCCGGTCGAGCAGCTCCTGCGTCAGCTTCTCGATCCGCTCCCGCATCCGCTCCACCCGCCGCGGGGTGAGCGCCTGGGCGACGAGGGCGCGCAGCCGGCGGTGGTCGGCCCCGTCCACCGTGAGCATGGAGCGGCCCGGGTTGGCGAGGCCGATCAGCGGCCAGTCGGCGGGTATCTCGCCGCGCCGCCAGGCGCCCCACACCTCGATGTCCTTCACCAGCCGCGGGTCGGTGAGCAGGGCCTTGGCCTCGGCGTGGTGGGTGACGGCCCAGACCGGGACGCCGCCGGGCAGTTCGACGGCCGCGAGCGGGCCGGCGGCGCGCAGCCGTGCGCTCTCGCCGTCCAGGTCGCCGACGAAGGGGTCGAGGGCGATACGGCCCTCCGTGGTACCGGTCGGTGCTTCGATGCCGGTCGTCATCGTGACGTGCCTCCCAGGGCAGGGGTGGGGGTGAACCGCACGGGCAACTCGGTCAGTCCCCGCAGCCAGGGCGAGGGACGACGGGTGAGGGACTCGGCGGGCACCGCCAAGTCGATGTCCGGCAGGCGGTCGAGGACGACCTCGATGCCGGTCCGCGCGATCACCTCGGCGATCTCCTGCGCGGGGAAGGGACAGCGGTGCTCGCCGTGACCGAAGGAGAAGTGGGCGTTGTTGCCGCCGGTCAGGGCCGATCCGTCGGTGCGGACCTGCGGGTCGGAGTTGGCGCCCTGCAGACCGAGCAGCAGCAGGTCCCCGGAGCGGATGCGGCGGTCGCCGAGCCGGGTGTCGCGGGACGCCCAGCGGCCCGCCACGTTCTGCGTCGGGGTGTCCTCCCACAGCACCTCGTTCATCGCCTCGCCGACGCTGTTGCGGCCGCCGAACAGGGAGGCGGCGAAGCGGGGGTCGGTCAGCATCAGGCGCAGCGAGTTGCCGATCCAGTCGGCGGTCGGCTGGTGGCCGGCCGCCATCATCACCATCAGGTCCTGCGCGATCTCCTCGCCGCTGAATCCGCCGGGGCCGGCCAGCATCCGGGAGACCACGTCGTCGGCCGGCCGCTCCCTGCGGTCGGCGAGCAACCGCGCCATCGACGCGGCCAGATGGGCCTGGCCCGCGATCGCCCGCTCCCGGCCGTCGATCATGTCGTTGAGAGCGGTGACCAGACCCGGACCGTCCTCGTCGGCGAAGCCGTACAGGCGGGCGAGGACGCGCACCGGCAGCAGCATCGCGTAGTGGGCCACGAGGTCGGTCTCGCCCTCGGCGCAGACCGCGTCGATCAGCTCGTCGGCGAACCGCTCGGCGTGCCGCCGCAGTTCGGAGGGGTCGACCTCCTCCAGGGCGTCACCGATCATCGCGGCCCGTTCGCGGTGCCGCTCGCCGACCGTGTACAGGATGGACGGCTGCCGGCGGCCGATCATCGGCAGCAGCGGCCAGTCGGCGGGGATGTTCTCCCACTGGTTCCACAGTTCGGAGTCGCGGCTGAACAGCACCGGATCGCCCGTGACCTGGTGCAGCTCGCGGTAGCCCAGCACCAGCCAGGCGGGCACGCCGCCGTCGAGCAGCACCGGGGCGACGGCGCCGTGCTCGCGCCGCATCTCCCGGTACAGGCGGGCGGGTTCGGTCCGGAACCGGGGGCCGCTGAGGGGGACGGCGTCGGGGGTCACACGTACTCCTGGAGGGGCGGTGCCGCCTGCGCGGCCGGAACGGCACGGCTGTTCTTGATGTGCTGGACGAGCGTGATGAGGACCTGCTTGCCGGACTCCCGCGAGCGGGCGTCGCAGCCGACCAGCGGCACCCGCGGGTCCAGGTCGAGGGCCTCGCGGATCTCGGCGGGCGTGTGCGCGGGTCCGCCGAAGTCGTTGCAGGCGACGATGAAGGGCGTGCCGTGGTGCTCCAGCCGGTCGATGGCGTACCAGGAGTCCCCGATGCGCCGGGTGTCGACGAGGACGACCGCCCCGAGCGTGCCGGAGAACAGCCGGTCCCACAGGAACCAGAACCGCTCCTGCCCGGGCGCTCCGAACAGGTACAGCACGTTGCGCGCGTCCAGCGAGATGCGGCCGAAGTCGAAGGCGACGGTGGTGGCGATCTTGCCGCGCACGTCGCTGGTGTCGTCGACCGCCTCGCCCGCCCGGGTCATCGTCTCCTCGGTGTTGAGGGGACGGATCTCGCTGACCGAGCGGACCAGGGTCGTCTTGCCGACGCCGAAGCCGCCCACGACCACGATCTTCAGGCCGTTGTCTGCGGAGGCACCCAGCGGGGTGCGCGCGTCAGAGGTTGCGGAGTCCAACGAGCACCTGCTCCAGGATGTCGGGGTCGTATACGGCTGCCCTGCGGGGATGGCGGGCGCTGACGCGGCCCGCCGCGAGAAGGTCGCCGAGCAGGACCTTGGTGATGCTCACGGGCAGTCGCAGCTCGGCGGCGAGCTCCACGACGGCCGTCGGGAACCGGGCCAGCCGCAGGATCGCCACGTGCTCCGACTGCATCCCCGGCGCCGGCTCCGACTCGGCGACGACCAGGGTGACCAGGTCGAAGGGGTTGTCGTGGCCGGAGCGGCTGCGCCCGCCGGTGAGCGTGTAGAGGCGGTCCGGGGCGTCGTCCCGGCCGGGTCGGCTCATGAGGTGCGGGGCTGCGCGGTGAGGTACTCGCCGAGCTGCTCCACGAGCTCGCTCATGTTGTGGCCGACGAGGCCGGCGTCCGCGTCCTCACCGGTGAGGACGGCGAGGTGCGCGCCCGCTCCGGCCTCGACGATGAACAGGACACCGCCGTAGAACTCGGTCATCGCCGAGCGCACCCCTCCGCTGCCGTCCCCGAACTCGACGGACGCGCCGTGGGACAGCGACTGGATGCCCGCGGCGATCGCGGCGAGCTGGTCGGCCTGGTCGACGGTCAATTCGGGGGAGCGGCACAGTTTCAGTCCGTCGCGGGAGAGCACGAGCGCGTGCCGCGCGCCCGGGGTTCGCTCCAGCAGTCCCTCCAGGAGCCAGGTGAGCTTGTCGTCGGCGGTGGTCGGGCCGGTCATGAGGTGGGGTCGCCTTCCGGGTGCGCGTACGGGTGTGAGGGCATGTCGGCCGGCGCGGACGCGGCGGCGGAGGGATCGGCCTGGTGCCGCGCGTCCGTCCTGTCCCGCGCGCCCGCGTGGTCCGGGGGTGTGGCACGCACGGCCTGCCGGAAGCTGCTGAAGCGGGCGGCGCGGACCTTTGCGTCGTCGGCGGCGGGTGCGCTGCGCGGCTCGGACGCGCGGGCCGCGGCCCGGGCCCGCTCGGCCTCGGCGAGGGTGCGGCCCCGGCGCCGCTTGGGCAGGCTCGTGGGCCGCTCGTCCACGCCGCTGCCGCCGTTGCCGCCGCTCGCGGAGAGGTCGGCGCTGTCGGCGCCCGCGTGGACGGGTGCGGGGCCCGCGTCGTCCGCGGGCGCGGCGGCCTGCGGGCCCGCGACGCGCTCAGCCGCCCCGGCCGCGGGCCGCGCGTCGGCGGTTCCGGGGTTTCCGGCCGTCGGCGAGGCATCGGCGGCTCCGGACTCCCCGGTCGCGGCCGGTGCGTCGGCGGAGGTGGGCTGTCCTGCGGTCAGTGGTGCGTCATTGGCTCCGGGCTTCCCGGTCGCCGGCGGTGCGTCGGCGGAGGCGGGCTTCCCGGCCGCCCGCCGTGTGCCCGCGGGCCTATGCGGGGCGGCGGCGCTGGTGAGGATCTCCTGCGGAACGAGTATCAGAACCCCGGTGCCACCGCGCGCGGAGGGCCGGAAGGAGACCTTCAGGCCGTACTTCCGCGCCAGGCGGCCGACGACGGCGAGCCCGAGCCGGGTCCCCGTCAGGCCGCCGAGCCCGGAGATGTCGCCGGAGACCGCCCGCTCGGCACGGCGCAGCTGGGTCTCGCCCATCACCAGCCCGCTGTCCTCGACGGACACGATGACGCCGGAGGGCACCTCCTCGACGTAGACGTGCACTTCGGCCGTCGGCGGGGAGAAGTTGGCCGCGTTGTCGAGGAGTTCGGCGAGGGCGTGCATCACGCCCTCGGCCGCGTGACCGGCGACCGCGCTGTCCCCGGACGCGTGCACGCGCACGCGGCGGTAGGCGCTGATGCGCCCCATCGCGCCGCGCAGGATCGACTCCATCGAGATGGGACGTGCCCAGCGGCGCCCCGAGCGCGCGCCGGTGAGCACGGCGACGGAGTCGGCGAGGCGGCCCGCCTGGGCGGTGCGGTGGTCCAGGTGGAGCAGGTCGGTGAGGACGTCCTCGTCCGCGTGGCGCTCCTCCATCTCGCGCAGGTCGGCGAGTATGGCGGTGGTCAGGGCCTGCATCCGGCCGGCCGCGTTGGCGGTGGCGGCGATCGCCGTGTCACGGGCGCGGGTGGCGCGTTCCAGGGCCGCGGCGAGGTCGGCGTTCTCCCGCGTGAGGCGTTCCAGCCCGTGGGCGCTCTCGTCTTCGAGGCGGGTCCGCTCCTGGGCGTGGTACTCGGTGAACTCGACGCGCTGGCGGCCCAGTTCGTCGATCAGGTGCTGCCGCTCGCGCTGCGACTCCGCCACCAGCCGGTCGCGCTCCTGGACCAGCCGCTCGGTGTCCAGCGTGACGGTCTGGAGCCTGCGGCGGGCGATGCGGGCGGTCTGCCGGGCGTGCACGGCCAGCAGCACGGCCGCGACCAGGACCACGGCCGCCACCCCGGCGCCCCAGGCGAGCGGGGTGCGCACCGCGGCGGGCGCCGCCGAGACGGCCGTGGCGAGGGCGACCGCGGAGAGGACGGCCGTGCAGGCGGGGAGGGGGGCGAGAGCGCGAAGGGCGGGTCGCTCGCCGGGCGGCGTGGGCGCGGTCATCAATCGGGTCCTCGGGCGGCCGCCGGCGTGGTCGCGGGCGGGCCTCGGTCGGGTCCTTGGACGGGAGGCGTGACAGGTGACGGGGGGAGTAGGAGTGGTCAACTCGCGGTCACTATACGAGCTTTGGTGATCGGATTGCGAAGACTCCGGCTGTATTCGTCGAGTACGCCGGTCACTTGGTGTCGAGCCTGCGACGACCGAGGGCACGGCGGGGAGAACACCACCGCGCGACCGGAACCCGCCGTGGAGGTGCCCGCCGTGTCGTCCCCGTCCACCGGCCCGCCGTCCGTTAGCCTCGCGTGGTCCGGTGGGTTTCGACGTGCACGGAGGACAGGACGGCGGGGATCGATCGCGAGCGGCTCATCGGAGTGCTGACCTTCTGGCTGCGTCCCGCCTTCGCGCTGCGCGTGATCAACCGGTTCCAGAAGGTCGTGGGCTTCGACCGCGCGATGGCCCTGGCGTCCGGCGCGCTGACCGCGCTCGTCTCGGTCGTGATCCTCACCGGCGCCCTGCTGAACGGACTCGGCGGCGAGGACACCGCGGACCGCATCATCAAGCGCTACGGCCTCACCCACTCCGGCGCGGAGGCCGTCAGGTTCCTCTTCACCCCGGCCGAGGGGGAGAGCACCGGGGTCGGCTTCTTCGGAGCGGTGTTCCTGGTGATCTCCGCGCTCAGCTTCGCCCGGGCCGGCCAGCGGCTGTTCGAACAGACCTGGGAACTCAGGCCGCTCAGCGTGCGCAACACGCGCAACGGCCTGTGGTGGATCCTCACCCTCGCCGTCTACGTGACGGTGAGCGGCTGGCTGTACGCCGCCCTCGGCAGGGGGCGGTTCGGCCTGGGCGCCTCCCTGTACGAGGCGCCGGTGACCGCCGTGTTCCTGGTCTGGAGCGGCCGGATCCTCTCCGCGAAGCGGATCACCGCGGGGGAGCTGCTCCCCTTCGCGGTGATCGCGGCCGTCCTCTCGGCGCTGTACTCGGTGGGCGCCACCTTCTACCTGCCGCACCTGTTCAACTCCTACGCGGCGCGCTACGGGTCGGTCGGCGCCGTCTTCGCGATGATCTCGGCGCTCTTCGGCGTCATGCTGGTCCTCGTGGCCTCGGCGGCGGTGGGCCGCGAGGTGGGGGACGAACTCGTCCGGATCGGCCAGGGGCGCCGGCCCTCCGCGGACGAGGTCCGCCGGGAGTGGGACACCCTGAGGGCCCAGACCCGGCTGCGCTGGCGCTCCGCCCGCACCCACATCTCCCGCCGCCGGGACGGGAACCGCGACCCGGACGCCCGGGGCTGACCGGCGCCCCCGGCGGGCCGAACGGCCCTCGCACCCCTCCCGCGGCCCCTGGTAGTCCGGAACCAGACGCAGACCCGGGGGGGACCCAGGGAGGCCACGATGCCCACGCGACGCACACGCCGACGCCGGACGTACGCCCGGCCGCGGACCCGTCCGTTCGCCGGGGTCTCCCGCGCCGTCCCCGTCGTCCTGGCCTGCGGGGCACTGGCCGCCTATGCGCGGTGGATCCGGCCCAGGCTGCTGACCTGGGGTGCGACACACGAGGAGATCACGCGGGTCTACCCGGGCGACGAACTCGTCCCCGACGCCGACGCCACGTCGACCATGGCGACGACCCTGCCGGCGCCGCCCGAGACGGTGTGGGCCTGGCTGGTGCAGATGGGATACGACCGCGGAGGCCGGTACAGCTGGGACTGGCTGGACCACTACGGCCGACCCAGCGCCGACCACATCGTCCCCCGGTGGCAGACGCTGGAGGAGGGCCAGAGCATCGACACGGCGCGCGGCGGCCGGTCCTGGTTCTCCGTGGCCCTGATCGCACCCCACCGCACCCTGGTCCTGCGTTCGGACCTCGACCTCACCCGTGGCCACTCGTTCGACCCGCGCACGGGGCCGGCGCCCCGGGCCCGCCTCGACGGGATCTGGGGCTTCCACCTGGCCCCGGCACCCGGCGGCGGAACGCGCCTGGTGGTCCGCACCCGCGGACTCGGCCGCCCACGCCCGCTCACCCGGCCGTTGGACCTGCTGATCGGCGAGCCCGCCCACTTCGTCATGCAGGCCCGTCAGTTCCAGAACCTGCGCACCCGGGTCGCGGCGGCGGCGTGACGGCGCGCGGACGGGAGGTCGCCGCGGCGAGCGGCTGGAGTGCCGATGAGAACCGGTGAGGGCGGCGCGGCCGCCGTACGCGAGGCCGGGGGGACGCCGAAGTTCACCGGGGCGCTCCTGCTCGCCGTGCTCGGGCCCGCGGTGTCGTTCACCGTCACCGCCGTCGACCCTCTCATGCTGAGCCTGAACCTCCCCCTGATCGGCCGGACCTTCGGCGTACCGCCCGACGTCCTGGGGTTCCTGGGCGGGGCGGCGACGCTCGTGGTGGCCTCCGCCGTCCTGGCCGTGGGCAATCTCGGCGACGCCCACGGACCCAAGCGGCTGCTGGTCGCGGGCCTGGCCGCCGGGATCCTGGTGAACCTGCTCTCCACGCTCTCGCCCGACTATCCGTTCCTGCTGGTGATGCGTCTCCTGGACGGGCTGGCCATGGCCGCGATGCTGGGGTTGTCCCTGGCCCTGCTCACCGTCTCCGTGCCCTCGGGCTCCCGGCCCCTCGCCCTCGGCGTCTTCATGGCCGTCGACATGGGCCTGTACGGGGTGACCCCGCTGGTCGGGGGAGCGGTGGTGGACTGGCTGGGCTGGCGGGGCGTCTTCCTGCCGGCCGCCCTGCTCTCGCTGGTGGCCCTGGTGCTGACCGTGCGTCACGTCGCCGTGCCGCCCGGCCACCGCACCTCCCGGCTCGACGTCGTCGGGGTGACCCTGTTCGGCCTCGCCCTGCTGGGCTTCGTCCACGGCATCGGCGCGGCGCAGAACGGGCTGGGGCACCCCGAGGCCTGGATCCCGCTGGCGGTCAGCGCCCTCCTCGCGGCCGCGTTCGTCCGCCACGAGCGCAGGACACCGGAACCGGCCATGCCGCTGGAACTGTTCCGCAGACGGCCCTTCGCGGTCGCCGTGCTGGCGGCCCTGACCCTGAACTTCCTCTCCGCCGGGTTCAGCGTCGTCCTCGGGCAGTTCGGCTCCGGCGTGCTCGCGCTGTCCACACGGGAGATCGGCCTGCTGTACCTGCCCGGCACCGCGGTGATCGTGGCGTCCGGCATCTACGCCGGGCGGGTCATGGCGGCGCACTCGCCCCGACCGCTCATGCTCACCGGCCTTGCGGTGCTGATCGGCAGCAGTCTGCTGATGGCGGCCACCGTCGAGCCACGGATGGCCCTGTGGCTGCTCGTCCTGGCCACCTGGACCTGCAACCTCGGCACCTTGATCACCTCGGCCTCCGCCTCCGAGACGATCCTGTCCCACACGCCCCCCGGCAAGGCCGGCACCACCGCCGCCGTCCAGCCGGCCTTCGGCATGACCGGCTACGCCCTGGGCCCCACGGTCTACCTGCTGCTGCTGGACCTGTTCTTCGAACGCCGGTGGACCGCGGACGCCGAGGCACGCGGGATCTCGCTGAGCCAGGCCGGGGAGGCCGTCGACACGGTCCGGGGCGCGATGGCCACCAGCCCCGGTACGGCCGGGTACGACCCGAACCTGCTCCGGCAGGCGTCCGGACTGGACCTCGCCCTCGACTACACGAACGGCCTGCGCCTGACGATGCTCACCGTCAGCGCGGTGCCCCTGCTGGTGCTGGTGGCCGCGTACAAGGTGATGCCGCGCCGCTCCGGACGCGCACCGCGGAGCGAGGGACGCGCTCCGCGCGGCGACGGGCACGCACCGCGGAGCGAACAGTGAGACCCGGGGCGGCGATCGGGGAACGGATCGCCGGGCCCGGAGGCCGGCCGAGCTGTGACGGAGCCCGCCTTCGGGTACTGCTAGAACAGGGCCGGCGTCCGTCGCCGGCCGGTGAGGAGACGGTCCGATGACCGCGGGAGACATCGACGTCGGGACGGTGGGAGCGCTCGTCGCGGAGGCGGTCCTCGCGCCGTCCATGCACAACGCGCAGCCCTGGACGTTCCGCTTCCTGACGGACGAGGGTGTCCTCGAACTGCGCGCCGATCTCGCGCGCGCCATGCCGCGCACCGACCCGGACAACCGGTCGCTGTACATCGGCTGCGGAGCGGCCCTGTTCAACCTGCGGGTGGCCGCCGCGCACGAGGGGCTCGCGCCGGGGGTCCGGCTGCTGCCCGACCCCGGCGACCCGCACCTGCTGGCCGCGCTCCGCCTCGCACCCGCCGGCCCCGGCGGGGCGCCCGACGACGAGCTGGCGCGCCTGCACCCCGCGCTCCGAAGGAGGCACACCAGCCGGCACCCGTTCACGGACGAGCCGGTCCCGCAGCCCGTACGGGAGGAACTGTGCGAGGACGCCGAGCGGGAGGGGGCCTCGCTCGCCTTCGCCCAGCCCTGGCACGGCGACTTCGTCCTGGAACTGGTGCGTGACGCCGAGGCCCGCGACGAGTCGGACCCGACCGGACGTGAGGAACTGGAGCACTGGACCCGGCTGGGCGCCGAGGCGGAGACGGCCGTCGACGGCGTGCCCGAATACGCCTTCGGGCCGCGCAAGACCGACGGCAAGGCGCCCTGGCGCGACTTCGCAGGCCGCCGGGCCACCGCCGACCGCGGGGCGACCGCCTTCGAGCGCAGTCCGCAGCTGGCGCTGCTGAGCACCCCGGGCGACAGCCCGGCGGACTGGCTGCGCGCGGGTCAGGCCCTGGAGCGCGTCCTGCTGAAGGCCACCCTGGCCGGCCTGGCCGGCTCGCTGACCTCGCACCTGCTGGAGAGCGGCGACCTGCGCGGGCTGAGCCGGGACCCCGTCGTCGGGGAGGGCCCGGTTCAGATGGTGCTGCGCCTGGGCTACGGCCCCCAGGGCGTGGTGACGCCGCGCCGCCCCGTGTCGGAGGTGCTCACCATCGTGTGACGCCGGTACGGCGGCCATTCTTTTCCCACGACTTTTCTGCACGCGGGTGTGTATGCCTAAGTCGGGGGTATCCGGTGCTCACCGTGGTCAGGCACGGGACCGACGAGCAGGGGAGGGGCATGATGACGGCGACAGCGACGGCGGCAGCGGCTGTGGAGACGAGGACGGTACGGCTGCCGGAGGTCGAGGACCCGTCCAAGGTCGCCCCGAAGGACGCCCGCGAGCTGAGCAAGCTGTTCTTCGACCAGCTCGCGGTCCTGGAGGAGGGCACGCCCGAGCACCAGTACGCCCGGAACACGCTGATCGAGATGAACATGTCCCTGGTGCGGTTCGCCGCCGCGCGGTTCCGCAGCCGCGGGCCGGGCGAGATGGAGGACATCGTCCAGGTCGGCACCATCGGACTGATCAAGGCGATCGACCGGTTCGAACTGGCCCGCGAGGTCGAGTTCACCTCCTTCGCCATTCCCTACGTGGTGGGTGAGATCAAGCGCTTCTTCCGGGACACCTCCTGGGCCGTCCACGTGCCGCGCCGCCTCCAGGAGGCGCGCGTGCAGCTGGCCCGCGCCACCGAGGAACTCAGCAGCCGGCTCGGCCGCACGCCGACGGTGAAGGAACTGTCGCAGCTGATGAGCCTGTCCGAGGAGGAGGTCATCGAGGCCCGGCTGGCCTCGAACGGCTACAACTCCGCCTCCCTGGACGCCGCGATCGGCGGCAGCGAGGACGGCGAGACCGTGCTGGCCGACTTCATCGGCGCGCAGGACGGTGCCCTGGAGCTGGTCGAGGACTTCCACGCGCTGGCGCCGCTCATAGCCCAGCTGGATGAACGCGACCGCCAGATCATCCACATGCGCTTCGTCGAGGAGCGCACCCAGGCGGAGATCGGCGAACGCCTCGGCGTCTCCCAGATGCACGTCTCCCGGCTGCTGTCCCGCCTGCTGGCCCGGCTCCGCGAGGGCATGCTCAGCGCCTCCTGACCGGCGCTCCCGCCCCCGCGCTGTCCGGCCGCCCGGCCGGGCACCCCGCGCCCAGCCGCCCGTGACGACCGGCCGCCCTGACGCACGGCCGCCCGTCACGGGCGGCTGTCTGCGTCCGCGGTTCGGCGTTCCGCGTCGCCGTACGGGTTTCCGATTCGTTCGCCACATGGCTGTTCGTGTCCGCCGTACGGCTTTCCGTGTTCGCCATGCGGCTTTTCACGCCCGCCATACGGCCGTCCGCGTCCGCCTGCCCGCGCCGGGGGCGGCCGCCGGTCACGGGCGGGCGGCGCGTCACACCAGGCCGGTGACCGTCACCGTGACACGGGCCGGAACCGCGTCCGCGGGGAGCCCGGCGGCCATGCGCTCCCGCGCGGTGCCGCGGACGGCGCGGGCCACGTCGACCGTCCGGGCCCCGGCCAGGGCCACGAGGTGGATGTCCACCTGCCAGGCGCCGCCGTCCCCGGCCCGGCTCATCCGCACGCCGGCCGGCCGGCCTCCGGCCCGACCGGGGCCGCCCGCGGTGCGATCGGAACGCAGCCGCCCGTAGACGCCCGGCCTGAGGAAGGCCACACCCGGCACGTCCTCCACGGCCCTGGCGATGTCCCGCTCCAGGCCGGCACGCAGGTCGGAGTCGCTCATCGGTCACGTCCTTCCCCGGTGCTGTCCCGGTCGTCGTTCACGTCGTCTACGTCGTCCCGCACGCCGGCCGTCTCTTCCACGAGGTCGGTGACTCGGATGTCCACCATCGAGACCGTCAGCCCCAGCCGTTCCTCGGCGGCCTCCCACACCCGACGGCGGACCCGCTCGGCGGTCTCCGGGAGCGGGACGGTGGCCGGCGCGTGCACCTCCAGGCGTACCTCCACGGCCGGGGAGCCGGTGTCGCGCGGGGGAGTGAGACGGCAGGAGCCCGCGCGGACGCCCGTGACGGTCTCCGCGGCGGCCCGCAGGGTCCGGGCGGCGGGCGCCTCCATGATCCACAGATCCTCCACGAGGTCGCCCAGAGGCAGCGGACGCCCCGGCCGCAACTCCATCCGGACGACGTCCATCACCCGCCGGGTGAGCCCCGACACGTCGTACGCGCTCGCCGTCTCCTCGCGCAGTTCCTGCACGGCCGACTCCAGCCGCTCCAGCTCCCGCACCGCCTCCCGGCAGTGCGGGCAGGAACGCAGGTGCGGGTCGCCGGCCCGCTGCTCCCAGTCCTGCCAGACCTCGAAGAGCAGCCGACCGCAGGCGAGCTGCTCGTCGTCCCCGCCCCCGGCCGGCGGCGGGTCGTGCGGGTCGATGCGGGTGGTCATCGCCAGGCCCCCAGTGCTTGTGTCAGGCAACGGCGTGCACGGAAGACGCGGGCGCGGACGGCCTCCCGGGTGATGCCGACCGTTTCCGCGATGAACTCGTAGGACCGGCCGTCCCATTCCCTCAGCACCCAGCAGGCGCGCTGCTCGGGCGACAGCCGGTCGAGGGCGTCGCGCATCGCCCGCATCGCGTCCCGGGACTCGGCGATCCGGGGCGGGGACACGGAGTGCTCCGGTGCGGGCACGTCCTCCGCCGTGTCCAGGGGGCCGACGGGCTTGCGGGCGCGCAGCACGTTGAGGCACCGGTTGGTGACGATCCGGTACATCCAGGTGCCGAAGGCCGACCGCCGCTGGAACTCCGGCAGCCTGCGCCACGCGCTGATGAAGGCGTCCTGGACGGCATCCTCGGCCTCCACCGGGCTGCCGAGCATCCCGGTGGCCAGCCGTACCAGTGCCGGGGCGTGCCGGCGCATCAGCAGCGCGAAGGCCTCCTCGTCACCCTCCGCCGCCCGGACGGACAACAGGTCGTCGGAGAGCCGGGCGTCGTCCGCCCCGCCGTCCGCCGTCGGGCGTGCGGTGTCTCTGCGGGCCCCCGCCACCGGGCGGCTCCTCTCGTTCGGTCCTGATCGTTGGACACGGCAGCGTGGTGCCCTGTTACGCGGAATTCCGTGATCGGATGCGAAGCGGACGCACGACCGGCAGGAGCGCCGGGGGTTTTTCGGGGAATCCGCGTCACAGACGTGGCCGTGCCGGGTCTGACGCAGTGAGAGCAGTTCATCCGCAGCAGAGAGGACACGGCTCATGACCACGCAGACCTCGCCGACCGCCCCCACGGCCTCCGCTCCCCGCGCCGAGCAGGCCACGACGGCCTTGGCGGGCGGCACCACCGGCGCCGACCAGCCCGCCGCGACGCGCGGCCGCACCTCGATCGCCGACGTCGTCGTGGTGAAGCTGGCCGGCATCGCGGCCCGGGAGATCCCGGGCGTGTACGACATGGGCGGCAGCCTGTCCCGCACCCTCGGCGCCGTGCGCGACCGCGTGCCCGGCGGCCGGCCGAACGTGGGCCGCGGGGTGAAGGTCGAGGTGGGCGAGCGGCAGACGGCCATCGACCTGGACCTGGTGGTCGAGTACGGCGTCCCCATCACCGACCTGGCCCGGGACGTCCGGGAGAACGTCATCGCCGCCGTGGAGCGCGTCACCGGCCTGGACGTCGTCGAGGTGAACGTCACCGTCAACGACGTCCACCTGCCCGGGGACGACGCCGAGGAGACGACGGCCGAGTCCCGCGTGGCCTAGCGCCGCCCGAGGCCAGGTGGAAGCGACACACGGTGAGAGGTGGACGAGGATGAGCACCGCGTTCGTGGGCATGATCGCCGGTATGGCCCTGGCGTTCGCCGGCTGGTTCGGCGGTTTCGGAGCGTTCCTGCTCGTGGCCGCGCTGGGTGCCCTGGGCTGGGCGGCGGGCCGGTGGTTCGAGGGCGGCGGCCGGGTGCGGGACCTGCGGGACCTGGTCGAGCGGGGCCGCCGATGACCACCGGGGCGGAACGGGGGGCCATGACGGTCTCGGAGCGGGACACCACGACCGTCGCGGAACGGGGCACGACCACGGTCTCGGACCGCGCGGTGCGCAAGATCGCCGCGGCGGCGGTCCGGGAGGCCCTGCCGGGCCGGGTGGCCGGGGCCACGGGCAGTTCGGCCACCGTCCGCGGTCGCCGGGCCGAGGTGGCGCTCGAGGTGACGCTGCCCTATCCCGCCCCGCTGGCCGAAGGGGTACGCACCGTGCAGCGGCACATCGCCGCGCGGACCCGCCTGCTGACCGGTCTCGATGTCGCCGAGCCGGCCGTCAACGTCACCGCGCTGGCGGACTCGTCCGCCGCTCCCCAGCCGCCCACCGCCGCACCGTCCGCCGCCGGACCGGCCGACGCCGCCGCCCGCCCGGGCCCGCGTCGGCGCACCCCCCGCCGGTGGTGGTCGCGGCGGCGACTGCCGACGGCCCTGCTCACCCTCGCCGCCGCGCTCGCCTGCGGTGCCCTGGCCTTCGACCTGATCCTCGTGCGCACCGGGCACCGCCCGCCCGCGGCCTGGCGCACGGGAGCCGCCGACTGGCTGGCGCACCACGGCCCGGGCGACCCGCCGGTCGTGCTCGCCGGAGCCGTGGCCGCCGCGCTCGGCCTCTGGCTGCTGGTGCTCGCCGCCACACCCGGCCGCCGCGGCGTCCTCACGGTCACCTCCCCGGCACCGGGTACGGACGTCGCCGTGGACCGGTCGGCGGTGGCCGCCCTGGTGCGGGACGCGGTGGCCGGCGCGGACGGGGTCGGGCCGGTGACGGTGCGGGTGCGCCGCCGCCGCGCCACCGTCCGCGCCGCGCTCGCCTTCGGCGAGGTCGCGACCGCCCGCGACCACGTCACCGAGGCCGCGCGCCACGCCCTGGCGGACTGCGGCCTGCGCCGCACCCCGCGCCTGCGCGTGGTCGTCACCCCGGACCCGGTCTGGACACCCCCGACACCCGCCGAACCCGCGCCGGCGACGCCCCCGCTCCCGCCGCCGGCCCCTGCCACGGCACCGCCCGCCGAGGCCGACACCGGAGACGTGGCCGAGACGGGGAACGAGGCCGGAACCAAGGCCGAGGCGGACGCGGGAGCCGTGGCCGAGACCGGGAAGGAGTCGGGAACGAGGGCCGAGGCCCGTCCCGCAGCCGTGGCCGAGACCGAGGCCGGGACCAAGGCCGAGGCCGACACCGGGGCGACGACCGGAACCGAGGCCGTGCCCTCCCCGCCCACCGTGCCGCCCCCACCGGCCGCACCGTCACCCCCGGGCCGGACGGCGGCGACCCCGTCCGGACCGGCCTCCTCCGAATGGACCAGATGATGCGACGGCTGCACGCGGCCGTGAACCGGACCGTCCTCACGGTCACCGGCCTGGCGCTGGTGCTCGCGGGAGGCCTCCTGGCGGTGGCGCACACCCCGCTCGCGTCCCGCCTGCCGGTCACCTGGCTTCCCCCTCGGCCGGGGGGTCCGCTGCTGGACCCGGACCGCCTCGCCGCGCTCCGCGCGGAGAGCTGGTGGACCCCGGCCACGACCGCCGCGTCCATCACCGCCGCCCTGCTGCTCGCGCTGTGGAGCGTACGGCAGTTCGCCGGCCGGGCCCGCCCGCTGCTGCCGCTGCCCGCGCCGGGCGGCGCGCTCGGGAGGCGCGCCCTCGAGGACGCCGTGGCGCGGCGGGTGCTCGGGGTCGAGGGTGTGGCCCGCTGCCGGGTCGGCATCGGCGCCCTGGGCCGCCGGCGGCTCCGCGCCGACGTACGGGTGTGGCTTCTGCCGGACACCGCCCCCGCCGCCGTCCTGCCGTCCCTCACCCGCCTTCTGGGGCAGGCCGAGGAGGCGGCGGACCCCTACACGCTCGACGGCCGGATCCGCCTCAGCGGCCGCGCCCACCGGATGCCGCATGTCCGCTGAATCACGCACCCAGGGCACCGGACGCCTGCCCCGCGCGCTGCCCCGCCCGCCCGCCGCGTGGTGGCCGGCGCTGCGCAGCACCCCGGTGTCCATGTGGCACGACGACGTGTCCGACTACGCGGCCGCGCTCACCTACTACGCCATCCTGGCCGTGCTGCCCGCACTGCTCGCCACCGTCATCGCCTTCGGGCTGATCAGCCCCGACACCGCGGAGCGGTTCATCGGCCAGGTCAGCGCCTACGCCCCGGCGCAGTCGGGCGCCGAACTGCACGACGTCCTGGCGCGTATGCTGCGTGCCGACTCCACGACCTGGACCCTTCTGGTGACCGGCGCCGGCAGCGCCCTGTGGTCGGCCTCCAGCTATCTGGCCGTCTTCCGCCGCGCGTTGCACCGGATGCACCGGGTGGAGGACCACCGCTCGCCCTGGCGCAGGGCGCACCGCATCGTCCTCACCGCCCTGGCCCTCCTCGGACTGCTCGTCGTCAGCGCCCTCGTCCTGATCCTCACCGGGCCGGTCGCCGAGTCCGTCGGGCGGTTCCTCGGCCTCGACGCGACCGTCGCGTGGGTCTGGAGTCTGCTGCGCTGGCCGCTGCTGATGGGTCTCGCGGTGGTCCTGGTCGTCGTCGTGTTCCACACCGGGCCGGTCCAGGCACGCCGGCACGGCCGCACCCTGCCCGGCGGTGTGCTGGCCGTGGCCCTGTGGCTCGTGGTCTCCGCCGCCTTCGCCCTGTACGCCTCGGCGCTCGGCGCCTACAGCAGGCTCTACGGCTCCCTCGCCGGCGTCGTCGTCTTCCTGATCTGGCTCTGGCTGTCCAACCTGGCCCTGCTCACGGGCGCCCAGTTCGCCGCCGAACTGGGCAAGCCCCAGGACCGCCACCGCGTCTGACGGCCACGCGGCGCGCGGCCGGGCGGGCCGGTCACCGCTTCAGCCGTATCCACGTGTGGGCCAAACGGGTGTTTTCCGTCCGGCGCTGGTCCGTGTCGGTGACAGGCGCCGTCCCATCCCCGGCCGCGAGCGCGAGGATGGTGCCGGGTCCTGCGGTGTGCGCGGGTACTCGTGGACGCAAATCTCCTAGGAAAGCGTGTGTCGGGCCCCATGACAGATGTTCAGCAGAGCGGGCAGGAAACCGTCGGGGCCCGTCGTCCCCTGCGGCCCGGAGCCGTGGTGGTCAAGTGGATGACGACCACCGACCACAAGACGATCGGCTCGCTGTATCTGATCACGTCGTTCGCGTTCTTCCTGATCGGTGGCGTGATGGCGCTGCTGATGCGCGCCGAGCTGGCCCGCCCGGGCCTGCAGATCGTGTCGAACGAGCAGTTCAACCAGGCGTTCACGATGCACGGCACGGTCATGCTGCTGATGTTCGCGACACCGCTGTTCGCGGGCTTCACCAACTGGATCATGCCGCTCCAGATCGGCGCCCCCGACGTGGCCTTCCCGCGGCTGAACATGCTGGCCTACTGGCTGTACCTGTTCGGCTCGACGATCGCGGTCGGCGGGTTCCTCACCCCCAGCGGGGCCGCCGACTTCGGCTGGTTCGCCTACAGCCCGCTGTCCGACGTGGTGCACTCGCCCGGCCTCGGGGGCGACCTGTGGATCATGGGTCTGGCCTTCTCCGGCTTCGGCACCATCCTCGGCTCGGTCAACTTCGTCACCACGATCATCTGCATGCGCGCCCCGGGCATGACGATGTTCCGCATGCCGATCTTCACCTGGAACGTGCTGCTGACCGCGGTGCTGGCCCTGATGGTCTTCCCGGTGCTGGCGGCGGCGCTGTTCGCGCTGGAGGCCGACCGCAGGTTCGGCGCCCAGGTCTTCAACTCGGCCAACGGCGGAGCGCTGCTGTGGCAGCACCTCTTCTGGTTCTTCGGCCATCCCGAGGTGTACATCATCGCGCTGCCGTTCTTCGGCATCATCACCGAGGTCATCCCGGTCTTCTCCCGTAAGCCGATCTTCGGCTACATGGGGCTGGTCGGCGCGACGATCGCCATCGCGGGCCTGTCGATCACCGTGTGGGCGCACCACATGTACGTCACCGGTGGCGTCCTGCTGCCGTTCTTCTCCTTCATGACCTTCCTGATCGCGGTGCCGACCGGGGTGAAGTTCTTCAACTGGATCGGCACCATGTGGAAGGGCAGTCTCTCCTTCGAGACCCCGATGCTGTGGGCGGCCGGCTTCCTGGTCACCTTCCTCTTCGGCGGTCTGACCGGCGTCATCCTGGCCTCGCCCCCGATGGACTTCCACGTCTCCGACAGCTACTTCGTGGTGGCCCACTTCCACTACGTCGTCTTCGGCACCGTCGTCTTCGCGATGTTCTCCGGCTTCCACTTCTGGTGGCCGAAGATGACCGGCAAGATGCTCGACGAACGCCTCGGCAAGATCACCTTCTGGACCCTGTTCGTGGGCTTCCACACCACCTTCCTGGTACAGCACTGGCTGGGCGCCGAGGGCATGCCGCGCCGCTACGCCGACTACCTCGCCGCCGACGGCTTCACCGCCCTCAACACGGTGTCCACCATCGGGTCCTTCCTGCTGGGCCTGTCGATGCTGCCCTTCCTGTACAACGTGTGGAAGACGGCCAAGTACGGCAGGACGGTCGGCGTCGACGACCCGTGGGGCTACGGCCGTTCGCTGGAGTGGGCGACCTCCTGCCCGCCGCCGCGCCACAACTTCGTCACCATGCCGGTGATCCGCAGCGAGTCCCCGGCCTTCGACCTGCACCACCCCGAACTCGCCCTGACGGACAGGCGGGAGAATCTGGAAGTCCGCCGATGACGGACGCGGTGAGACGCGGAGCGGACGACGCGGCCCTCGCCGCCGAGACGGTCAACCAGGTCGAGGGGTACCTGCTCTGGCAGGCCCGGGTGGCCGAGGCGGAGCAGCGCGCCCGTGCCTTCACCGAGCCGCTGCACTGGCTCACCGGCGCGCAGCGGGAGGAGGTCGAGCGGCACTACGTGCGCGAGTGCCTGTCCCGTGCGCGCGCCGATCTGCAGCGCGTGGCCGACCGGAGCCGGTCGCTGCGCGCCGAGTACGAGCAGCGCTACCGCCAACTGCGTGCCCGCTGCCTGGCCTTGCTGATCACCACGGTGACCCTGGTGTCCGCGCTCGCCGCGGTCACCGTGATCCTCGCACGGTGGTGACGGGCGCCCCGCCCCTCACCCCCGCGAGCCGGTCGACGTGCCCGGCCGGCAGCGGCGTGCTACGGTCGATCTCGAGCAGGGCACCGAAGAACCGGTACCCGGCGCTGCGTTGGTGGTCCAAGGAAAGACGCCCCGCTTCCCGCGGGGAGATGCAGGTGCAAGGCCTGCCCAGCGCTCGACGAGACCCCGCCCCCGGATTCCGGGGGCGGGGTTCTTTCGTGTCCGAGACCGCGCGGGCATTCAGGGCTGTGCGGGCATGGTCCAGCAGTTGGAGGCGGCCGGCCTGCCCGCGAGACGGTCGGTCAGCCAGGAGACGGCGGCGCCCTGGTCGCTGAGCAGCGGCGCGAAGTGGTTGACCAGCGCGCTGCCCGCGTCGGGCAGGACGACGGGCGCGTAGGTGACGGCGGCGCCCTCGTGGCACCAGTCGACGGCGAGCTGGCGGGCCTGCGCGTGGGGCACGAGGTCGTCGCTGGTGCCGGTCGCCACCCGGACGGGTCCGGTCGGCTTCAGCTTTCCGATGCGCTGGCTGTCGAGGAAGGCCTGGAGCGCGGGCGTGGAGCGGATGATGTCGCCGAGGGAACGCCCGTCGGTCGTCCACCTGGTGCTCTTGGCGTAGCCGTAGGAGAACAGCGCGTCGCCCACGCACATGGTCGACAGGTCGGCCAGAGCGGCCTTGCCGGCCGCGTTGAGGTGCTCCTCGGCGATGGGCCGCAGTTCGGGGTCGGACTGCAGGAAGCCGTTGAGGGACCAGCCCAGGGCGCCGGTCAGTTCGGTGCCGTCGATGGCCTCGGTGACCTCGGCGAGGTCGGCGGGCGGCGCGCCGGCGTAGGTCCCGGCGAGGGCGACGTCGGGGGCGTAGGACGGCTGGAGCTCGGCGGCCGCGGCGGTGGCGCCGCCGCCCTGGCTGTAGCCGAACAGGCCGACCCGGGAGGCCGGGGTGACCGACGCGCCGTCCACGGCCCGGGCGGCACGTGCCGCGTCGAGGACCGCGTGCGCCTCGTCGAGGCGGTTGACGTAGGTGTGCAGCCGGTCCGTGGCGCCGAGGCCGACGTAGTCGGTGACGACGACCGCGGTGCCCCCGGCCAGCAGGCGGTAGATCGACAGGTCCTCGTACCCGACGGACACGGTCTGCCCGTTGAATCGCAGCGGATGCTCCAGGCCCATGGAGGCCGCGCACTGGTCGCCCTGGCCCATGGTGCCGGGTGCGACGACGACCAGGGGACGCGGTCCGTCGCCCTTCCAGTCGGCCGCCGGCTCGATGTAGGCGCCGGTGACGGCGACCGGACGGCCGTCGGCGTCGGTCGACTTGTACATCAGGCGGGTGGCCCGGCCCGGCAGCGGACCGGGAATGCCGGGCAGGCTCAGAGCAAGGGGGAGCGGTTCGCTGCGGACCAGGGCGCCGTCGGCGGCGGGCAGCGTCGCGGGCGGCGTGTAGAACGCGGGGATCGTGACGCCCCGGGACACCACGGGGGCCGTCGCCGTGTCGGCGGCGGCCGGCAGGGCCTGGACGGTGACACAGGCGGCGGCGACGGCGGTCGCGGACAGCAGACGTCTGCGCGAGGACATGGGGGACCTCCTGAGATGCGGCCGGCAGGAGAGGCGGTCCTCGCACCGGGCGGCCGTCGGCGGCCGGTCACGAAGAACCGGCAGCGTGGGGCGGCACGGTTCGTCCCACCAGCCGCCCCACGCTGCGGGGGGAGTGGGTTGACGAGACCGTACCGACCAGCTGTTACCGCCGGTAGCGGCAAGGAGGTTACGGTTCAGTAATTTGACTCAGTGTCCAATAGCGGGTTGCGTGCCGTCACGCGCCGGACCCGGTGCGCGATGTCATGGTGCCGCCTCGACGTTCTGGGGCGGCCTGAAGCACGCGGTGACCGTCTTGCCGTGCGGGCAGGAACGGGTCTCCCATTCGTCGGCCAGGGCGTCGACCAGGAGCATGCCCCGGCCCCCCAGGCTTTCGGTGCTCGGCGACCGGGGGGAGGGCAGCTTGCTGGAGGAGTCGTGCACGGCGATGTGCAGGCAGCGGTTGTCCCACGCCAGCACCAGCTGAGCGGTGCTGTGGGCATGGGTGTGCGCGTTGGTGACCAGCTCCGAGACGGTCAGCAGAACGGCGTCCACCATCTCCGGGGCGCTGGTGGTCCACCCCAGGGAGTCCAGGTGCTCGCGCGCCCAGTCCCGTGCCTCCTTCACCTCGCGGTCCATGGGCAGCGACCGCGCCCAGCCCACCGCCCGAAGCGACGTTCGGTCCACAGTGATCCCTTCCTCTCCTGCGTCTGTCCACCCCTGGGCGTCTACCCCTTGGCAGCGTCGCGACGCAGCGGAGAGAAGGGAGCGGCCGGAGGGACGAGAAGGGGCCCCGTGCCGGGTGCCGGGCGCGGCAGGCCCTCACTCCCGCAGCTCGGCTTTGTCCCCCATCACCACCACGGGGTGCTGGGCCGGGTCGAGGGTGCGCAGCAGGTAGCGCATCGCCTCCTGGGACTGGGACACGCACGCCGACGTGCCGCCGCCGTGGTCCATGTGCAGCCAGATCCCGCCGCCCCTGGACTGGCCCTGCGGGCGTGTGGGGTCGTTGGGAGCGGTGCCCTTGACGCGGTTGTAGTCCACGGCGATGACGTAGTCGAAGTCGTGCCAGGACGCCTTGTTCCACCAGTGCGGGGCCTGGAAGGACGCCGACCTGGTGTACGGCAGCCTGGCTCCGGGGTCGGCGAGCACGCCGCCGGCGTCGCTGAGGGTGAACACCCCCACCGGGGTGCGCTGGTCGCCCTCGTGATGGTCCGTCGTCCAGCCGTGCCTGCCGTTGTGCGCCGCCCAGGACCGGGTGCGTTCCCAGGTCGAGCCGTGCCGGGTGAAGAGGGCGACGGTCGAGTCGGGGGAGTTCGGGCCCGCGCCGTAGACCACGACCATCTGCCGGGAGTCGGCCGGCACGCGCCGCCACAGCCGGTCCCCGATGCCGGGCACCCGCTTCGGGTCGGTGTCGCCCGGCGCGCCGTGCGCTCCCCCCGCGTCGTCTCCCGCCGCGCGCGCACGGGAACCGCCGCACCCCGAGAGGGACATCGCCATCACACCGCAGACCGCCACCGCGGCAGCCGCCCGCCTCGCACCGTTTTTACGCATGCGCTCCATCGTCGCATCCCGCGGCGCGTACCCGGCCGGGGGTGTCCTGCCGACGGTTCCTCACCAGGCGATGTCGTCCAACAGCGCGGTGACGGCGGCCGGTTCAGGGGTGCGGCCCAGGGTCTGCTCCGCCCAGATGACCTTCCCGTCGGCCACGTAGCGGGTGCCCCAGCGGTCGGCGAACTGCGACACCAGGAACAGACCGCGCCCCCCTTCGTCGGTGGCGGCCGCGCGCCGCAGCCGCGGTGAGGTGTCGCTGCCGTCCGACACCTCGCAGACCAGCGACCTGCCCAGCAGCATCCGGACGCGCACGGGCCGGGCGCCGTAGCGGATCGCGTTGGTGAGCAGTTCGCTGACGACGAGCTCCGTGGCGAACGACTCCGCCTCCAGGCCCCACTCGCCCAGCCGGCGGCTCACCTCCGTGCGGACCCGGGACACCTCCCTGACGTCGAACGGCACGTCCCAGGTGGCGACCCGGGACGGCTCCAGCAGCCGGGTCCGGGCCACCAGCAGCGCCACGTCGTCGCTCGGATGCTCCGGCAGCATCGTCTCCATCAGCGCCCGGCACGTCTCCTCCGGCGTCTGCTCCGGCCGCCCGACGGCCGAACGGAGCAGGTCCAGGCCCTCGTCGATGTCCCGCCGGCGGTCCTCCACCAGACCGTCGGTGAACAGCACCAGCCGGCTGCCCTCCGGCAGCTCCAGTTCGCTCGCCTCGAACGGATGCTCGCCCACCCCGAGCGGCGGCGACAGCGGCAGCTCCGGGAAGGTCACCCGCCCCAGCGGGTCCACGACGGCCGGCGCGACATGACCGGCGCGGGACAGGGTGCACCGCCCGCCGACGGGGTCGTAGATGGCGTACAGGCAGGTGGCACCGGTGACCGGGGCCTGCTCGCCGTCGGCGCCCGCCGTCTGGGTGTCCAGCCGCATCACCATCTCGTCGAGATGGCCGAGCAGTTCGTCCGGGGGCAGGTCCAGCGACGAGAAGTTCAGCACCGCCGTGCGCAGCCGCCCCATCGTCACCGCCGCGTGCAGCCCGTGCCCCACCACGTCGCCTACCACCAGCGCCACCCGGAAGCCGGGCAGCGGCACCACGTCGAACCAGTCGCCGCCCACACCGGACTGCGCCGGCAGATAACGCCACGCCACCTCCAGCGCCTCCTGGTCCGGAAGGTCCCGGGGCAGCAGACTGCGCTGCAGCGTCACCGCCATCGCGTGCTCGCGCGAGTACCGGCGCGCGTTGTCGATCGCCACGGCCGCCCGTGCCACCAGCTCCTCGGCGACCGCCACGTCCTCCTCCTCGAACCGCGGCGCGCCGGCGCCCCGCCAGAAGTTCACCACCCCCAGCACCACGCCCCGCGCCCGCAGCGGCACCGTGATCAGCGAGTGGATGCCGTACGCCAGCACCTGTCCGGCGCCCTCCGGGTCCTGGGCCCGCCAGTCCCGGGCCTCGTGCAGGTCGGGCACACGGACGGCCTTGCCGCGCTGCAACGCCGCCACCGTCGGCGTGTCGGCCACCACGAACTGGATCAGGTCACCCACCGGCTGGAGCGGGTGCCCCGTCCGCGACCCGCGCAACGCGGTGCGCCGCATCCTCCGCACGGCCCCCGTGGGCTCCTCGCCCCGCAGCACCGAGTCGAGCAGCTCCACGGTGACGAAGTCCGCCATCCGGGGGACCGCCACGTCGGCGAGTTCCTGTGCCGTGCGGCGCACGTCGAGGGTCGTCCCGATCCGCACCCCGGCCTCGTACAGCAGCGTCAGCCGTTCCCGGGCCACCTCGGCCCGGCCCGAGAGGGCCCGCAGCTCGGTGGTGTCGCGGAAGCTGGCCACCACGCCCGGCGGGCCGCCGTACGGTGCGGTGAGCCGGACGCTGACCGCCAGCAGCCGGTCCCCGGCCGGGAACACCTCGTCGGAGGCGGTCTCACCCGACATCAGCAGCCGGGTGATGCCCGGCCCCAGGCCCAGCTCCGCGACCTGCCGCAGGTCGGCGTCGGCCGGCAGGTCCAGCAGCCGGCGCGCCTCGTCGTTGGCGAGGAGGACCCGGCCGTCGGCGCCGAGGATGAGCACGCCCTCGCGCACCGCGTGCAGCACCGCGTCGTGGTGCTCGTACATCCGGGTCATCTCGGCCGGGCCGAGGCCGTGGGTCTGGCGGCTCAGCCGCCGGCTGACCAGGGCCGTGCCCGCGGTCGCGAGCGCGAGGGCCAGCGCCGCCGAACCGAGCACCACGGGCACCTGCCAGCCGAGCATGTGCCCCACCGTCTCGACCTGGATCCCGGCGCTCACGATGCCGACCACCCGCCGGCTCGGGTCCAGGACCGGCACCACCGAGCGGACGGCGTCGGACGGCTTGCCGCGGAAGTCCTCGGTGAACGCCTCGCCCGCCGCGGCCCGGCCGACCCCCTCCGCCCGGGTGCCGATCAGCCTCGGGTCGGGATCGGCGACCCGCACGCCGTCCTTGTCCATCACGGACACGAAGTCCACCCCGGAGGCCTGCTGGGTGTTCTCCGCCGCCGTCTGCAGCAGCGCGGCCGGATCAGCCGACTGGAGGGCGGGTGCCGTGCCGGGCGCGTGCGCGAAGGCCTCGGCGGCGGCCATGGTGCGGTTGCGGGCGTTCTGCTCGCCGTCGAGCCGCCCCTGCAGCACCAGGGCGGCGGCCGCCGCGACCACGAGCACCAGCACGACGACGACCTGGAGGAGGAAGACCTGCGTGGAGAGCGTGCGCACGCTGAGCGACGGACGCCGCCCGGGTACGCCCCCGGGCGCCGGGCGACGGGACGGATCACTCGAACGCCGGTCGCCGGGCGGCGGAGCCGCTCGCGAACGGGATCGGCGGAAACGACCGATCATGTCCCCAGTTCTAGCACTGCGGTTCCGTCCGGGGCGACCCGCGTGCCCGGCGGGTGCGGGACCGGGCTCCGGCCCCGCCCGACGGCCGTCCCGCACGCCGAAACAGCCCCGGGCCGTGCTCGGCGCCGGGCCGGACGCCGAGCACGGCCCGGAGTGCGGGACCCCCCGCCGCGTGCTGCAATGAGCGGGTGGTCCGCCCCCGCCGGCCGCGCGGCGAGCGCCGCCCAGGGGGCCGGCCCACCGGCCCGCGCCACCCGCGTCCCCGGCACGCGCCGACCGAGCACCGGCCCCCGTCCCGCCCCCGAGGAATGGCCATGAACGACGTCGAAGACATGGGTCCCGTCGACTACCTCGTCGTCGAGTTCCCCGGCAACCGCATGACGGGCGAGGGATTCCCGCTGCTGGTCGACCTCGTCGACCGCGGCATCATCCGCATCCTCGACCTCGCCTTCGTCCGCAAGGAGGCCGACGGGTCCGTCGCCGCCCTGGAGCTGCGGGACCTCGGCGGCGAGACGGACCTCACCGTCTTCCAGGGCGCCTCGTCCGGACTGCTGGACCAGGACGACATCGACGAGGCCGGAAAGGCGCTGGAAGCCGGCAACTCCGCCGCGGTCCTCGTCTACGAGAACCTGTGGGCCGCGCCCCTGGCCCGTGCGCTGCGCCGGAGCGGGGCGCAGCTCGTGGCGAGCGGCCGGGTTCCCGTCCAGGCCCTGCTCGCGTCGCTGGACGCCGTGGAGGGCACCCCGCCGCCCGGCGGATCCGCGGCCGCCTGAACGCGCCCCCACCTCCGCAACCGGCAAGGGAGACGAGTGATCATGCCCGGACTGATTCGCGGTGTCGCGCGCACCGCCGTGGTCGCCGGAACCGCCACCGCGGTCTCCAACCGCGTGTCACGGCGGCAGGCGGGACGCTGGGCGCAGCAGGACTACGACCAGCAACAGGCCGCCCGGCAGGCGGCGGCACCCGCGCCCGCGGCCCCCTCGGCGCCCCCACTGTCCACCGAGGACGACATGGACAACAAGATCGAGCGGCTGAAGCAGCTGGGCGATCTGAAGGCCCAAGGGGTGCTCACGGACGAGGAGTTCGAGGCCCAGAAGCGCCGGGTGCTCGCCTGACCGCGTGCCGCCACCGGGAGACCCGTGCACCATGAGCGATCACGACGAGGGCCCCGACCCCGCCCACCGGCGGCCGCCCGGGGTCTCGGACACCACCGTGGAGGCGCTGGGCGCCCTGTCGAAGGCACTGGAGACCACCGAACGCGCCCGCGGGCACCTGTACTCCTTCCACCAGCTCACCGGCACCGCCGACTTCGAGCTCGACCGCGCGGTGGAGCTGCTGCGCGCGGCCGGGCACGGCGCCTGGGCCGAGAAGGTGCAGCGCGACATCCTGGGCCGCAACGTGATCCCGGGCCACTGGACCTTCCAGGTCGTCGAGGCCTACGACGCCACCTACTACGAGCCGTTCAGGTCCCTCGAGGCGGCCGCCCGCCAGGAGCTCGCCGGCGGATGGAACCACCTGTACGAGGCGCGGCTGAAGGAGGAGCGCCGTACCGGCGGCCATCCCGACCACACCGCGCTGCCGGAACCCCCGCCCGCGCCCTGACGTCCCCAACCAGCCGTCACCACACGGGGGGTCTTCAACTGCTGCTCTTCAAAGTCGGGTGAATGAGCGCAACCATGTATGGGTGAGTGTCGTTGTCAGAGCATCAATCTCACGGAATGGGCGAGGGCGCAGGGTGTGCATCCGCAGACCGCGTATCGCTGGTTCCGTGAGGGGACATTGCCGGTACCGGCTCAGCGGGTCGGCCCGCGTACGATCCTCGTGAATGTGGGGGCAACGCCGGACCCGAGGCGATCGGCGGGTTGGGCCTGTATGCGCGTGTCTCCTCCCATGACCAGAAGAGCGATCTGGAACGACAGGTCGCCAGGTTGTCCCAGGGGGCGGCGCAGGCCGGCCGCCGGGTGGTGCGCGTGGAAGCCGAGATCGCATCCGGTATGAACGGTGTCCGCCCCAAAGTCAAGCGCCGGCTGGCCGATCCGGACGTGACCACGGTGGTGGTCGAGCACCAGGACCGGCTGGGCCGGATGACCACCGAACTTGTCGGAGCCGCTCTGTCCGCACATGGGCGCCGCCTCGTTGTCCTTGATGACGGCGAGGTCGGAGACGATATGGTGTGCGACATGGCTGAGGTGCTGACCTCGTTCTGTGCTCGCCTGTACGGTCTCCGGTCGGCGAAGAACCGTGCCCGCAAGGCCTTGGAGGCCGCCGAGCATGGCTGACTCCACACTGCGCACGATCGAGGCGCCGTTCGTTGCGCTGGGCCCGTCCGGGGTGGCGATCCGCACCAGCATCAAGGGCATGTCCCAGCGGGACCGTGAGGTGCTGCCCCTGGTGGGCGCACACCTGGGTTCGCTGGCTTCCGCCGACCTCAAGGCACGTTGCCGGGCGGGTACCGATCACGACGGCGATCAGTGGGCGGAGCGCAAGCGGGCCCTGACCGTGGAGTCGTCCTCCCGCTGGGCCGGGAGTATCACGAAGGCCACCCACGACCAGTGGGGCCTTGCGCGCCGTGCCCACCTCGCCCATATCCAGAACCTTGAGGTCGGGGTGCGCACGATCGCGCACCGCCTGTCCCAGCCGGTCGGGGAGAAGGGCACGAAGCGGGCGCCGGGCGGCTACCGCACGAAGCAGGAGTGGTTCCAAAAGACCCGGCGCCTGCGTGTGCTGGAACACCGGCTGGAACGCGAGCGGTCCGACCGTGAGGCCGGTGTCGTGCACGTGGTGCGCGGCGGGAAGCGACTGGCTCGCAACCGGCACAATCTGGAAGCTGCCCGGCTCACCGAGTACGAGTGGCGCAGGCTCTGGGATGCCGAACGCTGGTTCCTCCAGGCAGACGGAGAGTCGGGGAAGCGTTTCGGGAACGAGACCATCCGCGTCAGCTCCGACGGCGAGGTCGGCATCAAGCTCCCGGGTCCGCTGGCGTACCTGGCCAACGCCCCGCACGGCCGGTACGTGCTCGACGGTCGGATCGACTTCCGGCACCGCGGCGAAGAGTGGGCCGACCGCGTATCGACGAACCGTGCTGTCGCCTACCGCATCCACCTGGACGTGGACCGGGGCCGCTGGTACCTCACGGCGTCGTGGACGATCCCCCCGGTCCGGACCGTTTCCCTCGCTGTGGCCAGGGCGAACGGGCTCATCGGTGTGGACACCAACGCCGACCACTTCGCATCGTGGCGTCTGGATGGGCACGGCAACCCGATGGGTGGGCCCCGCCGATTCTTCTACGACCTCGCCGGGGTGGCGACCTACCGGGACGCCCAGGTGAGGCACGCCCTCACCCGCCTCCTTCACTGGGCACGGCGTAAAGGCGTCTCCATCGCGATCGAGGACCTGGACTTCGGTGCGGAGAAGACACGGGAGAAGCACGGCCGCAGGAAGCGGTTCCGCAAGCTGATCTCCGGCATGCCCGTCGCCAAACTGCGGTCACGGCTCGTGTCCATGGCCGCCGAACTGGGCATCAGCATCGTCGTCGTCGACCCCGCCTACACCTCCCGCTGGGGCGTTGAGCACTGGCAGAAGCCCCTCAGCAGCAAGAACCGCAAGACCACCCGCCACGACGCCGCTGGCGTCGCGATCGGGCGACGTGCTCTCGGGCACCGCGTCCGGCGACGGACGGCACCGCCCCCACACGACCAGAGCGATTGTGTGGGGCATCGGACCGCCCAGGCCGGACACGGCACCTGCGGGCGTGAGGAATCCCGCCCCCGCATTCCCGGACCACGGACACGATCCGTGCCGCTGGGCGCGGCGAGAACGCGGGTGACCAGTGCATCCATAACCGTTCGGGATGCACCAGCTGAGCAGGTTTGGGTCCAAGACTCACTCCTGCTCACTGATTAGGAACGGTTCGGCGGCCGTGTAGGCGGGCTCGGGAAGTGGTGGGGCCGCGGCGTCCGGGGTCAGCAGATGACCGACCACCGACGACGCGGTGCGGTGCCAGTCGCCGAGACGCCGCAGCATCGCGTGGTCCCCGTTGTCGAGCAGCACCATCGCGGCCCGCGCCCCGGCCCCGCGGGCGCGGCGGACGTACGCGGCCGAGTCCGCGGGCGAGGTGATGCGGTCGCGGTTGCCGTGCAGGACGACGACGTGCTTGCCGGCCAGGTGGCCGACCGGTTCGCCGGGCGGGCACCACGGCGCGAGCGCCAGCACGGCCCGCACCCGCGGGTGCGCCGCGGCGCGCAGTGCGGCGCGCCCGCCCATGGAGTGGCCGACCAGGACGACCGGCAGGCCGCCGGTCAGGTCCTCCAGTTCGCCGAGGGCGCGTTCCGTGTCCCGCAGCGGGTCGGCCTGGGCGCCGTTCCAGCCGCGACGGCGGTAGCGCACCTGCGCCAGGAGGACGTCGTCGCGTCCGGAGTCCGCCGCCACGGCGCGCACGAAGGGCCGCATCCGCAGGGCGGCGAGGTGCCAGGGGCGCGACAGGCGCCGGCTCTCCTCCTGCCCGCCGTGCAGGATCACCACCGCCGCGCGCGCCGGCACCGGGTGGTGCCGAACGAGGAGTGCCTTCCCGGCCGGTCGTACCGTGCTGTCCGCAGGCTGCCGCACGTATGAGCGGTCCTTCCGTGAGGCGCCCGGCGGGGGGTGCGGGCGCTGTCGGTCGTGGGTCGGGGATGCGGGAACGGGGTGCCGTCATGATGCCTGCCCCGGACCGGGGGCGGGAGGGGAGCCCCCTCGGACGGCGATGGCCAGCTCGGCCCACACCGTGTGACCGCCGGCCGTGGGCCGGTCGCCCCAGTCCCGGGACACGGCGTCGACGACGTACAGCCCCCGGCCCTCCTCGCCCAGCGAGAAGGCGGGATGCCGCCAGTGGGCGCGGACGGCGTCGACGTCGAACGCCGGCCCGCAGTCGGTGACCTCGATGCGCACCGCGAGAGGATCGCCGCGGGCGCAGCGCAGGGTGACCGCCACCCGTACCGGCGGTTCGCCGTGCAGGATGGCGTTGGCGGCCAGCTCGCTGAGGACGAGGGCCGCGTCGTCGGCGAGTTCGCCCATGCCCCAGTGGAGGAGCTGGCTGCGGACGGCGGTGCGCAGCATGGTCACCCAGCGGACCGAGCGACAGGCGGAGCGACCGTAGGCGCTGTTCATCTCGGGTCCCTCTCTCACTCTCCGAAGGTGATACGTCGCGGCGGCGCCGACGGATGGGTGGGAGCGGGGCGGACGCCGTCCTAGCCGACGGTTCTCAGGGTTCCGTCCGAGCCCGCACGCACTATGCGCCCGCCCGACGACAGTGCGTCGACGATCGCGTCGACCGCGCGGTCGAGCGGCAGGCCGTCCGGCAGGGGCGGTGGGCTGCCGGTCACGGCCCGCCCGGCGAACCCGGTGGCCAGGTGGGGCAGGCAGATCTCCAGGACGCCGACCCCGGAGCGCCGCCGTTCCCGCCGGACCGCGGTCAGCCAGGCGGACAGCGTCGCCTTCGCGGCCGCGTAGTCCGCCATGCCGGGCGGCGACGACTGCGCGACCACGCCGGTGACGGCGGCGAGCACCCCTCCCGACCGCACCAGGGAGAGCGCGGCGCGCAGGAAGGCGATGGGCGCGAGCGCGTTCACGGTGACGAGGTGCTCGGCCACGGCGTCGCTCACCGACTCCGCCGGGCCGAAGGCGGGAACCCCCACGCACACGACCACGGCGTCCAGGCCGCCGAGCCGCTGCGCCGCCCACGGCACCGTACGCGCGCAGGAGTCCAGATCGTAGGCGTCGAAGCGGCGGATCGGGATGCCTCCGCACGCGTCCGACAGCCGGCGCAGCGCGGCCTCGTCCCATCCCGCGGCCGCCGTGGCGGAGCCGAGCCGGTGCAGCCGCTCCACCAGGGCGCCGCCGAGGGCGCCGGTGGCACCGGGCACCAGGATCCGGGCGGATCGCACATCCATGGCCTGCCTCCTGTGGTGAGAGCCGGTCGGTCACTTCCCCGCGCGGCCGGCCGGGGGCGCGGACGCCGGGGAGAGCGCACGGGCGCCCCGCGTGGCGGAGACCCCGGGGCCCACCTGCGCCCTGCGCACGGCCAGTGCCTCGTGGGCCGCCTCGCGGGCGTGGCGCCGGCGCCAGTACGGGTTGTCGTGCGGCAGCTTGCTCGAGACCCGCCCGTACATGCCGAACGTCAGGATCACGAGCCCCATGACGAAGCTGAACATGACGTTGGTCATGCCGAAGTCGAGGACGTTGGCCGGACGGTCCAGGATGAAGATGTGGGCGAACCCGCTGAGCAGGAACAGCGTGCCGACGGTCATGTTCAGCGTGGAGGCGAAGTTCCCGCCCACCACGGCCCCGCCGATCAGGACGAGCCCGACGACCACGGAGATGAGGCTCAGCACGCCGTTGGTCGACATGCCGGCGAGGTGCCGGCCGTTGGTGTTGAAGGGACTGAGCTCGTCGGCGAACCCGAGACAGCCGAAGGTCAGCAGCACCAGACCGCAGAAGGCGGCGCCGTACCGGTAGACCGTCGCGAGCCTGTGGTCGACGGGCAACTCGTCACTCAGCTTCATGGCGGTTCCTTTCGGGACGGGGACCGCGCGGTCCCGGTCGGCCGGAGCCGTGCGGCAGGCCCGTGGGGGCGGTCGACCGTGCCCCTTATTCCGGACAAACCGGGTGAACGGTTGCAGCGGCCCGGCCTGCCGTCCGTTGCGGGGCCGCACTGGTCCGTTCGGTCCCTGATCACCGGGAAGCACGTCTGTCCCCGGCTCGACGGGGCATGAGTGCAGGGGCCACACGTACGACATGGAGGTAACGGAACACATGGCACAGGACCTCACCCCCGAGTACACGGTTCCCGGCGTGGAGCTCGACGCCGCCGGCCGGCTCATCGGTCTGCTCCGTATGCGCCTGCACGCGCTGAACGACCTCCACCTCACGCTCAAGCACGTCCACTGGAACGTGGTCGGCCCGCACTTCATCGCGGTGCACGAGATGGTCGACCCGCAGGTCGACCGGGTCCGCGACATGGCCGACGACGTGGCCGAGCGCATCGCGGCGCTCGGCGGCGTGGCGCAAGGCACCCCCGGTGCCCTCGTCGAGGAACGGAAGTGGGAGGACTACTCGATCGGCCGGGCCGACGCCATCGCGCACCTGGGCGCCCTCGACCTCGTCTACACGGGCGTGATCAAGGACGTGCGGGCCGCGATCAAGGAGGCGGCCGAGACCGACCCGGCGACCGAGGACCTGCTCATCGAACAGCTGCGTGACCTGGAGCAGTTCCAGTGGTTCGTCCGGGCGCACCTGGAGAGCACCGGCGGCAAGCTGGCGACCGCGGGCGCCTCGACCGAGACCGACGCGGCCGCGCGCGGCGCGGACCTGGGCTGACGATCTCGGAACCGGCCCGCACCGGATCCGGTCGGCGGCCGCTGGGCCGCGGTCGCCGTGCCTTCCCTGGAGCCGGTCCCGGCGTCCGGTGCGCGGACGGCGGGACCGGCTCCGGTCTGATCCGGGGGCGGGACGCGCCGCTCAGAAGGCGTACCGGATCCGCAGCCACGGCGCGTGCGCCGTGACGAGGCCCGCAGCTCCCGTACCGCCGCGCCCTTGACGCCGTCGCGGTAGCGCACGTTCTCCGCACCGTTCTGGGAGCGCTTGGGCTGCTGGAGCGCGGGGGTCCACAGCAGCTCCTCGGCCCGTGGGTGCCAGTTCAGGTTGACGGTGTGCAGCTCGCGGTTGTGGGTGAGCAGGATGACCTCGGCGCCCGCCTGGTCCTTCACCCGCCGCGGCAGTACGTCGTCCATGTGGCGCAGCAGTCCGGCCCACGCCTCCTGCCATCCGGGCCTGAGCACCACGGGGGAGAGGTTGAAGTGCACCTCGTACCCGGCGTCGAGGAAGTCGGCGGCCGCGGCGATCCGCTCGGCGACCGGGCTGGTGCGCACGTCGAGCAGGCGGACCGGCCGTTGGGCCGGGTCGTCAGGGTCTTGCGCCGGCCGAGGACGAGCGTCTCCTGCTTGATGCGGACCCAGCGTTCCACGTTGCCCTCGTTGCCGTGCAGCCCGGGGATCCGCCAGTGGCTGTCCGTGGGCACGACGCGGGCCTCGGGGAAACGGGCGATGATCTCCCGCCCGCGTGGCGAGTTCGCGGCGGCCGGCTCGGCGTGGATCTCACGGACGGCGAGCATGCGCCGGGCGGCGGGGGAGTCGCGGAACATCGGGTGGGAGGTGTCCGGGGCGGGGGAGGGGCGCAGGTCGCCGAGCCCGAACAGCTCCTGCTGCTCCTGGCCGCCGTCCCGGTCTTCGTCACGATCGTCGTCGCCGTGCATGATCGCTCCGCTCGTGGTCGCCGCGGTCGCCTCGGTCCCGGTCCGTGGTGGTCTCAGGGTTGGTCGAGGCGCAGGGCCGCGCTGCGGGAGTCGGTCACGGTGAAGTGCTCCAGGGTTCCGGTGACCGTGAGAAGTCTTCGGATCGCCTGGTGCAGGGGGCCGAGCAGGACGAGCTCACGCCCCGCCGCACTGTGCCGGCGCCGGGCGTCGAGCAGGGCGTTGAGCAGCGCGCTGTCGCCGAAGGTGACCCCGGACAGGTCCACCACCGTGACGGGCAGCGCGGTCTCCTCGGCCTCGGCCCAGGCGGCCTGGAGGAGGTCGCACTCGTCGTAGTCGACCTCGCCGCGCACCGCGATCTCGAAGACGCGGGGGTGGCGTGTGACGTGCACTGTTGTCCGGGAGTCGTACTGCATGGCGCCATCGTGACATTGACGGCTCCCCGCAGACCAGGCCGGGCGATCACGACGCGCCGTTCGTGATACGCGACACCCTCGGATCGGCGGCGGGACCGGGGACGCCCGAAACCCGCTGGTGGGAACGCGGCACCGGTGCCGCCATCACCCGAATGGGCTGCGCCCGTTTCGCCCTTGACGCTTGCGCCGGTTCTCCTGGAGTGAGAAAGGCGTCCACGGTTGGGAGGCCGATCATGTACGAGATGTGCGTGGGCCCGGAGAAAACGGGCGCGGCGTTGGTATGGCACGTGGTGGCCAAGCAGTCGCATGCCACCTTGTGCGGGCAGCGCTTCGCCGAACGAGTCGACGCGTCCCACGGGGAGCGGACAGCTCATTGTTCCCTGTGCATGGCCGCGTTCGCGAAGCTGATGACGGCCGCGCCGAGCTGATCTCCTGAGCAGGGCGGCCACCGGCCGCCCGGAGATGCGTGCGTCGGCCTGTCCGCCGGCCCGTCCGACGGGCGGTGCCGACGGGCGGCTCCGACGGCGGTCCGTCCCTCGGGCGGTTCCGACGCCGGTCCGGACGCCACCGTACGGCGCGTCACGCGCGGTGCGGTGGCGTCCGGGCGTCCGGGCGCCCGGGCCGTGGGGACGCCGGGCCGGGTCCGGAGGGCGCGCCGGGATCAGACCGCCGGGGCCGGGTAGGTCGGGTACTCGACGCCCGAGACGTACTGGACGACGCGGACGACCTGGCAGGAGTAGCCGAACTCGTTGTCGTACCAGAGGTAGAGGATCGCGTTGTCGCCCTCCACCTTGGTGGCGCCGGCGTCGACGATCGAGGCGTTGCGCGAGCCGATGAAGTCGCTGGAGACCGCGTCGGGGGCGCTGGTGAAGTCGATCTGGCGCTTGAGCGGCGAGGTCAGCGACACGTGGCGCAGGTAGTCGAGGACCTCCTGGCGGTCGGTCTCGCGCGCGAGCTGCAGGTTCAGGATCGCGATGGACACGTCCGGCACCGGGACGCGGATCGAGCTGCCGGTGATCTTCGCCTTCAGGTCGGGCAGCGCCTTGGCGACGGCGGAGGCGGCGCCGGTCTCGGTGATGACCATGTTGAGCGGCGCGGAACGGCCGCGGCGGTCGGCCTTGTGGTAGTTGTCCAGCAGGTTCTGGTCGTTGGTGAACGAGTGGACGGTCTCCACGTGGCCGCGCAGCACGCCGAACTCGTCGTCCATCGCCTTCAGCGGCGGGACGATCGCGTTGGTGGTGCAGGACGCGCAGGACAGGATCCGCTCGTCGGGCTTGATCATGTCGTGGTTGACGCCGTGCACGATGTTGGGGACGTCGCCCTTGCCGGGCGCGGTCAGCACGACCTTGTCGACGCCGGGGCGCAGGTGCTTCGACAGGCCCTCGCGGTCGCGCCACTTGCCGGTGTTGTCGATGAGGATGGCGTTCTTGATGCCGTACGCCGTGTAGTCGACCTCGGTCGGGTCGTTGGCGTAGATCACCTTGATCGCGTTGCCGTTGGCGACGATCGTGCTGTTCGCCTCGTCCACGGTGATGGTGCCCTGGAACTGGCCGTGGATGGAGTCGCGGCGCAGCAGCGAGGCACGCTTGACGAGGTCCTCGGCGGCCCGGCCGCCGCCCCCGCGCACCACGATGGCGCGCAGCCGCAGCCCGTTGCCGGAGCCGGACTTCTCGATCAGGAGGCGGGCGACGAGGCGGCCGATGCGGCCGAAGCCGTAGAGGACGACGTCCCGTCCCTCGCCGCGCTCGATCTTGTTGGCGCCGGTGGCGCCGGCGACGGCCTCGGCGGTGAACGCCTCCACCGTCAGGCCGCGGTCGTCGGCCTTGTACGTCGCGGCGAGCATGCCGAGGTCGATCTGGGACGGGCCGAGGTCGAGCGTGGTGAGAGCCCGCAGGAACGGCAGCGTCTCGGTGACCGTGAGCTCCTCGCCGGCGATCTGCCGGGCGAAGCGGTGGGTCTTGAGGATGCTGACCACCGACTTGTTCACCAAGGAGCGGCTGTGCAGCAGAATCGTCACGTCCCGCTCGCGGTGCAGCTTCCCGATGATGGGGATCATGGACTCCGCGATCTCTTCGCGGTTCTTCCAGTTGGTGAACGAGTCGTCGTTGACAGTCACAGGATCATCTTTCGAGCTAGGCAGCGCTCATATGCTAACCCCAGGATGATTCGATCTTGCCGCGGGTGGCTGCCAAGCCTGTGACCTGCGCGAAGTCCGCAACGACGGCCGCGACTTCGGTCAGAACAGGGGGCAGGGCGGCGGACTGCCCTGGCACGGGTGCCGTCGCCCGTCAGGGAGAGCGCGAAGCGTCCGGCCGACCGGAAGGTGAAGGAGGCGGACACGAGGTCCGCTCCGGTCCGTGACCAGGGCAGTCGTGGCTCCAGGAGCCATGGTCAGCGTAAGTCGGCCGGTGCCACGCGGCATCTCGGGCGCGTCCGTCAGGCGTGCCGTTGATCGCGATTGGGCTTGATCCGGTCTGGTCGGCCCGCTCCCCACCGGCTACGGTCCTGCCGACATCGCGCCACCCGGCCCGGCGCACCCGCCCCGGCCGGACCCGTCCGGCCCGGCGGATCCGAGGGGGAACCGGCATTCCTCCGCGCAGGGCGGTGGCGTGCCGCACACCTGGTGGGATGGGCTTGGGATGAGGAACAGCACGGGGGACTCCGGCCGGAGGCCGGCGGCGCACGGGAGACGGGCGGGCGCGCCGCGGGTGCGGGCCGGACACGCCGGGACGAAGGCCATGCGGCGGCTCAGCGACCGGCTCGTGGCGACCCTGCAGCGATCGGCGTCCGACGAGGCGTCGGTCTTCGCCGCCCTCGGCCACACCCTCAGCCAGGTCCGGGGACGCCCCGTCCACCTGCGCGGCTTCGCCTTCCCGCCGCACACGGCGAGCGGACTGTGGGTGGACCGCGCCGAGCACGACCTGATCGCCTACGAGGAGAAGACGGACCCCGACCACCAGCTCGTGATCATCGGCCACGAGGTCTGGCACATGTTCCAGGGGCACTGCGTCCACCGCACCGAGCACGGTCCCGCGGCCTCCCGGGCCCGCCGGGAGGCCGCGGCGGCGGTCGAGGAGCTGGTGCGGCTGGTCTCCGGCGACGACGATCTCGCCGCCGTGCCCGCGCGGCACGACGCCGCACTGCACTTCGCCGCCCGCGCGGACGCCGACCACCCCGACGAGCGGGACGCGGACCGTTTCGGCTTCCGGTTCGCCACCGACGTCCGCACCTTCCTGGAGGACGCCCGCACCTCGGCCGATCCCGGGGCGCTCTCCTGCCGGATCCGCGCCGCCATGGCGCACCGCGGCATTCCCCGGCCCTGACGCCCCGACGGGATCCCGGTGCCGTGGAAAACGGAGGCCTGAGCAGGTGACGAGCGGATTCGCCTTCTACGTCACCGCCGCGCTGCTGCTGTTCGCCTGCGCCCTGAAGATTCCCGCGCTGCTCGGACGCCCGCACGACGTGCTGCTGCGCCTGGCCTGCCTCATGCTCCTCCTCGGCGCCGGGATCATGTTCTTCGCCGCGCCCGGGACGATCCCCCGGGTCAACCGGCTCACCGGGGTGCCGAACTTCTCGGCGCCCCTGGTGTACTCGGTGATGACGGCGTTCTCCGGCGCCAGCCTGCTGCTGTTCGTCCACTGGCGGCCGGCGCCGCCGGAGCGGACCCGGCGCGCGTCCCGGCTGTGCGCCGCGGTGTACGCGGCGGCGATCCTCGCGATCGTCGCGCTCTTCTGGTGCGGCGACGCCCCGGTGGAGCAGACGACCCGGTTCGACATGTACTACGCCACCACGCCGTACATCGGCCAGATGATCGTCACGTATCTGGTCCTGCACGGCGCGGCCTCGGTGGTCACCGGGGTGCTGTCCTGGCGCTGGTCGCGCGAGGTGCGCGGGTCCCTGCGGGGCGGGTTGCTCATGCTGGCCGGTGCCTATCTGATGCACCTGTGCTTCGACACCAGCAAGCTGCTCGGCGTCGCCGCCCGCTGGGCCGGGCGGGACGGGGACGTGTTCAACGACGTGGCGGTGGTGTTCGCGCTGCCCGCCGCCGTCATGGGCATCACGGGATTCGTCCTGCCGCTGGCCGGGCCACGGGTCGCCGAACAGGTCAGGGCGGCCGCCGACTTGTGGCAACTGGCCCCGCTGTGGCGAGAATTGCGGCGTGCGGCAGGGCCGACGGCCGTGCGTGTCCCGTTCGAGTGGTGGGAGATCGACTTCCCGATGCGGCTGACCGGCCGGAAGACGGCCATCTACGACGCGCTGCTCGCGCTCGCCCCCTACTTCGACCGCGACGTGCGCGGCCGGGCGTACCGCGCCGCCCGGGACCGGGGCGAGGACGCGATGCGGGCCGCGACGATGGCGGACGCCGTCATGATCGCCGTCGCGGCCGAGCGCGACCGTCGCGCCCGCCGGGTGTCCGGGCCGGTCCCCGACACCACCGACGTCGAAGTGGCCTGGCGCGGGCGGGACTTGATAGCGATCTCGCGCGCGCTGACCGCCCCGGCCGTCGAAGAGTCCCGCCGCCGTCACCGCGCCCCCGCAGAAAGCAGCCCGTCATGAGTGGATCGCCCCGTGTCCCCCGCGTCCCCCGCACGCGCAGTGCCCGCACCGCGCCCACCGCCGGCGGGCGCGCCGGCCGAGCCGAGCGCACCGCCGGCACCCGTGCCGTCGTCGTCGGGGGCGGCCTCGCGGGCATGCTCGCCGCGGCCGCGGTCAAGGACCACTACGACCACGTCGACATCGTCGAGCCCCACGCCTTCCCGGCCGCCGGACCGGGCCCGCGCCCCGGAGTCCCGCAGGCCCGGCACGCCCACATCCTGATGTCCGGCGGCGCCGACGCGATCGACGCGCTGCTGCCCGGGACCACCGGGCGCCTGCTGGCCGCCGGCGCGCGCCGCGTCCCGATCACCACCGACATGGTCGTCTACTCCACGGAGGGCTGGTTCCGGCGGTGGCAGCGCGCCACGCAGTACCTGATCGCGTGCAGCCGGGACCTGACCGACTTCGTGGTCCGCGAACAGGTCCTCGCGGACCGGCGCGTCACGGTTCGCTCCGGCAGCCGCGTGGTCGGTCTGCTCGGCAGCCGCCACGGTGTCACCGGGGTACGGGTGCGGGCACGGTCCGGCCACGCGGACGACCCGGTCACCGACCTCGCCGCCGACCTGGTCGTGGACGCCTCCGGGCGGGGCTCCGGCATGCCGCGGTGGCTGGGCGAACTGGGGGTCGGGGGGCTCGCCGAGGACCGTATCGACTCAGGTCTGGCCTACGCCAGCCGTACCTTCCGCGCCCCGGGCGGCGACGCCTTCCGGTGGCCCGTGGTCAGCGTCCAGGCCAGCCCGCGGGTGCCCGGACCGGGCCAAAGCGCCGTGCTGGTGCCGGTCGAGGGGGGCCGCTGGATGGTCAGCCTGGCCGGCACCCGCGGCGGAAACCCCGGCCACGACCCGGACGCCTTCACGTCCTTCGCCCGCGGCCTGCGCCACCCCGTCATCGGCGATCTGCTCGCGCACGCCGAACCGCTCACCGACGTCTCCGTCACCCGCAGCACCGCCAACGAGCGCCGCTACTACGAGCGTCTGAAGGTCTGGCCCGAGCGACTGGTCGTGCTCGGCGACGCGGTGGCCGCGTACAACCCCGTCTACGGCCACGGCATGTCCGTCGCCGCGCAGGGGGCGCTCGCCCTGCGCGACACGCTGGGCCGGCACGGCGCGGCGGCCGCCGGCATGGCACGCGGCGCCCAGCGCGCGATCGCCCGCCCGGTCGCGGCCGCCTGGTCGCTCGCCGTGGGGCAGGACATCCACTACCCCACCACGCTCGGCAGGCAACCGGCCCTGGCCGACCGGCTTCTGCAGCGCTACGTCACCCGGCTCTCCCGCGCGGCGACCGGTTCCTTCCGCGCGGCGACCGCCCTGACCGAGGTCGTGACCCTCCAGGCGCCGCCCGCCTCGCTGCTCAGCCCCGGCGTCCTGGCGTCGGCCCTGGTGGGGCCCCTGCGCCCCCGGCTCTCCGCGCCGCAGTTCACCGCCGCCGAGCGACGGGCGCTGCACGACGGCCGGGCTGCCGTGCTGGCGGTCGAGTAGGACCCGAGGGACGTACAGGACGCGGCGGAGGACTTGTTTCACAGTACATCTAAGTGCACCATGGGCTTATGCATAAGCGGGTTATGGATCCTGCGGGGGCCGAGGTGTCCCCGGAGGACCTGATCATCGCCGTCGAGGAGATGGTCCGCCACGTGCGCCGCGGCGCCACGGCCGGCGGGCTGAGTACCGCCGCCTCCTCGGCACTGGCCCGGCTCGGCCGCGAGGGCCCCCACCGGCTCACCGAGCTGGCCCGGGCCGAGGCCGTCTCCCAGCCCAACATGACTCAGCTCGTCACCCGGCTGGAGCGGGCGGGCCTGGTCCGGCGCGCCGCGGACCACCGCGACGGCCGGGGCGTGCTGGTCGAGGCCACCGACGCCGGGCTCGAGGTCTTCCGGCGGCGGCGCGCCGAACGGGCCGAGGCCCTCCGGCAGCTCGTCGACGCGCTGGACGAGTCCGAACAGCGCGCGGTGAGAACCGCGCTCCCGGCCCTGGCCCGCGCGATCCGTGACCGCCAGGACATCACCAGGACCGTCGACGTCACGGGGGAGAAGGCCACATGAGTGCACGGCGCGGAACGGCCGCCGGCCCCACGGCCGCCGGCCCCTTCCAGCAGCCCAAGGCCGTCTGGGCCGTCGCGTTCGCCTGCGTCATCTCGTTCATGGGCATCGGCTTGGTCGACCCGATCCTGCCCGCCCTGGCCGACAGCCTGCACGCCTCTCCCAGCCAGGTCTCCCTGCTGTTCAGCAGCTATCTGATCGTCACCGCGGTGGCGATGCTGATCGTCGGCTGGTTCGCCGGCCGCTTCGGCGCCAAACGCACCCTCGTCACCGGCCTCGCGGTCATCGTGGTCTTCGCGGCCCTCGCCGGCTCCATCGACGGCATCGTCGGCTTCCGCGCCGGCTGGGGGCTGGGCAACGCCCTGTTCATCGCCACCTCGCTGGCCGTCATCGTCGCCTCCGCCAGCGGTGGCTTCGGCGGCGCCATCATCCTCTACGAGACCGCGCTCGGCCTCGGGATCGCCGTCGGCCCGCTGCTCGGCGGGGAGTTGGGCGCCATCAGCTGGCGCGGCCCCTTCTTCGGCGTCGCCGTCCTCATGGCCGTGGCCCTCGTCGCCACGCTGGCCTTCGTCCCGCCCCTGCCCGGACCCGTACGCCGCACCTCACCCCTCGCCCCGCTCAAGGCGCTGCGCCACCGCGGTCTGCTCACCATGGGCATCATGGCGCTGCTCTACAACTGGGGCTTCTTCACCATGCTCGGCTACGCGCCCTACCCCATGAAGCTGAGCGCCCATCAACTCGGTCTGGTCTTCACCGGCTGGGGCCTGCTGGTGGCCGCCTTCAGCGTCTTCTTCGCCCCGCGCCTGCAGGCCCGCTTCGGCACCGCCCCCGTGCTGTACGCCAACCTGGCCGGCCTCGCCGTCGTGATGGCCGTCATCGCCGCGGGCGTCGGCACCCCCGCCGTGGTGGTCGTGGCGGTCGTCGCCAGCGGCGCCTTCATCGGCATCAACAACACACTCACCACCCAGGCCGTCATGCTCGTCTCGCCCGTCGAGCGCCCCGTCGCCTCCTCCGCCTACGGCTTCCTGCGCTTCATCGGCGGCGGCCTCGCGCCCTACGCCGCCGGAAAGCTCGCCGACGCCACCGACCTGAGCGTGCCCTTCTACCTCGGCGCGGCCACCTTCCTCCTCGCCGTCCCCGTCCTCGCGGGCGGCCACCGCCTGCTCCGCCTGGCCGAACAGCGCACCGGCGACGGCGAAACCGTCACACCGACCCTCACCCCCGTCGGCGGCCCGCCCCGCCACGGCACGCCACCGGTCATCGTCGCCGTCGGCGCCCACGACCGGGCCGCGGCCACCGTCGACGCCGCGGCACGGCTCGCCCGGGACACCGGCAGCCCCCTGGAGGTGGTCCACGTCCGGCAGGCCGCCGTCGTGGAGGAACAGGCCGTCGACACCGAGGACGCCGACCAGGCCCGCGCCGCCGTCACCGCCCACCTCGACCGCCTCGCCGCGCACGGCGTCGCCGCCACCGGCCAGGTCCTCACCAGCGTCGGCGACCACGCCGCCGCGGGCCGCGCCCTCGCCCGGCACGCCGCCGACCTCGGGGCCCGCTCCGTGACCGTCGGACGCTCGCCGCGCGGCCCGCTCGCCCAGTTCGCCGACGGCAGCTTCACCTCCGCCCTCACCCACGCCGCCCACTGCGACGTCCTCCTCGTCGCCCCCGACGACGCCCCGCGACCGCTGACCGCGAGTACCCTGCCCGCCCTGCGCGCCGGGACCACCTGACCACGAGATCCTCGTGCCCGCCGACGCCGCGACCCGGCGGCCCGACCGTGCGCGCCGGTGGAGCGATACGGCGCTCGCCCCTCCGCCCACCCGTGGAGCGTCACGTCCCGCTCGACCACGCGTCCGGCCGGGGCGCCAGTATCGCGGTGGTCACCTCGGCGGAGGAGGCCAGGACGTCGGCGACGAAGCGCAGGCGCCCGACGCCGAGCCGGGCCAGTGCCCCGCCGTGGTCGGCGGCGACGACGAGCGTCACCGCGAGCAGGAGCAGCCGCCACAGCACCAGCACCGGGCGCCGCAGCGGCCGGGGCAGTTCCGCGAGCGAGGCGTGCAGCCGCGCGCAGTGGAAGGGCACATGGCGCTGCTCGTCTGCCAGGATCCGGCCCGCCACCTCCGATGTCAGGCGGTCGTCGGTGCCGTCGCGCAGGGCCCGGTAGTAGCGCAGCGCCACCACCTCCGCGATCATCAGCACCAGCAGTTCCAGCCGCAGGCCCATCAGCCGCCGCAGCCGTACGAAGACCGTGTCGCTCCAGTGGCCGGCCAGGGTCGGCATACCGCCCGCGGCCAGCAGCAGGGCGAGCAGCCGGGCGTGGTTCTGCTCCTCGGCCACGAACAGCCTGACCGCCCGTGCGTAGTCGGGGTCCCCGGCCTCGTCGGCCTTGGCGACCAGATTGGCGCCGTCGCCGTCCTCGCCCACCTGGAAGCGCTGGATGCCGGCCCACACCGCCGGATGCAGGGTCGCGCCCCGCTCCCAGCCGGGGTCGCCCAGGGCGCGCCTGCGCTCGCGCTCCTCCTCGAACCGCCGTACCCACTTGGCGAACTCGCCCCCACCCACCCGGTCCCCCTCTCCCTCGGGCCACGGCAGCCGGGCCCTTGGACAAGGACGACGCGAGCGGGCAGCGAACCGTTCCCCTCATCCGCCGCGCTTGATCTGCCGCAGGACGGTCTGGTCGGTGATCGTGGTGTCGGTGGCGAGCATGAGGGCCTTGCTGAGGATCAGGGAGAGGCGGTCGTCCTCGAAGGGCAGGAACACCTTGCCGCCGGTCGCGCGGCGGGCGGGGACGACGCACAGGTAGGTGTCGTCGGGTGCCATGAGGATGTTGGCCGAGCCCAGGTGGATGCGGTAGGTGGTGAGGTCGCCCCGGACGACGAGGTAGCGGCCGTCGAGGCTGCACCGGTCGGCGATCCGCAGGCGCGGCAGGATGCGCGCCAGCGCCTCGCGGCGCGCCTCGGCACTCTCGGTCAGCTCGGCGAACCCGGCGGCCCGCTCCCAGTAGGCGCGCGCGGGGCCCCGGTCGCTCCAGTCGGGATCGGCGGCGATCGACGTCACGCCGACGAAGAGGTCCACGTCCCGCATCGCCTCGCTGAACACCAGCGGCGGCACGTCGGCCAGCCCTGTCTCCCGCCACGCGCCGTCCGTGCGGCGGTCGAACCGGACCTGATCGGTGGCGGCCAGTTCGTGGTCGTCCGTCCAGTCGGCCAGGGAGTGGAAGAACCGGGCCCGCCACCGCCCCGCCCCGAAGGTCCGCACCGCCGCGTCCTCGCCTCCGCCGTCCCAGGGGCCGAGCAGGTCGCTCGTCCACCCCCGAGCCCTGAACAGCCCGCGCATCCTGCGGTAGTGCACGAGGTGCGCGGCGAAGCGGTTGGAGTAGACCCCGGTCTCCTCCTCCGCCGGAGTGAGCAGGTATATCTCGCGGAACGCCTGCTTGAACGGCTGCCGGATCCGCCGTTCGGTGAGCAGATCCCGCCAGGCCCGCACGGCTTCGGGAGCGGAGCGGATCGGGTGCCACAGCCGTACGGACGCGTCGTCCGGCGCTTCGGGCAGTGCCCCGGCCTCGGGCAGGACCGCCTGCCACGAGCCGGGCGCGACCTCGACCTCCCAGATCAGCCGGCGCACGACGGTCCGGGCGAGCGGATGCCCGGCCAGTTCGGTGCGCCACCAGCCGTACGGGTGGACGGCGTCGACGGTGAAGCCGCCCTCCAGCGCTCGCGCGAGGGTGCCGAGCTGGACCCCCACCCGCTTGACCAGGTCGCGCAACTCCTTGACCAGGGAGCCGTGTTCGCGGCGGACCGGTGCGGGCACGCCGCGCAGCGGGCGGCCGTCCTTCTCCCAGGTGAGTTCCGCGCTCCCGTCGACCGTGACGACCGCCGCGTAGTCACCCGCCGGGCGGCGCAGCACCCCGGAGGCGTCGAATCCGAGCGTCGGAAGCCGCAGGGCCACGTCCGTCCGCTCGGCCAGGGCCGTCTCCATCTTCCTGAGCATCTTGTCGAGCTGTTTGGGCACCCCCGCGTGCCGGACGATCGTCCGCACGCCCCGCAGGGCGGTCACCAACTCCGGCGTGGGGAAGTCCTGCCCGGCGCGGGCCAGTTCGTACAGCAGCGCCTGCGACGGCAGCGTCCTGGCCGCGGTCGGGGCGACCGCGATGCCGGGCAGCAGCCGGTCGAACAGCGCGGGCAGCCACGGCTCGTCGCGCAGCAGCGCGACCCGCGCGGCGTGCCCGAGCGCGACGACCTCCCCGTCCGTGAACGCCTTGTCCGCCCGGTACGGGATCCGGCCCGCGTGGAGGGCGTCGGCGCGGTCCGCCGCCGTCTCCAGCGCGCGGCGGGCGAACGCGGCGTAGGCGGGGACGGCGGCGATTCCCGGCCAGGCGTCCGGGTGGCGCGGCGGCGAGACGAACGAATGGGCCCGGTCGGTCTCGGACAGCAGCGCCCGTTCGGCCGGGCTCAGGCGGGTGATGACGTGGATCTCGTCCACGGCGATGGGGCCCTCGTTCCGTAGCAGCCGCTCGGTGGCGGCGCGCAGTGTGGTGCCGTCCGCGAGACCCGCCACGGCGAGCAGTGCGTACGGCTGGCGGATGTCGTCCCTCTCCAGGAGGAACTCGGTCAGGGTCCGGGCCGGTTTGGCCAGTTCGGGCCACGGGCCTGTGCAGCGCACCAGGGCGCCCGCTCCCAGCGTGAGGTCCGCCCAGTTCCGCGCCTCCCGCTGGGCGACGAGCGCATCGAACATCCGCCGGCAGGCGGCGGGCGTGAAGCGCGGCTGGCGCTCCTTGGCCGCGTCCTCGACCGCGAAGCGGACCGTCGTCGTCGCGTGGGTGGCCCCGCGGCCCGCGCGGTAGGCCGCCGGGAGCAGCTCGCCCAGTTCCTCGTCCGAGATCCGGGACAGATCCGGGACCAGGACGTCGAGGCGGAACGCCGGCTCGGTCAGGGCGCGCATCAGCCGGGCGGCGAGGTCCATCAGGCGCTCCTCCTGATCTGCCGCAGGACGGTCTGGTCGGTGATCGTGGTGTCGGTGGCGAGCATGAGGGCCTTGCTGAGGATCAGGGAGAGGCGGTCGTCCTCGAAGGGCAGGAACACCTTGCCGCCGGTCGCGCGGCGGGCGGGGACGACGCACAGGTAGGTGTCGTCGGGTGCCATGAGGATGTTGGCCGAGCCCAGGTGGATGCGGTAGGTGGTGAGGTCGCCCCGGACGACGAGGTAGCGGCGGTCGAGGGTGCACCGGTCGGCGATCCGCAGGCGCGGCAGGATGCGCGCCAGCGCCTCGCGGCGGATCTCCGCGCTCGCCGTCAGCTCGCCGAACGTGGCCGTCCGCCAGTAGTCGGTCCAGCGGCGCTCGCCGCGGTCCGCCCACTCGGTGTCGGCCGCGATGGAGGTCACGGCCACGAACAGGTCGACGTCCCGCATCGCCTCGCTGAACACCAGCGGCGGCACCTCGGACAGCCGGGCCTCCCGCCAGCGCCGCCCGTCCCGCCGCTCGAACCGGACCTGGTCCGTGGACGCGTGCTCGGGCGCGTAGCCGTAGTCGTCGCCGGCGGGCTCGTGGTAGAAGCACGCGCGCCACTCGCCGTCTCCGAACTCCGCTCGCGCCCTGCCGTCGTGGCCGCCGTCGTGCGAGCCGAGGAAGTTCGCCGGCCAGCCGCGCTCCTTGAAGAGCGCGTACAGCTGCCGGTAGTGCACGATGTGGGCGGCGAAGCGGTTGGAGTAGACGCCGGTCTCCTCCTCCGCCGGAGTGAGCAGGTAGATCTCCCGGAACGCCTGCTTGAACGGCTGCCGCAGCCGGTCGGCGACGATCCGCGCCCGCCACGCCCCGACCTCGCCCGCGCGGGCGCGGAGCGGATGCCACAGCCGGACGCGCCCGCACCCGGCGGGCGGCTCGGCCCCGGGCGCCACCGCGTGCCACCCGCCGTCGGCGTCCTGGAACTCCCAGATGAGACCGCGGGCGACCACCCCGGTCACCGGATGGTCGCGGTAGTGGCGGCACCACTCCTCGTACGGCCACTCGCGCTCGGCCGACATCAGCGACTCCAGGCGGGCCCGCTCGCCCGCCAGCGTGCCCCGCACCTCCTTGGCCAGGGCCTTGAGCTCCCTCAGTTCGTCCGGGAACCCCTCCTTCACCGCCGCGGGGGCCGTGCGGGAGGCCCGTCCGCCGGGGGCGGTGAACGTGAGCCGTACCGTCGTCGCGTCCTCGACGGCCAACCGGACCCGGTGGCCGCCCAGTTCGCGTTCCACGGAGCCGTCCGGCGCCAGGCCGTGGGCGGGCACGCTGCGCTCGACGAGCTGGCCCGCCGTGATGCCCTGTCGGGCGGCGGCCGTCACCAGCGCGGTGTCGACCTGCTTGCGCAGGGCCCGGTGCCTGATCCTCGCCTGGAGCCGCCACAGGGCCTCCAGTGCGGTCACGTCGCCCACCTCGGCCAGCGCGTTGATCGCGGCGCCCGCGAGCTTGAGGTCCTCGCTCAGGCCGGGCCCGAGGCCGGCCCGCAGGGCCAGTGCGGTGAGCCCGGGCACCGCCTCCGGGCCGCCGGTCAGCGCGGCCGCCCAGACGGCACCGCGCGCCAGGTCCGCGTCGCCCCGCCGGACGACGGAGTTCCAGGGGTGGCCCTCGGGCGCGCCGGTGTCCGCGTCGCCGCCCCCGCCGTGCCCCGGACCGTCCTCGGTCAGTGCCCGCAGCATGCCGGAGGCGAGGTCACGCGCCGAGGCCGCCTCCACGAGCGTGAGGCAGGTCTGCCGCCACCGCTGGGTGGGGCGCGGCCCCGGCAGGCTCGCCAGATGACGGACGAGGCCGGCCAGCTCCGCCGACGGCGCGGTCCGCGCGCGGTCGCGCAGCGGGGCGGCCCAGCGGGCGTGCGGAGGGATCAGTCCCTCGGGGATCCACGCCTCGTCGACACTCGCGAGCAGCTCACGCAGACGCCCGGCGAGCCCGATGCGCAGGCGCGTCTCGACATCGGCCCGCATCAGCTTGGCGTGGGCGTGCCGAAGCCGGGGGGCGAGTGCCCGGTGCGCGTCGGCGTCGAGCCGCTCGGCCACGTCCAGCGTCGTCCCCAGCGACGCGGCGAACCAGAAGCCCATGTCGTACTGCGCGGTGCGGTGCAGCATCACCGCGACCTCGTCGGTCGTCCAGCCGTCCACCCGCCGGACGAGGGCCTCTATCTCGGTGTCGTACTGCCAGAAGCCCCGCTGGTCGAAGCGGGCGGCCAGCATCAGGCACAGCACCGCGGCCCTGCCGTCGTCGTCCGAGCAGGCCGCGAGCCGCCGGTCGATCTCGGCCGAGGTCGCCGCGCACGCCTCCTGCCACCGCTCGTAGCCGTCCGCACCCTGCCACACGGAGGGGTCCCAGCGGGACTCCGACCGCCGGCGCTCCAGCAGGTCGACGAGCCAGCGCACGCGGTCCAGCGCGGCGCACCGCACGTCGTCGAGCGAGTCATGGACACGGTATGCGGCCACCAGGGCGTCGTAGAGCATGTCCGGGATCTTGGCAGGGGGGACTGACAACGCGATCTGCCTGCGGGTTCGCCGACTCCCTCGCCTCCGCCGCGCGCGCCGCGCCCGGGGGGCGGGGACGCGGGACATAGTGGCGGCGGAAGTATTTAGCATGGAGTCGGCATACCGAAGACCGATCGGGTGAAAGGTGCGGTGCGAGTGTTCTCGGTGGAGGTGGCGCGATCCGGTCGCGCCCTGGTGCTCGGCCTGAGCGGCGAGCTGGACCACGAGAGCGTGGTGCAGTTCCACGAGGCCTCGGACACCGCGGTGACCGAAGCCTCGGGCACCGGCGCCGGCGGACCCGCAGGCACCGCCGTCACCTCCGCCGCCGTGGTCACCGCGGCCACCACCGACGCCACCGGGGCCGGTGCCCCGCCCCTCGTGGTGGCCGACTGCTCCCGCCTGCTGTTCTGCGATTCCTCCGGCATCGGCGCCTTCGTCCGGCTGTACCAGCGGCTGCTGCCGCACGGCGCGGCGCTGCGGATCGCCGCCGCACCGCCCTCGGTACGGCGGGCGTTCTCCCTGACCGGCCTGGACGGGCCCATCCCCGTGCACCCGACCGTGGACGAGGCGCTGGTCAGGACGGTAGGGCATGATTTGCTGGATGACCTGCCGGCCGGGACGCGGCCGCGGTCCGCGGGGGAGGGAAGACGGGGATGACAGCCAAACCCAAGCAGAGGTTGACGCCTGCTGCCGCGTTCCCGGCCGGACGCGTCCGCACGGCACCGGGCGCCGAGGACGACCTGTCGGTGCTCTTCGGCCAGTCGAGGGCGCTGTTCGCCTCCCTGGTCGGACCGGCCCACGTCCTGAAGTCGGCCAATCCCGCCTTCTTCGCCGCCATCGGCGGCGGGGGACGGCAGCGCACCGGCGTGCCCCTCGGGGAGCTGGTGCCGGAGCTGGCCACGCCGGACTTCCTCGCCGCGCTGGACCGCGTCTACCGCACCGGCGAGCGCCATGTGGGCCGGGACGTCCGCTTCGTCCTGGGCGCGGGCGCCGGGGCGCACGAGATCTTCGTCGACTTCACCTACGAGGCGCGCCGGGACGCGGGCGGCAACGTCGTCGGCGTCCGCATGATCGGCGTGGAGACCACGCAGGCGAAGCACGCCCAGCGGCTGGCCGCCGAGCACCGGGTGCTGCTGGAGCAGATCGCCCGGCAGGCACCGCTGGAGGACGTGCTGGACGGCATGTGCCGGGCGATCGAGGAACTGTCGCCCGGCGTGATCGTCTCGGTGCTGCTCGCCGACGAGGACGGACGGCACCTGCGCCACGGAGCGGCCCCGAGCCTGCCCGAGTTCTACAACCGGGCCATCGACGGCATCGCCACCGGGGAGGGGGCCGGTTCCTGCGGCACCGCCGCCTTCCGCCGGGAGCCGGTCGTCGTCACCGACATCGCCGCCGACCCGCTGTGGAAGGACTTCCGGGAGCTGGCCGCGCAGGCCGGCGTCGCGGCCTGCTGGTCCACGCCCGTCCTGGCCCGCGACGGCCGTCTGCTGGGCACCTTCGCGATGTACCACCGGACGCCGCGCGCCCCGCTGGACGTCGACCTGGCCCTGGCCCGCGTCTTCGCCGACACCGCCGCCCTGGCCGTCGAACGGCACCGGGTCGAGCAGGCGCGCCGGGCCGCGGACGCCCGCGAGAAGGCGGCCCGCGACGACCTCGCCTTCCTGCTGTCGGCCAGCAACGCCCTCGCGGCCATCCTGGACGAGACGCAGATCCTGCACCGGGCGGCCACCCTGTGCACCCCGACCCTGGCGCCCCTGGCCGCGGTCGACGTCCTCGACGCCGGCCGTCTGCGGCGCGTGGCGGTGGCGGCACCCGACGCGCAGGACAGTGCCCTCCTGGCCGCCCACATACCGGGCCCCGCCGACCAGGACGCCGTGTCCCGCGTGTTCGCGTCCGGGATCACCGAGGTGGCCCGCCGCACGCCCACCGGCCCCGGCCCCTGGGAGGACCTGGGCGTGACCGGCTACCTGTGCATCCCGCTCACCGACCGCGGCCGGCCCTTCGGGGTGCTCACGCTGCTGTCCACCGCCGAGAACTCCTTCGACGGCCACAAGGTCGCGCTGGCGGAGGAGCTGGCGCGGCGCGCCGCCTCCGCCGCCCGCAACGCACGGCAGTACCGGCAGCGCGTCGCCCTCGCCCGGGACCTGCAGACCGGACTGCTCCTGCCCGACCTGCCGGACATCCCCGGCGCCGAGTTGGCCGCCCACTACCATCCCGCGGGCGAGGGCCTGGAGATCGGCGGCGACTTCTACGACGTCTTCCCGCTCGACGACGGCTCCTGGGCGTTCGTGCTCGGCGACGTCTGCGGGCGGGGCGCGCTCGCCGCCACCACCACCGCCCTGGTCCGGCACACCGCCCGCGCCGTGGCCCCCCTGCTGCCCGGACCGGTCGACGTCGTCAACGCCGTCGAGAAGGCGCTGAACGACCGCCCCGCGGGCTATGGGAACGGCTTCGTCACCCTCATCTGCGGCCGGATGACCTCGACGCCCGAGGGCCTGGCCGTCGACCTCGTGCGCGCCGGCCACACGCTGCCCCTGCTGCTCGACGCCGAGCACAACGTCACCACCGTCGAGGTCGAGGGCGGCCTGCTCGGCATCGGCATCGACGCGAAACCACGGGTGCGCAGCCTCCTGCTCCGGCCGCACGAGAGCCTGCTGCTCTACACCGACGGCATCACCGAATGCCACCCCCCGACGAGCCGGGAGCAGTACGGCGACGAGCGGCTCGCCCGCGCGCTGGCCGCCGCCCCGCACCGGCCGGGCGCGCAGGACGTCCTCGAAGCCGTCACCGGCGACGTACGGACGTTCACCGGCGGCGGTGACGTGGACGACGACCAGGCCGCTCTGGTCATCACCGCCACATGAGCGCGGACGCGGTGGCTCCCCCCGCGGGGACGGGGCCGAGGAAGAGGAACGAGACATCGGACGGCAAAGGGGCGAGGCACCGGTTCATGCACCAGGCAGTGGACGAACCCGGCGGTGACGAGCCGCGCACGCGGCCCGTACGGGCGGCCGTGGCCTACGACACCTCCATGAGCTCGGGACTGATCTCCGACTCCCGGGACTTCGTCCGGTCCTTCCTCGTGCACCTGGAGTCGGTGTGCGACGCCCCCGTGTCCCGTCAGGCGATGGCCACGGCCCAGATCGTGGTCAGCGAACTGGTGACCAACGCCCTCAAGTACGCGCGCGGCTCCTGCCTGGTGCAGCTCGAAGCGGGCGCCGACTCCCTCGAGGTGGCGGTGTGGGACTCCAGTCCCGTCCTCCCGGTGGTCCGGCAGCCGGACCCGGGACGGGTGGGCCAGCACGGCCTGGAGATCGTCAAGGCCCTGTGCCGGAGCGTGGAGAGCCACTCGGCCTCGGCGGGCAAATGGGTGCGGGCCGTCGTCGCGCTCACCGACTGACCGACCGAACGACTGACCGACCGCCCGAGCGACGGGCCCGGCCGGCTCCGACCGGCCGGGCGACTCGTGTGCGCGGCCCCCCCGTCCCGTCCAGTGGCCGTCGGCCGTCGGGAGCGCCAGCATGGAAAGGGAGCGTGTCCGCACGTGGGCACCGTCGGGAGGACGGACATGACCGACGACACCCAGGTCCTGGTCGTGGGCGCGGGCCCGGTGGGCCTGACCGCGGCACTCGAACTACGGCGCCGAGGCGTCGACTGCCGTCTCGTCGACCTCTTGCCCGAACGCCTGCCGTACGCCAGGGCGGTGGGCGTCCAGCCGAGAACGCTGGAGATCTGGGACCGCTCCGGAGTGGCGCGGGCGGCGCTCGACGCCGCCGTGCCGATGCGCGGACAGCTCGTGTACGTCGACGGAGCCGAACAGGAACGGATCGAGCTGAGGCTGCCACCCGAAGTGCCGTACGGCTTCGCGGCGCTGCCGCAGTACGAGACAGAGCGCATCCTGGAGGAGCGCCTCGCCGTTCACGGCTCGCACGTCGAACGCGGCACCGCGCTCGTCTCCTTCACCCAGGACGCGAAGGGCGTCACCAGCAGGCTGCGCACGGCCGCCGGGGAGGACCGGGAGATCCGGTCGGAATTCCTCGTCGGATGCGACGGCGCGCACAGCGTCGTCCGCGAACAGCTCGGGCTGTCCTTCGAGGGCGGCGCGTTCCCCGCGGAGTACATGCTCGCCGACGTCGAGCTCGACTGGGGACTGCCCGCCGGCTACGGGGTGCGCGCCATGCACCGGGCCGAGGACGGGACCGTCGACGACCTGCTGGTGTGCGTGCCGCTGCCCGGCCGGTCCCGCTACCGGGTGTCGACGACGGTTTCGCCCGAACTGTCGCACGACCGGGCACCGGAGGCGGGTGAGCCGGCGCACGGGCCGGACAACGGTCAGGCGCCCCGGATCGAGTACATCGCGAAGGTGCTCGAACGCCTCTCGCCGGTGCCGTGCACCGCGTCGGCGCTGCGCTGGTCGTCGGTGTTCCGCATCAGCCACCGGATCGTGGACCGCTACGCCGACGGCCGGGTCTTCGTCGCCGGTGACGCCGCGCACATCCACCCGCCCACCGGCGCGCAGGGCATGAACACCGGCATCCAGGACGCGTACAACCTCGCCTGGAAGCTGGCGCTCACCGCCAAGGGCGTCGCACAGCCCCGGCTCCTGGAGAGCTACGAGGCCGAACGCAGACCGGTGGGGGAGGAGGTCGTCGGCCGCACGGTGCGGCACGCCGCCGAGGGCGTGCACGCCGACGCCGGCGACCCCGCCACCGTGATGATGCGCGAGGCCCAACTGCTCGTCTCCTACCCGGGCAGCCCCGTCGTCGAGCGGGACGCGACCGGGGGAGCGGGACCGGGTCCGGTCGCCGGCGACCGCGCGCCCGACTGCACGGGACTGCGCGACGCGCTCTGCGCCTTCCCGCTGCGCCTGTTCGACCTGCTGCGGGAGCGCGACCACGTCCTCCTGCTCTACGCCGACTCCGCCGACCGGACCGCGGACTTCGACGAACTCGCCGAGGAGGCGAGGAACGTGGCCCGGGGCGAGCTGACCTGCTACGCACTGCTCGCCGTCGGCGTCGAGGCGCCCGGCCTGCTGCTGCCGGTGATCCATGACGGAGCCGGGGAGTTCCGACGCGCGTACGGGGCCGAGGGATCCACCGCGCTCCTGATCCGCCCGGACGGCCACCTCGGTGTGCGAGCCGCTCCGGCGAACCGCCTGGACGTACTGGCCGCGCTGGCACGCGTGTTCATCTGAGGCATACGCATCACCGCATGAATGCAAGGCGCTTGACGGCGGCTCAGAAATTCATGGCCGTCGAGCCTGAGGAGTGCGCATCAGCGCAGTGCATCAACGTCACTTGACGGTGCCTCTGGAGTCCGTGACCGCCGAGAGGGGCTCAGTCGTCCTCCACGGCCCGCCGCACGCGCCGGGACGGGGAGAACGCGTACAGGTCGAGGATCTCAGGCACTTCGGCGAGCCCCGGCCCGCCCGCCCCCACCCAGGCCGTGATGTCGGCCGTGGCGTCGGGATCGTTGACCAGTCCGAGCCAGACCGGCCGCCCGCCCGCGGCGCGCCCGGCAGCGGACGGTTGTACGACGACGACGTTGGCCTGTTCGCAGGCGTCCAGGCAGTTCACCGCCCGTACCTGGGCGATCGGTCCCAGCTCCGCCTTCAACGTGGCGAGTTGGGCCTGGTGGTCCACGCCGGGGACCTTGCCGGTGCCGCAGCAGCATCCCCGGCACACGGTCACGGTGCACCGGGGCGCGGCCTGCGCGGCCCGCGCGGGCGTCCTGCGCCGGCTCATGCGGCGGCCCGCTTCCAGGCGGCCTCGCGCAGCAGCCGCAGTCCGTTGAGGCCGACGATGACGGTCGAGCCCTCGTGCCCCGCGACACCCAGCGGCAGCGGCAGGGTGCCGGCGAGGTCCCACACGACCAGGCCGGTGATGAACACCCCGGCGACGACGAGGTTCTGCACGACGAGCCGGCGCGCCCGGCGCGACAGCGCGATCACGGCGGGAACGGTGGCGAGCTCGTCGCGGACGATCACCGCGTCGGCGGTCTCCAGCGCCAGGTCGGACCCGGCCCGGCCCATGGCGACGCCGGTGTGCGCGGCGGCCAGCGCAGGAGCGTCGTTGACGCCGTCGCCCACCACCATCACCCTGCGGCCGGCCGCCTCCAGCTTCCTGACCGCGCCCACCTTCTCCTCGGGCAGCAGCCCGGCGCGCACCTCCTCGATGCCGGCCTCGGCGGCGAGGCGGGCGGCGGCGCGCGGGTTGTCGCCGGTGAGCAGCAGGGGCGCGGTGCCGGTGAGGGACGTCAGGGCGGAGACCGTCGCGGCGGCGCCCGTGCGCAGCCGGTCGGCGATGCCGAGGACACCCACCGGGGAGTCGTCCACCGTCACCAGGACCGCCGTCCGTCCGCCCTCCTCCAGCTCGGCGGCGAGGACGGTGGCGCGCGCCGCGGCGGCGTCCGCCCTTCCGCGCAGCAGCCGGGCCGGGGCGCCGACCGCGACCGCGCGCCCGTCGACGGTGGCGGTCACGCCGACGCCGGGCGTGGACGCGAAGTCCTCGGCCGCCGGGAGGGTGAGCCCCCGCTCGCGGGCCGCCTCCACCACCGCCCGCGCCAGCGGATGCTCGCTCGGGTGCTCCGCGGCGGCCGCGAGCACCAGCAACTCGCCGGACTCCAGCCCGGATCCGGCGAACGGCCGTACGTCGCTCACCCGGGGCGCGCCCTCGGTCAGTGTGCCGGTCTTGTCCAGCGCCACCGCGTCGACCTGCCCGAGCCGCTCCATGACCACGGCCGACTTGACCAGGACGCCGTGCCGGCCGGCGTTGGCGATGGCGGACAGCAGGGGCGGCATCGTGGCCAGGACGACGGCGCAGGGCGAGGCCACGATCATGAAGGTCATGGCCCGCAGCAGCGCCTCGCTGAGCGCCGCGCCGACGGCGAGCGGCACCAGGAACACGGCGAGGGTCGCGGCCACCATGCCCAGCGAGTAGCGCTGTTCGACCTTCTCGATGAACAACTGGGTCGGCGCCTTGGTCTCGGAGGCCTCCTCGACCATGCGGACGATCCGCGCGATCACCGAGTCGGAGGCGTCCCGCTCCACGCGAACGCGCAGCGCGCCGGTGCCGTTGAGCGTGCCGGCGTAGACCTCGTCGCCCTTCTCCTTGGCCACGGGCAGGGGTTCGCCGGTGATGGTGGCCTGGTCGACGTCACTGGCGCCGTCGAGCACCCGGCCGTCGGCGCCGACCCGCTCGCCGGGCCGGACGAGCACGGTGTCGCCGACGGACAGCTCCGGCAGACGGACGGTCTCCTCGCCGCCGTCGCCGTCCACGCGGGTGGCCGTGGCGGGAGCCAGGTCGAGCAGCCCCCGGACGGAGTCGGCGGTCCGGGCCGTGGCGAGCGCCTCCAGCGCCCCCGAGGTGGCGAAGATGACGATGAGCAGCGCGCCCTCCCTCACCTGCCCGATCGCCGCCGCCCCGAGCGCGGCGACGACCATCAGCAGATCGACGTCGAGGGTCCTCGCGCGCAGCGCCCGCAGCCCCGCCCAGCCCGGCTCCCAGCCGCCCGAGGCGTACGTCAGCGCGTACAGCGGGCCCCAGGCCCAGGCCGGGGCGCCGGCCAGTTGCAGGGGCAGGGCGAGCAGGAAGAGTACGGTGGCCGCGGCCGCCCAGCGGGCCTCGGGCAGCGCGAACACCCGGGTGCGGCGCCGGGGGGCACCGCTCGCGCGGTCGGGCGCGGCCCGGTCGACCGGGGCCGGGGCCAGGGTGGAGGTCATCGGTGCGGAAGTCCTTCGCGGGAGCGTGAACGGGATGCGGGCAGCCGGACGGGCGGCACCGCTCCCGCCACCGTACAGGAGCGCATGAAGAAGCGTTCATGCGTTCATGGGTGGTTCTCCGTAGGATGAAGGCCATGGGCCACGGAGCTGACGCCAAGACCACCGCCACCGCGCGCGAGCGCCTGGAGACCGTGGGCGCCGCCGACGTGGCCGCCACGCTGCAGGCCCTCGCCACCCCGTCCCGGCTGCGGATCCTGGCCCGCCTCCAGGAGGGCCCCTGCGCGGCCACGGAACTCGCCGACGCGGTCGGCATGGAGCAGTCCGCCTGCTCCCACCAGCTGCGCCTGCTGCGCAACCTCGGGCTGGTCACCGGCGAGCGCCGGGGCCGCTCGGTCATCTACGCCCTGTACGACAACCACGTCGCCGAGCTCCTCGAGCAGGCCCTCTACCACGTGGAGCACCTCCGCCTCGGCCTGCGCGACGCCCCCGCCCCGGCGGCCGCGGCCGCGGCCCCCTGAGCCGGGGCGCCCACGACCGGCGCCCGCGGCAGGCCGAAGGCCGGCACGCGGAGGCGGTATCCGGCGGCCGACCCTAGATTGGGCAGAGTCGGCGAGGACGGCGGGACGGGAAAGACGATGGCACCGCAGGTCGATCATGCCGCGCTCTTCGCGGCCACGCCCAGCCCCTACCTGGTCCTCGGCCCCGACCTGGTGATCGTCGACGTGAACGACGCCTACCTGGAGGTGACCGGGCGGACCAGCGAGGAGCTGATCGGCCAGCACCTCTTCACGGCGTACCCCGACAACCCCGCCGACCCCGAGGCCGACGGCGTACGCAACCTCGACGCCTCCCTGCACCGGGTGCTCAGCACCCGCCGCGCGGACACCATGGCGCTGCAGAAGTACGACATCCCGGTGCCCGGCCGGCCCGGCGTGTTCGAGGAGCGCTGGTGGTCCCCGGTCAACACGCCCGTCCTCGGCCCCGACGGCCAGGTGGCGTGGATCATCCACCGGGTGGAGGACGTCACCGCGTACATCAAGGCCCACCGGGCCGCCCACCCCGGTCTGCGGCTGGGCGTCCGCCTGGAGGAAACCCAGGCGCTGGAGGCCGAACTGTACGCGCGCGCACGGGAGCTTCAGCGGCTGAACGAGGAGCTGCGGCGGGCCCACGCCCGCGAACGCGAGGTCGCCGTCACGCTCCAGGAGGCCATGCTGCACGTCCCCGACCTGGCCCACCACCGGCACGACGTCGCGGTGCGCTACCTGCCCGCCACCGGCTCGCTGAACATCTGCGGCGACTGGTACGACGTCGTCGACATCGCGCCGGACCGGCTCGCCCTCGCCGTCGGCGACGTCATCGGCCACGGTCTCCAGGCCGCCGCCGTCATGGGCATGCTCCGCAGCGCCCTGTCCGCCGCCATCCGCGCGCAGGAACGTCCCGCGCAGGCACTGGAGGTGCTCGGCCTGTACGCGCGGTCGGTCGAGGGGGCCCTCGGCACCACCGCGGTCAAGGCGATGGTCGACACCCGCAGCTGTCTGATCACCTACAGCACCGCCGGCCACCCGCCGGCCATCCTCGCCCACTCCGACGGTGGCTACGAGCTGCTCGACCAGGCCACCGACCCGCCCCTGGGCACGCGCCCGCAGCACGTCCCGCGCCCCCAGGCCAGCGTCCACTACACGCGCGGCGACACCCTGGTGCTCTACACCGACGGCCTCATCGAACGCCGCGACGAGGACATCGACGTGGGCCTGCGCCGGCTGGCCGAGGCGGTCACCGAGTGCGCCCGGCTCGGCACCGAACAGCTCGCCGACACCCTGCTGGCCCGGCTCGGCGTCGCCAGCGGGGGCCGCGACGACATCGCCCTGATCGTCGTCAGACTGTGAGCGGTCCGCCGGCTCCGGTGTGTCCGCCGGCTCGGGTCTGCCCGCACGCTCTGATCGGTCCGCACGCTCTGATCGGTCCGCGGACTCCGATCGGTCCGCACGCTCTGATCGGTCCGCGGACTCCGATCGGTCCGCGGACTCCGACCGGTCCGCGGACTCCGATCGGTCCGCGCGCTCCGATCGGTCCGCGGGCTCAGCCGGAGGGGCGCTCCCACACGCCGGGGCCGCCGCCCCGCCACTCGATCCGCCGCGACTGCGTGACGTAGGCCCGGTCGGCCTCCTCGATCCCGGCCCGCCGCAGGAAATCGACGACGTCCAGCGGCCCGTACGCCATGCCGAAGAAGTGGTCGCCCACCCGGACCCGCCGTCCGCCGTCCTCGGCGGGCGGGTACACGACCACGGGCGGTCCAGGAGGCATGACCCCAGCATGATCCGAGCCGGACGCGGCTGCATCCGCAGGCCGCCGCCGCACCGAAGCACGGGGCGAGGGTTCCGGATCGGGCCCCCGACCGCCCCCCGGCTCTGCTTACGGGAAACCAACGCCGGGGGGCGACCTCCGCGCCCCGCGCCCTCCCCGCACTCGCCCGGCTCCCCAGGCTCGCCCGGCTCCCCAGGCTCGCCCGGCTCCCCGCACTCGCCCGGCTCCCCAGGCTCGCGCGGCTCCGCCCGCTGACCAGGCTCCCCGCGCTCAGCGCGGGACCCGCCACCGGCCGGGCGGTAGCCTGCTCGTGAGGACAACCATGGCCGATGAGGTACGCATCCGGCTCCTCGGCGGATTCGCGGTGGCGGTCGGAGACCGCCCGGTGGCCGCCGGGGCGTGGCGGCTGCGCAAGGCCCGCAGCCTGCTGAAGCTGCTGTGCCTGGCACCGGGCCACCGGATGCACCGCGAGAAGCTCTACGACCTCCTGTGGCCCGACCTCGACCCGTCGTCCGCCTCGAACAACCTGCACCAGGTGCTGCACGCCGCGCGCCGCGCGCTGGCCTCCGCGGGAAGCCCCGGGGACGTCCTGGTCCTCCGCGACGACCTGGTGCTGCTCGGCCCCGACGGCGGGGTGCGCGTCGACCTCGACGAGCTCTACGAGGCGGTCCGGCTGACCGCGGAAGACGGCACCGCGGCGCGGTACCGGGCCGCGCTCGCCCTGGCCGAACCCGGACTGCTCCCCGAGGACCCGTACGAGCCCTGGACGGACGAGGCGGCCGCCGCGCTCGAGACCCGGCGCACCGCGCTGAGACTGGGACTGGCCGAGGCGCTGCGGCGCGAGGACCGCCCGGCCGAGGCCGTCGACGTCCTGCGGGCGCTGGTCGCCGAGGACCCTCTGCACGAACCTGCCGGGCGGGCCCTGATGGGGGCCCTGGCCGACGCCGGACGGCGCCGCGACGCGCTGGCCGCCTACGAGCGGCTGCGGGACGCGCTGCGCCGCGACACGGGCGCCGATCCCGACCCCCGGACGCGCGGCCTCTACCGCGCGCTGCTGGCCGACTCCGTCGAGGTGGAGGCGGAGCGGCCCGGCGCCGCCGACACCGGGGAGGAACGGCGGGAGGCGCCCCGGCACAACCTGCCGGCGCAGCCGACCGGTCTCATCGGCCGGGAGCGCGAGACGGCGGAGGTGGAGGAGCTGCTCGGCCGCCGCGGGCTGCTCACCCTGACCGGGGCGGGCGGATGCGGCAAGACCCGGCTCGCGCTCGCCGTTGCGGCCCGCCGGACGGGCGCCCACCGGGACGGGGTGTGGTTCGTCGACCTCGCCGCGCTCACCGAACCGCCCCTCGTACCGGACGCGGTCGCCGCCGTGCTGGGGCTCCAGCTCCCGCCCTCGGGCGACGCCCGGGAAGCACTGGTCGCCCAGCTCGCCGGACGGGAGCTGCTGCTGGTGCTGGACAACTGCGAGCACCTGGTCGACGCGTGCGCCGCCCTGGTCTCCGCGATCATCGCCCACTGCCCGCGGGTCGCGGTGCTCGCGACCAGCCGGGAGCCGCTGCGCAGCTACGGGGAGCGCTGCTTCCGGGTGCCGTCCCTGGGCCTGCCGGACCCGCGCCGGCTGCCGTCCGTACCGGAACTGGGCCGCTTCGCCTCCGTACGGCTGTTCGTGGAGCGGGCCGCCGACGCCGCCCCCGGGTTCCGGCTGACGCCGGGCAACGCCGCCGACGTCGCGCAGATCTGCTTCCGGCTCGACGGCATGCCGCTGGCCCTGGAGCTGGCAGCTGCCCGGGTGCGGCTGCTGGCCCCGCGCCAGATCGCGGAACGGCTCGACGACGCCCTGGCCCTCCTCGGCCGGGGCAGCCGGCACGGCGTCACCCGGCAGGAGACGCTGCTGGCGACCCTGGAGTGGAGTCACCGGCTGCTGGACGAGGAGGAGCGGCGCCTGTTCCGCCGGCTCGCCGTCTTCACGGGCGGCTTCTCGCTGGCCGCCGCCGAGCAGGTGTGCGCCGACGGCACCGCTCGGGTGCCGGTCCTCGACCTCCTCGGCCGGCTGGCCGACAAGTCCCTAGTGACGGTCGAGCCCCACCCGGACGAGGCCCGCTACCGCCTGCTGGAGACGATCCGGCAGTACGCGGCCGAGCGCCTGAGGGCAGCCGGGGAACTGCCCGCCACGGAAGCGCGCCATCGGCGCTTCTACCTGGACCTGGTCCGGTCGCGCGACCACGAGCCCCCCACCGGGATCTCCGGAGCGCCCTCACTGGAGCTGGAGGCCGACTACGGCAACCTCCGCGCCGCGCTGCGCTCGCTGCTGCGCACCGACCCGGACGGAGCGCTGCGCCTGGCGGTCGCGCTACGGCTGTTCTGGTCGGAACGCGGGCGCCTGGCGGAGGGGCGGCGCTGGCTGGACGACGCACTGGCCGCGGCCCCGCGGCCCACGCCGCAGCGCGCCCGGGCGCTGATGGGGCAGGGCGTGCTGGCGATCCGCCTCGGGGACGGGTCCGCGCTGGAGGACATCGGCGCGCAGATCGTCGGGATCCACCAGCGGCGGGACGACCCGGCGGCCCTCGCGTACGCCCACTTCCAGCAGGCCGTCCTGCTGTGGATGCGCGGCGGCTGGTACCGGGCCCGGACGGCGCTCGACCGGGCCCGGGAGCTCGCCCGGGAGGCGGGCGACCCCGCCGTCCTCGCCGTCGTCGCCCACCACGAGGGTGTCTGGGCCGTCTGCCGCGGCGAGGCGGCGGCGGCCCGCGCGGCCTGCGCGGAGAGCCTGCGGCTGCTCGACGGGGCGGGGGAGGCGCGGGCGCCCTTCTTCCCGGTCATGACTCCGGGTTACGTGGTGGAGGAGGACGAGTCGGAGCGGCTCGTGTCGCTGTTCTTCGAGGAGACGGTGCTCGGGGGCCGCACGGTCGGCACGGCCCGGGCCCGCGGTTACGTGCTGTCCACGCTCGCCTGGGCGGCCCGCCTGGACGGCGATCCGGCCGGCGCCAGGGCGGCGGCCGAACGGAGTGCCGACTGCTTCCGCGTCCTCGCCGACCCGCACGGCGAGTCCCTGGCCCTCAACGCCCTCGGCAACATCTGCCGCGTCCGCGGCGCCTTCGACGCGGCGCGCGAGTACCTCGACGCCGCCCTGGCGCTCCGGCACCGCCTCGGCGACCGCCGTGAGGAGGGCATCACCCTCGGCTGCCTCGGCCTGCTCCGGCTGGCCGAGGGGGACACCGCCGGCGCGCGGTCCGCCGTCGCCCGCGCCCTCGCCGGGTTCGAGGAGACCGACGACATCCCGGGCGCCACCAACAGCCTGCTGCACCTCGGACTGGTGGCCCGGGCCGCGGGAGACGCGGAGGAGGCCCGCGCCCTGCTGGCCCGGGCCCGGAGGCTGGAGCACGTCGCCGGGTCGCCCTGCGCGGCCGGCTGGGTCGCGCTCATGCTGGCGCGGCTGGACTGGCAGGCGGGGGACCGCGACGCCGCCAGGGCGTCGGCCGCCCGGGCCGAGGAGCTCTTCGCCCGTCTCGGCGACCGCCGCGGCCCGGCCGCCCTGGGCCGCGCACTGCCCCACCCGCAGAGCGCGACGGCCGAGTGAGCACCGGGATCCGGCCGCCGGGATGCGCCCAGCGACCGCCGGGGCTCGACCGCGCAGTGGCGCCGACCGGCCGCCGTGCGGGCCCGCAGCGCGCCTGCCGGGGGAGCGCCGGGCCATGCCCGCGGAGAGCGCCGAGCCCCGAGCGCGCACCGAGCACGGCCGGGGAACGGCGGTTTGAACCGGGTTGGCCGGCCGCAGGCGTGGGAGGGCGGCCGGGCGGGGTCCGGCCACAGGGGGAGACGGCCGCCGACCCGAGCGCGGCCACGGACGCGACGCCGACGTTCACCGAGCCGACGCCGGCCCGACCGCCCCGCAAAGCGGCTGCTGAGTGAGTGCTAAGAGACGCTCCCTACGGTCCTCGGTGTCGAAGCGGAACACTCACCACCGAGGAGCCGGCCATGTCGATCGACACCGCGAGGGGCGTCCTGGGAGACGCCACCATCAACGAGCTGGAGGCGGGCCTGCGCGGCACGGTCGTCCGCCCGGGAGACGCCTCCTACGACCAGGCCCGCGCGGTCTGGAACGCGACCCACGACAAGCACCCGGCCCTCGTCGTGCGCTGCGCCGGGACCGCCGACGTGATCCGCGCCGTCGAGTTCGCCCGCAGCCAGGACCTGCCCGTCGCGGTGCGCGGCGGCGCCCACAGCATCGCCGGGTTCTCCACCTGCGACGACGGCGTCGTCATCGACCTCTCGCCGATGAAGGGCGTGGCCGTCGACCCCGTACGGCGCCGGGTGGCCGCCCAGGGCGGCGTGACCTGGGGCGACCTCGACCACGAGACCCAGGTCTTCGGCCTCGCCGTGACCGGTGGCCTGGTGTCGTCGACCGGCATCGCGGGCTTCACGCTGGGCGGCGGGGTGGGCTGGCTGGTGCGCCGCCACGGTCTGGCCAGCGACAACCTGACGGCGGCCGAGGTGGTCACCGCCGACGGCCGCGTGGTGCGCGCCGACGCGCGGGAGCACCCGGACCTGTTCTGGGCCCTGCGGGGCGGCGGCGGCAACTTCGGCGTCGTCACCTCGCTGGAGTACGAGCTGCACCCCGTCGGGCCCCAGATCCTGGGCGGCCTCGTCTTCTACCCCGCCGCGCAGGCCCGACAGGTCGTCACCCGCTGGCGCGAACTGACCGCGCACGCACCCGACGACCTGACGACCATGCTGGTCATGACCACCGCGCCCCCGCTGCCGTTCCTCCCGGAGGAGGTCCACGGGACCCGGGTCGTGGTGCTGGCCGGCATGTACGCGGGCACCCCGGCGGCGGGCGAGGAGGCCGTGGCGCCGCTGCGCGCCCTGGGCACCCCGATCGCCGACCTGATGGGCCCCATGCCGTACCTGGGCATGCAGACCCTGCTGGACCCCCTGTGGACGGCCGGCGCCCACAACTACTTCACCTCGGCGTTCATCGAGCCGTCCGACGCGGCGGTCGACGCGGTGCTGCGGCACCACGCGGCCACGCCGACACCCTTCAGCGAGGTGCACCTGCACCAGCTCGGCGGCGCCTTCGCCCGCGTCCCCGCCGAGGCCACGGCGTTCAGCCAGCGCGAGGCGAGCGTGCTGTGCAACGTGATCGCGCGCTCCCCGGACGCGACGGACTTCGACGCGCACGTCGCCTGGGCCCGCGAGGCCCGCGCGGACATCGCCCGCCACGGCCGCGGCGCCATGTACGTCAACTTCACCGGCGACGCCGCGCAGGACAAGGTGCGCGCCTCCTACCCCGGCGCGGTGTACGAACGGCTCGTCCGGGTCAAGGACGTCTACGACCCCACGAACCTGTTCCACCTCAACCAGAACATCCGCCCGTCGGCGCCTCACGCAGCAGCGAGCGCAGCGCCAGCCGGGTGAGGTCGGCTTCCAGGACGTCCTGGTCCGGAGCGACCGCGGCACGGAAGGGCCGGCCGGCGAGCAGGGAGATCAGCCACCAGGCCGCGGCCTCCGGCTCGATGTCGTCGCGGATGTCGCCCGCTCGCTGGCCGCGCCGCAGCAGTTCCCCGAGCGCGGCGGCGAAGTGCTGGTGGATGTCGCGCGCGGCCTCGTGGAGGGCGGGGTCGTGCGCGAGGGAGGCCGCGTCGGCGAAGAGGAAGCCGTGGGCGCCGGGCCGGTGGAAGTCGTCCATGTGGGCCGGGTCGAGGAACGCCGCCAGGACCTCCGGGACGGGCCGCCCGGCGTCGGCGGCCTCGGTGAGCCGTTCGGTCACCGAGGCCGCCGCGTGGTCGAGGGCCGCCCGGTAGAGGGCGGACTTGGAGCCGAAGTTCTGGAAGACCACCGGTTCGGTGACCCCGACCCTGCGGGCGATGTCGGAGACCTTGCCGCGCTGGTAGCCGGTCTCGGAGAAGACCTCGGTGGCGGCGGCCAGGATCGATGCCCGGCGCTCGGCCGCCGGCATGCGCGTGCGCGGCGTCCTCCGGCTGCCGTGTTCGGTCGCGGGGGTGGGGGCGTCGGACTCGGTCACGCCGACATCGTATGCGGCCCTTGCCCCTCTTCTTAGTCGGGACTAAGTTAGAGAGGTACTTAGTCCCGACTAAGTTAGGGAGTGACACTTCATGTCCCTCGGACGACTCATGCAGGGCAAGCCCCACGCGGACACCCCGGGCGTGACGATCGGGCCCGCCCGGGCCTACGAGCTGTGCGCCGAGGTCTGCTTCGGCGGCAGGCGGCGGCGTGCCTTCACCGAACTGGCCGCCCTCAGCGGCGCGCGCCCCGGCGACCGGGTCCTGGACGTCGGCTGCGGCACCGGATACCTGACCCGGCGCATGGCCGCGCGGACCGGACCGGAGGGCGAGGTCACCGGCGTCGACCCGTCGCCGACGGTCCTCGCCCACGCCCGCTGCAAGGGCAGCGGCGGACGGGACGCGGCGCCGTGCGTGTACCGGGAGGGCGTCGCGGAGGCGCTCGACCTGCCGGACGCCTCCTTCGACACCGTCGTGACCAGCCTCATGCTGCACCACCTGCCGGAGGACCTGCGGCCGAAGGCGCTGCGTGAGATGCGTCGCGTGCTGCGGCCCGGCGGACGCCTGCTTGTCGTGGAGTTCCGGCCGCCCCGCGGTGCGGTCGGCCGCCACCTGGTGCTGGCCGGACTCGGGCACGCCATGGCGCACCACCGCGTCGACCTGCTCGAGACACTCGTCGAGGATCAGGGCTTCGACGTGCGGGGGAGCGGGGACGTACGCCCCTGGCTCCGCTATGTCCAGGCCGCCCGGCCGCCGGCCGGGGATTAGCCACCCGCCGACCGGGAAGCGATGCCCGGTGGAGGGAACGGAGGAGGGAAAGGGGGGAGGGAGGCCCGCCTGCGCCAGGGCCGCGCCCCCGCTGCGTCACGTCGTACAGCCGTGCGTTTGCCGTATCGTCTGCATGGCATATTCAATCAAGTGTTTGATGGGGTGGACGTGGCGACTGACAGCAACACGAAACTGCTGGTCGAGACACTGACGGCGCAGCGTGACACGTTCCTCGTGCAGTGGAGCAGGACCGTCGGCGAGGCGCTGCAGGGCCGCCTCAGCATCGCCGAGCTGAACCGTGAACTGGGCGAGCTGTACGAGGCCGTCCTCCAGGGGCTGGTGGCGGGCGGGCTGAGCGGCCGGGGCGACGCCTTCGGCGAGGTGCGCAGCCTGCTGATCGAGCTCTCCCGGAACCGGGCCCGGCAGGGCTTCACCCCCACCGAGACCGCGCGCAGCGTGCTCGCCCTCAAGGAGGTGCTGGAGCCGACCCTCGCGGACGACCACGAGGGCGCCCGGGTGTACCTCCAGTTCGCCCGGCTGCTGGACGACCTGAGCCTGCTCACCACGGAGGCCTACGTCCGGACCCGCGAGGAGATCATCTCCTCGCAGGCCGAGCAGCTCCTGGAGCTCTCCACGCCCGTGGTGAAGCTGTGGGACGGCGTGGTGGGCGTGCCCCTGGTGGGCACGCTGGACTCGGCGCGCACCCAGGTGGTCATGGAGAAGCTGCTGCAGACCCTGGTCGACAGCAACTCGACCCACGCCATCATCGACATCACCGGCGTGCCGACCGTGGACACCCAGGTCGCCCAGCACCTGCTCAAGACCGTCGTCGCCGCCCGCATGATGGGCGCGCAGTGCACCATCTCGGGCATCCGGCCGCAGATCGCCCAGACGATCGTGGCCCTCGGCATCGAGTTCGGTGACATCCCCACCAACGCCTCCCTGTCCGAGGCGCTGCGCCAGGCACTGAACGAAGTCGCCCGCGAGGCCGACGACGACGTGCGGGGCCTGCTGTGACCAACCGTGTCCCCGTTCTCAAGATCGGCGACATCCTGCTGGTCTCCATCCAGACGGACCTGGAGGACCAGATGGTGATGGACCTCCAGGACGACCTGTCCCGCCGCATCGTCGACACCGGCGCCAAGGGCGTCGTCATCGACATCTCCGCCCTGGAGATCGTCGACTCCTTCGTCGGGCGGATGCTGGCGACCAACGCCTCCATCTCGCGCCTGCTCGGCGCGGAGACGATCGTCGTCGGGATGCGGCCCGCCGTCGCGATGACCCTCGTCGAACTCGGCCTGTCCCTCAAGGGCGTCCGCACCGCACTGAACCTCGAGCGCGGCCTGAAGCTCCTGCGGCGTCTCACCGCGGACACCGCGGGCCGCGCATGAAGGACTACGGTGCGACAACCACGGCCGAGTCCGTGTCCGTCGCCGGCAGCGGCGACGTGGTCACGGCACGGCAGATGGTGCGGACCCTCGCCCAGCGCAGCGGTCTGTCACTGGTCCACCAGACGAAACTCGTCACCGCCGCCAGCGAACTCGGCCGCAACATGCTGATCTACGGGGGCGGCGGCGTCGTGCGCGCGGCCACCGTCGCCGAGGCGGGCCGGGCCGGCATCTTCGTGGAGTTCCAGGACCAGGGACCGGGCATACCGGACGTCGATCTGGCGCTCACCGACGGCTGGACGTCCGGCAACGGCATGGGACTCGGTCTCAGCGGAGCCAAGCGGCTCGTCGACGAGTTCCACATCGAGTCGGGACCCGGCGGCACCACGGTGCGCATTGTGAAGTGGGGTCGGTGAACGCAACCCTCGTCACCGAGGCCGGCGACGTGCGCTGGCTGCGCTCGGACGTCGCCCTCGCGGCGGCCGCGCGCCGCCAGGCCGGGCAGCTCGCCCGGAGCATCTGCCTGTCCGAGGAGCGCGTCGCCCGGGTCGAACTGTGCGTCACGGAGATGGCGACGAACCTCCTCAAGCACGCCGAGGACGGCGCCCTCGCCCTGCGCGTGGTCCGCTCCCGCGACCGTGCCGCCGTGGAGTGCCTGTCCGTCGACAGCGGCCCCGGCATCGACGACATCCAGGGCGCCCTGCGCGACGGGACGTCCGGCTCCGGAAGCCTGGGCATCGGCCTCGGCGCCATTGCACGGCTGGCCGACGCCTTCGGCGTGCACTCCCTGCGCGGCCGCGGCACGGTCGTGCTCGCACGCTTCTGGGCCGGCGGCCCGGCACCCGACCCGGACCCGGTGGAGGCCGGAGGCCTGACCCGGCCGATCAGCGGCGAGCAGGTGTGCGGTGACACCTGGGCCGTGCGCACCGCCGCCGGGGACTCCTCGGACGCCCTCCTGCTGCTCATGTGCGACGGTCTCGGCCACGGACCGCTCGCCGCCCGGGTCGGGGACCTCGCCAGGGCCGCGTTCCGCGACAGCCGGGGAACCGAACCCGCCGCCGTGCTGCAGGACGTCCACGACGCCCTGCGCGGATCCCGCGGCGCGGCCGTGGCGATCGCCCTGGTCGACCTCGCCCGGCACCGCGTGGAGCTGTGCGGGGTCGGCAACATCACCGCGCTGGTCGCCGGCCGGGACAGCCGCAACGGACTGCTGTCCATGCCGGGCATCGTCGGCAGTCACCTGCCGCGCCTGCGCACCTTCGACGCGGTCCTCCCGCCCGGCACCGCTCTGGTCATGCACTCCGACGGCCTCAGCGACCGCTGGAAGCCCGCCGACTTCCCCGGCCTGCTCGCCTTCGACCCCTCGCTGGTCGCCGCGCAGATCCTGAACCAGGCCGCCGTACGCCGCGACGACGCGGGCATAGTCGTGGCCGTGCACAGGCAGCCATGAACGCCGAACAGTCCGCCCGGGAACTGATCACCATCGCCCTGCGGGAAGCGCGCGACGTGGTCACCCTGCGCCGCTGCTGCCAGTCCGCGTGCCGGGCCGTGGGCCTGACGGGCGCTCCCCTGGTCCGCCTGGCCACCGTGGTCAGCGAGGCCGGGGAACAACTGCTCGGCGCACCCGGGCTGACCGCGCGGCTCTGCCTCCAGGGCACCGACACCGTAGCCCTCTTCGCGTGCTTCCAGTGGCGCGGCCCCGTCCGGCCGCCGTCCACGCTGCTGACCGCCGCCACCCGGCTGCTCGACGACTGCCGCCTGCTCTCCGCGGACGGCCACCGCCACGAACTGGTCCTCGCCCAGCACGCTCCCGCCTCCGGGCCGTCCGCCGCCGAACTCGCCGACGCGGTACGCGCACAGCTCGCCGGGGCCGAGGGAGCGGCGGACCTGATCGACACCCTGCGCACGCAGAACCGCCAGCTCCTCGTCGCCCTGGAGGAGTCGCAGGCCCAGCAGGAGGAACTGCAGCGACTGAACGCCGAACTGGAGGAGACCAACACCGGCGTGCTGGCGCTGTACTCCGAACTGGCCGCCGAACTGGAGGAGACCAACAGCGGCGTCGTCGCGCTCTACGCGGAACTGGAGGACAAGACCCGGCAGCTGGAACTCGCGGGCGAGTACCGGACCCGCTTCTGGGCCAACGTCAGCCACGAGCTCCGCTCGCCGGTGAACTCCGTCATCGCGCTGGCCCGGCTGCTGCTGGGCCCCGGCGCGGACCCGCTGACGGCCGAGCAGCGCCGCCAGGTCGCCCTCGTCCAGACCTCTGGCAGCACCCTCCTGGCCCTGGTGGACGAACTGCTCGACGTCGCGAAGGCCGAGTCCGGCCGGCTGGAGCCCCACCCGGTCGACACGGACCTGCGGACGCTGCTGCACCAGTTGCGGGGCACCCTCCAGGGCACCGCAAGCCCCGGGGTGACCCTCGACATCCCCGATCACGCCCAGCTGCACTCCCTGTGCACCGACGAGGTCATGCTGGCCCGCGTCCTGCGCAACGTCCTGTCCAACGCGCTGAAGTTCACCGCCGAGGGCTCGGTGGCGCTGGACGTCGAGGAGCGCGAGCACGACGACGGCGCCCGCTTCGTCTTCCGGATCCAGGACACCGGCGTGGGCATCCCCGCCGACGACCTGGAGCGCGTCTTCGAGGAGTTCTACCAGGTCCGCGGAGCGCACCAGCGCGGCCGGGCCGGCACCGGCCTCGGACTGCCCTACGCCCGCCGGCTGACCGAACTGCTCGGCGGCACGCTCACCCTCGACAGCGAGATCGGCCGCGGCACCCGCGTCACCGTCGAGATCCCCGCCCACCTCCCGCAGACCGCGCCCGACGCCGAGGACACCGGGCCCGCGCCGACGGGACCGGGGCCGGACAACCGCCCCCCGGCCCCGCTCTGGCGGTCCGTCGTGGTCGTCGACGACGACGAGGCATTCCTGGCCGGGCTCCGCCCGCTCCTCGACCGGCTCGCCGGGTCCGTCACCGTCCTCACCGACAGCGGCCGCGCCGTCGCGACCGTCGCGCGGGAGCGGCCGGACGCCGTCCTCCTCGACCTCAACATGCCCTGCCCCGACGGATACGAGGTCCAGCGGCTGCTGGCCGAGGAGGCGGCGACCCGCGCCGTTCCCGTCGTGGTCCTCACCGCGCTCGACCCCGCCGACGTGGACCGCGCGCGACTCACCCACGCCCGCGCCGTCCTGAACAAGTCCCGCCTCACGGCCGCCGACCTCGCCGCCGCCGTCGGCTCCCCGCCGGCACCCCCCGTCCGGCACTCCGACATTGCCCCACCACCCACGCCGCCCAGGCCCGAGGAAAGATGACCCAGCGACCCGACAAGGACCACCGTCCGGCACACATCCTCGTCGTCGACGACGACCCGACCAACCGCTACGTCATGGCGACCACCCTCCGGCGGGCCGGGCACGAGGTCACCGAGGCCGAGGACGGCACGCGCGCGCTCGAACTGCTCGACCGCCCGGACCGGTTGCCCGAGATCGCCATCGTCGACGTACAGCTGCCGGACATGACCGGATTCGAGGTGTGCGAGCACATCAAGGGCAACCCGGCCACCGCCGCCGTGCCGGTGATCAACATCTCCGCGTCGGCCATCACCGTCAACGACCGCGCGCAGGGCCTGTACCGGGGCGCGGACGCCTACCTCGTCGAGCCGACCGCGCCCGACGAACTGCTCGCCACCGTCACCGCGACCCTGCGCTACACCCGGGCCCGCCGCCGCGCCGAACTCCTCGCGGAGCGGCTGCACCTGCTCAACCGCGCCACCGTCGCCCTGTACAGCGCCACGGACGCGCACGAACTGGTCCGGGTGACGGCCCAGGGCGCGGCGGCCATCTTCCGCTGCGAGGTGGCCGCCGTACTGACCACCCCGCAGGGCACCACCCTCGTCGCCCACACCTGGCACGACGAGGCCGACGGCACCGCGCACCCCGCCGAGCCGCAGGTCCATCCGATCCCGGTCTGGAATCCGCTGCCCCGGCGCGAGCAGATCGGCGCCCGGGTCGTACGCACCGCCCACCTCGCGCTGCCGTGCCTGCCGCCCGGACTGGAGGACCCGGCCCGCCGCCGCACCGTCGTCGGCCGGGCCAAGCCCGAGCGGCCGCCCGTCTTCATCGTCACACCCGCGGACGCCGTCACCACCGCGGACGACGACGAACTGCTCACCCAGCTCACCCAGGCCGCCGCACTCGCGCTGGAGGCGCTGCGCAGTTACAGCGAGGAGCACGCCCTCGCGCTCACCCTCCAGCGGAGCTTCCTCCCCGAGAGCCTGCCGGAGACGGCCCGCGCGGACCTCGCCGTCCGCTACCTGCCCGCGAGCGAGCACACCGAGATCGGCGGCGACTTCTACGAGGCGATCAGCACGCCCGCCGGCCTCGTCGTGGCCGTGGGCGACGTCGCCGGGCACTCGCTGGACGCGGCGATGGTGATGGGGCAGGTACGGCACGCGCTGCGGGCGTACGCCGCGGAGGGGCATCCGCCCGAGGTCGTCCTCTCCCGGCTCGACCACCTGCTCACCGCCGTGGAGCCCGGCGCCACCGTGACCCTGTGCGTCATGCTGATCGAGTTCGGCTCGGACACCCTTCACGTGGCGAACGCCGGCCACCTCCCGCCCCTCCTGCGCGACCCGGACGGCACGACCTCCTACGTGACCGAGCACGGGCCCCTGCTGGGGCTCGGCCTGACCCACCCGCCCGCACGGCGGATCACCGCGGCCCCGGGGACCCTCGTCCTGCTGGTCACGGACGGACTGGTCGAGCGCCGCCACGAGGACCTCCAGCGGTCCCTGGACGCACTCGCCGCGGTCGTGGGCGAGACCTCCGGCGACCCCGAGGAGACCTGCGCCGAGCTGCTCGACCGCCTGCCCCCGGACGGCCGCGACGACGTCGCCCTGCTGGCGGTACGCCTCAACCCGGTGCTCCCGGCCTGACCGGCCCGGGCCGCGGCGGCCGCCCGCACACCGCCCGCCCGCGCACACCGCCCCGCTGCCCCGCCGCGCCGGCCGGCGCACGCTTCGGCTGTCGGGGTGGTTGTCGCCGGCCGGCGGCGCCGCGGCGGCCACGACGGGTGGGCGGCCAGCACCATGGGGGTCCCGCGCCACCGTGACCGGCACGGTGGGACGATCTCCAGGAGGGCCCGTGACCGCCCAGCCACCGACCGTCGACACACCCCCCGCGCACTACGACGACCTGCGGGCCCTCGTCTTCAACTGCACGCTCAAGCGGTCGCCCGAACGCAGCCACACCCAGGGACTCATCGACCGCTGCACCGGCATCATGACGGCGGAGGGCGTCCACGTCGACGTGGTGCGCGCGGTGGACGAGGACATCGCCACCGGTGTGTGGCCGGACATGACCGAACACGGCTGGCGGACCGACGCCTGGCCGGGCCTGTACGAGAAGGTGCTGGCCGCCGACATCCTGGTGCTGGCCGGGCCGATCTGGCTGGGCGACAACAGCTCGGTGACCAAGCGGGTGATCGAGCGTCTCTACGCCTGTTCCAGCCTGCTCAACGACGCGGGGCAGTACGCCTACTACGGGCGGGTGGGCGGCTGCCTGATCACCGGCAACGAGGACGGCGTCAAACACTGCGCCATGAACGTGCTCTACAGCCTCCAGCACCTCGGCTACACCATCCCGCCGCAGGCCGACGCGGGGTGGATCGGCGAGGCGGGCCCCGGCCCGTCCTACCTGGACCCGGGCTCGGGCGGCCCGGAGAACGACTTCACCAACCGCAACACCACGTTCATGACGTGGAACCTGCTGCACCTGGCCCGGATGCTCAAGGACGCCGGCGGCATCCCCGCCTACGGGAACCAGCGCAGCGCCTGGGACGCCGGCTGCCGCCACGACTTCGAGAACCCCGAACACCGTTAGCCGGCGGTGCCACGGCGTTCAACGGGCCCGTCGCGGTGCTGGGCCGGGAGCCCAGCACCGGGGGCGGTGACGTCAGACGGTCCCGCTGGCCGCGATGGTGACCTTCGCCTTGGGCGTGCCGCTCTGGCTGCCGAGGCCCTCGATCCTGTCGACGATGTCCTGACCCTCGACGACCTCGCCGAAGACGACGTGCTTGCCGTCCAGCCAGTTCGTCACGACGGTGGTGACGAAGAACTGCGACCCGTTGGTGTTCCGGCCCGCGTTCGCCATGCTCAGCAGGTACGGACGGTCGTGCTTGAGGTTGAAGTTCTCGTCCGCGAACTTCTCGCCGTAGATGCTCTTGCCGCCGGTGCCGTCACCCCGGGTGAAGTCACCGCCCTGGAGCATGAAGCTGGGGATGACCCGGTGGAACGTCGAACCGGCGTACCCGAAGCCGTGCTCGCCGGTGGCCAGCTCACGGAAGTTCTTGGCGGTCTTGGGCACCACGTCGTCGAAGAGGCGGAACACGATCCGCCCGGCGGGCTCGTCGTTGATGGTGATGTCGAAATACACGTTGTCGCTCATGGTGATCAATCTAGCGCTACTTCGCCCCTCGTCCGCTCATGGTCCGGCGTGAGACTTCGCACGAAGAAGTGACCACGTGTTCGAATAGTGCGAGCGGGGGAGTGGCTACTCCTCATCCTCCCCGGCCATGACGTCCAGTACGTCGACGAGGTGGGCGTCCACCGGGGGCTCGTCGGCTCGCGGGGCCCGGTCAACGACGCCGCCTGACGCTCCGCCGACACCCCCGAACAGGCCCGTCGGCTCCAGCGGCAGTACAACGCCTACAACACCCGCGGCGGCTTCGGACGCGGCCCCGGCGGCATCGACTTCAGCACCTTCGAACTCAGCTATGTCGGCAACCCGGTCAAGGGCAAGAGCCTCGACTGCTTTGGGCTGTTCCCGCGCCGCCCACGGACAACGCGGGCGGAGGCGGCCTCGCCGACACCGGAACCCAGATCGCCCTCTGGTCCGCGCTGGCGGCCGTCCTCCTCGCCACCGGCATCACCCTGATGTGGTGGATGCGCCGCCGCAGGGCCGCGCTGCGCTAGCCCGACCCCGCGGTCGCGTTCCCTCGGCCCCGCCCCGGCTCGCCCGGGCGGGGCCGAGTCGCCTTCCGACCCGGGACCACTCGCGCCCGACTCACCTAGGCTGCGCACATGGAGCAGCGAGAGAGCATGCAGCGGGTCGTCGGCATCCTCACCGAGGCGCTCGAGATGCGCCGCCAGGTCCGCGAGAATCCCGACGCCACCATCCGCCAGACCGGGGCGGTCGCCTCGCTTCTTGAGGAGATGCTGCCCCGCATCCAGTTGCCCGCCGACGCGAGCGCCCGCGAGGTCGCGGACATCGTCACCCAGGAACTGGGCCCCGCCATCGTGCAGATCGCCTCCTGCTTCGCCTTCGCCTTCGTCCAGCTCGCCGAGGTCCACGACGCCGGACGCACCGACGCCTCCGCCGCCGACGTCCTGCGCTCCATCTCCCTGCACTTCCACCAGCAGGCCGAGGGGTAGCCGTCCGGCCGGTCCCGGAAGCGCCACCGGGCGCGTGCGTGCGGCGACGGCGGAGCCGCGGTTCCCCAGAGGGAGTCGGTCGGCGCTCACGACGGGCCACGTACCACCGCAGGGAGCTACGGTCCCGGCGCCCGTCGGGCGCGGGGCGGGCTGCGTGAACCCGCACGGCCCTCTGCGGCCGTGTCCCCCCGGGGCTCACCCCGTCCGACGAACCGGCGCGCCCGGTCGTTTCCGGACGTGGGGGGCGTGGGGGCGTGGGGGGCGTGCGGAGGTGACCCTCCGAGCCCGCGGGATGCGAGCGCCAAACTTGTACACCTCGTTTTCTTGTGTCGTTCGTGTTTGTGGAGGTAGGTTCGGCGTCATGACCGAATCCCGGAATCCGACCACCGCAGAAGCCCTGCGCGGGGCCGGCCTGCGGGTGACGGCCGCCCGTGTCGCGCTGCTGGAGACCGTCCGGGCGGGTGACCACCTCGGCGTCGAGGCGATCGCCTCCGGAGTGCGCGACCGTGTGGGCCATGTCTCCCTCCAAGCCGTGTACGAGGCCCTCCACGCGCTCACCGCCGCGAGACTCGTGCGCCGTATCGAGCCGGCCGGCAGCCCGGCCCGGTTCGAGGGGCGGGTCGGGGACAACCACCACCATGTCGTGTGCCGGACGTGCGGCGTCGTCGCCGACGTCGACTGCGCGGTCGACGAGGCCCCCTGCCTGACCGCGTCCGACGACCACGGCTTCTCGATAGACGAGGCCGAGGTCATCTACTGGGGCCTGTGCCCCGCCTGTTCCACCGCGCGCAGTTCCTGAGCTTTGTGATCCGCCCAGTTCGGAAGGATTCCCATGTCTGAGAACCACGATGCAATCGTCACGGACGCGAAGGCGGAGGGCGGAGGTGGCTGCCCGGTCGCGCACGAGCGCGCCCCCCACCCGACGCAGGGCGGCGGCAACCGTCAGTGGTGGCCGGAGCGGCTCAACCTGAAGATCCTTGCGAAGAACCCCGCCGTGGCCAACCCCCTCGGCGAGAAGTTCGACTACGCCGCCGCATTCAAGTCCCTCGACCTCCCGGCGGTGAAGCGGGACATCGCCGAGGTGCTGACCACCTCGCAGGACTGGTGGCCCGCCGACTTCGGCAACTACGGCCCGCTCATCATCAGGATGGCCTGGCACAGCGCCGGCACCTACCGGATCAGCGACGGCCGCGGCGGCGCCGGCGCCGGCCAGCAGCGCTTCGCCCCGCTCAACAGCTGGCCCGACAACGCCAACCTCGACAAGGCCCGCCGCCTGCTGTGGCCGGTCAAGAAGAAGTACGGCCAGAACATCTCCTGGGCCGACCTGATGGTCCTCGCCGGCAACGTGGCCCTGGAGTCGATGGGCTTCGAGACCTTCGGCTTCGGCGGTGGCCGCGAGGACGTCTGGGAGCCCGAGGAGGACGTGTACTGGGGCCCCGAGACCACCTGGCTCGACGACCAGCGCTACACCGGCGACCGCGAGCTGGAGAACCCGCTCGGCGCGGTCCAGATGGGCCTCATCTACGTCAACCCGGAGGGCCCCAACGGCAACCCGGACCCGATCGCCGCGGCCCGCGACATCCGCGAGACGTTCCGCCGGATGGCGATGAACGACGAGGAGACGGTCGCGCTGATCGCGGGCGGCCACACCTTCGGCAAGACCCACGGCGCGGGCCCCGCGGACAGTGTCGGCCCGGACCCCGAGGCCGCCTCGCTGGAGGAGCAGGGCCTGGGCTGGAGGAGCACGTACGGCACCGGCAAGGGCGGTGACGCCATCACCTCCGGCCTGGAGGTCACCTGGACCAACACGCCCACCCGCTGGGACAACAGCTTCTTCGAGATCCTCTTCGGCTACGAGTGGGAGCTCACCAAGAGCCCGGCCGGCGCCCACCAGTGGAAGCCGAAGGACGGCGCGGGCGAGGGCACCGTGCCCGCCGCCCACGACCCGTCGAAGAAGATCGCCCCGGCGATGCTCACCACCGACCTGGCGCTGCGCTTCGACCCGATCTACGAGCCGATCTCCCGCCGCTTCCTGGAGAACCCCGACCAGTTCGCGGACGCGTTCGCGCGGGCCTGGTACAAGCTGACCCACCGCGACATGGGCCCGAAGTCGCTGTACCTCGGCCCCGAGGTCCCCCAGCAGACCCTGCTATGGCAGGACCCGCTGCCGGAGGCCGAGGGCGAGGTCATCGGCGCCGAGGACGTCGCGGCCCTCAAGGCCAGGCTCCTCGACTCGGGCCTGAGCGTCTCGCAGCTGGTCACCACCGCCTGGGCGTCGGCCTCCACCTTCCGCGGCAGCGACAAGCGGGGCGGCGCCAACGGCGCCCGCATCCGCCTGGAGCCGCAGAGCGGCTGGGAGGTCAACAACCCCGACGAGCTCGCGACGGTGCTGCGCACCCTGGAAGGCATCCGGAGCGAGTTCAACTCCGGCGCCAGGAAGGTCTCCCTGGCCGACCTGATCGTCCTCGGCGGCGCGGCCGCCGTCGAGAAGGCCGCCAAGGACGCCGGGTACGACGTCGAGGTGCCGTTCACCCCGGGCCGCGTCGACGCGACCGAGGAGCACACGGACGCGGAGTCGTTCGCGGCGCTGGAGCCGACCGCCGACGGGTTCCGCAACTACCAGGGCAAGAGCAACCGCCTCCCGGCCGAGTACCTGCTGCTCGACAGGGCGAACCTGCTGACCCTTTCCGCCCCCGAAATGACGGTCCTCGTCGGCGGCCTGCGCGTCCTGGGCGCGACCCACGACCAGTCGAAGCTCGGCGTCCTCACCGACACCCCGGGCCGGCTGACCAACGACTTCTTCGTCAACCTGCTCGACCTGGGCACGACGTGGAAGTCGACGTCCGAGGACCAGAACACCTTCGAGGGCCGCGACGCCGCCACGGGTGAGGTCAAGTGGACCGGCACCCGGGCCGACCTCGTCTTCGGCTCGAACTCCGAGCTGCGCGCCCTCGCCGAGGTCTACGCGAGCGATGACGCGAAGGAGAAGTTCGTGAAGGACTTCGTCGCCGCCTGGGACAAGGTCATGAACCTCGACCGGTTCGACCTCGTCTGATCCGACCGCGCACCCCTTCCGGGCCGGCCCCCACGGGCCGGCCCGGACCCGTGTCCGGCCCGTGTCCGGCCCACGGTGTGACCGTCTTCATTGCGGTCGCGGCCCCCTGCGGTGAACCTCTCGCAGAACGAATGTCCGAGGAACTGTTATCCGGGACCCCCTCGGCGGTCTCCCAGGTATCGGACAGCACCGTTCGGCGTCGAGGACAGGGAAGCTTGCATGAGTACACAGGACAGGGCCGAGCTCGCGGCACTGGTGACCGCCGCCCGGGCCGGCGACCCGGAGGCTCAGGACGCCCTGGTGGCCGCGCACCTGCCGCTCGTCTACAACATCGTGGGGCGGGCCCTCAACGGCTCGGTGGACGTGGACGACGTGGTGCAGGACACCATGCTCCGGGCCCTGGACTCCCTCGGTGGCCTGCGCGCTCCCGAGAGCTTCCGCTCCTGGCTCGTGGCGATCGCGATGAACCAGGTCCGGACGCACTGGCAGGGCCGGCAGGCCGCGCCGGGCGCCGTGGAGGAGGCCGCGGAACTGGCGGACCCGGGCGCCGATTTCGTGGACCTGACCCTGGTCCGGCTCCAGCTGTCCGGCCAGCGCCAGGAGACCGCCCGGGCGACCCGATGGCTCGAACCCGACGACCGGGGACTGTTGTCCCTGTGGTGGCTGGAGTGCGCCGGTGAACTGACCCGGCCGGAGGTGGCCGAGGCCCTGGAGCTCTCCCCGCAGCACACGGCGGTCCGGGTGCAGCGGATGAAGGCGCAGCTGGAGGCCGCCCGCGTGGTCGTACGGGCGCTCGACGCCCAGCCGCCGTGCGAGGAACTGCGGACCGTGGTGGCGGCTTGGGACGGCCGGCCCTCGGCGCTGTGGCGCAAGCGCATAGCCCGGCACGCCCGCGGCTGCGCGCGCTGCTCCGGCCTGTGGAGCGGGCTGATGCCCGCGGAGGGCCTGCTGGCCGGCCTGGCGCTGGTGGCGGCGTCGCCCGCGCTGCTCGCGAAGGTGCGCGCCGCCTCCGCACCGGCCGTGGCCGGGTCGGCGACCCCGCTCGGCGCGGCCGGAGCCCGCGGCGGACCGGCGGGCGGCCCGACGGCGCACGCGTCCACGGGCGCGCGGTCCGCCGGCCGCGGCGCCGCCCGCAGGCGCCGGCGCGTGCGACGCCGCGCCGTCGGCGGCGCCCTGGTCGCCGCCTGCGTGGCCGGCGGCGGCCTGTGGTACTTCGGCATGCAGCCCGACGGGGACAGCGAGCGGGCGACACGGACCGCGGACGCCTCCGTCGCGGACCTCTCCGCGACCGGCACGCCGAGCGAGAGCGCGCCGTCGGCCTCTCCGTCCCCGTCTCCCTCCGCGTCCGAGTCGAAGAAGCCGAAGGCCTCCCACAGCCCCCGCCCGGCCACGAGCAGACCGACCCCGAGGGCATCGGTCCGGCCGACCCGCACGCCGTCCACCGCACCGCGTACGCAGGCGGCGCCTTCCGGCACGGCCGCGCAGGTGATCGCGCTGGTCAACAAGGAGCGAGCGTCCGCCGGCTGCGGCCCGCTGGCGGAGGACCCGCGCCTGCGCGACGCCGCTCAGGCCCACTCCGACGACATGGCCGCCCGCGGCTTCTTCGACCACACCAACCCGGACGGCGCCGGGCCCGGCGAGCGCATCACCGCCGCCGGCTACCGCTGGTCCACCTACGGGGAGAACATCGCCCAGGGCCAGCAGACCCCGGAGTCGGTGATGAACTCCTGGATGAACAGCCCCGGCCACCGGGCCAACATCCTCAACTGCGCCTTCAAGGACATCGGCGTGGGCATCCACAAGGGGTCCGGCGGGCCGTGGTGGACCCAGGACTTCGGCGCCAAGCAGTGACGCCCGGCCCTTTGGGCGCCGCCGGGACGGTCCGCCCCGCCCCGGGCCGCGTTTCTCGCGGAGCGCTGTCGAACGTCGGGGCACCCCCGTCCATGTTCGAAAACTGCACTTGCGCCTCTTTTCAGGCTGGAACGGACAGGCACCGGGCACACCGAGAGAAAACCCGGCATTCCGCGAGTATTCGCCGTCCCGGCTTTCCGGCGGTGGGCCCGCCGGGCGCATCGCCGGTGCGCCACGTGCGCTGAACGGTGAACAGCGTCGACCTGGCAGTGAACTTTATGGAGATCGGGTGACGATTGTGCGGTCGTCGGGGGTGAACTTGCGTGGGGTGGATCGGGAGGTCAGGGTGGGCGGATGCCTGCGCGCCGGACGCGCAGGGGATTGCGGCGAATTCCCCGTGCAACAGATAGTTGGATCATGAATTTGTTCAACCGTGTAGCGCCCTCACGCCGTTCGGCGCCTTCCTCCGCGCCCGAACTCGGGGATGCCCGGGATGGTCGGCCGAATTCCACCGGTACGGTCGTCGCGGATCCGGCGCTGGCCGCGCTGACCGGAGAGTGGATGATCGACCCCGCCCACAGCGCGATCGGTTTCTCGGTCCGTCACGCGATGGTGAGTACGGTCCGTGGATATTTCGCCGAATACCGGAGCAGCCTCGTCTTCGACGGCACTGACCCGGCCCGGTCCCGGGCGGACATCATGATCTCCACCGCGAGCGTGCGCACCGGTGTGGAACAGCGCGACGTCCACTTGATGGGCCGTGACTTCCTGGACGTCAGGGCCTACCCGCAGATGCGCTTCACCAGTACGGCCGTCCAGCTCGCGGAGTCCGACCTCTACCGCATGACCGGCGACCTCACCATCAAGAAGGTCACCCGGCCCGTCGTGCTGGACCTCACCTACATCGGGCACGTGACCGACCCCTTCGGCTACGAGCGGGTCGGCTTCGACGGCACGACCACCATCAACCGCACCGAATGGGGCCTGACGTACGACAGCAGGCTGGCCGAGGGCGGCGCCATGGTCAGTGAGAAGGTGCGCCTGCAGTTCGACATCGCCGCCATCCGCGCCGAGCCCTCGGCCTGACCTCCGGCTCGGCGCGGCGGGGGCGGAACGGCGGCCACCGGACGGCTGCTCCCCGGTCCCGACGCACCGGCGTGAGCCGTGCCTCTCGGCACCCCGCCATTCCCATGACCGGGGGAGGCGGGTTATTGTCGCGCTCTGCGAGATCTTGTACGGAGGTGCCCGGGATGGAGAACAGCGCGCCCGCACGCCGGGGCCGCCCGCCGGGCCCCCGCCCTGCCGACGGCGGGCTCACCAGCCGCCAGCGGGACATCGTGGACTTCATCGCCGCGACGGTCGAGCGTCAGGGCTACCCGCCCTCGATGCGGGAGATCGGCGAGGCCGTGCGGCTCGCCAGCACCTCCTCCGTCGCCCATCAGCTGATGGCGCTGGAACGCAAGGGCGTCCTCTACCGCGACCCGCACCGCCCCCGCGCCTACCGCGTCCGGCGCTCCGGGGCGTCCGCCCCGGGGAAGACGGGCGAGCCTCCCGTCCAGGTGCCGCTGCTGGGCCGTATCGCCGCCGGCGCGCCCCTGCTGGCCCAGGAGATGATCGAGGACGTCTACTGCATGCCGCGGCAGATCGTGGGGGAGGGCGACCTGTTCGCCCTGACGGTCACCGGCGACAGCATGGCCGACGCGGCGATCCGCGACGGCGACATCGTGACCGTGCGGCGCCAGGACAGCGCCGACCACGGCGACATCGTCGCCGCGCTCCTGGAGGACGAGGCGACCGTCAAGCAACTGCGCCGCCAGGACGGCCAGGTGTGGCTGATGCCGCGCAACCCCGCCTACGAGCCGATCCCCGGCGACCAGGCGCAGATCCTCGGCAAGGTCGTGGGCGTCCTGCGCGTGCTGTGAGGCGGCCCGGGTCAGTCGACCGGCCAGGTGTGCACCGGGGCGTTGAGGTGCATGTAGTCGATGTAGACCTGGGTCATCCGCCGCAGCGCCTCGTGCCGGCCGGCACGACGGGCGGTGTCGATGTGGTGGAACATCTCCTTCTGCCAGACCGCTCCGTTGCGGCCGGTGACGCACCGCTGCTCGATGACGCCGAGCAGCGGTTCCCGCCAGGCGTCGTCCATGCCGGAGCGCTCCAGCCCCCGGTGGGCCAGCGGCAGCAGCCGCCGAAGGACGAGTTCGGGCACCGGCACCTCGCCCATCCCGGGCCAGTACAGCCGGGACTCGATGCCGTGCCGTGCCGCCGTGTGCAGGTTGTCCTCGGCGGCCGAGAAGGACATCCGGGACCACACCGGCCGGTCCTCCTCGACCAGGGCGCGGGTCAGCCCGTAGTAGAAGGCGCCGTTGGCGAGGGTGTCGGCGACGGTCGGGCCGGCGGGCAGCACCCGGTTCTCCACGCGCACGTGCGGTTTGTCGTTCGCGACGGCGTAGACCGGGCGGTTCCAGCGGTAGATCGTGCCGTTGTGGAGGGTGAGCTCGCCCAGTTCGGGGATGTCGCCGTTGTCCAGTGTCTGAGCCGGGTCCTGCTCGTCGCACAGGGGGAGCAGCGCCGGGAAGTAGCGCAGGTTCTCCTCGAAGAGGTCGAAGACGCTGTTGATCCACCGCTCCCCGAACCACACCCGGGGCCGCACCCCCTGCACCTTGATCTCCTGCGGCCGGGTGTCGGTGGCCTGCTCGAAGAGCGGGATGCGGGTCTCGTGCCACAGTTCCTTGCCGAACAGGAAAGGCGAGTTGGCCGCCAGCGCGACCTGCACCCCGGCGATCGCCTGCGCCGCGTTCCAGTAGTCGGCGAAGTCCTCCGGGGAGACCTGGAGGTGGAACTGGGTGCTGGTGCACGCCGCCTCCGGCGTGATCGTGTCCGCCCAGGTCCGCAGCCGGTCCGTGCCGTCGACCTCGATGCGCAGGTCCTCGCCCCGGGCGGCGAAGACCTGGTCGTTGAGCAGCCGGTAGCGCGCGTTCTCCGACAGCGCCCCCTCGCCCACGTCCTCCTGCCGCAGCGTGGGAAGGATGCCGATCATGATCAGGCGCGTGCCGACGGTCATGGCGCGCTGCTCGGCGTGGTTCAGCGCGGCGCGGATCTCGGACTCCCACGCGTCGGGGCCGCCCGCCGTCAGCCGCCGGGGCGGGATGTTGATCTCCAGATTGAACCGGCCGAGCTCGGTGGACCAGGCGGGGTCCGCGATCGCGTCCAGTACGGCGCTGTTGCGCATCGCGGGCTCCGCGTCGCCGTCGACCAGGTTCAGCTCGATCTCCAGCCCCACCTGGGGCCGCTCCGACTCGAACCGTGCCTCGCGCAGCATCAGCGCGAACGCGTCGAGGCACTCCTGCATCTTGATCCGGTACCGGCGGCGGTCCTCGCGGGTGAAGACCAGCGCCGGGACGTCCCGTCCCATCGGCCCTCCACGGTGCCGCTCCGGTCGCCTCTCCACCCCAGCGTCGCATCATCGAGCGACCCCGACCAGGCGGGACACGAGCGACCTCCGAGCGGCGGGAAGCGAGCGATTCCGCCCCGGCGGACGCGTGCGATGCCGAACCGCCGGAAGCGGGCGATGCCGAACCGGCGGGACCCGAATGATGACGGACGGGCGGTACCCGGGCGGTGCCGGACCGGCGGGACGTGCGCGGCGGCGGCGCTCAGCGGCCCGGGGGATCCGGTTCGGGGCGGCCGCCGGTGAGCTCCGGCTCCAGGCCCTCGCTCACCGGCGCCCGGCCCCGGCCCACGTCCGCCCGCCACGCCTCGAAGGCCCAGGCGGTGAGCGCCACGACGGCCAGCCCCAGCAGCCAGCCCCCCACGACGTCGCTGACCCAGTGGACGCCGAGGGCGACCCGGGTGAAGCCGACCCCGACCACCGAGAGCACCGACACGCACCAGAACGGTATCCGCGCGGCCCGCGGCACCATCGGCAGCAGCACCAGCAGGAACACCGCGAAGGAGGTGGTGGCGGTCATCGCGTGGCCCGACGGGAAGGAGTAACCCGGCGCGTGCGCCACCGGGTCCTGCAGCGCGGGCCTGGCCCGCTCCACCACCGTCTTCACCAGCAGCCCGATCAGCCCGCCCGCCACGGCCGTCACCGCGGCCCAGGCGGCCAGCCGCCACGCCCTGCGGTACAGCAGCCACACGGTCAGCACCGCGACGGCCGCGCGCAGGGTGACCGGGTCCCACACCCGGTCGGACAGCACGTGCAGGGCGCTCGTCCACGCGGGGTCGTTCACCGCGACCTCGTGCAGCCGTCGTGCGGCGTCCATGTCGAGGCGGCCCAGCGGCCGCCACTGGCCCACGACGAGGATCAGCAGCAGCCCGAAGGGCACCGAGGCGACGGCCGCGACCGCGACCGACGCGAGCAGTCGGGCGCCGAACCGGCGGTCGGCCTCCCGGCGGCGACGGTCACGAAGAAGCGAGAGGGCGTTGCGGACCACCGTTCAGACTCCTGGGTCGGGCTGGATCGGACCGGGCCGCCAGCCGCGCGCGGCCTCCAGTTGCGCGGCGAACGACAGCCCGAGGAAGAGGGCGATGGAGGTCAGATAGGCCCACAGCAGCAGCGACATGAAGGCGCTGAGCGGCCCGTAGACCGTGTCGAAGGAGCCGCTGAGGTCGAGGTACAGGCTCAGCAGCCAGGTCAGTGTCATCCACAGCACCAGGTACACCGCCGCCCCGAAGGCCAGCCAGGTGTAGCCGGGCTGCTTGCGGCGGGGCGAGCGGCGGAAGACGGCGCTCGCGGAGATGAGCGCGAGCAGCAGCCCGAACGGCCAGCGCAGGATGTCCCACGCGGCCTGGGCGCTGCCGTCGAGCCGGTAGACCGACACCGCCGCCGAGGCGAGGTCGTCGCCGGCGACCATCACGATGAACCCGATGCCGAGCGGGAGCCCGGCGCTGAGGGACATCACCAGACCGCGCAGGTACTTGCGGTGGAAGGGGCGGTCGCGCTCGTTGCCGTAGATCCGGTTGGCCCCGCGCTCGATCTGGCACATCGCGGTGGTGACGTTCATCAGGGAGAAGCCCGCGCCGAGCCAGAGGGCGACCTGCGCGCCGTCGCCCGCAGAGCGGCGGCCGCGGTCGAGTGCGTCGTCGACGACCTTGGCGCTGGGGCCCGCGGCGATCTTGTGGATGGTCAGTTCGGTCAGTCTGCCGATGTTCTCCGTGTGCAGGGTGCCGGACAGGCCGACGAACGCGATGGCCAGCGGGATCACCGCCAGCACCGTCTGGAGGGCGAGGGCACGGGAGTGGCTGAAGCCGTCGGCGTAGCGGAACCGCAGGAAGGCGTCGCGCAGCAGGTACCAGCCGCCGTAGCGGCGCAGCGCCGCCCACGCCTCGTCGGCGGAGAGCTCCTCGCCGCTCATGTCGCGGGTCTCGGGGACGGTGGTGGCGGTACCCATCACTTCCCCCGCTCGGGCAGCAGCACGTTCAGCGCGCCCGGCCAGGCCTGCGCGGTGAGGCGGCGGCCGGGGGCGACGGGATCCCCGTCGAGTTCGCGCGGCTGCGGGGAGTCGAAGGTGAACTCGGCCCGCCGGAAGGCGAAGAACTCCACCGGTACGCCGTCGCCGTCCCGGTCGCGGTCCTCCGCGGTGAGGCGGTCCGCGGTCTTCGGCGGTGTCTTGGTGCCGCCCCGGACCAGGGTCGCCACGGCGCGCAGCCAGTCGCCCGGACCGCGCGGGTCGAGGATCAGCAGGTCGAGCAGTCCGTCGTCGGGACGGGCGTGCGGGAGGAGCGTGATGCCGCCCTGCACGGTGCCTATGTTGCCGACGAGCACCATACGGGCCGTACGGCGCAGGGCCGGCCCGCCGTCGAGGCGGACGGTCAGCTCCATCCGGGGGGTGCGCAAGGAGCCGAAGACGGCCAGCACGTAGGAGAGCCAGCCCAGGACGGCCTTGGCCCGGTCGTGGTCGTTGGCGCGCTGCATGACGGCGGCGTCGAGTCCGGCGCCGGACATGGCGGCGAAGTGGGTGGCCGCCAGGCCGTCGCCCTCGATGCGGCCGAGGTCGATGTGCCGGGCCGTGCCGCGCAGCGCGGCGTCGAGCGCGGCGGCGGGTGCCAGGGGCAGGCCGAGGTTGCGGGCCAGCAGGTTGCCGGTGCCGCAGGGCACCATGGCGAGCGGGACGTCGCTGCCCGCGAGGGCGTCGGCGGCCGCCCGGAGGGTGCCGTCCCCGCCGCAGACGACCACGAGCGTCGCACCGTCGCGCACCGCCTCGGCGGTCTGGCCGCCGCCCGGGTCCTCGGCGGTGGTCTCGATGAACACCGGGGCGTGGTGGCCGTGTTGCTCCAGCACCCGGCGCAGCGCGTCGCGGCCGGCCTGGTCGGTGACCGTGGGATTGAAGATCACGGCGGTACGGCCGGTGGGCCGTTCCGGGTGACCGGAGGCGGGGGAGGAGAGGGGCGTTGCGGGGGCCGGGAGGGGCCGAGCGGCGGCCGGGGGCGCGGCCACCGATCCGTCCGCGAGCAGGGCGCGTCCGACGATCAGCAGGGACAGGCTGCCGTTGACGAGCCCGCCCGCGACGTCGGTGGGATGGTGCATGCCCCGGTAGAGACGGGCCACGGCCACCAGCAGCGGCAGCAGGAACAGCACCCCGGCCACGACCTTCCGCCACGGCCCGCGCATCCGGGACAGGACCAGCACCGCGAGCCCGGCGTAGACCGCGGTGGCAGCGCCGGTGTGGCCGGAGGTGTAACTGGACGTCGGCGGAGAGGCGTCGAGACGGTCCACGTCCGGCCGGTGGCGCTCGACGGCCACGGTGATGCCGAGGAAGACCAGTGACTGGAGCGCCACGGCGAGGGCCAGGAAGATCGCCTGACGCCACATCGGAAGCCGGGGGAGCAGGATCAGCCCCAGGCAGCTCAGCAGGGTGACGGTGATCACCGTGAGCGTGTTCCCGGCCTCCGACGCGACCGAAGACAGGGCCGTCAGCGTGCCCGTCCGGATCCGCTCGAAGCCCTCGTTCACGTGGTCCTCGACCGTCATCGGCCACAGACCGCGTGCGGGCCCGGTGATCAACAGCCCGATGCCCACCATCAGCGCCGTCTGACACACGGTCAGCGCACCGATCCGGGCGGCGGCCCGGCCGGTGCCGCGAGGCACGGAGATCCCGTGGGCGGCTCCGGTGGCTCGGGGGCGTGCGCCGGGTCTTTCCCCAGGCAGTCCGGCGGCACTCTCCGGCACGGCGGTAGGCATCGGCACTCCCATCGTCAGCGCCTCGCGGCGACGTTCGGCCGGGTTTTTCACTCACTCCCGGCCATCGCCGTATGCCCCCTCTACCCGGGTACAGACAGGCTTTTTCTCGATCAGAACGGCAGACGGTTCCGGGCCCGGCGGCCCGCGCCGCCGCTGCGCCCGACGGCGCGGGAGCTGGAGCTGAAGGGCTTGCTCAGCAGACGCCCCAGCGGGCCGGGCGCCTTCGACCCGGCCCGGGAGCCGGCGCCCAGGGTGCGCTGCGCGCCGTTCTGGGGGTGCCGGGACAGGCGCGGAACGAGGAAGGCGAGGATCGCGAGGAACACGCAGAAGACGAGGACACCAACGATGATCACTACGGACTCCAAGACTGTGCGGTCGACATTCGGGTCACGGTCTCGACCGCGTGCCCCCGCACGCCGGAATCACGCCGGAATCACGTCGCAGTGTCCGCCGGAATCACGCCGGGGCCGTCCGAAGTGGACGGCCCCGGCGCTGCTGCGGGTGCGCTCGGCGCGGGTCCGCCGCCCGCGCCTCACCACCTGTGGGCGACGTCCACCACGATGCGGTCCGGCAGCCTCAGCACCCGGAACGGCAGGCGTGCCCGCACACCGAGCCCGACCTGCGTGACGCCCTCGAAACTGGCGCCGAACTTCGCGTCCCGGAAGGTGCGGTAGCCCGTCAGGTCGACGCCGGGCAACTTCTTGCCGGCCCGCCCGGGGTAGGTCGGGGTGCCGGTCTCCGGGTCGTACGACGGCGCGTGGATCCGGATCTCCAGGATCGCCCCGCCGGACACCGGGATCACCGCCCCGGACGCGTCCTGACGGAAGGTCTTGACGTAAGCGACGTCGTAGCCGGGCGCCTTGCTGCTCGCGCCGGGAACGTCGAACACCATCCGGTCGTAGCAGTCGTGACGCCCGGTGCGGATGCCGGTCAGCGACCGCTGCACCTGCGAGCCGTCCGCCCCGTGCTTCGGCAGACTGCCCCAGCCGGTCGGGCAGCTCAGCGCCGCCGCCCGGGCCGTTCCCTGACCCGCGGCGGAGGCCGCCGGAACCGCCACCCCCAGCGTTCCGGCCGCCATCACGACGACCGCCGCGGCGGCGATCGTCCATCGTCCCTTGCGCATGATGTCCCCCTTCGGCGTCATGACTTTTCCGTCTCGTCTGCATACATGACATTCGGGGGGCTCGTATGGTTGCGCTCCGGGCCGGAGCTCCCCCGGACGTGTCCGGATGACCGCCGGACAGGACGCGGCGGCGGGGCCATACTCGGAGACACGCCACGCCCGGCGCACCAGCCGCCCCTCACGCACCCGCGTCAGCGGCGGTACGGCCCTCACGGCACGGCCGACGGCACAACGCCGCCGCCTCCGTTGGCCGTTCGCCACACACCCCGCCCTCCACCGCCGCCGTGCGGCCCTGCGGATCCCCGCCCTCGCGGGTGAACTCGGCTTCTGGGAAGCCTCCTTGACCGGATGCGTCTCCATGTTCGCCATCAACCTGCTGCTGGGGAACAGTTTCGACTTCATGGTGACCGGGCTGGGACTGGGCTTCGTGGACCTCGACACGCTCCGCCCCCTCTACGCCTGGCTCGCGATCCCCCTGCTCCTGCCCACCGGAGCCATCCTGGGCACGGGCATCGGGCACACGGTCGCCGCGTGGGGCGGCATCCGAGGGGGCCGCAGACTGGCCGGGCGGCTCACCCTGCTCGCCGTGGGCCTGTGGGCGGGGCTGTACGCCGGATGCGTCCTGTATCCGGCGCTGACCTTCGGCTCCGGCAGTACGGATTCGTCCTCAACGCCGAACTCGGCGGAGACTCCTCCCGGACCGTGGTCCCCCTGATGCTGGCCGACGCCGAACCCCAGCAGATCCCGGAACTCCTCCTGGACGTACGGCGGGTGAACACCAGGAACCAGGTCGAGTTCGAGGAGTTCATCGCCTTCCTGCTCAGCCACCAGCCCGAGGGCAGGTCCGAGGACAGGGGAGGGGAGGGGGTGGACCCGCGCCGGCGGAACGCCGAAGTCGCGTTGCGCGTCGGCGGCCGGAGCACCGGCCAGGGCACACCCCGGAGCACGACGCGAGGGGCCGACGGCGTCAGCCGTCGGCCCCTCGCGTCGTCACAGTGGGGGAGGTCAGCCCGTGAGGCCGTCCTTGAGTCCGTCCTTGGACCGCTCCTTGGAGTCGCGGGCCTTGCCCCGGGCCTCCAGTGCGGCTCCCTTGGCCGCGGTGGTCTCGTTGCCGACCGCGTGGGCCGCCTTGCGCACGGCCTTCCCGACCACCTGCTCGGTCTTGGCCTTGGCCTTCTCTGCGGCGCTCATGTCAGTCCTTTCGTAGGCACTCACACATTCGCGTGCCCCCGCCCCGACGAGGAAAACGGCCCACCCCGGCACCACCGGTGAGCCGCTCCAGCACTACCGGTGAAGCCTCTCCGGCACCGGTGCCGCCGCGCCGACCCCGGGGGCGCCGCTCGGCGCGGGGTGAAGCCGCCGGACACGGGAGAAGCCGCCCCGCCCCGCGACGGCGTCTACCGCATCCCGGCTCCGGCCGTGCGCAGCATCTGGTGCCAGGCCCGCATCCGTCCCGCCGCACCCTCGTTCAGCAACTGGTCCACCGCGCCGCTGGTCACGGCGGGAGTCTGGGCGGCAGGGGGTGCCTGCTGAGCCTGGCGCCGGGTGAGGTCGGCCAGGGCCCGCTCCTGTTCCGCGCTCGGCTCGGGGGACATGGAACCGCCCCTGCCGACGAGGTCGTACCGTCGCCCGTCCACGGTCAGCAGGAGCGTGCCCAGGCGGGTCAAGCGGCCGGTGACGGTGCGCGGGTCCGCCTGGAAGACCACCGCGGAGGCGCGATCGCGGGCCTGCAGGGCGCCGGGGCCCAGGGTGACCAGAAGGGGCTCGCACCGGGCGCCGTTCCACAGGCTGCGCCGCCAGTAGACGATCCCGGTGTGTTCGGCCTCAGTGTTCATGCTGCAGATCATGGCATGGACGCGCCCGACCAGGGGCCGGAGCAGCCGTGCGGTGGCCTGCGGGGTCACTTCGGAGTCGCGCGGAAACCGCCTCGGCATTGCCTCGGATCTGCTGCGGATCCCGATGCGGATCCGCTTCGCGGACGCAGGGCCTCCGCTGCCAGGAGGCCGGACCCCGCGCACCGGAAACGGAGGACACGGGTGACACGCGTGGTTCCCGATGCCGGTGGCTGATGATAGACACGGCGGGGTCACAGTTCCTGTCCGCCAGCAGGAAGGTTGTCCCATGTCAGCATCCAGGTCCGACGCCACGCCCGAGACCGGCGGTTCGGCGACGCGACGTCAGGTACTGGCCCGATCCGGCGCCGTGGGATTGGGCATCGCCTTCACCGGCGCACTGTCGGAGTTGTTCGCGGGGACCGCGAGCGCGCTGGGCCGCTCCGGCTACGGCCCCCTCGTCCCCGATCCGAACGGCCTGCTCGACCTGCCGGAAGGTTTCCGCTATCAGGTGCTCTCCCGCGAGGGCGACCGGCTGCGCTCCGGGGAGGGGCGTGTCCCCAGCAACCACGACGGCATGTCCGCCTTCGCCGGCCCACACGGCCGGGTGCACCTGGTGCGCAACCACGAGAACCGGCCCACCGCGGCGGTCCCCGTCCCGGCCGTCGCGGGCATCACCTACGACCCCGCCGGCAAGGGCGGCTGCACGGCCCTGACACTGGGGAACCGAGGCGACGTCCTGTCCGAGCGGGTCGCGATCGCCGGTACGGCCGTCAACTGCGCCGGCGGCCATACTCCTTGGGGCACCTGGCTGACCTGCGAGGAGACCGAGGACAGAGCCGGCACGAACGGCTACACCAAGGACCACGGCTTCATCTTCGAGGTGGACCCGGTCGATCCGCGCCGCACGGGGGCCGTACCGCTCACCGCCATGGGCCGCTTCCAGCACGAGGCCGTCGCGATCGACCCCGGACGGGGCGTCGTCTACGAGACCGAGGACGCCTTCCTCAAGCCCTTCGGACTCTTCTACCGGTTCCTGCCGGAGCGGCCACGCGGCGGCCTCGGCTCGCTGCGCGCGGGTGGCCGGCTGCAGGCGATGCGCGTCCCCGGCGTACCCGACCTGTCCTCCATCCAGGAGACGGGAGCCTCCTTCGACGGCGTCGAATGGGTGGACGTCCCCGACCCGCTCGCCACCCAAACACCCATCCGCCTGCAGGACTTCGGACCGAAGGGCATCACCCACGCCCAGAAGCTGGAGGGCTGCTACTGGGGCGGAAACCGCGTCTACTTCGTGTCCTCCTTCGCCCGCAGCGCGGACGGCTCCGCCGCGGACCACTTCGGGCAGATCTGGCGCTACGACCCGGCAGGGCGCCGCCTCACCCTCGTCGTCGTCTTCGGCCCGGACACGGACGTGCAACTGCCGGGCGAGTCACCGGACAACATCTGCCTCGCACCCAGCGGCGGTCTCATGGTCTGCGAGGACGGAAACGGCGCCCAGCACGTCTTCGGCGTGACCCGCCGCGGCGAGGTCTACGCCATGGCCCGCAACCGCCAGAACATCGGCACGCCCGAGGCCCCGGAGTGGGGCGAGTTCGCCGGCGTCACCTTCGCCCCGGACGGCAGAACGATGTACGTCAACTGCTACACCCCCGGCACGACGTTCGCGGTGACCGGGCCGTTCCGGCGCTAGTTCCGGGCTGGGCCGGTGTTCCAGCTGATCGCCGATGGGGTCTTCTGGTTCACCGGCCGGACCGCGGCGGAGTCGCGGTGGGCGGGGCAAGCCGGCGGCCAGACCTCGGTGCGCCCCCTCGGCCCCGGACGCCGCGGTCTTGTGGAGATCACCAGGGGGCGGGACCTACTCGACCCCGTCCGGCACGCGCGTGGCCTGGTGGTAGTACATCCGCCAGCCCGCGTCGCCGTCCCCCTTGCGCCAGATCGAGCTGTGTCTGGTCCTGCGCTCGCCGAGCGTGGCCTCGAACGTCAGATGCACCAGTCCCGGGGCGAGCCGCACGCCCGAGATCTCCGAGGGTTCGTAGCGGGGAGCGCCGGGCGAACTGCCGGGGTGGTCGGGCAGTTCGGCGAGCAGGGCCTCGTACGTCCACCGCCGCCCGGACGCGCCGACCTCCACGAACTCCGGGTCGAGGAGCAGCCCGGCACGCTCCCGTGACGCGCGGACCCGCGGATCCATCAGCTCCAACTCACCCGCGATCGCCTGCCGTACATCGTCCGTCGCCTGGTCCATGACGGGATTCTCACCGAGGCCACCGGGCCCGCGGCAACCGAATTGATTCCCCACCCCGGGGTGTTCGTCCCGCCCAGGCGTCGAACGAGGACCGATCTCCGCCTCCGTCCTCATGCGGACGTCATTCGGAATGCTCCGCGGCGGCCCGGGCGGCCCGGACCAGTTCGTCGGAGAGCGGGTGCGGGGCGCGGGCCGGGAGGACGAGGACGAGGGGTACGGGAGGCGCGTCGGCCAGGCCGATGTAGCGCACGTCGGGGTGCGGGTGGTGCCGTGCGAAGTCGGGCAGGACACCGAAGCCCCGGCCGAGGGCGACCATCTCCATCCAGGCGTCGTAGGTGGCGCTCTCCACCGCGACCGAGGGCCGCTGCCCGGGCGGCCACAGCTCGGGGCGGACGGTGCCGCTGGCGGAGTTGACGACGAGCGGCAGTCCGGCGAGTTCCGCCCACTGCAGGCGACGGCGCCGGGCGAGCGGATGGTCGCGGGCGACGACGGCGATCCGAGGCTCGGAGCGGAGGCGGATCGAGGTCAGGGCGGGATCGTCCACGTCCCCGTGCAGCAGGGCCGCGTCGACCGCGCCCACGTCCACACCGGCGAGACGGTCGTCGCGGCGGACCAGCTCGACGGGCACTCCGGTGGACTCCTCGAAGTCCGTGAGGATGCGGCGGGCGAGGCCGCTCGGCAGCAGCCAGGTGAAGCCGAGACGCAACTGTCCCTCGGCGCGGACACGCGCGAACGCGGCGTCCATGCGGGGCAGCAGCTCCTCCAGTTCGGCCCGCAGGCGGCGGCCCGCGTCGGTGAGCGCCACGCTGCGCGTGGTGCGCCGCACCAGGCGCACGCCGAGAGAGCGTTCGAGCGCGGCGAGGGCGCGGGTGAGCGTGGGCTGGCTGATCCGGCACCGCGCGGCCGCGCGGGAGAAGTGCTCCTCTTCCGCCAGGACGACGAAGTACCGGAGATGCCGCATCTCCGTATTCATGCGACACGAGTATAAATCCGGGTGGTGGCGCATTTCTCTTCGGCCATCGGCCCGCCTAGCGTCGGGAGTGCTCAGACGGCCGGACCGTCCCCGGCGTGAGGGGGTCCGACCCGGTACGGACATCGCGCCACGGAAACGGACTGCTCGGCATGCGCAGCGAAGACATCCTCCGCGCTCCCTCGACCCCCCTGGACGGACCGGCCTTCCCGGCGGGCCCCTACCGCTTCTCCCGGCGCGAGTACCTGACGATCACGTACCGCACGGACCCGGACGCGATGCGCGCCGTCGTCCCCGAGCCGCTGGAGGTCGACGAGCCCCTCGTGCGCTTCGAGGTCATCCGGATGCCGGACAGCACGGGCCTCGGCGACTACACCGAGTCGGGACAGGTGCTGCGGGTGCGCCACGGCGGCGAGGAGGCCGAGTACATCCACTCGATGTACCTGGACAACGCGCCCGCCATCGCCCTCGGCCGGGAGGGCAGCGGCTATCCGAAGAAGCTGGGCGCACCGCGCCTGTACACCGACTCCGACACCCTGGTCGGCACCCTCGACTACGGCAGCCTGCGGGTGGCGACCGCGACCATGGGGTTCAAGTACGCGCCGATGGACCCCGAGGCCGCCCGCGCCGAGCTGGCCGTCCCCACGTACATGCTCAAGAAGATCCCCGGATACGACGGGTCGCCGCGCATCTGCGAACTGCTGCGCATCGAGATATCCGACCTGACCGTTCTCGGCGCCTGGACCGGCCCGGCCCGGCTGCAGCTGTTCGCGCACGCGCTGGCGCCCATGGCGGACCTGCCGGTGCTGGAGGTCGTGGGCGCGTCCCACATCCTCACCGACCTGACGCTGCCGACGCCGTCCGTCGCGCACGACTACCTCGCGGCCTGACCGCCGGCCGCCCGCTGGTCTGTCCCCGCCGCTCGACGCACGGCCCCGCCCCCTACGACCACTCGCGACACCGACGAAGGAATGGCTCGTGTCCACCTCATCCTCGCCTCTCTCCCCGTCCCCGGCGCCCTCCGCCCTTCCCGATCTGACCGGGCGGACAGCGCTCGTCACCGGCGCCGGCAGCGGCATCGGCCGGGCCATCGCGCTGCGCCTGGCCGCGTCGGGCGCGGCGGTCCGCGCCCTGGACCTGGACGCGGACGGCGTCCGTGCCGTCGCGCGGGCCACCGGGGGTGAGGCCCTCGTCGTCGACCTGTCCGACCTGGACGCGGTGGACGCGCTCGACCTGGGCGACGTCGACATCCTGGTCAACTGCGCGGGGATCCAGAACGTCTCGCCGATCGAGAACTTCCCGCCGGAGAGGTTCTCGCTGATGCTCCGGATCATGCTGGAGGCACCGTTCCGCCTGGTACGTGGAGCGCTGCCGGGCATGTACCGCCGGGGCTGGGGACGCGTCGTCAACGTTTCCTCCGTACACGGCCTGCGCGCCTCCGCCTACAAGAGCGCCTACGTCGCCGCCAAGCACGGCCTGGAGGGCCTGTCGAAGGTGATCGCGATGGAGGGCGCCGCGCACGGGGTCACGTCCAACTGCCTCAACCCGGGGTACGTGCGCACCCCCCTGGTCGAGCGGCAGATCGCCGACCAGGCGGAGGTCCACGGCATCTCAGAAGCGGAGGTCGTCGGACAGGTCATGCTGGAGAGCGCGGCCGTGAAGCGCCTGGTGGAGCCGGAGGAGATCGCGGAGGCGGCCGCGTTCCTCTGCGCTCCGCACACGTCGGCGATGACCGGGACCTCGCTCGTCATCGACGGAGGCTGGACCGCCCACTGAGCCGCGGTACGGGAGCCCTCGCGGGACGGTGTGGCCACGGGGCCGCGCCGTCCCGCGTCGCGTAGAGACGGTCAGCCGGCCGGACAGCCCCGCTCCAGGGCCGCCCGCGACCGCCGCGCTTCGGCGCTCCAGCGCGGCACGTCGTGGCGCGCAGCGGCGCCGAACTCGACGTGCGCATCCGTCCCGGCGCCGGGCCCCCGGACGTCCCGTCCGGCGCCCACCCACCCTGGTCAGGCCGACCTCGTCGTCCTCCTCCGCTTCAAGAACTCGGCGCACCGGACCGAATTCAGTTGAGCTCGTGTCAGTTCGGCGCATCCGTCGACCGCGTGTGGCGTCTGTGGTGGAGTCGGGGCATGACTGATCTGTGGCGGGCGGACCGGGTCGGGGCCGCTCTGCGGGGCGAGAACCCGACTGTGCTGCGGCGGCTGGAGGCGGGTTTCGCGGTGATCGGGGACGTTCAGTTCCTGCCGGGCTACTCGGTGCTCCTCGCGGATGAACCAGGTGTTCGACGACTGTCCGACCTGCCGAAGGCCAGGCGGATGTCGTTCCTGTCCGACATGGATCTGCTCGGCGAAGCGGTCGAGCGGGTCTGTCGGCGTCTGGACCCGGATTTCCGCCGGGTCAACCTGGAGATCCTGGGCAACCGCGATCCGTTCCTGCATGCCCATGTGTGGCCGCGATTCGATTGGGAGCCGGCCGAGTTGAGGGGGGTACCGGTGTGGCTGTACCCACGTGAACGGTGGAGTGACGAGCGGTTCAGGCTCGGTCCGCGGCACGACGTGCTGCGAGAATCGATCGGCGCCGAACTGGACCGGCTGCGCTGAAGCGTTCGAGGCCGGTGCCGAGCGGCACGCACTTGGGAAGGCGATGCCCGGCAGCACCCACCCCGGCCGCCGTGACGGCGCGGGTCGAGGCAGGGGCTCTCCCCGTGGCTTCGGGTCCCTCTAGCGTGCCGAGGTCCGCCGGGTCTGTAGCGACACGCTGTCCTTCAGGGTGAGCAGGCGTCAGGAGATCACCTGAAAGGACCAATGGTATGTCAATCTGCTTATATTTATGGGTGTTTGTGGGCGTCCCCATCGCGGGGGAAGCGGCGTGAGGGCCCCATAAATACCCCATTCGGAGTCGCGGAGCCAGCTCTCCGATATGCCCGATATGACAGGTCTGGGGGTGGTCGTTACGTTCAATCATGTGCCGGCTGTGGAGCCGGTGTCCCTGAGAAGGAGAAGCACATGAACACCACCCGTTCCACCGTTGTCACGGCCGCCTTCGCGGCCGGCGCGGCTCTGGTCGCGACGGGCATCACCTACGCGTCGGCCGCCTCGGCCCCGGAGGCCCCCCAGGCCGCCCAGGCCGCGCCGGCCGCTGTCGCCGCCGCCCCCCTCGGTGGCAGCACCGGCGGCAAGGGCGTCGAGGGCTACGAGGACGGCCGGATCTTCATCAACGAGCGCTCGTACTCCTCCCACGAGGGTGACTGCATCACCGTCATCAGCGGCCTGGGCGCCAAGAGCCTCAACATCCGCAACGACAGCCGCAAGACCGTCGAGGTCTTCCGCGGTGTGGTCTGCGACAACGGCGCTCCCATCGCCACCGTCGGCCCGCACAGCTCCAGCGACGGTGTGCACGTGCGCTGGACCAAGGGTGTCAAGGTCAAGCACGGTGTCGTGGGCAGCTTCCGCGTGGTCGACCACGACTACAAGGACTGATCCCGCACCGACTGAGTGATGGGGACCCCCGGCCCGCCGGAATCGGGCCGGGGCTCCACACCGCAACAGGGCCAACTGACACTCCCGGCACCGCGCGTCCTCCCCGGTGATCTGCCCGGTGATCGGGCACTCTCCGAGGGGGGACGCGCACCGGCGGCCGGAGAAGACTCCCGACGGACACTTCGTCGTCGTCGACGGCAGGAAGTGGCGGGCGACGGACCCCTCGCTCCCCGAAGAAGTCGCCGGTCGTCTTCGTCACCACCTCATGGCCGCTCGCCGCGCGGTGCGCTCCGCGACAACCGCCGGCGACCCCGAGGCCGAACGCTCGGCCCGCGCTCGCGTGAACCGCGCGAAGATCGCGTTGGGGGAGCGCGGCACACCGTGGTGGGCACAGTCCGGGGAACAGCGCCGCCGGAGGTGGGAAAGCGGCCTCGCGCGACTCGACGCGGACGCACCGGAGTGAGGCGCCACCCGCCGCCCCCTCAGCACGGTTCTACGGCGTCCACCGGCTGCGGCGAACAGCAGGACCGTCCCGCCGGCAGCCACGGCACCAGCCGCATCCCCCAAGACCCAGGTCCCCGCCCGCCCCGGACATCCGCGCGAGCTTCACCTGATCATCGACATGAGCAGCCCGTGAGTTTCGGCGTCGGCGGCCACTACGAGTCCGCGACCGCGACCCGCCTGCTCGATCGGGACGCCGTCGATCCCGGTGACCACGCAGCCGGCGGCCCGGCACACGGCGATGCCGGCCGCGAAGTGCACGCTCCCGGACAGGTCGCCGCCGTCGGTGACGTACGCGGCGCGTTTCCCGGCGGCGACCCACGCCAGGGCCAGCGTCGTGGACACGACCCGTGGCCGGAACCGCTCGGCGAACCCGGGACGCGCCAGCAGGTCCACGGCCCGGAATCCGGGTGCGCCGGGGAACGGTGGATCCAGATTGACGTCCACCAGCCGGGTGGCGGCCGAGGGCACCAGCTCCGCGTCGACCCCGTCGCGCCGTACCCGGGCGGTCTCGCCGTCGGTGAGGAAGACCTCGCCACTGAACGGGTCGGCCACGGCCGCCGCCCCGCCCCGCAGTGCGACGTTGACGGCCACGAGCATGTTGCCCACGGCGTAGTTCAGCGTGCCGCACAGGGGATCCACCAACCACTGGCGCTCGGCCTCGGCGGCACCCTGATGACCGCCCTCCTCGCCCAGCACGGCGTCCTCGGGACGAGCGGCACGGATGACCTCGAGGATCCTCTTCTCGGCCTCGACGTCGGCGGCGGTGGCGAAGTCTCCGGCACCCTTGTCGATGCGGGCGAGCCGCCGGCCGTACAGGGCGCGCACGACCTCCGCGCCGGCACGTGCCGCGGCTGCAGCGACCTCGGCGTCGTCGGAGCCCTTATGGGAGTCGATCACCCGTGCACTATAGGGATGCCGCGGACACGTCCTCACTCACCCTCCCCGCGCACCCCTTCACCTCGTGACGAAGCCCCTCACCCGACGAAGGTCCTCACCCCTTGACGACGCCGAGCGGCACCAGGCGCGCGACCAGCCGGGCGAGCCCCGCGCCCTCGGTCGCGGCGGCCACGGCGTCCACGTCCTTGTAGGCATCGGGGGTCTCCTCGGCGAGCGCGCGCCAGGAGGCCGGCCGGACGGCGATGCCATGGGATTCCAGCTCGTCGCGCAGTTGCTCGCCGCGGACCCGGCGCAGTGCCTGGTGGCGGCTCCAGACGCGGCCCGCGCCGTGGGCGGAGGACCAGAAGGCCTCGTTCCGGACGGTGCCGGCCATCACGTACGACGCCGTGCCCATCGTGCCGGGAACCAGCACGGGCTGCCCGGCCCCGGCGAGGTCGTCCGGCAGGTCCGGGTGGCCCGGGGGCAGGGCCCGGGTGGCGCCCTTGCGGTGGACGCACAGCCGGCGGGGTGCGCCGTCCACGTCGTGGGTCTCGATCTTCGCCATGTTGTGGGAGACGTCGTAGACCAGCTCCAGGCCCACCCCGGCGGCGGTGGCGAAGGCGTGGCGCGCGGCCTGGGTGAGCAACTGCCTGTTGGCGCGGCCGTAGTTGGCGGCGGCCGCCATCGCCCCGAGATAGGCGCGGCCGGACGTGGAGACGACGGGCGCGCAGGCCAGCTGCCGGTCCGGCAGGTGGATGCCCCAGGCGCGCAGGGACTGGTCCATGACGCGGACGTGGTCGGTGCACACCTGGTGCCCCAGGCCGCGGGAACCGCAGTGGATCATGACGCACACCTGGCCGGAGTGCAGGCCGAAGGCGGCCGCGGTGCGGGCGTCGTACACCTGGTCCACGGCCTGCACCTCCAGGAAGTGGTTGCCCGACCCCAGGCTGCCGACCTGCTGGAGCCCCCGCTCCACGGCCCGCTGGCCGACCTGCGACGGATCGGCCCCCGGCAGTACTCCGCGGTCCTCGCAGCGCTCCAGGTCGCGTGGTACGCCATGACCGTGCTCGACTGCGTACTCGGCCCCGCCGACCAGTAGCTTCTCCATCTGCGGGCGCCCGGACAGCTTCCACAGCCCGCCGCGCCCCAGTCCACGCGGGACGGTGTCGCCGAGGATGTCCATCAGCCGCCGCATCCTGGAAGCCAGCGGCTCGCGGTCGATGTCACCGGCGAGCAGCCGGACGCCGCAGGAGATGTCGAATCCGACACCGCCGGGCGAGATCACTCCGCCGGCGTCGATGTCCGTGGCCGCCACCCCGCCGATCGGGAAGCCGTACCCCCAGTGCACGTCGGGCATGGCGTACGAGGCGCGGACGATGCCGGGCAGGGTCGCCACGTTCACGACCTGCTCCAGCGCCTTGTCCCCGGCCGCCTGCGGCAGAAGCTCTCGCGTCGCGAAGACGAGCCCGGGCACGCGCATCGGGTCCTGCCGCTCGATACGGAACCGGAACGGGGTCTCCTCCACCAGCGTGATGTCCATGCGCGTCACCCGACCCTGGCCGTAACGGACGTGACGCTTCCCCTCGAGCTCCGAGCGGTCGCCGTGCCGGGCGGGCGAGCGGCCGCCGGGAGGATTTCGTCTCCCGCGCGGACGCTCCTGAGCCCAGCCCTGTGGCCTCCATGCTATTGCGGAGGGCGGCCCCCGGCAGCCGCACCGCCGCACGGGGCTCCGCCGGGGCCGGGCCGAGATGCACCGCCGAATGGGCCGCCGGAAAATGGTGAGCACACGATTCGGCCCCGGAAGCGCTGGCCGGAGGGCCCCCGAGGCCGCCCCCCAGAGGTTCCCCGAGGTGCCCCGAGGCGCCCTCGAGAGCCACACATCCTCGGCCAGGACCGACCCAGGCCAACCCGGCCCGGTTCGGTGTGGAAAGGCGGTGGCGTCCGATGGCGTACGTCGCGGTGAGCGCGCTGAGTCATCCGGGGCTGATCCGCGAACGGAACGAGGACAGCCTGGTCGCCGGGCCGTGGACCCTGTGCGCCACCGTGACCGAGACCCCGCAGACGTTGATGTTCCCGCTCGGCACGCCGCTCGTCGTCGCCGTCGCCGACGGGATCGGCGGCCAGCCCGGCGGCGAGGTGGCCAGTGCCCTGGTCGTCCGGCGGCTCGCGGCGGCCGGGCCCACCCTGGCCGACGAGGACGACGTCCGCGAGACACTGCACGCCTGCAACCGCGAGGTGTACGAGGCCGCGAGCGGCGAGCGCGACGGACGGGCCACGATGGGCACGACCGTCGCGGGCGCCGTCCTGCTGCCCGGCTCGTTGCTGGCGTTCAACGTGGGTGACAGCCGGGTCTTCGCCGCGCCCCGGGACGGGCTGCTCCAGGTGAGCGTGGACGACAACCCACCGCCCGAGCCGGGCCGGCGCACCACCTCGCTGCTCACCCAGGCACTCGGGGGCACCTGGAGGTACCGGGCCGTCACCCCGCACGTGAAGACCGCACCCGTCGCCCCCGGCGACAGGTACCTGATCTGCACCGACGGCCTGACCGACCCGGTGCCGGACGACGTCCTCGACGACCTGCTGGGGGAGTACGACGACGGCCGTGCCGCCTTCGAACTGTGGAAGGCCGCCATCGCCGCCGGCGGACCCGACAACATCACGCTCGCCCTGGTACGGATCGCGGACGGATGACCGCCCGCCGGCCCCGCCCCGGAGAAGGACTCAGGAGGGGAAGCCGTACCGCCCCTGCAGGCGGACGAAGTACGCGAGCGTGAGGACCCGTTGCCGCTCCAGCCCGGTCGGGGTACGCAGGTAGGACACGACCTGCTCCCGGCCGCCCGGCCCGATGGGTTGCACGAGGCGACCGCCGACCCGCAACTGCTCGGCCAGGGGCGCGGGAACCTCCGGGAACGCGGCGGAGACGACGATGGCGTCGTACGGTGCGCGGTCCGGCACGCCTCCGCTGCCGTCCCCGACGCGCGACTCGACCTCGCGAACGCCCTGCCGGTCGAGGTTGCGCCGTGCCTGATCCGCGAGGTCCGGGTACATCTCGATGGTCACGACATCGGCGGCCAGGCGGGCGAGCAGCGCGGTCTGGAAGCCGAGGCCGGTACCGATCTCCAGCACGTGCTCGTCCTCGCCCAGTTCGAGGCCCTCGATCATCATCGCCGACAGCGAGGGCTGCGTGGTCACCTGCCCGTGCCCGATCGGAAGCGGGACGTCACGGTAGGCGTGCGTCCGCTGGTCGGCCGGCACGAAGGCCGCACGGGGCGTGGCGAGTACGGCCTCCAGCAGGCGCTCGTCGCCGATCCCGGCCGCTCGCACGGCCCGTACGAGATCCTCGGGTGAGGAAGCGGCTTCGGTCATGTTCGCTGCTTTCCGCGCTCATACGTCGAGCGTCACCGAGCAGGTCCAGCCCTCAGGCCCCCGGGTGAAGGCGAGCTCGTGCAGCGTGACCGCCTTGGGCGCGGCCCCCGTCACCGGAAGCGACCCGGCGTCTGCCATCCGCAGACCGCCCCGCACGCCGCCGGTGACCGGCGTCAGTTCCACCTCCACGGGGACCTCGTCCTCGGTGTCGAGCCAGTACACGACCTCTTCCAGCAGCGCCACCAGCACGTCTTCGTCCCTGTCGGCTCGCACCACGACGTCCCGTCGGCGGACTTCGGCTGCCCCGGTCAGGTCCAGGAACGACTCACAGACCCCCCGCACCGCCTGAGCCAGGCACTCCTCGCGCGTGGGGGCCCATGCCTGAACGCGCAGGTCCGCGGTGTGCGGAACACTGCGATGCCCGGCGCGACGCGCGGACGTCTCCGGCTTCATCCCACCGCTGCCTTCTCCTCACGGCTCCGTGTGAACGGTCCGATCGATCCGTGCCTCCATCGTCACCCCGGCGGGACGGCCACGCGCGACGGGCCTCGGCGGGCTTCCTCAGGTGCGGGGTGTGCGTCGCCGCAGGCCGTGTGGAGCCGGTGATGTCCGCCGTTCCGGTCGCCGTGGACGCCGAGACGACGGCGGCAGTCGCCCTTCCCTTCCTTGCCCGCTCCGGCACTCCACGGCCGACGGAAGCCCGGAAAGGTCCATGCCCGGTTCGCCGGGGCCCTGTGGCCGCCCGCCGTCCCTCGCAGGCGCCGACCCCGGCATGTGCGGCCGCGGCTACAGGCGGACAATTGTGCTCAATACGACTACTGCCCACCGAGGCGTCAGGGGTCACCGAGGATGAGTACCAAGACCGTCCTGATCACCGGCACTTCCTCCGGCATCGGTCTGGCCACGGCTGTTGCCGCCGCGCAGAGCGGCTGGCACGTCGTCGCCACCCTGCGCGACACCGCCAGGGCCGGCCCGCTTCTGGCGGCGGCGGAGGAAGCCGGGGTCGCAGTCGACGTCCAGGCCCTGGATGTGACCGACCCGGCCTCGATCGAGGCGTGTCTGGCCGGCCTCGACCGGTTGGACGCGCTGGTCAACAACGCCGGCGCGGGCCACATCGGCACTCTGGAGCAGGAAAGCGTCGAGGATGTGCGTGCGGTCATGGAGGTCAACTTCTTCGGCGTGCTGAACGTCACCAAGCCGGCCCTGCCTCTGCTGCGGGCGAGCGAGGGTCGTGTGGTGACCGTGACCAGCGTCGGCGGGGTGGTCGGCCAGCCCTTCAACGAGGCTTACTGCGCAGCCAAGTTCGCGGTCGAGGGTTTCATGGAATCCCTCGCGCCGGTCGCGGCCACGGCCGGCGTGCGTGTCAGCGTGGTCGAGCCGGGTGCGGTGGCCAGCGAGTTCGTCGACAACGTGAAGCTCGACGACGACGTGCTGGAGAAGGCCGGGCCGTACGCGCCGGCCCTGTCGGCCTACCTGGACCGCACCCGCGAGGCCTTTGCCAATGCGCAGACGCCACGGGACGTGGCAGCGCAGGTGGTTGCTCTGCTCGCGGCCGAGCGACCAGCGTTCCGGGTGCTCACCTCCGACGCGGCGCGCGCTTTCGCCGGGACGAAGCTCAAGGACCTCGACGGCTCGGCCGTGCAGATGCTGACCGACGGGTGGGTCGCTTAGCGCACCGGATCCGTCGGCGCGCTGAAAACGTCCACCGCCGCCGTGCCTCGACTACCCGTCCGAGCGTTCCGACGTGTCGACTGTCTCCGGTGTGCGACCAGCGGGCCGGCTGTGGAAAGGGTCCCGCCCGTGCGCCGGGGTGAACGTGACGGGCAGGTGTTCGGGGCCCCGCAGGCCGCTCGCCCGCCAGCTCAGTTCGCCGGGCGGCACGGCCAGCCGGAGGTCGGGCAGGCGGCGCAGGGCGGTGCCGATGGCGATCTGGCCCTCCAGCCGGGCCAGCGGCGCCCCCAGGCAGTAGTGGACGCCGTGCCCGAAGGCGAGGTGCGCGTTGCTCTCCCGGGTGATGTCCAGGCGGTCGGGGTCGGGGAACTGCGCCGGGTCCCGGTCTGCGATGGCGGAGGCGACCAGCACGGTCGCTCCTCGCGGGATGGTCACTCCGCCGATGGTCACGTCCTCGCGCGCGAACCGGGCGATGCCGGGATTGACCGGGCCGTCGTAGCGCAGGAACTCCTCGACGGCACCGGGCAGCAGCCCCGGATCGTCCCGCAGCCGGCGCAACTGGTCGGGGTGGGCGAGCAGCGCCACGAGCGCGTTCCCGATGAGGTTGACCGTGGTGATGTATCCGGCGACCAGCAGCAGGAAGGCCATGGCGACCAGCTCCTCCTCGTCCAGCCGGTGCTCCTCGTCCCTGGCGGTGATCAGGGCGCTGAGCAGGTCGTCCCGCGGCCGGGCCCGCTTCGAGCCGAGCAGCGTGGTCAGGTACGAGCGCATCTGCCGCCAGGCGTCCTCGATCCGGGCCGGATCCGGCGCCTCCGCTCCCTGGACGAGCATCTCGGTGGTCCACCGGTGGAACGCGTACCGGTCGGCGACGGGCACGCCGAGCAGTTCGCCGATCACGGTGACGGGCAGCCGCAGCGCGAAGCTGTCGACGAGGTCGGCCCGGCCGGCGGGCAGGATCGCGTCGAGCAGCCCGTCCGTGATCTCCTGGATACGCGGCCGCAGCTCGCCCACCCGGCGCGCGGTGAAGGCCTTGGACACCAGACGGCGCAGACGGGTGTGGTCGGGCGGGTCGCAGCGGAGCATGGTGCGCAGCATCGACTCGCGGTCCGTGGCGGGGAGCCGCTGCAGGAGCCGGGTGTCGGACGCCTCGCGGACGTCACTGCTCAGCCTCGGATCGGACAGCGCCGCGAGATTGTCCTCGTACCGGGTGACCAGCCACGCTTCGAGGCCGCCCGCGATCACGGCGCGCCGAACCGGGCCCTCCTCGCGCAGCTGCCGGTAGAACGGGAACGGATCCGCCAGGAAGGCCGGGTCGGCGTAGGGCAGGAGGATCGGCTGCCGGTTCATCGTGCCTCCCGGGGTGTCTGGGCACGGCCAGAGGATGTCCACTTTGAGCGTATATGGCGCAGGAGCGCGGGGCGCGGACGGAACGGCGGGAACGGATGGAACCGGCCGCACGGACGGAAGGGCTGCCATGGAACGGACAGCGGGGCCGACCACGGCACCGACAGCGGAGCGGACGACGTGCTGCGTGGTGGGCGGCGGACCGGCCGGAATGGTCCTCGGCCTGCTGCTCGCGCGGGCCGGCGTGGAGGTCACGGTCCTGGAGAAGCACGGTGACTTCCTGCGCGACTTCCGCGGCGACACGGTGCACCCCTCGACCCTGACCCTGCTGGACGACCTCGGTCTGGCCGAGCGCTTCGCGCGTCTGCCGCAGCGCAGGGTGACCACCGTGCGTCTGCCGCTGGGCCCGGACGGTTCGCTGATCACCGTCTCCGACATCGGCGTGCTGCCCGGCCCGTACAACTACGTGGCGATGGTGCCGCAGTGGGACCTGCTGGACCTCCTCGCCGACGAGGCGCGGAAGGAGCCGTCCTTCTCCCTGCGGATGGGCAGCGAGGCGACCTCGTTCCTGGTGGAGCGCGGCAGGGTCACCGGCGTGCGCTACCGCACGGCGGACGGCCGCACCGGCGACCTCCGCGCCACCCTCACCGTGGCCTGCGACGGACGGTGGTCGCTGGCCCGCTCGCGGCCCGAGCTGGGGCTGCGGCGGTTCGCGTGCCCCATGGACGCCTGGTGGTTCCGGCTCCCGCGGCGGGCGGGCGACCCGCGCGGGCTGGTGGGAGGGGCCGGCGACCGGATCGTCACCGCCATGATCGACCGCGGGGACTACTGGCAGTGCGCCGCGCTGATCCCCAAGGGCACGGACGCCGAGCGCCGCGCCGCCGGCCTCGAGCGGTTCATGGCCGATTTCTCGGCCGCCGCGCCCTGGCTGGCGGACCGGACGCACGCACTGCGCTCCTGGGACGAGGTGAAGATGCTCGACGTACGGCTCGACCGCCTCCGGCGCTGGCATCGTCCGGGCCTGCTGTGCATCGGCGACGCGGCACACGCGATGTCGCCGGTGTTCGGCATCGGCATCAACCTCGCCGTCGAGGACGCCGTGGCCGCCGCCCGGTATCTCGTCGAACCGCTGCGCAGGGGCGCGGTCGGCCTGCGGGACGTACGCCGCGTGCAGCGGCGCCGTTGGCCGACGGCGGCGCTGACGCAGGCCTTGCAGCGCATCGCGCACGCGCGGGTCGTCGCGCCCGTGCTCGCCGGCCGCCCGGCCTTCGGCGACACCGGGCGGGCGCAGCGGATGAGCGAACTGCTCGCCACCGCACCGTGGCTCAAGCTGGTGCCGGCGTACTTCATCGGTCACGGCGCGCGGCGCGAGCGCCCACCTGCCCGGTCGCTGGGCTGAGGCGGACGCGCGGGCGCGAACCGGCCCGCCCCGGACACGGCACGCCGTACGGCACGCGTGGGCACGGTGACCGTCGGAGGCTGGGGCCGCTTTCAGGCCGCGGTGGTGAGGACGGGCAGGTAGCCGTGGGACTGCCCGAGGGGGGTCGGGTGGTACGACTCGTTGGGGGCGAGCAGGTTGACGCTGCGCATCCAGGGGCTGACGGAGCAGATCTCGTGGTCGGCGAAGGCGCCCCTGACGTCCGCGAAGGTGAAGCCGTGACGGGCGGCGCGCCGGTGGATGACGCTGTCGAGATGGTCGACGGCGTCGTCGATGGCGGCCCGGTCCGCGTCGGCGAGGCCCGCCGTGCAGATGCCGTCCAGCTTGTACAGGTACGGGTAGCCCAGGACCACCACGTGGGCGGCCGGGGCCCTGTCGGCGATGGCTGTGTAGAGGCGGTCCAGGTCGCGTGGGAGGGTCTCGTCCATGTACGCGTTCGCGTCGGCGACGGCCGTCCGGCAGGCACTGCTGCCCAGGAGGACGCAGACCGTCATCACGCGGCCGAAGCCGGCGTCGCTGCCGCCGACGGTGAGGGTGACCAGTGCGGTACGGGCACTGAGCGGGCCGAGCTGGTCGGTGAGGACGTCACTGGCGCGAGCGCCGTCGCAGGCGGTGAAGCTGAACGACGAGGGGACGTGCTCCGCGGCCCACAGCGCGGGATACGAGTGGCTGCTGCGCAGGCAGTTCCCGCTGGAGTCGAGGTAGCCGCCGGCGCCGACCCCGGCGGAGTAGGAGTCGCCCAGCGCCACGTACCCGGCGCCCTCGGCGCGCGGCACGGCCTGGGCCGGGGCGGCACCGGTGAGGCCTCCGGAGACGAGGAGGGCCGCAGCGGCCCACAAAGCGATTCGGGACTGTCTCATACCTTTCCCTTAGCACGGCCCGTGCCGCCGGACCGCGCGGCCGTCCGCCGCGCGCGCGGCCGTCTTGCGCCACGCCGGGAGACCTGACCGTCCCGGACGGCAAGGGGCGGGGGAGGGGTCGGCCGGGACCCCGATGGCGCGGGTCGCTCCGTATCACCCCGGCAGCCGTCACCCGGAAGGCCGTCACTCGAACGGCGGTGCGCGTCCGGTCGCGGCCGGGGTTCTCGGCAGCGCCCACAGGGGAGCCCCTGGCCGGTGACGACACCGTCCAGGGGCTCCGTGGGGCGGTCGGCCTTCGTCAGCCGTCGGACTCCGACGACGGGAGGTAGGCGCCCGGCACGTCCTCCGGCGAAAAGATCTTGTTCTCGCCGGGGTACGGCTTCCTCCACTCGTGCGTCTCGTACCACGTGAAGTGGTTCATCTGCGCGGGGTTGGCGAAGTCGGGCACGGCGCCCGGACCGGTCAGCCGCTGCTTGGACTTCCAGCGCTCCCACTGCGCCGCCAGCGGCTTCATGTCCGCCGGCACCGTCGCCGACGGCGCGGCCGCGGCGTGGGGGTCCTGGGGAGCGGGGTCGTCCAGGCCGCAGGACGGCGGGGTCTTGAGGCCGTCGGTCAGCGAGGTCCGGTTGGGCAGCGCCTCGAACGGCGTGTAGTCCGGGTGCCGGGTGAACGCCGCCCGCATCGGGCTGGCCGCACTGTCCTTCTGGTTCATCGGGTGGATGCCGAGGATCTGCTCGATGGTCCGGATCATCGTGATCTGGGTGTAGTAGTGGCTGTCGACGACGTCGTGCCGGGCCCAGGGGCTGATGATCTGGATCGGGGCACGGTGGCCGTCGACGTGGTCGAGACCGGCCTGGGAGTCGTCCTCGACCACGAAGACGGCCGAGTCCTTCCAGTACTTGCTGTGCGAGATCTCGTCGATGATCCTGCCGGTCGCGAGGTCGTTGTCCGCGACCTGGGCGGCGGCGTTCGCCGGGCCGCCGGTGTGGTCGCTGGAGAGCCAGAACATGTTCAGGTTCGCCGGCCCGTTCTTCTCGAAGTCGCGCTTCCAGATCTCGTACCGGTAGACGTCCGGGACGCTGGTGTCGAACTTCGCGAAGCCGTGCACCGACACGTCGTCGAGGGACGGGATCGGCGAGGACGAGTTCAGGGTGTAGGCGGTGTCCTGCCCGGTGGCGTCCATGTTCTTGGCGTCGCAGTACAGGTTCTGCCAGCTCGCGTCCGACGGCTTGGTCAGGAACTGCTGGAACTCGCCGAAGTTCCGCACGGACTTGCCGGCCGCCTGCGCGCCGGTCCAGAGGAAGCCGGTCCGCTGGTGGCCGAGGGCGTCGTCCTCCGTGTCGTAACTGCGCGCGTACTCACCGGCCGACGACTCGGTGTACTCCGGATTGTCCGCCTGCATCAGCCAGTTGTGGCCCTCGGCGGAGTTCGTGCCGATGTCGTATGTGTTGTCGTAGAGCCCGAACTGCCGGGCCAGGGCGTGCTGGTTCGGCGTCACGTTCTCGCCGAACTGTGCCAGTGACGGGTCGCCGTTGCCTTCCGGAACGTCACCGAGGACCTGGTCGTAGGTCCGGTTCTCCTTGACGATCATGAAGACGTGCTTGATCGTCGAGGAGTCCCCGAGCCGCAGCGGGACCGGCGCCGGCCTCGCGTCGCCCGTGCCCTCGGCCGTCGCGACCGAGCCGCCGTACCAGCCGTTCTGCCGGAAGACCTTGGCCGTCTCGGACCTGATGACCTGGTCGTCCGGCAGCTTGAACCGCTGCACGCTCGACGTCGTGTCGTGGGTGCCGTGCCCGGCGCCGCCGGTGGGGCGACGGGCGTCGATGCCACGGGTGTTGGAGACCACGACCTCGTCGCCGACGGTGGCGACCTCCGCGGGGAAGTAGTCCGTCGGAAGCAGGCCGACGTAGCTGACCGGCTCCTGCGGGCTCGTGTAGCGGTAGACGGCGACCGCGTTGGCACGGCCGAGGGTGACCAGCAGACGGCCGTCGTCGGTGAGCGCCACGGCGTCGGGCTCGTAGCCCACCGACGTCTCCGGCCACGGCTGGGTGGCGATGGTCTGCACGACCTTGTCACGGTGGGTGTCGATCACCGAGACGTCGTTGGTGGCGGTGTTGGTGACGAACAGCGCGCCGTTCTTCGCGTACAGAGCGGTCGGGTGCAGACCGACGTCGATGCCGGCTGGGGCGGCATCGGGGTGCGCCAGGTCGATGACGCTGACCGTGCCGGTGGTGGTGGCCGCGGTCCTCGGGTCGGCCGGCACCTGGGTGCCGTAGGAGTTGAGGGTGGTGTCGCCGGGCTTCGCGGGACGCCCGCCCTCGTTGCTCACGTAGAGCTTGGAGCCGACCTCGACCATGTCACGCGGGGCGTTGCCCACGGCCCAGCTGCGCTCCACGGCCCCGCTGGCGGCGTCGATGGCGACCACGCGGTTCTGGCCGTTGACCGCGGAGTACACGGTGGAGCCGTCGGGGGAGAACACCGGCTCGCCCACGAGCGCGTGCCGGGGACCGTCGGCCGGGATCCGGATGAACGCCGGGTCGGTGACGCTGCCGTCGGGCTTCACGGTGAACCTGGTGTAGCCGTCGGTCTGGCCCAGCCACAGCTGCGAACCGTCGGGGGAGTACGTCGGGCCCTCCTGGCCCACGCTGTTGCCGCTGATGCGCGGGCTGGAGGCCGCGGAGGCGCCGACGAGTTGCCGCACCTTCCAGTTCTTCAGGTCGACGACGGCCAGGGCGCTCCCGCCGTCGGTCAGCGAGGCGGCGAGATGGGCGCCGTCCGGGCTGACCGAGGACGACATGATCTTGCCGTTGTCGACGACGAGGCGGTCGCCGTAGGGGGCGATGTACTGGTCGCTGGAGACGACCTGGCCCTGAGCGGTGCTCTGGCCGACCTGGTCGGTGCCGAACTGGTGCGTCTGGGCGAAGGCGGCGCCGGCGGCAACGAGGCCGAGAGCGGTGATGCCCGCCGTCACCAGAGGTATGCGGCGGCCGACGCGTCTGCCGAGGAAGCGGAGGTGGCTCTCCTCGGCGCGTCGTCGGCGGCGTGTTACCTGCATGGAGTCATCCCTTCGGGGTGGGGAGCAGGTCGACGTTGCCGTCGAACTGCCAGAGCGGGTTCGGTGCGTCGCCGGTCGGGGTGCGCACCGGGAAGTAGCCGTTCACTTCCTTCGGCCCGTCGCCGTCGGCCACGAACCGGCCGTCAGCGGTGACGTCGAGCTGGTAGACGGCCGTCCCCACGGCCTCGACGCCGGGGAGATGCCAGGAGACGACGCAGCGCCAGTCGTTGCCGGGGCCGTCGGGGGCGAGCCGGCCGGCGCCCTTGCTGCAGGACGCCGTCGCCCGCAGGCGCGCCTCGGTGACGTCGGGGCGGTTGAGCTGCTTCGTCTGCAGGCGGTAGAGGTGGCCGAACGCCGTGGCGACCGACCGCTGCACCTTGTCCTGGCGGATGCCGGAGCCCGTGGACGGGGTCGCCATGGCGACGACCGCGACCGTGAGGGCGAGCAGCACGGCCGGCGGGAGGAGCCCGAAGGCGATCGCGCGTCGCCCCGCGCCGTCGTGGGCCGGGTTGGTGAAGTCGCGCCGCAGAAAGAGCAGATGGGCGAGCGCGGTCGCGAGCACGGCCCACACCAGGCTGACAACGATGCCGATGAGCAGCGGGCCGGACTGGACGGGGTCGGTGAAGAGGCCGTTCCAGGCGGTGAAGGCGTAGCCGGGCAGGGCGAGGCGGAGGGCGACGGGCAGCGGCAGCATCTGGGCGACTTGCATCGCGAGCGCGACGAGCGCCGGCAGGAGCAGTCCCATGGGGGACCGGCCCAGCGCGACCGATCCGAGGAGCCCGATCGCGGCGAGGGCCAGGGTGGGGGCGAGCACACAGGCCCAGGCCGTCAGGACCTTCACGGCGGCGTCGCCCGGGGCCAGCAGGTGGCCGTCGAGTCCGACCAGCGGCCGGTCGCCGACCGCCAGGAGCCCGCCGACCGTGCTGGAACAGCCCAGCCCGGCCACGAGCAGCAGGATGACGGTGAGGCCGGCCAGCGCCTTCGCCGCGAAGACCCGCCGCGGCGAGCGGACCGCCACCAGCAGGTGGCGCCAGGTGCCGAGCCGGTCCTCGGAGGCGAACACGTCGCCGGCGACGATCGAGGTGAGCAGCGGAAGCGCCCAGGTGCCGGCGAAACCGAGCAGCACCAGCGGTCCGGCCCACCCGGTGGCGTGCATCCAGCGCCCGAAGAGGGTGTCGGTCGGGAGCGTGCTCTGCCGGCTCACCGCGGCGACGAAGAGCCCCGGCGCGGTCCAGCAGACAAGGACCAGCAGCCGGATCCGCCACTGCGAGACCAGCTTGACCAGCTCGAAGCGGTAGGCACGCGACACCGGCACACGGACGCGGCGTGCTTCGGCGGCGACAGCCCGCTCGTCGACGCTGCTCGTCGCGGTCATCGGCCGGCCTCCTGGGACTCGGTGAGGGCGAGGAACGCGGCCTCCAGCGGCGACACCACGGGGGCCAGTTCGCGCACCGCGATGCCCGCGTGCACGAGCCGCACCACCAGTGCGTCGAGAGCGGGCACCGGCGCGCGCACCACCAGCCCCTCGCCGTCGTGCCGCGGGGCGGCGTCCTCGACGACCCGGATCCCGGCCGTGTCGAGAGCCGTCCACCGGGCGGCCCGCGCGTCGGAGGTGACCAGCCGGTAGTCGAGTTCACGGTGCTCGGCGGCCAGCTTGCTCAGCGGGCCGGAGAAGACGACCCGTCCGGTGGCGATGACGGTGACCTCCGCGCACAGTGCCGCGAGGTCGTCCATGCGGTGGCTGGAGAGCACCACGGCGGCCCCGTCCGCCGCGAGCCGGGTGAGGACGCCGTGCACATGTCTCTTGCCCGCCGGATCCAGGCCGTTGGAAGGCTCGTCGAGCACGAGCAGCCGGGGCTTGGTGAGCAGCGCGGCGGCGAGTCCGAGCCGCTGCCGCATGCCGAGGGAGAAGCCGCGGACGCGGTCGTCGGCGACATCGGTGAGCCCGACCTCGCCGAGTACGTCGTCGATGTCCGCCGTCCGCGCGTCGTGGCCGCGGAGAGCCGCCAGCGCGGCCAGGTTCTGCCGGGCGGTGAGCGAGGGGTACGGGCCGGGCCCGTCCACGAAGCCGGCGACACCGTCGGGGGCGGCGAGGGCCCGCCCGACCGGCGTCCCCAGGATCTCCAGGCGGCCGCCGTCGGCGACGGCCAGACCCAGCAGCAGGCCCAGGAGGGTCGTCTTGCCGGCGCCGTTCGGCCCGACCAGGCCGTGGATCTGTCCCTGCGTCACCTCCAGATCGACGCCGTCGAGTGCGACGACCTCGCCGAAACACTTCGTGATCCCGCGCGCCCGGAGTGCTGGGAGTGCGTCCATGAGCCCCTTCTTTCGCAACCTCAGCGACCTTAGGGACGGCACACGACGCGGCCGGGGGCGGTTGGTTGAACACCCGTGAAACGGCAGGCGTCCGCATCCGTCGCGCCGCGAGGCGCATCACGAAAGGCCGCGGCCTATCCCTCTTCTGTACTCAACTGAATCCGAAAAGACAGCAGTTGCGTGAGCACCAATGGAATCTTCGCAGGTCCGCGACCGGGATGGCGCCGGCATTCCAGCGGCCTCGGAGCCGACGCGCGCGACGGGCACAGGCTTCGCGGTGGGGAGAAGGAGGTTGCGGGTGGCTCGGCCGGGCTCCAGCAGCGGCCCGCGGGCGCTGGGATGTGGAGCGACACGCTGTACCCGAGAGGATGAGGGTGTGTCAGGAGTTCCACCCGTAGGGACTAATGGTGTGTCAATCAGCCCGGATTCACTGCGGTTTTGCCGTTCGATCCGCCCTCGGCGAGGCCGGTCTATAGGTGCGATAAGTACCCCGTTCGGCGCTCAATGAGAAGATTATCGGCTTTGCCTTAAATGACATGAGTGGCGGTGATGGTTACGTTCATCCTGTGCCGGCTGAGGAGTCGGCATTCCTGAGACAGGAGAAACGAGATGAAGACCTCCCGTTCCACTGTTGTCACCGCCGCTGTCGCGGGTGCCGCCGCTCTGGTCGCGTCGGGCATCACCTACGCGTCGGCTGCTTCGGTACCGGCGGTCCAGGTCCAGGCGGCTCCGGCCGCTCCCGCGGCGGCTCCCCTCGACGGCGGCGCCCCGAACAAGGGCAACGACTACGACGAGGGCCGCATCCACATCAACGAGCGCTCGTACTCCTCCCACTCGGGTGACTGCATCACCGTGATCAGCGGCCTCGGTGCCAAGACCCTGAACATCTGGAACGACAGCCGCAGGACCGTCGAGGTCTTCCGCGGGGTGGTCTGCGACAACGGCGCTCCCGTCGCCACCGTCGGCCCGCACAGCTCCAGCGACGGTGTGCGCGTGTGGCACACCAAGGGAGTCTGGGTCAAGAACGGCGTCGTCGCCAGCTTCCGCGTGGTCGACCACGACTGGAAGGACTGACCCCGCAGCGGTCAGCTGACCAGGAAGCCCCGGCCCGCCGGAATCGGACCGGGGCTTCTGCCTGCACCCTTGTGCGGCAATGCGGGCGTGCGGGACGAGCGGAGCCGTCCGGAATGATGCTCAGCTCTGAAGCGACTTGCGCATCAGATGATGCGTCTCGGTCTCCCCGGCGGGAGAGAAGCCCTCGGACAGGTACAGACGGTGGGCGTCCTCGTTCACGCGGTGGACCTGAAGAAGGGTGCCGGCGTCTTGCTCACTCGCGCGTTCCACGACCCAGCGCAGGGCGAGAGTGCCGTAGCCGCGGCGCTGGCCCCTCCAGATGCAAGCGGGTGATCATCCTAGTGTTGGCGTCACCCGAGTGCGGTCGGCCGCCGAGGGCGGTCAGTCATCGCCGACCGGGAACATGGCGGCATACGGGTCGGGTTCGCCGGTGGGCGGATCCAGGCGGTGGCTGACTGCCGGATCGGCCGCGAGGGAGGGGCTTGCGGTGCGGAGCCGTTTCTTACAGGGAGTTCGCGCCGCTCTGCGCAGTGGACGGCGACGGCGTCGCTTTGAAGTCCGGCGCTTCCTCCTGGCGGGGCGTCAGCCGAGCGCGGCGGGGGCCCGTGCACCCCGCGATGAACCGTGCCGCGGTCGAGGACCGGCCGGCCGACGCCCTGGAGACCGTCGTCCAGCCGTCGCCCCCCCGCACGCGCGCGGGGCGCCGGAATCGCACCCACGCTACGAGGCAGGCGCACCCCGTCCGGCCTCGTCGATCAGGGCGGCGAAGGCGCTGAGGACGCATCGCAGGCCGAAGGTGTAGGCGTGGTCGGGGTCGTAGGCGCTGCCGTGGGCGGCGCCCGCCGCTGCGCCGACGCGGACGGCGGTGGGGTAGGTGTCCGGGTCCAGGACGCGCGCCAGCAGGGGGGCGTTCACGTCCCACCACTGCTGGTCGTTCATGGCGCTGTCGTCCTGGGCGGCGCGGGCGTCCGCGGCGGCGCGGGCGCATGCCTGTACGAAGGTGAGCAGATGGGTCAGGCAGGCGTCCATCTGGACGTCGTTGAGGCCGAGGCCGTCGAGGGCGCGAAGTTCGTGCTCGTACTTCGCCATCTGCCCCGGCCCGAGCGGGGGTCTGGCGGTGGAGACGGTCGCGGCCCACGGGTGGCGTTCGAAGAGGGCCCTGTTCTCGTCGGCGACGGCCCTGACGCGGTCGCGCCAGGGCCGGCCGCCGGTGTCGGTGCGGGGCATCCGGGCATAGGCGGCGTCGAGCATGAGGTCGAGGAGTTCGGCCTTGCCGGGGACGTAGGTGTACAGGGTCATCGGCACCACGCCGAGTTCCTTGGCCACCTGGCGCATGGTCAGCGCGTCCAGGCCCTCGGCGTCGGCGATGGCGAGGGCGGTCTCGACCACCGTGTCGACGCTCAGCGCGCGTCGCGGTCCGCGGCGGCGCTCGGGGGAGGAGCCGCGCCACAGCAGGTGCAGGGTCCGGGCCGGGTCGCCCGCGCTCGTTCGTTCCGTCGGCACGGGCCAATCCTCTCGCACCAGATCTCTGTACTTTGTACAATGTACGCCGTACAGAGAAAACGAAACCGTCGGTGCAGGGCGAAGGAGTCTCCGTGAAGATCACCGGCAGTGCCGTGTCACTGAACGTCGAGGACGTGCCCGCGTCCTCCGCCTTCCTCGTCGAGCACTTCGGTTTCAGCGAGGTGATGGCCGCCGACGGCTTCGCGTCCCTGACGCGCGACGACGCCGGCATGAACGTCGTCTTCCTGCGGCGCGGACTGGAGACGCTCCCCGCGGACCAGCGCGAGGAGCGCGCCGCCGGTCTGATCCTCGCCTTCGTGGTCGAGGACCTCGAAGGCGAACTGGCCCGCCTGCGCTCCGAAGGCGTGGCGATCACCATGCCCCTGACCGACGAGGACTGGGGCGAGCGGGCCTTCCAGGTGCGCGACCCCAACGGCGTGATCGTGCAACTGGTCGACTGGAACGCGCCCAGCGGCGGCTGATACCCCCGGGGCTCCGGTGCCGTCCCGCACCCCTCGGCGCCCGTCGGAGCCGGTCCGCGCAGGCCGTTGGGGATGCCGCCCGACGGGCGGCACCGGTAGAGAGCGCTTCCATACCGTCGTGGCCCGTGAAGTAGGGTGACGGCGCGAAAGGAGCGTGAGCAGTGCGCGAGCAGGTCACCATGGCGGACGTCGCACGGGCCGCCGGCGTCTCGACCGCCACGGTCTCCTACGTTCTGTCCGGCAAGCGGCCCGTCGCCCCGGCGACGCGCGCGGCGGTGGAGGCCGCCATAGCCGACCTGGGCTTCGCCGTGAACACCGCGGCGCGCAGCCTGCGGACCGGACGCTCGAGCCTGGTGGCGCTGATCGTGCCCGACATCGCCAACCCCTTCTTCGCGCAGCTCGCGGCCACCCTCCAGGAAGAACTCCGCGGCCTGGGCATGCACGTCGTCGTCTGCAACACCCGGGCCGACCGCGAGGAGGAGCGGGCGCTGCTGGCCGAGGCCGTGCAGCAGCGCTTCGCCGGCGTGGTGATCACTCCGTTCCGGCTGCTGCCCAAGGATCTGGACACCCTCTCCCGGGCCGGTATCCCGACCGTGGTGAGCGCGGATGTGCCCTTCGGGCCGGTCGACCTGGTGACGCCCGACGCGCGGGCCGCGACCCGGCAGGCGCTGGAGCGGGTGAACGCCGCGCAGCGCCGCCGCATCGCGATGATCGCCGGACCCCGGGACGCGACCGGCGGCGACCCCCGCCTGGAGCTTCTGAGGGGCCTCTCCCGCCAGTTCGGCACCTCCTTGCCGGGGGCGCTGGTGGTGCGCGGTGAGCACACCCGGGAGGCGGGAGCCGCCGGATTCGCGGAGCTGATGAACCGGCGTTACCCGCCGGACGCCGTGTTCTGCGCCAACGACGTGATCGCGGTCGGCGCTTTGGACAAGGCGCACGAACTCGGCATCGACGTACCCGGCGACGTGGCGCTCGTGGGTCACGACGACGCCTCCTTCGCCTCGTTGGTGCGGCCGCAGTTGACGACGATCCGCTATCCGGCGGAGGACGTCGGCCGCGCCGCCGCCGCGCTGCTCAGAGAGCGCTTCGAGGGGCGGCACGTGCCCAAGACCGTCCGCGTGAAGGCCGAGTTCGTCGCACGGGCCTCGGTCTGAGCGGTGCGCGCCCGCCGAGGCGTCCCACCCACCCCGACGCCACACCGCCGTGGCCCGGCGAACACCGTAGCGTAATCGATTGCGCCTGACGAGAGTGATGTGTGACGCATACTCATCGGTGCAATAAATCGGCAGGTCAGGCTGTGTTTTGAGGTTCTCTGGGCACCCTGCTGAGTGCGTCACGAAGTGGACTCGGAGCGGAGAATTTCCGTTCGACCTGTTGACTTCTGTGGATTCCTGTTGTGAAGGTTGCCGCCATCGCTTGTCGGAGCGGGACACCCGGTGCAAGGAGCAACCTCATGGCGATACGCGAGCGCACTTCATCCCTGATCAGACGATCACTGGTCAGACGCTGCACGATCGGTGCGGTGGTCGTGGCACTCACCACGGCGACCGGCTGCGGCGGTGGTGGCGGCGGCGGCGGAAACGACGACGGCGCGGGTGGATCGTCCTGCAAGCCGTCCACCGGCAAGGTGACGCTGCAGTACTGGTCGTGGGTCCCCGGCATGCAGAAGGCCGTGGACCTGTGGAACAGCGGGCACCCCGACGTGCAGGTCAAGCTGAAGACCACCCCGGCCGGCAACGCGGGCACCTACCAGAACATGTCCAACGCCCTGAAGGCCGGCAACGCCCCCGACCTCGGCCAGATCGAGTACGACTCCCTGGCGAGCTTCCGGCTCAAGGACGGCCTGCGCGACATCGCCAAGTGCCCCGGAGTGGACGCCGCCCAGGGCAAGTTCGTCGACTGGACCTGGTCGCAGGTCGGCTTCGGGGCCGGTGGCAAGGACGGCATCTGGGCGGTCCCCCAGGACACCGGCCCGATGGCGCTGTTCTACCGCAAGGACATCTTCGACAAGCTCGGCCTGAAGGCCCCCACGACCTGGGACGAGTACGCGGCGGACGCGGTGAAGCTCAAGAAGGCGGGCAAGTACATCACGCACTTCTCGCAGACCGACCCGAACTGGTTCACCGGCCTGCTGTGGCAGAACAAGGCCACCATGTTCCAGCGGAACGGCGACTCCTGGAAGGTCACGGTCGACCGGCCCGAGAGCCGCCAGGTCGCCGACTACTGGCAGAAGCTGATCGACGACAAGCTCGTCGCCACCGACCTGCAGGGCTTCTCGCCCGCGCTGTACAAGTCCTGGAACGACGGCGAGGTCGTCACCTGGATCAGCGCGGCCTGGGGCTACAGCACCATCCGCGACAACGCCAAGTCCACGGCGGGCAAGTGGGCGGTGGCCCCGATGCCGCAGTGGCACCCGGGAGACCGGCAGGCAGGCAACTGGGGCGGCTCGACCACCGCCGTGCTCTCCGGAAGCAAGCACCCCGCGGAGGCGGCCCAGTTCGCGCTCTGGCTCAACACCGACCCCAAGGCACTGGAGATCCTCAACCGCGAGGGCGGCCTGTACCCGGCGGCGAAGGCGGGACTGGACCTCCCGGCGCTGAAGCAGCCGGTCGACTTCTACGGCAAGCAGCGGATCTTCGACGTCTTCGCCAAGGCGTCGGCCAACGTGGACAAGGGCTTCACCTGGGGGCCGACGATGACCGACACCTACCGCTTCATCAGCGACGGCACCGCGGGCGCCGTCGGCGGCAAGGGCACGCTCGCCGACGTACTCAAGCAGACCCAGTCGCAGAGCGTGGACTCGCTGCGCAAGCAGTCTCTCGACGTGACCCGCTGAGCCGGTCCTCCCCACCCAGAACGTCCCCGCCGCCCCCACTGCGGCGGGGACGGCACCCCCCTGCCGAAGGCCCCTCTCGTGACCACCACAACCGCCCCGCCCCGGGCGCGCCGCAGACCCGCGCGCCAGGCCCTCGCCCCCTACGCCTTCCTCCTGCCCTTCCTCATCCCGTTCGTCCTGTTCACCCTGCTGCCGGTCGGCTACGCCTTCTGGCAGAGCCTGCACAAGACCAAGCGCACGGGCGGCACCTTCGGGCACACCCACTCGGTGTTCGCCGGCTTCGAGCAGTACGCCGACGTCGTACACGAGCCGTTCTTCGGCGACAGCGTCGTGCGCGTCGGCGTGTTCGCCCTGGTGCAGATACCCGTGATGCTGCTGCTCGCGCTGGTCCTGGCCCTGCTGCTGGACTCCACCGTGGCCCGGCTCAAGCGCTTCTTCCGCCTGGTGTACTTCGTCCCGTACGGCATCCCGGGCGTCGTCGCGGCGGTGATGTGGGCCTTCCTCTACGACCCCCGGCTCTCCCCGATCGTCGACCTGCTGAGGTCGGCCGGCACCCAGGTCGACCTGCTCGGCTCCCACCTCATCCTGTTCTCCATCGGCAACGTGGTCACCTGGACCTACACCGGCTACAACATGCTCATCCTCTACTCGGCCCTGCAGGCACTCCCGGCCGACATCGGCGAGGCGGCCCGCGTCGACGGCGCGGGCGGCTGGACGATCGCCACCCGGATCAAGATCCCGCTGATCCGGCCGGCGCTCGTGCTCACCGGCGTGTTCTCCATCATCGGCACCTTCCAGCTGTTCACCGAGCCCCAGGTCTTCCGGACCATCTCCACCAGCGTGACCAGCACCTACACGCCCAACCTGGCGGCCTACTCGCTGGCGTCGGGCGACAACTACAGCGAGGCGGCGGCACTGTCGGTCCTGCTCGCCGTCGTGACCTTCCTGCTGTCGTTCGCGTTTCTGCGCCTGACCTCCAGGAGGCAGGGATGAGCATCCTCACCCGTGTCGAAGGGGCCCACGCCGCCACCAAGCCGGGGCGGGGCGCGCCCGGGCGGCTCTCCGTCGTGGCCGCCGTGGCCTTCATGGTCCTGGCCGCCTGCTACATGCTGCTGCCCGTCTACTGGCTCCTCGTCTCCTCGACCAAGAGCCAGGGCGACCTGGTCTCCACCCCCGGACTGCTGCCCGCCCACTGGCACCTCGGTGACAACCTCGCCGCGCTGTTCACGCAGCAGGACGGGGTCTTCGCCCGCTGGCTGCTCAACAGCCTGCTCTACGCCGGAGCGGGCGCGGCGGTCGCCACCGCTCTGGCCGCCGCGGCCGGATACGCCCTGGCCAAGTACGAGTTCAGGGGGCGCGAGGCGGTGTTCTCCGTCGTCCTCGGCGGGGTCCTGGTGCCCGCGTCCGCCCTCGCCCTGCCGCTGTTCCTGCTGTTCGCCCAGGTGAACGCGACCAACACCTTCTGGTCGGTGTTCCTGCCCAGCATCGTCAGCCCCTTCGGCGTCTACCTCTCCCGGATCTTCGCCACGGCCTCGGTGCCGGACGAGGTGCTCGAGGCGGCCCGCATGGACGGCGCCGGGGAACTGCGCATCTTCCGCACCATCGCCCTGCGCATGATGTCCCCGGCACTGGTGACCGTCTTCCTCTTCCAGTTCGTCGTCATCTGGAACAACTTCCTGCTGCCCCTGGTCATGCTCCAGGACGACGACCTCTACCCCGTCACCCTCGGACTGTTCACCTGGCAGTCGCAGACCAGCCGGCTGCCCCAGCTGCAGACCCTGACCATCGTGGGAGCCCTGATCTCGGTCGTGCCCATCGTGCTCACCTTCCTGCTCCTGCAGCGCTACTGGCGCGCCGGACTCGCCGCAGGGGCGGTGAAGTCGTGACCCCCACCCCGGCCCACGCTTCCTCCCAGCCCTCGACCGTCCACCCCCTGACCGCGCTCAACCACAAGCTGGGCTCCATCGCCTACGGCGGGGACTACAACCCCGAGCAGTGGCCGAGGCACGTGTGGCAGGAGGACGTCCGCCTCATGCGGGAAGCGGGCGTCAACCTCGTCACCGTCGGGGTCTTCGCCTGGTCGCGCATCCAGCCGCGACCCGGCACCTACGACTTCGGCCTGCTGGACGAGGTGCTCGACCTGCTGCACGCCCACGGCATCGCCGTGGATCTCGCCACCGCGACCGCGGCCCCGCCCCCGTGGTTCACGCACCTGCACCCGGACGCCCGGCCGGTCACCGCCTCCGGCACCCGGCTCGCCCACGGCAGCCGACAGGTCTTCTGCCCGAGCCATCCCGCCTACGCCGAGGCGGCCGACGCCCTGGTCACCGCGCTGGCCGAACGGTACGCGGACCATCCCGCGGTCGTCCTGTGGCACGTCCACAACGAGTTCGGCAACCACAACGCCCTGTGCTACTGCGACGTCAGCGCCGCCGCGTTCCGCACCTGGCTGAGAGAGCGCTACACGACCCTCGACACCCTCAACGAGGTGTGGGGCACCGACTTCTGGGGCCAGCGGTACGGCGACTGGGACGAGATCGACCCGCCCCGGGACACCACCGCCTTCCGCAACCCGGGACAGGACCTGGACTACCGCCGCTTCTCCTCGGACGCGCTCCTGGCCCGGCACCAGGCGGAAGCCGCGGTGCTGCGCCGCCTCGCGCCCGGCATCCCCCTGACCACCAACCACCTGGGCACGCTGGAGAAGAAGGTCGACGCCCACTCCTTCGCCGCCGAGTGCGACCTCGTCTCCCTGGACCACTACCTGCCCGCGGCGGACCCGGACGGCCACATCGACCTGGCGCTGAACGCCGACCTCGCGCGGGGCATGGCCGCCGGGCGCCCCTGGCTGCTCATGGAGCACTCCACCTCCGCCGTCAACTGGCAGCCCGTCAACGTCGCCAAGCAGCCAGGACAGATGCGCCGCAACAGCCTCACGCACCTCGCCCGCGGCGCCGACGGCGTCATGTTCTTCCAGTGGCGGCAGTCCCGGGCGGGCGCCGAGAAATGGCACTCCGCGATGCTTCCGCACGGCGGCACGGACACCCGGATCTGGAAGGAGGTGCGCGGCCTCGGCGCGGACCTGGCCGCCCTCGGCGAGGTGACGGGGACCCGGGTCGCGGCGGACGTCGCGCTGCTCTTCGACTGGCACAACTGGTGGGCGCTGGAACTGGAGGCCCGCCCCTCCGGCCCCATGCGCTACCTCGACACGGTCCGCGACTGGTACGAGGCCCTGTGGCGGCTGAACATCACCTGCGACGTGGTCGCGCCCGGTGCCGACCTCACGTCCTACAAGGCCGTCGTCGCACCCAACCTCTACCTGCTGTCCGACGAGCACGCGGACGCCCTCACCCGGTACGTGCGCGACGGCGGGCACCTCGCCGTCGGCTGCTTCAGCGGCGTCGTCGACGCCGGCGACCGGATCCGTCTGGGCGGTTACCCGGGCGCGCTGCGCGAGGTGCTCGGACTCCGGGTCGACGAATACCTGCCGCTGCGACCCGGTGACACCGTCTCCCTCAGCGACGGCTCGACGGCCGGGCAGTGGGCCGAACGCGTCGAGCCGCGCGGCTGCACCCCGGTGCTGCGCTTCGCGGACGGCCCCGACGGCGGCCCGGCCCCGGGCGGCCCCGCGCTCACCCGGCACACCTACGGCGCGGGCACGAGTTGGTACATGGCCACCCGCGCCTCGGGCGCGACGCTGCGGGAACTCGTCCTGCGACTCGGCGAGGAGGCCGGGCTGCGACCCGTCGCCGACGTGCCCGACGGGGTCGAGGCGGTCCGCCGCTCCGGCCCCGACGGCTCCTACCTCTTCCTCGTCAACCACGGCGAGGAACCCGCCAAGGTCCTGGTCGAGGGGACCGGCCTCCTCGACGCCACCGGTGACGGCTCCTTCACGGAGATCCCCGCGGGGGGCGTGGCCGTCGTCCGCGAGACGTCCGCCGAGCCGCGTTCCTGAACCGCGCGCCCGCCTTCACCACGGCCGCCGCGTTCCCACCCGTCACCGAGGAGTGTCCTCATGTCCGCGCCCGACTCCCCACCACCGCCGTCCGGAAGCGTGGAGTTCGACGAACCCAGCGGCACCGTGGTGCTGCGCACCGCCGGCTCCTGCTACGTGCTGCGCGTGGACCAAGCGGAGGGCACCGTGCGCCACGTCCACTGGGGGGCTCCCGTCCCGACGGCCGACGCGGCGGCGCTGCCGGTGTGGGCCGGCCACGACGACAGTTTCGAGGGGCGCCGCGACGGAGTGGAGGAGTACCCCGTCGAAGGCGGCGCCCGGTTCGGCGTCCCGGCCCTGGAGGTCCGGTTCGCCGAGGGCGGCAGCCCCCTCGAACCCCGCGTCGAGGACGTCCGGATCACCGGCGGCGACCACCTCGTGATCGCCCTGCGGGACCGGTCCCGGCCCCTGGCCTGGGAACTGCACTACCGGGTGCCGTCCGGCGGGGACGTGCTCGAACGCTGGACGGAACTCACCCACACCGCCGGGCCGGACGCGCAGCCGCTGCACCTGACGCGGTACGCCTCCGCCCACTGGCCGCTGCCCCAGCGGCCCGGCTGGCGGCTGTCCTCCGTCCACGGCGGATGGTCCGCCGAGAACCGTCTGGAGCGGACGGCGCCCGCGGTCGGGGAGACCACACTGACCAGCCGGCGCGGCCACACCGGCCACCACGCCAACCCGTGGGTCATGCTCGACGCCGGCCACGCCGACGAGGAACAGGGCGAGGTGTGGGCCACGGCGCTGGCCACCAGCGGCAGCTGGCGCCTGACGGTCCAACGCACCGCGGCCCAGCGTGCCGGTGTCGTCGCCTCGGAAGGACACGAGGGCGTCGAGGTCGCCCTGGCACCCGGCCGGCGGTACGTCACCCCGATCAGCGTGGCGGTCTTCGGCACCGGCGGCTTCGGCGACGTCAGCCGCGCCTTCCACACCTACGTACGCCGGCACGTCCTGCCGCACCCGGACGAGCTCCGGCCCGTGCTCTACAACTCGTGGGAGGCCACCTCCTTCGAGGTCGGCGAGGACAACCAGCTCGCCCTGGCCCGCCGCGCGGCGTCCCTGGGCGTGGAACTGTTCGTCGTCGACGACGGCTGGTTCGGCGCCCGGGACGACGACCGCGCGGGACTCGGCGACTGGACCCCGCACCCGCGGCGGTTCCCGCGCGGACTGCGCCCGCTGGCCGACGAGGTGCACCGGCTGGGCATGTCGTTCGGCGTGTGGGTGGAGCCGGAGATGGTCAACGCCGACAGCGACCTGTTCCGCGCCCACCCCGACTGGGTGCTGCACCTGCCCGACCGCACCGCCACCGAGCTGCGCCACCAGCTGGTCCTGGACTTCTCCCGGCCGGAGGTGACCGACTGGGCGTACGCGTGGCTGCACGCCCTGGTCGGCGACAACGCGGTGGACTTCCTCAAGTGGGACTTCAACCGCTCCTTCACGGAAGCGGGCGGCCACGGCGGCCGGGCCGCCCGTCAGGTGTACACCGAGCACGCCCGCGGGGTGTACCGGCTGCTCGACCGGCTGCGAGCCGCCTTCCCCGCGCTGCGGATCGAGGCGTGCGCGGGCGGCGGCGGGAGGATCGACCTGGGCATCCTCGGCCGTACCGACCAGGTGTGGACCTCGGACAACACCGACGCGGTGGACCGGCTGACCATCCAGCACGGCTTCAGCCAGGTGTACCCGGCGGGAGTCATGTCGGCGTGGGTGACCGACAGCCCCAACCCGCTGACGGGCCGGACGGTCCCGCTCGCCTTCCGCTTCCACTCGGCCATGGCGGGAGTCCTGGGCATCGGCGGAGACCTGACGCGGTGGACCGCGGCGGAGATCGAGGAGGCCGCCCGGCTCGTCGAGAGGTACAAGGACATCCGTCCGCTGGTGCAGCACGGCCGCCAGTACCGGCTGCTCGCGCCGGGGGAGGGGCCGCTGACGGCCGTCCAGTACACCGACGCCGAGGCCCGCCGGGCAGCGGTGCTCGTGTGGCGGGCAGGCACCTCCTTCGGCCCCGCCCACCCGCCGCTGCGGCTGCGCGGCCTGGACCCGGCGGGACGCTACCGGGACGACGCCACCGGCGCCGAATGGTCCGGGGCCACCCTGACCGGCTACGGCCTGCCGGTGCCGGCCCTGCCGGACGGCGACTGCGCGAGCGCCCTGGTCGGACTGCGCCGGGTGGCGTGACTCGGCTCCAGACGCGCACGACCCGGCCGCCCTGCGTCACGGTGCCTTCACCTCCGAGCACGCGTGTCGGCCGGATTGCACCGGGCTTTCCGGGAGATCCTGAGAAGCATGAAGGCCATCACGCTCGACAAGTACGGTTCAGCCGACGACCTGCGACTCACCGACGTGCCCGACCCGAAGGTCGCGCCCGCGGAGGTGCTGATCCGGGTGAAGGCGGCCGGGGTCAACCCGGTCGACTGGAAGCTCGCCGCCGGATATCTCGACCCGATCATGGAGGTCCGTTTCCCGCTGATCTCCGGCTGGGACGTCGCGGGCGTGGTCGAACGCGTGGGGCTCGACGCCGGCGAGTTCGCCGTGGGAGACGAGGTCTTCGGCTACGCACGCAAGGACTGGGCACAGAACGGTACGTACGCGGAACGCGTCTCGGCCCCCGTCCGCACCCTGGCCAGGAAGCCCGCGGCCCTCACCTGGGAGCAGGCCGCTGGGCTGCCCCTCGCCGGGCTCACCGCCTACCAGTGCATCAAGAGGGTCGGGCTCCGTACAGGGGAGACGCTCCTCGTGCACGCCGCCGCGGGCGGTGTCGGCTCGCTGGCCGTGCAGATCGCCGTCGCGCTCGGGGCCCGCGTGATCGGCACCGCGAGCGAGCGCAACCACGCGTTCCTCCGCGAGCTCGGCGCGGAACCGGTCACCTACGGCGACGGCCTGGCCGACCGGGTCCGGCAACTGGCGCCCGAGGGCGTCGACACGGCCCTCGACTTCGTCGGTGACGGCGCGGTGGACGTGTCGCAACAGCTGCTCAAGAACCGCGAGCGGGTCGCGTCGATCACCGAGGGCGAGGTCGAGGAGAAGGGCGGCCACTACGTGTGGGTCCGCCCGAGCGCGGCCGACCTCGCGGACCTCGCCGAGCTGGCGGACGCGCGGAAACTCACGGTGCATGTCGAACACGCCCTGCCGCTGGCGGAGGCGGCCGAGGCATGGCGGCTGAGCCAGGCGGGCCACACCCGCGGGAAGATCGTCCTGACGGTCTGAGTCGCGAGCGCCGCGCACGGGGCGGAGCGGGCTGCATCCGGCCGGCCGTGGGGAGCGGAAGAACCTCACGTCCGCAGATCGATGCGGTACACCGCCCCCCGACGTGGCCGCGACGTCCTGCGCCGCCGAGCAGCGGTGCACTCACGTGACCGACACCCCGCGTCCCGGCCGGCCACCGGCCGGGACCGGAGGACCGCTCATGGCGTACCGGCCTCGTCGATCCGAGCGAGGAGCACGTCGTGACCGTCACCGTTTCCGCGCTGTCCGCGAAGAGCGCCGGCGCCCCCTTCGAGACCGTTTCCATCGAGCGCCGGGACCTGCGTCCGGACGATGTGCGCATCGACATCAGGTACGCCGGGATCTGCCACTCCGACATCCACCAGGCCCGCGACGAGTGGGGCGTGGGCATCTTTCCGATGACTCCCGGCCACGAGATCGTCGGCACCGTCACCGAGGTCGGCTCCGACGTCGGCCGGCACCGGGTCGGCGACACCGTGGGGGTGGGCTGCTTCGTCGACTCCTGCCTGGAGTGCGAGGCCTGCGCGGACGGCGAGGAACAGTTCTGCGCCAAGGGTGTGGTGCAGACCTACGCTCAGGAGGACTACTACGGCGAGGTCACCCGCGGCGGCTACAGCCGCCAGATCGTCGTCCGCGACCACTTCGTGGTCAAGATCCCCGACGGGGTCGACCTCGCGGGCTTCACGCCGCTGCTGTGCGCGGGCATCACCACCTACGCGCCCCTGAAGCGTCACGGCGCCGGCCCCGGCTCCAGGGTGGGCGTCATCGGCATGGGCGGCCTCGGCCACGTGGCCGTGAAGATCGCCGCCGCGCTCGGCGCCGACGTGAGCGTCCTCAGCCGCACCGACGCGAAGAAGGACGACGCGCTGGCCTTCGGCGCTCGGCAGTACCACGCGACCGGGGACGAGTCCGTCTTCGACAGTCTGCAGAATCGTTTCGACCTGCTGGTCAACACCGTCGGGGACGGCATTCCGCTGGACCGGTTCCTCGGCACGCTGGGGCGCGGCGGCGTCATGGTCAACCTCGGCGCACCGAGTGACCTGCTCAAGATCGGAGCCTTCTCCCTGCTCGCCCGGCGCCGTTCCGTCACCGGCTCGCTGGTCGGCGGACTCCCGGAAACGCAGGAGATGCTCGACTTCTGCGCGGACCACGGCATCGCGGCCACCGTCGAGGTCGTCTCCGCCGACCAGGTGGACGAGTACTACGACAGGATCGTCGCCGGCGACGTCCGCTACCGCGCCGTCATCGACGCGGCAACCCTCGGCTAGTACTCCAGCTGCAGATCGAGATCTTCGCAGTGCGCGGTCGGTGGGGCCGTCCCTCGTCCCGGGTGGGTCCGATCGGTCGGATCTGACGGGGGGTCGGGCCGGAGCGTACCGGGCGGCGGCAGAGCCGAGGTTATGAATGCGGCACCTGACCATCCATGAACATCGACCTCAGGAGCCACACGATGCGCCCCATCAGGGCAGCCCGTCTCGGCACGGCCGCCGCGCTGGTCACACTTCTCGCCTGCGCCCCTGTCGCGGCCGCCGCGACGGACACCGATTCCGCCCACGCCACGGGCGGAGACAGAGTCATCACACTCATCGGCCGTCTCGCGGAGCAGACGCGCTTCCCGGTCAACCCCGGCGGCCCCCCGCCCAGGGCGATCGGACCGTCTTCCGCTCGGACCTCTTCGACCAGTACGGCAACCAGGTCGGCGACACCGGCGGCACCTGCGTCACCACCCGGGTCGACAACGGCGGAGCGGAGGAGTGCGTCGTGAACTACAACCTCCCGGGCGGCCAGCTGACCGTGCAGGGGATGGTCTTCGGCATTCTCAACCCGGGCCCTCCGCCTTCGTTCGACAACGCGATCACCGGCGGCACCGGGGTATTCGACCGGGCTCGTGGCTCGGTCCACGCCGACACGATCGGTACGGGCACGAGGCGCTTCACGATCGACCTCGACCGCTGACCGACCCTGCTTCCGCCCGATGGGAAGGCCGAGCCGTCCACGGCTCGGCCCACCGGCTCGAAGCCAGGAGGTTAGAGTGGGGCCGTGCCCGAGCTGAAGCGGCTGCAGGCCGACCACGCCCCGGCGGTCCTGGCGTTCGAGCTGGCGAACCGCGCCTACTTCGCCGCCTCGGTACCCGACCGCGGCGACGATTTCTTCGACCGGTTCACCGAACGGTACAGCGCCCTGCTGGCTGAACAGGAGGCCGGCGTCTGCGCCTTCCATGTGCTCGTCGACGACGACGGCTCGGTACTGGGCAGGTTCAACCTGGTGGACATCGAGGAGGACACCGCGGAACTCGGCTACCGGGTCGCGCAGCACGCCACCGGTCGCGGGGTGGCGAGCGCGACCGTCCGCGAGCTGTGTCGGCTGTCGGCGGAGCGGTACGGGCTGCGCACGCTCAAGGCGGCCGCCGCCCATGACAACGCCGCTTCTCAGAAGGTGCTGACCAAGGCAGGGTTCGTCCTGATCGGCCCGGCGGACCCTGCCGACCTCAGCGGCAAGCCGGGCGACTGGTATCAGCGCGACCTGGTGCCCCGTGGCCGTCGTCCGAGCTGACGCGTCCACCCGCAACCCCACACCGCGCGGCGCCACTTCAGGGTCTCCCCGAAACGGGTCAGTGGCCGAACCGGGTTGATCCCGGGGGATCACTCGGGTGTCCTGTTCCGATGTCTGATCTCCGTATCCAGCAGCCGGGCGACGACGCCGCGCTCAGGGACTGGCGACACGTCCACAACGTGATCATTCCCACCCACGCTCTTTCCCTGGACGAGGTCCGGGAACGTGCCGTGCGCAACCACCTCGAAGTCGCCTACCTCGGTGACGTGCTCGTGGGCTGCAGCACGGTGCGCCCGCCGGTGGACGACACCTCGACGGCCACAGTGATCGCCCGTGTGCTCCCGCCTCACCGTGGAAGGGGCTTCGGTGGGGAGCTCTACGCCCGAGGGCTGGACCGGGCGCGACGGCTCGGGGCCAAGGTGATCGAGACGGTGGTCCTGTCCTCCAACGAGGACGGACTGCGATTCGCGCTGAAGCACGGGTTCGCCGAGACCGAGCGCTACCTGTTGCCCGGTGACACGATCCCCTGGATCGACCTGCGGCTTTCCTGACGCGGACCTATCCTCGGGCGCGAGGCACACGCGGCCGACCGGCCACTTCGCCCCGGCGGTATCGAAGCCGACCTCGACGCCACCGCCGTGCCGAGGCGCGCCGCCTCTGGACGGCCGGAAGCCCTCGTGATCGTATTCCGCGCATGACCTCCTTGATCCGTCATCTCACCATCGACTCCGTCAATCCCTATGCGCTGGCGGGCTTTTGGGCCCAGGTACTGGACGGCTCGCTCGCCGACGACGACTTTCCGGGGGATCCGGAAGCCATGGTCACGTCGGCTAAGGCCGTCTTGCTGTTCGTGAGGGTGCCCGACCGCAAGACGGTGAAGAACCGCGTACATGTCGATCTCCAGCCGCAGGACCGCACCCGGGACGAGGAGGTCGAGCGCCTGCTGGCGCTCGGCGCCACGCTCCAGGAGGACCACCGAAGGCCTGACGGCACCGGATGGGTCACGCTGCACGACCCCGAGGGCAACGAGTTCTGCGTGGAACGCAGCGCGGCGGAGCGGGCGAACACGTGACGCGACGCCGTGCGAAGTCCGCGCAGCCGGGCGCGAAGAAGGCATTCGGACATCTGCGACGCCGAGGACCGCGACGATGCCGAGGCGGCGAGGGATGACCTCATCGCGATCACGCGGTAGTGGTGTCCAGAGCGGGTGGGGGCTGTGAGCGGCACATCGAAGGTTTCTGTACGGCGGCGCAGACGCGCCGGCATGGTGTGGCTGGTCGTCTCCGCCGCGCTGGTGGGCCTGGTCGCGACGCTGGGCGCGGTGGCCGGGAACACCGAGCGGGTCACCGGTATGTGGGTCAGCGCCGTGATCAGCAAGGACGGCAGCGCCCGTATCACCGAGGTGATCGACTACGACTTCGGCGTCGGCATCGACCCACGGCACGGCATCTACCGTGACATCCCCGGACTCGGCTACGAGGACGAATCCAAGCCCCGCGTCACCATGGACGGCGGCACGGTGCCCTACGAGGTCACCATCCCCGACAACCGCGACCTGTGGACCGAGGACATCCTGAGCCTGCGCGTGGGCGACCCCCACGACACGGTCACCGGGGTCCACCGCTACCGCGTCCAGTACACACTCCAGAACGTCGCCCGCGGGGGCAGGCTCGCCTGGGACGCGATCGGCACGGGCTGGAACGTCGATGTCGACAACGTCCAGGTCCACGTGGTGACGCCGTACGACCTCGCCCGCGCGCGCTGTGTCCAGGGCACCAAGGGTTCCCATCAGCGCTGCGCGCTCACGCGCCCCGAGCCGGGTCACCTCGTCGTCGACCTCGGCAAGCTCGACGCGGGCAGGGGCGCCACCCTGTACGCGACCCGCACCGGCGGCACGCTCACCGACAAGGCGGCCACGCCCGTACCGCCCTCGGGCCCGGCGACCGGCAGCGACGTGGGCGTCGGCACGCTGGTGCCCGGCCTCCTGGCCGCCGGAATCGCACTGCTCGCCGCGCTGGTGACAGGGCTGGTGTTGCGCTTCATGGGGCGCGAGCGGGTCACGGCCGACGACGGGGACGGCAGGGGCAAGCGCGTCGACGTCGGGAAACTCGGGCGGTCCCTGACGCCGGTCTCGGCCCCTCCGGCCGAACTCACCCCGGCGCAGGGCGGCATCCTGCTCGCCGAATCCGTCCTTCCCCAGCACCAGGTGGCCTGGCTGATGACCACCGCCCTCGACGGCCACCTGGACATCGACGACAATCAGCACCACCCGACGCTGACCCGTCGTACACCCGCCGACGGCGGGGAAGTCGACCCCACGGTCAAGGACGTGCTCGACCACGTGTTCCCCGGCCGCGACCGCGTGACCCTGGGCTTGTACGACCCGTGGTTCCAGAAGGGCTGGAACACTCTTCAGGGTCACCTGGAGATCTGGCGGCGCGACTCCGGGTTGTGGGATCCGGCCGGCACCGAGCGCTGCTTCCGGGCGCAAGCGGGCGGGTTGGTCGCCGCGCTGGCGGGTGTGATCGCCGTCGTCGTCGGCGCCGTACTGAGCGACAACGAGGTCGGCCCTGCGTGGTGGGTGACCCTGGTGCCCGGCGCGGTCGCTGCGGGTGGCGGCCTGGCAGGCGCGATCCGCGGCTGGGAGCTGGAGATCCGCTCCCCTCGCGGTACGGCCCTGTGGACCCGGGTGGAGGCGTTCCGCCGCTACCTGCTCGACTCCGCTCCCCGTCAGGTGGACGAGGCCGCCGATGGCGGAAGGCTGGACCTGTACACGGCCTGGGCGGTGGCCCTCGGCGTGAACGACCGCTGGTCGCAGGCGATGACCGACTCGACGGCCGCCCCGCCCGCCGGCCGCTCCGCCCACCGCGCGCAACGCATGTCCCTCTTCGGCCCGGCCGTAGCCGTCGCCCTGGTCAGTTCGGCGGCGGCGTCCGCGACATCCCCCTCCTCCGGCGGTGGCGGTTCCGACGGCGGCAACTCCGGTGGCGGTGGGGTCGGCGGCGGCGCGGGAGGCGGTGGCGGCGGCTCCTGGTGAGCGCCGGGCCGCGGCCCGATGAGCGATCGGCCGCCTTACCCGGCCATCGCCGCTCGCGTGGCAACAGCCTTCCCCATCTTCGACTGCGAGATCGGCGACGAGGACGCGGAGGTGCTGGTCGACGCCCGAATCCGCGGTCACGCCGCTCTGCCCCACAGCGACTGGCGTCGGGCGCCGCATCCCGTGGTGGACCTGCGCTTCGACGTCCAGCCGTCGTTCTACTCGCCCACGCGGACGTTCAAGGTCTTTCGGTCCGCCGACCTCGAGGTGCTCATGAAGGCGCTGCCGCAGGCGTCTCCGCAGAGTTGGATGGAGGTGCGGTCCTTCCGGGGCGACGTCAAGCGCCTCGAACCCGGCTCGGCCCCCACCTTCGGCGAGGTGCTGTCCTTCCTGGTCGACTGAGACACCAGAGGATCTCGCGATTTCGCGTCGGAGGACGCGAAGGGATGCGCATTGCCCCGCGCCTCGCCGGTCTCTGCGGCTGCCGACCAAAAACTCGGCTGCGGGTGACACCGGCGCGCTCGTAGGCTCTCCCTTCGCGGGGCCGGCGCGCGCCCTGTGGCAGTGATCAGTCAGCTGATCGGAGATGCACAGGACATGCCTTCACGACTTTTCGCGCTGTGCTTCGACGCGAGTCGACCGCTGGGGCTCGCGCAGTTCTGGTCCGGGGTGCTGGGGTGGGAGACGGTCGACGATCCGCACGACGGCGTCATGCTCCTGCCCAGCGACGACACCGGCTTTCGCATCCGTTTCTCTCCGACCCGGGAACCGAAGGCCGGCCCGAACCGGATGCACTTCGATCTGACGAGTACGTCCCTGGAGGACCAGCAGCAGACGGTGGCCAGGGCGCTGCGGCTCGGCGCACGGCACATCGACATCGGCCAACGCCCCGAAGAGGGGCACGTGGTGCTCGCCGACCCGGAGGGCAACGAGTTCTGCGTCATCGAGCCGGGCAACGACTTCCTTGCCGACTGCGGCTTCATCGGAGCACTGGCCTGCGACGGTTCGCAGGAGGTCGGGTACTTCTGGAGCAAAGCGCTGGGGTGGCCCCTGGTCTGGGATCAGGACCAGGAGACCGCGATCCGCTCGCCGCACGGCGGTCCGAAGATCACATGGGGTGGTCCGCCGGTGGCGCCGAAGACGGGCAGGAACCGGCTGCACTTCGATCTCGTTCCGCCCACTCTCGCTGAACGGCGGGCAGAGATCGAGCGCCTGCTCTCCCTCGGAGCGACCCGGATCGACACCGACCAAGAGGACACCGGCCAGGACACGGCCGACCGGGTGGCGATGGCCGATCCCGACGGCAACGAGTTCTGTCTGCTGAGGCCCGCGTAGCGCGGCAGCAGGCCCCCGGTCACGGGCCGGGGGCCTGCTGCGTGGTCGGCCGGCGGCTGGTCAGTGGCTCGCCGCCAGTTCGCCGCTGAGTTTGCCGTGGAGCCGCGCGCTGGGGTCGTTGAGGCCGGTGATCTCGACGGTCTTGCCGCGCTGGGCGTACTTGGTCTCGATCGCGTCGAGGGCGGCCACCGAGGAGGCGTCCCAGATGTGGGCCGCGCTCAGGTCGATGACGATCCTGTCCGGGTCGCCGGCGTAGTTGAACTGGCCGATCAGGTCGTTGGAGGAGGCGAAGAACAGCTCGCCGGTCACCCGGTAGACGGCGGTGGCGTTGTCGGGGTCGGTGACGACGGTGACCTCGGCGAGGTGGGCGACGCGCCTGGCGAAGATGACCACGGCGACGACCGATCCGACGACGACGCCGATCGCGAGGTTGTGGGTGGCGACCACGCAGGCGACGGTGACCAGCATGACGGTGATCTCGCCGGCGGGCATCCGCTTCAGGGTCTTCGGCGCGATGGAGTGCCAGTCGAAGGTCGCGAACGACACCATGACCATGACGGCGACCAGGGCGGCCATGGGGATGTCGGAGACGACCGGGCCGAAGACGATGCACAGCACCATCAGGAACGCGCCCGCGAGGAACGTGGACAGCCGGGTGCGGGCGCCGGAGACCTTCACGTTGATCATCGTCTGGCCGATCATCGCGCAGCCGCCCATGCCGCCGAAGAAGCCGGTGACGATGTTGGCGATGCCCTGGCCGACGGACTCGCGGGTCTTGGAGGAGCGGGTGTCGGTGATGTCGTCGACCAGCTTGGCGGTCATCAGCGACTCCATCAGGCCGACCAGCGCCATCGCGAACGCGTACGGCGCGATCGTCGTCAGCGTGTCCATGGTGAACGGCACGTCGGGCAGCCCGGGCACGGGGAGGGAGGACGGCAGGGCGCCCTTGTCGCCCACGGTCGGCACCGCGATCCCCGCTGCCACGGTGATCACGGTCAGGATGACGATCGAGACCAGCGGGGCCGGGACCACCCTGGTGACCTTCGGGACGTAGACCATGAGCGCCAGACCGCCGATGATCAGCGGGTAGACGGCCCAGGGCACGTTCCGCATCTCGGGGACCTGGGCCATGAAGATCAGGATGGCCAGCGCGTTGACGAAGCCGACCATCACCGAGCGCGGGACGAACCGCATCAGCTTCGCCACCCCGAGCGCACCGAGGACGACCTGGAAGACACCGGCGAGGATCACCGCCGATACGAGGTAGCCGAGGCCGTGCTCACGGTTCAGCGGAGCGATGACCAGGGCGACGGCGCCGGTGGCGGCGGAGATCATCGCCCTCCGGCCGCCGACGACCGCGATGGTCACGGCCATGGTGCAGGAGGCGAACAGCCCGATGGCCGGATCGACACCGGCGATGATCGAGAACGAGATCGCCTCGGGGATCAGCGCCAGGGCGACGACCAGGCCGGCCAGAACCTCGGTGCGCCACACCTTCGGATCGTTCAGCCAGCGGGGCTTCAGGCCGCGCAGGCGCGCGGCCGGGGACACGGTGGAAGCAGCGGAAGACAAGGGAGACGGAACCTGTCGTGCTCGGGCACACCCCGTTCGGCAGGCCGGGGCGTGCGGGGGAGACGCGGAGGGGCCGGGGCGGCACCCCGCGGTCGGCCCCGCGAGACGCGGAACCGGAAGTCTGAGGAGGACGCGGGCGTAGAAGGAGGACGTGGACGGAGCAGGGGCCGCGCGAGGGGCGGCCGGGCTCACGCACCGGGGCGAAGCGTCACGGCGGGCAGGCGGCGGCGCCGGGCGGCATGGGCTCGCGCACGCTTCTCTCCCGCAAGATCTGGAACTTCGCCGGGGGCGCCATCGGCCCCGACACGACGACAGCGGGGCAGCGGCAGGCCGTCCTCGCCACCGGCAACTCTACCCTAACGTTAGAGTAGAGATCGGCGGCGCCGGTCCGGGCCGAGGCCGCCGACGTGGAGAAGGGGTTCGGAGGGGCAACGGCGTGGACGGCAAGCACATGCAGATCGGCGAGGTCGCCGCACGAACCGAGCTGTCCCTGCGCACCATCCGCCACTACGAGGAGACCGGCCTGGTCACTCCTTCCGCCCGCTCCCAGGGCGGCTTCCGCCTCTACACCGAGAACGACGTCGCCCGCCTCATGGTCGTCCGCCGCATGAAGCCGCTCGGCTTCACCCTGGACCAGATGCGCGACCTGCTCGACGCCACCGACCGCCTCGACGCGGACGACCGGTCAGGGGGGCACGACCACCCGGACGCCCACAGCCGGCCCGGGGCGCACGACCGGCTGCCCGACGCACACGGCCGGCTCGGCGCCGAGGAACGCCAGGCCCTCCTGGAGCGTGTGCGCACCTACCAGCAGGCCGCCGCCGAACAGGTGGAGCAGCTCCGCGTCCAACTCGCCCGCGCCGAGGACTTCGAAGGCACCTTGCGTGCCCGCCTGGAGCGGTGACGCTAGCCGCCGGGGCGGGTGGTGGACCGGTAGGAGTTCCAGTCGGCGCGGCCGCCGGCGCCCAGGACGGCGACGTCGGCTGCCAGTTCCCCGCGCGCGTGGGTTCTCAGTTCGCGTCGGGCGGTGTGGGCGACGAGGGTGGGGAAGAGGGGCCGCAGCGGCTGGCACCAGCGCAGCCAGGGGGGTGCGTAGATGTGGTGGGCGCGGTGGGCGATGCCCTGGGTGAGCCAGTCGGCGACCTGGGCGGGGGAGTGGACGCGCCGTGCGAAGCGGGGCTGGTTGCGGCGCAGGGCCTTGAGCACGGGGTGGTCGTCGATGCCGGCGACCATGTCGGTGCCGGTCCAGTGGAGGTAGGCGATGCCGACGGTGACCCCGTCGGGTGCGACCTCGCCGCGCAGCGCCTGGGCGAAGGATTCGGCGCCGGCTTTTGAGGCGCAGTAGGCGCTCATCATGGGGGCGGAGCCGAAGGCGGCGGTGGAGGCGATCTGGAGGAAGTAGCCTCGGGTGCGGGCCAGTTGCGGCAGGAAGGCTCTGGCGGTGTTGGCGGATCCGGTGAGGTTGACGTCGATGACGCGCTGCCACAGGTCGGCCGGGGTGTGGGTGAAGGGGCCGCCGGCGGCGATGCCCGCGTTGGCCACGGCCACGCTCGCCGGGCCCAGTTCCTCCTCGACCTGGCGGGCGGCACTCTCCAGCGCCTGACGGTCGGTGACGTCGGCCTCGATGCAGACGCTCCGGTTCGGCAGCAGGGCGGCCGCCCGGCAGAGGGTCTCCTGCTCCCGTCCGAGCAGTGCGACGAGCATGCCGGCGTCGGACAGGCGCCGCGCCAGGCCTTCACCGACTCCGCGTGCGGCGCCGGTGACGACCGCGACCCGTCCGCTCAGCGGCGTGCCGGGGGCGGAGCGGCGTGCGCCGGTTCTGTGGATGTCGCGCATGTCCGTCCTCACTGCTCACCGGCCGCCGAAGACGCCCTGGGTCCGTTATGTCCGAAAATAAGGTTATGTCCGGGCTGTCTGATCCGCTTCGGCGGGGGAGTGGCCGGAATGCCGCAGGTGAACGCGAGGGGCTCGCGGACCCGGCACCTCACGACGGGACGAGGCCGCGCCCGCCCGAGCGCGCCCCCCGGCCCGCGCCTACATCGAGGAGTTCGTGCCGCACATCCTCGACGGCTCCGTCCGCCCCGGCCACGTCTTCGAGCGGACGCTCGGCCTGGAGGACACCGCCGACGGCTACCGGGCCGTGAACGACCGCGAGGCGCTGAAGGTCCTCATCCGGCCCCGACCCGGCCCCCGCCCCTCCTGCGACCAGCACGCCGTCGAGCAGCGGAGCGGCCGGGCGGACACGCAGGGCCGGCGCTGTGCCCACCCACGACGCCAAGGCATCGTGTCGTGCCGTGGAGTCGTCGGGGCGTGGCCGGTCAGTGGCACCCGCGGGTGTTGAGCCGGGCGGCCTGGCGCGTCAGGTGGTCGCGTTCGGCGAGGTTGGGCGCCTTCCGGGCGGCCTCGGCGTACAGTCGTGCCGCCGTCACCAGGTCGCCGTCGCGCTCGTGGAGGTAGGCGGCCGCCGCGGTGTGGCGGGGCAGCGAGGGGTCCAGCGCTGCGAGCGCCGCCAGCCCGGCACGCGCTCCGTCGGCCTCGCCGACGGCGACCGCCCGGTTGAGCCGGACGACCGGGCTGTCGGTCAGGCCCGCGAGTTCGTCGTACCACTCGACGATCTGGACCCAGTCGGTCTCCTCGGCGGTGGGGGCGTCGGCGTGGAGTGCCGCGATGGCGGCCTGGGCCTGGAACTCGCCGAGCCGGTCCCGGGCGAGGGCCGCCTGCAGGATCGCGATGCCCTCGGCGATCGACTCCGTGTCCCACCGGCCGCGGTCCTGCTCGGCGAGCGGTACCAGGCTGCCGTCGGGCGCGGTACGGGCCGCTCGCCGGGCGTGGTGGAGCAGCATGAGCGCGAGCAGCCCCGCCACTTCGGGGTGGTCGATCACGGCCGCCAGCTGCCGGGTGAGACGGATGGCCTCGGCGGCGAGGTCGACGTCACCCGAGTAGCCCTCGTTGAAGACCAGGTAGAGGACGCGCAGCACGGTGGCGACGTCGCCGGGCCGGTCGAACCGAACGTTGGAGACGGTGCGCTTGGCCCGGCTGATGCGCTGCGCCATGGTCGCCTCGGGCACCAGGTAGGCCTGGGCGATCTGGCGGGTGGTCAGCCCACCGACGGCGCGCAGCGTCAGCGCGACCGCGGACGACGGCGTCAGCGACGGGTGGGCGCACAGGAAGTAGAGCTGGAGCGTGTCGTCCACCGTGGTCGCGGGCCCGGGCGCCGGCTCCTGGTCGACGAGGTCCTCACGCCGGCGGCGGGCGGCCTCCGCCCGGGTCGCGTCGAGGAAGCGGCGCCAGGCGACGGTGACCAGCCAGCCCTTCGCATCCCGCGGGGGGTCGGCCGGCCAGACGCGGATCGCTTCGACGAGCGCGTCCTGCACGGCGTCCTCGGCCGCCGCGAAGTCGGCTCCGCGGCGGACGAGGACGGCGAGCACGCTGGGCGTGAGGCTCCTCAGCAGGGCCTCGTTCACTGGTGGGGGCACTCCGTGATGGTGGGCGGCGCGGCGAGGAAGGGGCGCAGCTCGAGCCATTCGTGGATCGGCTTGCCGCCCGCCCCCGGTGCGGCCGACAGCTCCCCGGCCAGCTCGACGGCCCGCTCGTAGCTGTCGACGTCGATCACCATCCAGCCGGCGATGAGGTCCTTGGTCTCGGCGAACGGACCGTCGGTGACCGGCGGGCGCCCCTCACCGTCGTAGCGGACGAACGTCCCCTCGGGGGCGAGCGCCTGGCCGTCGACGAACTCGCCGGTCTTCTCGAGCCGCGCCGCGAAGTCGTTCATGTACCGCATGTGCGCCGAGATCTCCTGCGGCGTCCACTGGTCCATCGGCACGTCGTTGACCGCCGCCGGAGCGCCGCGGTAGTGCTTGAGCAGCAGGTACTTCGCCATCGTGCTTCTCCTCGGTGCTGGTGCGACCCATTGTGGCCGCCTTCACCCCGGGGACGGAGCCGGAAGCGGGTTCTCGACATCGCCGCCCGATTTTTTTTCCGGACGTCCGCGGAGAGGCGTGGTGAGCCCGTCCCGTGACGGCGGGCCCGCGGCGTGGCGCGGGGGCGGAACGGCACGGGTACCTCCGCGCCCCGGGCGCTGACGCGGGGCGCTGCGTCAGGCCGTAGCCGCAGCGGTGCTCCCCGCGCCAGCCGATCGGGTGTCCCGGACCTGCCGCGGGAGTGTTTCGCGGCGGCGGGGTACTCGCCGCGTGCCTGCCGGGCAAGGCATGGGGAGAACACGGCAGCACGCTGTCAGGAGGAGGGCGTTCCGTGGGTCCTGAGCCGTACCACCCTGCGCGGTCCCAGGGGTGCGCCCGTCACGCCGCGGATCTGACGTGAGGGGACCGCGTCGGCCCCGGGCCACGGGACCGGCCGACGGCCGCCGTCCCGGTGAGCGGCTCGCGGACGCGGCCGACGCCCGGCTGCCCGTCCACGACGGTGCGGGCCTGCTGCTGCGCAAGTCCTTTCCGGACCACTGGTCGTTCCTGCTGGGCGAGATCGCCCTGTACAGCCTGATCGTGCTGGTGCTGACCGGCGTGTGGCTGACGTTCTTCTTCAAGCCCGAGATGCGGGAACTGGTCTACGAGGGCTCCTACGGGCCCCTGCGCGGGACGCTCGTGTCGGGCGCCTTCGACTCGACCCTCCGCATCAGCTTCGACGTACGCGGCGGCCTGCTGATCCGGCAGACCCACCACTGGGCCGCCCTGGTCTTCGTCTCGGCGATCGGCCTGCACCTGATGCGGATCTTCTTCACCGGCGCCTTCCGCAGGCCGCGGGAGATGAACTGGGTCATCGGCGTCACGCTCTTCGCGCTCGCCCTGGCCGAGGGCTTCGCCGGCTACTCCCTGCCGGACGACCTGCTCTCCGGGACCGGCCTGCGGATCGCCCAGGGCATCATGCTGTCGATCCCGGTGCTGGGGACGTACGTGAGCATGTTCGTGTTCGGGTCCCAGTTTCCCGGCGAGGACATCGTGCCCCGGCTGTACGGCCTGCACATCCTGCTGCTGCCGGGCGCGCTGATCGCCCTGGTCACCGTGCACCTGATTCTGGTCTTCCATCTGAAGCACACCCAGTGGCGCGGCCCGGGCCGTACGAACGCCAACGTCGTCGGCAAGCCCCTGTACCCGCGGTTCATGGCCTCCTCGATCGGCCTGTCCTTCACCGTCTTCGGCCTGCTGGTGCTGCTCGCCGGGCTCGTGCAGATCAACCCGGTGTGGACGTACGGTCCCTACCGGCCGGACCAGGTCTCCACCGGCTCCCAGCCGGACTGGTACGTCGGTTTCCTGGAAGGAGCGCTGCGCCTCGTCCCACCCTGGGAGACGAACGTCGCCGGGCACACCCTCATGTGGAACGTGCTGCTGCCCGCCGTCGTCCTGCCCGCGCTGTTCTTCGCCGTTCTGTACGCCTACCCCTTCGCCGAGCAGCGGCGGACCGGGGAGGGGCGGCAGGAGCAGCACTTCTGCGACCGCCCCCGCGAACGGCCGGTGCGGACCGGGCTCGGCGCCGCGGGCGTCACCTTCTTCGGAGTGCTGCTGCTGGCCGGCGGAAACGACATCGTGGCCGTGACCTTCCGGATCTCGGTGAACGCCTTGACCTGGATCCTGCGGGTCTCCCTGATCGTGGCGCCCGTCGTCGCCTTCTTCGTCACCCGCGCGCTGTGCCGTGCCCTGCTGCACGCGGAACAGCAGCGGCTGATCGAGGGCGAGGAGACCGGCGAGGTACGGCAGACCCTCGCCGGGGGCTACGAGAGCGGCCACCGGCCGGTGACGTCGTTCCGGCCGGGCGCCCCGCGCGCACCGCTCAGTCCTCCTGACCGGCCCCCCGGCTCGCGTACTGGAACACCATCCCGGCCACACCACGAGCCAGAACGCCGAAGCCGATGAGGAACAGCCACAGCCCGAACACCACGCCGAGCGCCGCGAGGGCGAACCCGAGAGCGGTGACCACCGGCCAGGGGCTGTGCGCCGGGAAGAACTCCAGCGGTCCGGCGGAGTCCGCCACCTCGGCCTCTGTACGGTCCTGGGGGCGGGGGCCGCGGCGCACGTACTGGGTCGCGCAGAAGAACGACACCAGTGCCGCCATCCCGAACGCGACGATCAGCGCGGCCGTACCGGCGGGCTCGGCATCCGACCACACACCGTAGAGCGCGGCCGCGGCGCCGAAGAAGACGGCCACGCCGCCGAAGAGCAGTGCCTCGACCTTCACCGCTGCGCCTCCTTCTCCGGCCGCTGCACGACCTCCGGATGGTGCAGGTCGAACGCCGGGGACTCCGACCGCACCCGGGGCAGCGCCACGAAGTTGTGCCGCGGCGGCGGACAGGCGGTCGCCCACTCCAGGCCGCGTCCGTACCCCCAGGGGTCGTCCTCCTCGACCCGCCGCCCCTTGTGGGCCGTACGCCACACGTTGTAGAGGAACGGCAGCGTGGAGACGCCGAGCAGGAAGGCGCCCGCGGAGGAGAGGGTGTTGAGCAAGGTGAAACCGTCGGCGGGCAGGTAGTCGGCGTAGCGGCGTGGCATCCCCGCCTCGCCGAGCCAGTGCTGGACGAGGAACGTCAGCTGGAAGCCAGGGAAGAGCAGCCAGAAGTGCAGCTTGCCGAGGCGCTCGTCGAGCATCTTCCCGGTGAACTTGGGCCACCAGAAGTAGAACCCGGCGAACATGGCGAAGACCACGGTGCCGAACAGCACGTAGTGCAGGTGCGCCACGATGAAGTACGAGTCGGTGAGATGGAAGTCGAGCGGCGGCGACGCGATCAGCACCCCGCTCAGCCCGCCCAGCAGGAACGACACCAGGAAGCCGATCGACCACAGCATCGGGGTCTCGAACGACAGCGAACCCCGGTGCATCGTCCCGATCCACGCGAAGAACTTGATCCCGGTCGGCACCGCGATCAGGAACGACATGAGGGAGAAGAACGGAAGCAGCACCGCCCCCGTCGCGAACATGTGGTGCGCCCATACGACCGCGGAGAGCATGGTGATGCTGGTCGTGGCCCCGATCATCGGCAGATAGCCGAACAGCGGCTTGCGGGAGAACACCGGGAGGATCTCGGTGACGATGCCGAAGAACGGCAACGCGACGATGTACACCTCGGGATGCCCGAAGAACCAGAACAGGTGCTGCCAGAGCAGAGCGCCGCCGTTGTGTGCGTCGAAGACGTGCGAGCCGAACTTCCGGTCGCATTCCAGTGCCAGGAGCGCGGCCGTGAGCACCGGGAACGCGGGCAGCACCAGGATGGACGTGAACAGCACGTTCCACGTGAACATCGGCATCCGGAACATGGTCATGCCCGGGGCGCGCAGACACAGGATCGTCGCGATGAAGTTGACCGCGCCCAGTGTCGTCGACACACCGGTGACCACCAGCCCCATGACCCACAGGTCACCGCCCGCGCCGGGGGAGTAGTACGCGCTGTTGAGCGGCGCGTAGGCGAACCAGCCGAAGGCGGCGGAGCCCCCCGGGACGAGGAAGCCGGAGACCACCGTCAGGCCGCCGAAGAGGTACATCCAGTACGACAGAGCGTTGAGCCTGGGGAACGCCACGTCCGGGGCGCCGATCTGGAGGGGCATCACGGCGTTCGCGAACCCGGCGAACATCGGGGTCGCGAACAGCAGCATCATGATCGTGCCGTGGATGGTGACGAACTGGTTGTAGGTGTGCGCGTTCATGAACTGCAGCCCCGGACGGGCCAGTTCGGCGCGCATGCCCAGGGCCAGCAGCCCCGCGAGCAGGAAGAAGCAGAACGCCGTCACCATGTACAGCCGGCCGATCACCTTGTGGTCGGTGGTGGTGGACCAGGCCAGCAGCCTGCGTCCCAGCGGCGTCGGAGCGACGGGAGGCGCGGGCTCGTCGAGGCGCTCCGACAGTTCGCTCATGATCCTCCTCAGCCGCGCCGAGTGCGGGAAGCGCCTCGCGGGTGCCCCCGTCGGTGCCGGGGAAAACCGCCGGCTCCCGCCGGCGGACGCCGCCCACCAGGACGACGGAAGCCGGCACGACGGACAGGTGCGTTCACCGGCGACGCTACCGGTGATGCGGCGGATGCCGCGTCCGCCACGCCTCGCCGACCGACAGTCCGGCGCCGAGTGGCGGGCACGCGGCGCCGGCGCGACCTGCCCGGACACCGCCGCGATGACCGCCCGGCCCGCTCACGACGGGGCTCGGAGTCCGCGAAGCCACGAAGCACGCGTGAGGAGACGTCGATGGGTACCCCTGTACGAGGCGGACCGCCACGCGAAGCCGCCACACGCCTTCGGGCTTTCGAGAGAGGAGACGACGTGCCAGGCGAAGGGGACCGCAAGGGCGAGACCGCGCTCGGCGAGGTGTTCCGCGAGATCTCGGACGCCGAGGAACGCGACGCCGTCAGGAAGCCAGGGGAGCGCGGGCACGAGGGCGAGGCCGCGGACGCGATCACGCCCAACACCGGAGCCCAGCAGGAATCCGAGGGCGGCTGATACGAGGATGAAGGAGTCGGAGCGGTTTTCGTTTCTCACGAGGAGGCTGTGCCATGCCGGCGGGATCGAGCAAGAAGAGGGAACGTCAGTACGAGCACGTCAAGGAAAGTGCTCGGAGCCGCGGTGAGTCGCCGAAGCGGGCCGAGGAGATCGCGGCGCGGACGGTGAACAAGGAGCGGGCACGTTCCGGGGAAGCGCGGCAGAAGAGCAGCGTCTCCACGGGCGACAAGAAGTCCGCCTCCCAGCGAGGCGGTGAGCGTTCGCATTCGGGCGCACAGGGACCTACGCGCGATCAGCTGTATGCCGAGGCCCGGAAGAAGAACGTGCAGGGTCGTTCGTCCATGTCGAAGCAGCAGCTCAAGGAAGCGCTCGGCCGCTGACAGGCCGATCACGACGAGGTTCCGCCCGAGCGGTGGCTGCCCGGGTGGCTCGGTGCCGGGTCGGCCGGCGACCCGGGCACGATGCCTTCCGCCGGAGCGGGCCCGAAGGCGGCGCAAGGCTCATTGCTTCCCAGGGATCCGGCGCTCCAGGGATCCGGCGCTGGTCGCCGAATCCATCGGCCTGGTGTTTGCGGCCTACGGCCCAGGGGCAGTCGGGAGTTCGTGCTTCGGACTGGAGGCGCGCGCCCAGCGGGAACCCCCGGGTGCCGGCTCCCTCCAGTGATCCGGGCTCTCTCCGTTGCGGTGATCCGTGACAGGGCCCTTCGGCCCGTAGCGCCGTAGGTCCCGGCGCCGTCCGACCCGAGGAGACCACCCGATGCTGATGCCCCTGCCCACCACCCTGCGCCGGCTGGTCAAGGAATACGAGGCGCTCTCCGTCCGGGAGAGCCTCACCGGACCCGGCGCCCCGAGCACCCGCCTGCGGGACCTCGCCTACACCTTGTGCGTGTCCACCGGCACCCGCGAGGTCACCGACGCTCTGAAGGCCGCCCGCGCCTACCTCGACCGCACAGCGGCGGATTCGGCGGCCCCGTCGGCACAGGACGGGCTCGTCGCGGAACGGTCGGCGACCCGCTGCGCCCCACCCGTCGCCTGATCCCCTCTCAGTCCGTGGCGCAGTCCGTTCGGGCGCGGAGGGGCGCGGATCGGCAGCCGTCGCCGCCGATCCGCGCCGGGCCTCGCGTGGGACGTGTTCAGGCCTCCAACCGGACCTCGACCACGCCCTGTTCGATCCGCACCTCGAAGGCGGGCTGCGGCGCGGTCGCGGGGCCCTGCACGTTCCACCCGTCCGTGAGCCGGAAGACGCTGCCGTGCCAGGGGCAGCGTATGCAGCCGTCGGTGAGGTCTCCCTCCGAAAGGGGGCCGCCCAGGTGACTGCACCGGTCGGCCAGGACGTGCACCTGGTCCTCGTCCTCGCGCACGATCACCACGGGAACGTCGCCCACCTGGCGGCGTATCGGCTTCCCGACCGGAATGTCGGCCAGATCCGCGAGCCGGTGCCATCCGGACGCCACCGCCTGGGGCACGTATTCGGCATGGTTGGCGCCCGCCGCCTGCCGGTAGGCCAGGTGACCGCCGAGTGCGCCGCCGAGCCCCACGGCCGTGAGGCCGGCGAAGCCGAGGGCCTTGCCCGCACCCTCCCGGCCACGAAGGCGGGTGACGAGGGATGCGGTGAACAGGGAGACGGCCGCGTTGTTGGCCAGGGCATGGACCAAGCCGACGCGCTGCTGCCGGCTGTGAAGCTCGGCCCAGTCGACCCAGCCCGACACCGCGGCGGGAAGCGCGGCGGCGAGCCCGACCCCGATGAGTACACGTGATCCCCGGCGCGCCCCCGGCAGCAGATCGAGCACGCCCGCGGACAACCACGTACCCACGGGCACCTGCACCAGCAGCGGATGCACGGGGTGCCCGAGCCATCGCCCGTGCAACGCGTCGCGCCCCGCGCCCAGCGGCACCGACCGCACCGCCTTGCGCAGGGCGTCGATCACACGGTCGGCCCCACTCCACTGCTCCAGGCGATCGACCGCCTTCAGGACAGCTTCGGAACCTGGCTGCTTCATCCGGTCCTCCCGAGTCGTCTCGCGCCGAGCAGGAGACGAGTAGCCCTGCCCGTCCCCCGGGAAACTCCGGGAGGCCGCGCCCGAGACGGACGCTCGCTGCGGCTGCTGGATCACAGACCGTTTGGAGTGCCTCCCGAGGGCACTCGGAGACCACGGTCATACATCGGAGAGCACGGTCATGAGGTCGGCCGCCCGGACCTGCGGAGGCGGCCGACCTGCCGCGTCCGAACGGCCCGCGGAAATCCGCCGGAGCGCCGATCGTGGCCGGCGGGAGCCGCTCCCTGTACGCCGCGCGGGCCGCGTCGTCGCCCGCGAAGGGCGCTTCCGCCGGACTCGCCGAAGACCGCCCGGACTCACCGAAGGAGGAAACATGCGTCTGTCGTTTCTGCGGCAGCTTTTTGATCGCGACGGCCCCTGGGCAACCGTGTACTTCCACGCGGCGCACGAGGACGAGGCAGGTGCCAAGCGGCATGAGCTGTCCGTCGGGGAAGCCTGCCGGACGCTGGAAGAAGAGGGCGCCGACGCCGCGACCGTGCGGGCGGTGCGGGAGGCACTGCTGGCGGCCTCTCCCGCCGAAGACCCCGCGGGCCGCGTCTACTTCGCCACGGACGGCGAGGTGGTGCTGAGCCACGCCCTCGCGCGGCCGCCGGAACGGCCGATCTCCGTCTGGGCCCCCTTGCCGCGTCTGACACCGCTGCTGGAACTGTCCGGCCGGGACCCGCTGTGCCTCGTGGCGTACATCGACCGCACCGGTGCCGACTTCGAGCTGCGCTCCGAGGCCGTGTCCCACCACGCCGGCCAGGTCGCCGGGCGGCGGCATCCCGTGCACCGCACGGCGTCCGACCAGTTGAGCGAGCGGCACTTCCAGCTCAAGGTCGAGAACACCTGGCAGCACAACGCCGGTGCCGTCGCGGAAGCACTCGCCTCCGCCTACGAGGAGACCGGCGCCGATCTGGTGGTGCTGGTGGGCGACGCGCGGGAACGACGCGCCGTGCACGAAAAGCTCCCCGAGCCGGTCCGCGGTGCCGCGGTCGAGACCGCCCACGGCGGTCGCGCCCCTGGCTCGTCCTCCGCCGCGCTGGAGGAGGCCATCGCCGAGGCCCGGCAGCGGCACGTGCACCGGCGTGCCCAGGAGGCGCTCGACCGCTTCCGCACCGGCCGGAGCGGCGGCCAGTCGCCCGCGGGTGCCGTGGAAGGCGTGCCGGCCCTTATCGAAGCCGCCCGGGAGCACCGCATCGACACTCTGCTGATCCGACCCGACGGTCCGGCTCTGGCGAGTGAGACCTGGATCGGGGGCCGGCCGGACCAGTTGGCCGTGCGCCGTACCAACGCCAGGACCCTGGGCGAGAGCGATCCCTGGCCCGCACGCGCGGACGACGCGCTCCTGAGGTCCGCCGCCACCACCGGGGCCGAGGTCATGGTCGTCGCCTCCGACGAGGCGGACGACCACCACCTTCCGGCAGGGGGCCTCGGGGCCCTGCTGCGGTGGACCTACGAGCCGAGCGCGGTCTGACGAACAGCACGCACCCCCACAACGGGAGAAGTCCCATGAGCGAGCATCCGACACACAAGCATCCCCAGCCGGACTTCCCGGGCCAGGAGCAGGAGCATCCCGGCTGGACCGGCCCCATGGACCCTCCGCCCGACCACGGTGAGGAGACGTACCGGGGCAGCGGGCTGCTCGACGACCGCAAGGCGGTGGTGACCGGTGGCGACTCGGGCATCGGCCGCGCCGTGTGCCTCGCCTTCGCCCGCGAGGGCGCCGACGTCCTGTTCACGCACCTTCCGGAGGAGGGCGAGGACGCCCGGGCGACCGCGCGGCTCGTCGAGGAAGCCGGCCGCAAGGCGGTCGCCGTCCCCTGCGACATCCGCGACGAGGAACAGTGCAAACGGCTGATCGAACGCGCCGTCGCCGAGTTCGGGCGGATCGACGTCCTCGTCAACAACGCCGCCTACCAGATGTCGCAGCCCGACGGCATCCTGGCGATCACCACGGAACAGTTCGACCGGGTCCTCCGGACCAACCTCTACGGCATGTTCTGGCTGTGCAAGGAGGCCCTTCCGCACATCCCGGCCGGCGGATCGATCATCAACACCACGTCCGTGCAGGCCTACAAGCCGAGTCCTCATCTCCTCGACTACGCCACCACCAAGGGCGCGATCGTCACCTTCACCCAGGGGCTGGCCCAGATGGTGGCGTCCGACGGGGTCCGGGTCAACGCGGTGGCTCCCGGGCCCGTGTGGACTCCGCTGATCCCGGCGACGCTCCCGGACACCCGGGAGTTCGGCAAGCAGGCCCCCTTGGCCCGGCCCGCCCAGCCCGCCGAAATGGCACCCGCCTACGTCTTCCTCGCCTCGGAGCGGGCCAGTTTCATCACCGCGGAGATCCTGAACGCCACCGGCGGCACCCCGCTGCCCTGACCGCCCGCCCGGCCGGGGCAGCCCGCCGCGCACCGCCGCGCACCGTCAGGCACGGCGGCACGGCGGCGCGGCGGCACCGCGGCCCCGGGACGCGGCGGCGCGGCGTGTGTCGGGGGCCGCGCCGTCGCCGCCGGCCCGGGTCCGGACTTCGTGCCGCTCCGACTCCGTGCGCTCCGCGCGGCAGCCGCCCGCACCGCCGCGCCCTCGCCTTGGCAGCGCTCCAGGGCTGTGAAAGGCTCGCTCCATGGCATGTCTGTCTCCCGTCTGCACACCGATCTCGAACGAGTGAGCCCGGCTGCCTGCTGGGGAGTCCCTCGGACTCCAGGCTCCCGTTCGGGAGTGAGGACCGGCCATGACGACCACCGAGCGCGCTCTCGACCGCGACGAACCCACTGACCCCACCCTGTACCGCACTCCGGCGGACGCCGTTGCCGCGCCCGCGGAGAGCCTCGCCTATGTCGTCGGTTTCGACCCGACGGCACAGCGCCCGGACGCGCTGTTCACCGTCGGCACGGACCCCGAATCCCCTACGTACGGCCGTGTGATCTCCCACGCGGACCTGCCCGACCTGGGCAACGAACTGCACCACTTCGGCTGGAACGCCTGCTCGAGCGCGCTGGCCCACGCCGGCCACCATCACGCCGCCCGGCGCTACCTCATCGTCCCCGGACTGCGCTCCTCCCGGCTGCACGTCTTCGACACCGGCCCCGATCCCGCCCGCCCCCACCTGATCAAGGTGATCGAGGCGGAGGAGCTGGCCGCCAAGGCCGGGTACTCGCGCCCGCACACACTCCACTGCGGCCCGGACGGGATGTTCCTGTCCTGTCTGGGCGGCGCGGACGGCGCGGACGGCCCGGGCGGCGTGGCCCTGCTGGACCACGAGAGCTTCGAGGTCCTGCGGCCCTGGGAGAGCGACCACGGGCCGCAGCGGCTGGCCTACGACGTCTGGTGGCATCTGCGGCAGAACATCGCCGTCACCAGCGAGTGGGGGACGCCCTCGATGATCGAGGACGGACTGGTCCCCGAGCTGCTGCTGGGGCGCCAGTACGGCCACGCACTGCACTTCTGGGAGCTGGACTCCGGCCGGCACCTGCAGCGCGTAGATCTGGGGGACGAGAACCAGATGGTGCTGGAACTGCGCCCCGCGCACGACCCCGAGGCGACGTGGGGCTTCACGAACACCGTGGTCAGTGTCGAGGACCTGTCGGCCTCGGTGTGGCTGTGGAACCGGGAGGGCGAGGACTTCGTCGTCCGCAAGGTGATCACCGTCCCCGCCGAGCCCGCGCGGGCCGAGGACCTGCCCCCGGCGCTGCAGCCGTTCGGCGCCGTGCCTCCCTTGATCACCGACATCGATCTGACGGTGGACGACCAGTGGCTGTACGTGTCCGCGTGGGGGACCGGGGACCTGCTCCAGTACGACGTGAGCGACCCGTTCCATCCCCGGCAGACCGCCTCCGTGCGCCTCGGCGGCATCGTCAGCCGGCAGCCGCACCCCGCCGAGCCGGACGTCCCGCTGACCGGCGGAGCGCAGATGGTCGAGCTCAGCCGCGACGGCCGGCGCGTCTACCTGACGAACTCCTTGTACGCCGCCTGGGACGCGCAGTTCTATCCCGCGGGCATCGACCCGTGGATGGTCAAACTCGACGCCGACACCACGCACGGCGGCCTCCAGGTCGACAGTCGCTTCTTCCCGCACGGTCCGGACTTCCTCGGCCTGCGCGTGCACCAGACGCGCCTGCAGGGCGGCGACGCCTCCTCGGACTCGTACTGCTACCGCCGCTGACGCAGCCGGCTCGCCCGGGTGACCGCACACCGGTCCGCCACCCTCGCAGGGAGGGGACATGCTCTCCGTGCTCCCCGCAGCAGGAACGCACACTCCCGGGGCCGGGTGGCAGGCGCCCTCCACCCAGACGCTGGTGGCCGTGGCCCTGGTGGCCGCGGCCACGGCGGTGGGCGCCTGGCTGGCGCGGCGCGGATCCGGCCGCTCGGCGCTGCTGCCGGCCGCCGCGTCGGGGATCTTGCTGGTCACCGCGGTTTTCGATCTTCTGCCCGACGCGTGGGAGGAGGCACAAGAGGCGGGCGTGCCGCAGTGGGCGGTGCCTCTCACCGCGCTCCTCGCGTACGGGGCGATGGGTGCCGTCGTCCGGGCCGGCTGCCCGTGCGCACCGGGTCGCGCGGGCGGCATCGGTGCGGTGTCGGCGCTCGCCGCGCACCGCTTTCTGGAGGGGGCGACCCTTGCGCTGACCGCTTCGGCCGCGGTGGTGACGGCACTCCTGGTGCACGCGGCGGGTGAGGGGCTGGCGCTGGCCGCTCTGCTGGCGGTGCGACCGGGGCGGCGCGTCGCTCCCTGGATCGGACTGGCCTGCCTGAGCCCGGTCGCGGGAGCCCTCGTGACGGGCGCGCTGTCCATTCCGGACGCCCTCATGCCGCTGCTGCTCGCCTGCGCCGGGGGCGTCCTCGCGCAGGCGGCGTGGGTGGCGCTCCGACTCGCCCACCGGCTACGGCCCGTGGACCGCGGCCCCGCGTGGCGGCCCCGGCAGCCACGGCCGTGACTCTCGCGGCCGTCCTGGCCATCCGCCATTCCTGCCCGGCCGGCCGACCGATGCCGCGCGATGGTGCGAGTCGGGCCTGGGCTCGTCCTGGTCCTTCCAACGGCGGTGACAGCACTCCCTGTTGTGAAGACGCGGTGAACTATGTGAATGTAGTACGCACACTTCGTGACGGACCCGCGGCACGAGCATGGCTGCCGCGATCGGGGCGGACCCTTTGCCGGCCGACGCCCCGGTCCGCGCTGCCACCATGCCCTGGGGGGACACATGAGCAACCCGTACACGATGCCGCCGCAGTCGCCCCGGCCCGCTCCCAGATGGGCGCGGAAGCGTTACGTCCTGCCGGCGATGGGACTCGCCTTCTTCCTCGGGATCGGCGCGGGCGCCGGCGACCAGGGGAACGGGACCCACGCGAAAGCGGTGGCCGACAAGGTCCAGCCGACCGCGACGGTCACCGCGACATCCACGGCGACGGCGACGGCGACCGCGACACCCAGGCCCGCGCCGACGGTGACGGCCACGAAGACGGTCAAGGTGAAGGTCACCGTCACCGCGAGGGCCGCGGCCGCCGGCTCGGGAAGCAGCGGCGGGTCCTCGGGGAGCACCGGCCTCAGCACCGGCAGCGGCGGCTCCAGCTCCTCCGGAGGGTCCGGCGGCGCCGCGAGCGGCGCCACCGCGCGGTGCAACGACGGCACCTACTCCTACGCGGCCCACCACCAGGGCGCCTGCTCGCACCACGGAGGCGTGGCCGTCTTCTACCGGTAGGCCCGCCGTGTCAGAAGTCGGCGGTCATGGCTCGGTCCACAACCGCCCGGTGCGGCTGGACCGCTTGATCACCCGGTCCGCCTCCGCGGGCGCCCGCCAGACCTGGATCAGCAGGGCCTCGAGCGGGTCGCCGTCCTCACGCGGATCGCCGTCGTCCCGGTTGCGGGCGGACACCCGAATCCGGTAGCCGCCGGGGCCGGGCAGCACCAGCTGCTGCGTCAGGTCCTCCCCGTCCCCGGTCGTGCCGAAGTCCAGCGTCGGGGAACGCCAGCCGACGGACACTTCGGCGATGTCCTGCCAGGCCTCCGGACCGGTGAGCGGGGGAGGCCCTTCCCACAGCTGGGCGGTGACGTCGATGACGGCGACCTCCTGCCCGCAGACGATGCGAACCGCCTCCCCGGAGGGGTCGGCGGCGACCAGTCCGCCGACCCATTTTTCGGGCTGGTAGTCGGTGCACAGGTCGGCGCCCAGGAGGTCCACGGTGGCGGCGTCGATGTGGACCCGGCTGGACGTCTCGCGTACGAGGCCGGTCATGCGGTTGCTTCCTCTCGTCACACGGGTGCGTGCCCGGCCTCCATGATGGGAGGCCGGGCACGCCGGTGTCACGGACCGGGCGTGGTTCAGGATTCGACGCCGCAGCCGACGGGGCCGCGCAGCCGGTCCAGCTTCTGCGGGGTCAGCGTCGCCGGGACGTTGGTCACCTGGACGTAGAACGGGTCGTTCTCCAGAACGCGTTGCCCGTTCAGCGATGCCTTGCGGTAGCTGCCCTCACGGCTGTTGTCACGGCCGTTCAGGAACTCGCAGGAGTAGTCGGAGTTGCGACTGGCGCCCTCGTGGGACTGGGCGAAAGGGTACTCGTCGCAGGCCAGTCCCGGCCTTGGCGGGCGGGGCACGTCAGGACCGCAGGCGGTCCGCCGGTTGTCCGCTATCAGCGACTGGTCGAACGTGCGGTGCAGCGGATACCGGGTGCCCTTGACACCCCACGGATGGGCCAGGTTCTTCTGCGCCCACAGCACGTGCCAGCCCACGCTGTCCACACGCCAGTCGGTGACGTCGATCTGCCACAGGCCCGGGACGTCGGGGTAGACACAGCCGCCGGAGACGACGGGGGTGACGCGCGGGGTGCTGTCGCAGCGCGGGCGGAAGGTGTCGCCCAGGAACGCGCTGCCGTCGTCGAAGCCCGGTGCGGAGAAATCGCCGTAGGGCACGATGTTCTCGTTGACCAGGTCGCGGCCCGGCGACGACAGGGTGAAGTCGAACGTCTGGGTGACGTACGGGATCAGGATGCGGGTGGGTGCCGTCGACGCGGTGGCGTGTCCAGTCTGGTACTTGACCGTGGCGGACACCTCGGCGGCCGATGGTGTGGTCGGATCGGTGAGCTTCAGCTCGACCCGCTGCTTCCACTGGTAGCGGTCGCGGGTGTCGAGCTGCGCGGTCGCCTTGCTGTGCAGGACGGCGGACCCGGCGGGCTGGCCGTCGACCAGGAACTGCACCGGGATGCGGTAGTGGGAGCAGGACGATGTGCGGTCGTGGACGGACGTGCCCTCGGCGCAGTCGACGGCCTTGGCCCCCGGTGCTTCGACGGTTTTCGGCGTATCCGGTGTGCCGAGCACGATCCGCGTTCCGGACTGCTTGCCCGTGACGGGCTGGTGGCTGTCGGCGTGCGCCTGGCCGACGAAGCTGACGGGTATCAGCAGGGCCGCGCCGATCGCGGCCGGCAGGACCCGCCCCCGTAATGATCCTTTGCGCATGGCGGTGTTGCTTCCTCTCCTCAGTCGGGGTTGGACGCGAACCCCGCAAGCCGACCACCCGACCACCCACAGGTCAATCGCTTCTTGCTCAACTGGCTTGTATGGGTGCGTAGTTCACACACCTCCCACCTATCCGGAAGCCGGTCTTGCACTCCGGCGACGCGTCCTCGGCGCCGGAGCGCAGGGGGGCGCGGGTGGAGCGTTATGGTCTGGCTCAGGTGTGGGGGTTCGAGGAGTGCTTGGGGGGCGGAATGGCGGGTCTCGGACGGCGAGGGGTGCTCTCGCTCGGTGTGGCGGTGGTGCTCGCGGCATGCACGTCGACGACGAAAGGCGCGGACGGTGGCGGCGAGGTCCGCACGGAGGTGAAGCCGTTGGAGCGTCGGTTCCCCGCGCTCGGCCCGCTCTCCCGCGCGCACTGGCTCGGCACCGCGCTGGGCACGGATTCGAGGGGGTCCGTTCCGGGGCCCACTGACGTCCGGGTCGTGGGAACGGCCCGGCTGCGAGCGGGTGCCGTGGCCGCCCTCACGGCCGCACCGCACCGGAGTTTTCAGCCGGGGACGCCGAGCCGGGTTCCCGAGGAACTGGTCGGGTTCGTGCCCGCCGGCGCCAGGTGGGTGCGCAGCGATGCCTTCGACCGTGACATGACGGGCGGGAGGTACCCGGGTGCGTTTTTTCTCGATCCGGGCACGGACACGGTCTACTTCGACACGACCGATCCACGCGTGTCCGCCGGTTCCGGACCGTGATCGGGATGCGCGGCCTGTCCGCGGAGCCGCGGCGGAGGCGCCCGGAGCCGTGACGGGGCTCCCTGGGGGAGGGAAGGAGCGTATCGGGACAGGTGCGGGTATAGGTGTTCCCGTGAAGACGACCAGTGAGTATGAGCGGCCCGGCAGGCGCGGTGGGTGGACGGTGGGAGCGGCTGCCGCCGTCGCGGCGACCGCCGTGGCGGGGGCTCGGGCGGTCGACGCCGACAGCGGCTGGTACCGGGCGTTGGACAAGCCGGCGTGGCAGCCCCCGTCCTGGGCGTTCGGCGTCGTGTGGACGCCGCTGTACGCGACGATCGCCTGGTCCGCCGGGCGGGCGCTGAGCCGGGCCCGCGGCCGCGAACGAACGGCGCTGGCGGCCGGCCTGGCGGTCAATCTGGGGCTGAACGCCGCCTGGAACCATCTCTTCTTCGGCCGCCGCAGCCCGGGGGCGGGCCTGCTCGGCACCGTCGCGCTGGATCTGAGCAACGCTCAGCTCATGCGGCAGATGGCCCGCACCGACCGTCCGGCCGCCGCGGCACTGGCCCCGTACACCGCCTGGTGTCTGTTCGCCACGGCTCTGAACGGCTCGCTGGCCCGGCGCAATCGCGGTCCCGGCCACGGCCTGTCCCGCTGAGGGGCAGGCCGTGAAGGCGGCTGTCCGTCAGCGGTCCGGACCCGGCTCGGCGGCGCCGTCCGGCGCCGTTTCGGGTTTCCTGTAGAGGACGTCGCGGGCCTGTTCCGCGGCGCGGGTGATGCTCTCGGAAACGAAGTCGAGGAAGCGGGCGATGTTCTCGAGGCGGGTGGCGGCGGGGGTGTGGGGGCCGAGGACGGTGGTGCCCTGTCGTGCGGTCTCGGCGACGTGGGCGGTGCCGCGGGCGCTGGCCAACATGGACTGGTACATGATGTCGTCGTCGACGACGTAGCGTTCGCGGCGGCGGTCGTCGCGCTCCCGGCGGACGAGTCCCTGGCTCTCGAGGAACGCGATCGCCTTGGAGACGGACGCCGGACTCACCTGGAGGCGCTGGACGAGTTCGGACGCGGTGAGGCTGCCCGAGTCGCTGACGAGGAGGCAGGCCAGCACACGGGCCATCATCGTGGGCGTGCCCGAAGCCATGATGACCGTGGTGAGTGTCTCCTCGTACGCGCGTACGGCCTCGGCGTCGCGTCCGGGGGCCTGCGGGGGCGCCTGAGGCCCTCGGGGCGCGGCCTGTCTGCGCCGGTGGGCGCGGTGTTCGGTGGCGCGGTGGGCGAGGTCGGCTCGGTAGGCGGTGGGCCCGCCGTTGCGCATGACCTCACGCGTGATGGTCGAGGTCGGGCGGTCGAGGCGTCTGGCGATCTCCGCGTAGGCGAGTCCGTCGGCCAGTCCCAGCGCGATCTGCTGGCGTTCCTGCTGGGTGAGTCTGCCTCCCGGCATCGCGCTCTCCTTCGTGGTCCGTGGTAGCTCCAGCATAGCGTTCACCCGCAGTTCATTGCAACGTGCGGGATCGAGGTCGTTGCGTTAGGCGTCAGGATGTTGCAACGATTTAATGCACTTGAACTGCACTGATGTCTTTGATGTGCAATGAACTCGTTGCCATATCTATGAATGCAACGTAGCTTTTCCGTCGTCGGAAAGGGGTGGGCCCGATGGGGGCGCGCCCTGTGGATGAAGGAGAGCACGATGCAGAAGTTCGAGACCCCCGCCCCGATCGCCGCCGTCCTGGACATCCCCGCCGGACGCGTCCAGTTGATCGCCGCCGACCGCGCCGACACCGCCGTCGAAGTCCTGCCCGCCAACCCGTCCAAGAGCCGTGACGTCCAGACCGCGGAACAGACCACCGTCGCCTACGCCGAGGGCGTCCTGCGGATCCAGACCCCCGAGCCCGAGAACCACCTCTTCGGTTCTTCCGGAGCCGTGGAGGTCACCGTCCAACTGCCCGCCGGCTCCCGCGTCGAGGTCAAGGCCTCGGCCTCCGAACTGCGCGGCGTCGGCCGCCTCGGCGACGTCGCCGTCGACGGTGCGTACCGTCAGATCAAGATCGACGAGGCCGCCGGCGTCCGCCTCACCGCGGTCGACGGCGACGTCGAGGTCGGCCGGCTGGGCGGCCCCGCGGAGATCAGCACCGCACGGGGCGACATCCGGATCGGCGAGGCCGTGCGCGGCACGGTCGCGCTCAGCACCCAGTCCGGCGACATCTCGGTCGCCGCCGCCCACGGGGTCTCCGCATCCCTGGACGCCGGCACCGCCCACGGCCGTGTCAGCAACGCCCTCAAGAACGACGGCACGGCCGAACTCGACATCCGCGCCACCACCTCCCACGGCGACATCACCGCGCGCAGCCTGTGAACCCGCGGCCCCCGCGTACACAAGGAGAAGCATCCTCATGACCGACCTGGCCATCGCGGCGCACGGGCTGCGCAAGTCCTACGGCGACCACACCGTCCTCGACGGCGTCGACCTGGCCGTCCCGGAAGGAACCGTCTTCGCCCTGCTCGGCCCCAACGGCGCCGGCAAGACCACCGCCGTCAAGATCCTCTCCACCCTCGTCTCCCCCGACCCTGCCAGTGGCCGGATCCGCGTCGGCGGCCACGACCTCGCCGCCGACCCGCAGGCCGTGCGCGCCTCGATCGGCGTCACCGGACAGTTCTCCGCCGTCGACGGCCTGATCACCGGCGAGGAGAACATGCTCCTCATGGCGGACCTGCACCACCTCTCCCAGCGCGAGGGGCGGCGGGTCACCGCCGAGCTGCTGGAGCGCTTCGACCTCACCGAGGCCGCGAAGAAGCCCGCCTCCACCTACTCCGGCGGCATGAAGCGCCGCCTCGACATCGCCATGACCCTGGTCGGAGACCCGCGGATCATCTTCCTCGACGAGCCGACCACCGGCCTCGACCCGCGCTCCCGTCACACCATGTGGCAGATCATCCGCGAGCTCGTCGCCGACGGCGTCACCGTCTTCCTCACCACCCAGTACCTGGAGGAGGCCGACGAACTCGCCGACCGCATCGCCGTCCTCCACGACGGCCGGATCGCCGCCCAGGGCACCGCCGACGAGCTCAAGCGCCTCATCCCCGGCGGGCACGTCCGGCTTCGCTTCACCGACCCGGCCGCGTACCGGAGCGCCGCCTCCGCCCTGCGGGAGGCCTCGCGGGACGACGAATCCCTCGCGCTGCGGATTCCCGGCGACGGCAGCCAGCGCGACCTGCGCTCCCTCCTCGACCGGCTGGACTCGGCCGGCGTGGAGGCCGACGGGCTGACCGTGCACACCCCCGACCTCGACGACGTCTTCTTCGCCCTCACCGGTGGCGGCGGCGTCCCCCACCAGCCCAAGGAGAGCCTGCGATGAGCACCCCTCTCGCCGCCACCCGCCCGTCCCGGGTGTCCCTCGCCGTACGCGACTCGTCCACGATGCTGCGCCGCAATCTCCTGCACGCCCGGCGCTACCCGTCCCTGACCCTGAACCTGCTGCTCACCCCGGTCATGCTGCTACTGCTGTTCGTCTACATCTTCGGCGACGCGATGAGCGGCGGCGCGGGACGATCGGCCTACATCGCCTACATCGTGCCCGGCATCCTGCTGATGACCATCGGCTCCACCGTGATCGGCACCGCGGTGTCCGTCTCCACCGACATGAGCGAGGGCATCATCGCCCGCTTCCGCACCATGGCCATCCACCGCAGCTCCATCCTCATCGGGCACGTCATCGGCAGCGTCCTGACAGTCGGTCATGAGCGTGGTCCTCGTCGGCGCCGTCGGCGTGGCCATCGGCTTCCGCTCCACCGACGCCACCGTCCTGGAATGGCTCGCGGCGTCCGGACTGATCGTCCTGTTCGCCCTGGCGCTCACCTGGATCGCGGTCGGCATGGGGCTGGTCAGCCCGAACGCCGAGGCCGCCAGCAACAACGCCATGCCGTTGATCCTGCTGCCACTGCTCTCCAGCGCCTTCGTCCCGCTGCACTCCATGCCCGGCTGGTTCCAGCCCATCGCCCAGTACCAGCCCTTCACCCCCGCCATCGAGACCCTGCGCGGCCTGCTGCTCGGCACCGGGATCGGCGACAACGGATGGATCGCCGTCGCCTGGTGCCTGGGCCTCGCGGTGCTCGGCCACCTCTGGTCGACCTCGAAGTTCGACCACGACCCGAAGTAGCGCCCATGACCACGCGGGCCCGCTCCCGCAACCCGTCCCACCCGGGGCGGCGTACACCGGCACTCCGTCGGCGCACGCCGCCCCGTCCGTGTGCAAGGGGGCGCGCACGGAGGCCACGCCACCCTCGGGCCTGGTCACCCTCGCCCTGCTACGAGTGCGGCTGCCCGGGCGGGGTGTGTCAGGCGGTGGGGCTGCCCAGGTTCTGGGTCCCGAGAACGGTGAGGAGGGCGAGACGCTCGGCGTCATCCGTGCCCGGCTCGGCCGTGTAGACCATGATCCGCAGGTCGCTGCCCGACACGGTGAGGATGTCGCAGTCCAGCGTCACGGCCCCGACCCGGGGATGGTCGATGGTCTTCGGCGAGGCCTCGTGGCGGCCGGCAGCGCTCGTGTCCCAGAGCTCGGCGAACCGATCGCTGCCCGCACGCAGTTCGGCGATCAGCCGTTGCAACCGCTGGTCGGCGGGGTAGCGTTCGGCGGCCGCGCGCAGGTCTGCGACGAGCGCGGCCTCGTGATCGCGCTGTGCCTGCGGCGTGCGCCGGGCCCCGCTTCCCGGGCCGAGGAAATGGCGCCACACACCGTTGCGTTCGTTGCCGCGCCGACCGGACGGATCGCCCATCAGGGCCGCGTAGGGAGCGTTGGCCACGAGCAGGGTCCAGGAGGCGTCGAAGACGGCGACGGGCGTCTCCGTCAGCCGGTCCAGCAGCCGCTGGACGCTCGGGGTGATGTACGCCGGCACCGTCTCCGGGCCCGGCGGCGCGAGCCCGGCCAGCCGGAACAGGTGCGCACGCTCCTCCCGCGACAGCCGCAGCGCCCGGGCCAGCGCCTCGACGACCTGGCTCGAGGGGCTGGTGGCGCGGCCCTGCTCGAGCCGGGTGACGTAGTCGACGGAGATCCCGGCCAGCAGGGCCAGCTCCTCGCGGCGCAGCCCGGCCGCACGCCGCTGCCCGCCCGCTGGCAGACCTGCCGCCTCGGGAGGGACCCGGTCTCGCCAGCGGCGCACCGCCTTGCCGAACTCCGCTGTTGCCATGCGACCAGTGTGTCCCGCCCCCCGCCTGTCAGCCTGGTACCGCTGGTCCCAGGAAGACGGGACGCCTGGCTGTCCGGGTGTGCGGGACGGATCGTGAAGGCATGACGAACACACTCATCACCGGAGCGAACAAGGGTCTCGGCTACGAGACCGCCCGCCGCCTGATCGCCGCGGGTCACACCGTCTACATCGGCAGCAGGGACGCGGACCGGGGCCGCCAGGCGGCCGAACGACTCGGCGGGAGCGCGCGGGCCGTGCAGCTCGACGTCACCGACGACGCCTCCGTCGCGGCCGCGGTGAAGGTGATCGAGGCCGACGGCGGCCTCGATGTACTGATCAACAACGCCGGCATCGAAGGGCGCGGCCCGAACAACGAGGTGATCGGCGCGGCGGACGTCACCGCCGCCATGATGCGGGAGGTGTTCGAGACCAACGTCTTCGGCACGGTACGCGTCACCCACGCGTTCCTGCCGCTGCTGCGGCGATCCGCGTCGCCGGTCGTGGTCAACGTCAGCAGCGGCCTGGCCTCGCTCGCGCACATGGCCGACCCGGACCACCCGGCCGCCGCCTACCCAGGCGTCGCCTACCCGGCCTCGAAGACCGCGGTCAACATGATCACCATGCAGTACGCGAAGGCGTTCCCGGCCATGCGCGTCAACGCGGTGGAACCCGGCTTCACCAAGACGGACCTCAACGGCAATACCGGGATCCAGACGGTCGAGGAGGGCGCCGAGATCATCGTCCGCATGGCAGAGCCGGGCCCGGACGGCCCCAGTGGCGGGTACTTCGACGTGACGGGGCCGCTGCCTTGGTGAGCGGCGGAACCGTCGGTGTGATGCCACTGTGACGTGGCACTTGACGTGGCGTCACCGCAAGGCGATGCCCGGCTTCCTGAAGGCACGCGGTTCGTGCCGGACAGAGGCGCTGTCCAGGATGTTTCCGGGGCCCTGATCACACAGGGCAGAGCGCGACCCCTATTCGGCAGGCAGCGCTTCCCGCATCGCCTTCGCGGTGGCGACCGGGTCGTAGTCGTCGGGGACCCCCGGGACCAGGATGATGTCGCCGTCGATGTGCCGTGAGCGCAGCGGTGCGATCGCCTGGTAGGCGGGGGAGTCCCACCAGGCCCGTGCCTCGGCGATACCGGGGAAGGAGATCACCACGACGTGCCCGGGCCAACTGCCTTCCTTGACCTCGTGCGGTGTGGCGTGCACGAGGAAACGGCCGCCGTACGGCTCGAAGGTGGCGGGGATGCGCTCGATGTACTCGGCGATCTCCGGGTGCGGAGCGGCCTCCTGCAGATGCGCGATGGCGTAGGCGGGCATGGTGTCCTCTCGGCCGACGGGGCTGCGTATGCCTGCGATCATGGCAGGCGGCCGTGCCGCGGTCGATGACCTGACAGGTAAGCGCCCGCCCCAGAGGGCGAGTACGAGCCAAGAGCCTGCGTGGCCGTTTCGGCTCCTGGCCCGGCGGCACAGTGCGCGCATACGCCCATCGACTGCAAAACGGGGGAACATACGGGCCATCAGCCCCAGGCCCCGGAGCACTTGATCCTACGATGTCCGTAACATCCCGCCACATCGGATACGGACCGTCATGGATGAGGAGCACCGCCCCCCGGATCGAGCGTCCGCGAGTAGTCGGCGCGGGCCGGACAGCGAACGCTGGGAAGCAACGGCGGCCGTCGTCGCGGGCGGCGGAGCGCTCACGGTCTGGGAGCCGGCCTTCACGCTCGGCGCCTACCACGTCGTCTTCTACTACCAGGTGCTCACCCTCTGGGCGGTGTCGACCGGTGTGCTGATCAGCGCCCTGCTGCTCCGTGAACGCCTGCCGCGGCACGGATGGGTGTACCTGGCCTGTCTGGCGATGCCCAGCGGCTGGCTCGCCCTCGCGGCCGTCGTGCCCCGCGACGGCGGGCTGTCGCGAGAGGTGCTGTTCCTGGCCGGAGGGATCCTCAGCATCATCGGCGCACCGCTGTTGACCTGGCTGCTCCTCCAGATCCTGCTGTTCGGGGGATCCGAGCTCTCCGCGAGTCAGCAGAGAAGAGTCGTCGGTGCGATCTTGGCTGTCGGAGTACTCGCCTTCACGCTCGGCAGACTGAACCACGTTTTCCTGACCTGCGGGGATTTCGACATCAGCGGAAACAGCGTCCCCCGTGGATGCAGACCGGGAAGCGCCTCCCCGTTCGGCTGAGGCCCTGATCGGCCTCCAGCCGACGGACGGGCCCCCTCTGCCTCGGCGACCTCGTCGGCGGACGGCGTCGAAAGAGTTCTTCTCCGACTGCTCACCGCGGAGCAACCGACCGGTCGCCGGCTGCCGGGCGGGGGACCAGAACCGCCGTACGCGCGGGCATCGCCTCCCTACGATGGCGCCATGACGATCTGCGGGCCACAGCCGCTGATACGCGTGGTGCACGACGAGTCCCGCGGTGACCTCCGGGATCCGGCTCGCCCACGCCCCATCCGGCTCTACCTGTGGGAGCCGGACCCACCGCTCGCTCTCTCCGCCCCGCTGATCGTCGTCTCGCACGGCACCGGGGGTTCCGGCAGCGGCATGGGGTGGTTGGCAGGACCGCTGCGCGAGGCGGGTTTCCGCGTCGTGGCCCTGGACCACCACGGCAACAACTTCGTCGACGGCTACGAGCCGGAGGGCTTCCTGCACGTGTGGGAGCGGCCCCGAGACGTCTCCTTCGTCCTCGACGCGCTCGCTCGTGAGCGGCCCCTCGGCCCTGTCGGCGCGGCGGGGTTCTCCCTGGGCGGCTACACGGCGGTGGCCCTCGCCGGTGCTCGTGTCGATCCGCGGATCGTCCGGGCGGTGATGACGGGGGCTGTCCCGTTACCCGAGATCCCCGAATTCCCCGGCGCGCTGGAGGTTCTGCGGAAGAAGTACGCGCTGGACGAGTCGTCACGGCGTGCGCTGGACACCGCCGGGGCGGACCTCTCGGATCCCCGGGTGCGGGCGGTCTTCCAGGTGGCCCCCGGAGTGGGTGCTCTCGTGACCCCGGAGAGCCTGGCAGCCGTCCAGGTACCCGTGGACATCCGCTGGGGCGGAGCGGACTCGGTCAACCCCTACGACGTCGACACCCGGCCGTACCTGGAACACATCCCCGGAGCGACCGGCTGCTCGGCCGGGGCCGACGTCCGCCACGAGGACTTCTTCGCGCCGGAACCCGCGAACTCCGCTGTCCGTGTCCGGGTGGGCAGGGAGGCGGCCACCTTCTTCCGGCACCACCTCGACTGAACCCCTCGGCTGCCTCGGGGTCAGGAACGCCTGACCTGCGCCCTGGAGGGTGGACTCGGGACCCGGCGCGCCCTTCCTTGATAGGCAAGTGATTGGTTGCCTATTCTGTGGTGGTGGCCGACGACCTCTTCAAAGCCTTGGCCGACCCCACCCGCCGTACCATCCTCGACGAGCTCACGGAGAAATCCGGCCAGACGCTGTTCGAGATCTGCTCCCGACTGAGCATGAAGCACCAGCTCGGCATGTCGCGCCAGGCGGTCTCCCAGCACCTCGCCATCCTGGAGGCCGCAGGGCTCGTCGAGAGCAGGCGGGAGGGCCGCTACAAGTTCCACGACCTGAACACAGCCCCGCTGCGGCAGATCACCGAGCGGTGGCCCGTGCCCGACCCGTCCGGACCGGAGGAGAGCAGCCCATGAAGATCCACCTGACCAGCGTCTTCGTCGACGACCAGGCCAAGGCCGAGCACTTCTACACCGAGATCCTCGGCTTCGTGAAGAAGCACGACGTCCCGTTGGGCGAGGAGGCTCGATGGCTGACCGTGGTCTCACCCGACGAGCCCGACGGCACCGAACTCCTCCTGGAACCCGCCGGCCACCCGGCCGTCAAGCCCTACCGTGACGCGCTCGTGCAGGACGGCATCCCGCTCGCCCAGTTCGCGGTCGACGACGTGAAGGCGGAGTACGAGCGCCTGACCGGCCTCGGCGTCCGCTTCACCCAGGAACCCGTGGAGATGGGACCCGTCACCACCGCGGTCTTCGAGGACACCTGCGGCAACCTGATCCAGATCGCGACCACGCCGCGGTAGGCCGCTGCCGGCGGGCGCGGTCCGGCCGCTGTGGCGACGGGTCCGCGCCCTGCTCGGGAACATCCGGCTCTCAGCCGCCTGGCGCGGGCCCGGACCCGACGCTCACGCCGACATGGCCTGCTCGCCGCCCTCGCCGCCCTCGGCGTCCTCCGCGCAGGCGGCGGCGAGGTCGTCGAGGGACAGGTGCAGCGCCTGGGCCAGGGCCGCCACGGTGAAGAAGGCCGGGGTCGGGGCCCGGCCCGTTTCGATCTTGCGGAGTGTCTCGGCGGACACCCCGGCGGCTGCCGCCACGTCGACCATGCTGCGGTCCCCGCGGGCCTGACGGAGCAGGATCCCGAAGCGCTCTCCGCGCTGCCGCTCCTGCGGACTCAAAGGAACTCTCACCATGTCCGTGATACTAATACCGGTATAAGTATTGGGCAGCGTCGCAGGGCAGGGAGTCCCGACACATGGTGGAGATCAAGACCGACACGGCACTGGAGGCGATGCGAGAAGCCGGACGTGTCGTGGCCCACGCACTCGCAGCCGCCCGGGCAGCGGCATCCGTGGGAGCACGTCTGCGCGAACTCGACGAAGCCGCCCGCACCGTCCTCACCGAGGCGGGAGCGCGTTCTCCGTTCCTGGGCTACCGGCCCGCCTTCGCCCCGATCCCCTTCCCCGCCGTGATCTGCGCCTCCGTGAACGACGCCGTGGTGCACGGCATCCCCGGCGACTACCGCCTGCGCGACGGCGACCTCGTCAGCATCGACTGCGGAGCCGAACTCGACGGCTGGACCGGCGACGCCGCGATCAGCTTCACCGTCGGCACCCCCCGTCCCGCGGACCTGGAACTCATCGCGGCCACCCGGCAGGCCCTGGACGCCGGCATCGCCGCCGCCACCGTCGGCAACCGCATCGGCGACATCGCCCATGCCATCAGCACGGTCGCCCGCAGGGCCGCCTGCGGCATGCCGGCCGACTTCGGCGGCCACGGCATCGGCCGCCGGATGCACGAAGACCCCCATGTCCCCAACCACGGGCGACCCGGCCGCGGCTTCCCCCTGCGCCACGGTCTCGCCCTCGCCATCGAACCCATGCTCATGGCCGGAGGCCGCAACGAGTACCGCACCGACCCCGACGGATGGACCCTGCGCACGATCGACGGCAGCCGAGCCGCCCACATCGAACACACCATCGCCGTCACCGAGGACGGCCCCCGCATCCTCACCCTGCCCTGACCTCGAATCCGCTCGCACCCGGCAGCCAGACACATCGGCCCCACGTTCGCCCTCTTTGATGGTTGTCGGCCGAGCAGCCGAAGGGGGCAGACCGCCGATTCCGTCGCGCCCGGCCCTCGCGTCCCCGCGGCTGTCAACCGAACGCCTTGGTACGGTGCGTGGGTTCACTGCTGGGAGAGTGGCGGCGGATCTCAAGGGGAGAGGGGCCAGGCGACGATGCAGGCGTCCATGGTCCCGCGTGCGACGGCCGCGGCCGTGTCGACCGCCTCCTCACTCGGTCTCACAGCCGACGACGTGATCGTTCTTCATGACTCGAACAAACTCACTCTGCGGCTGCTGCCGTGCGACGTCCTGGCCCGGGTGGCACCCGTAGCGCATCAGGTCGCCCAGTTCGAAGTCGACATTGCTCAGCGGCTGGCCGCATCGGGGTGCCCTGTAGCGGCTCTCGACCCCCGAGTCGAGCCACGCGTCCATGAGCGTGACGGCTTCGTGGTCACGCTCTGGACCTACTACGAACCTGCGACACCCCGAGAGGTCTCACCAGCCGACTACGCCCATGCGCTGGAGCGGCTGCACGCCGGTATGCGCAAGCTCGATGTCCCGACGCCGCGATTCACGGAGCGAGTCGAGCAGGCCCAAGACCTCGTGACGAACCGCGACCGCACTCCGGCGCTCGCCGACGCGGACCGGGAGCTGCTCGGCGACACGTTACGAACCCTGGGGCGAGCGATCGGCGAGCGCGGCGGCGCCGAGCAACTGCTCCACGGCGAGCCGCACCCGGGCAACGTACTCATGACGAAGGACGGGCTGCTGTTCATAGACTTCGAGACGTGCTGCCGTGGGCCCGTCGAATTCGACCTGGCCCATGCCCCCGAGGAAGTCAGCGAGCACTATCCGGGTGTCGACCAGGACTTGCTGCGCGAGTGCCGGATCCTCGTGCTGGCGATGGTCACATCGTGGCGCTGGGATCGAGACGACCGACTCCCCGGCGGGCGTCGGCTGGGGACGGAGTGGCTCGGCCGGATCCGAGCGGCACTGGACCGCAACGGCTTCGACACGCATGGCTGATCCGGCTGACCGCGGACCTTCGAGGTAGTGGCCGGCCGACTGTCGATCTCGGGATCCACCATGAAAGGTGAGTTGCGCAAGCGGAGCAAAGCTGTGGATGATCACACAGCAGTCCGAGACCGAGGGGGCGACATGCGATTTGCCGAGGGTCCCAGCGTGCACTGTGATGTGCACATAGACGCAGACCCGTCGCGGGTCTGGGAGCTGGTGACGGACATTCGCCTGCCCGCCCGGCTCAGCCCGGAGCTGCAGCGCGTGGCGTGGCTCGACGGCGCGGACCGTCCCGTGCCGGGGGCGCGCTTCGAGGGCTTCAACCATCATCCGCAGCTCGGCGAATGGCGCACCGTCTCCCACGTGCTCGAACTGGACGAGCAACGGGTCTTCGCCTGGGCGGTGACGGATGCGGATGGCCGGTACGGCGAACCGACGCTGGATCCGGCGAAGTCCCTGGCGTCCTGGCGCTACGAACTCCAGGCCGAGGGCGGGGGAACCCGCTTGCGGCAGTCGGCCCTCGTCGGGCCGGGCCGCAGCGGGGTCACTCTGGCCATCGAGCGCCGGCCGGACCGGGAGGAGGAGATCGTCGCCCTCCGGATGAAGGAACTGCGCGCGGGGATCGAGGCCACCCTTCGCGGCATCAAGACGCTTGCGGAGAGCGGCCGCGCATGACCTGCCGCGGGGGCGTGCCCGCGACGCCGCCCTCCTTTCCCCGCGACGGCCACCTGCACATACGCCGCACCAGCGCCTGAGAACCCCGCCTCCTGTGCTTATCGGCTGAGACTGCGCCATAGCGTCTGGGAGCGAGCCCTGACTGGGGAACGCCGGCCGCACTGTTCTGCCCCGGCAGGGACCTGCGGTGAGCGGGTGTGGGGTTCGAGGTCCCTGCCAGGTGATCCGCCAGGTCAGCTGTTGATCATGTCGCGGGTCTGTGCGTACACCGTCGTGTCGGTGAGCAGGGCGGTGTGGCTGAGGCAGGCGGTCTTGGTGTTGGACGCCCCGGACAGGGACACGGAACTGTCCGGATTGATCACCGTGTCGCACGGCGACCACCAGGTGGCGTAGCGGGATGAGCCAGGGGTTTCGTCGCTCGCGTTGAGGGCGTTCAGGAAATCGGATCCGACGCGCATCTCGGTGCAGGAGGTGTCGAAGCAGGCGTTGGCGCTGTCGGTCCCGTGGTTCGGGCCGCCCAGCGACACCCAGGCGTCCACCTTGGACGTCCCGCCGAGGTTCTTCAGGTAGTAGCGCGAGGAGAGTCCGCCCATGGAGTGGCTGACGATGTCGACCTTGGAGGCACCGGTGGCGGTGAGGAGCTTGTCGACCTCCGAGGCGAGTTGCTGGGCAGTGGTGGCGTTCGACTGGTGCCAGTCATACGACCATTGGTCCAGGTAGGAGGACGGCCAGCCGTCGGTCTTGAAGCGGCCGGCCATGGTGTTCCAACTGCTGCCGTCCCCGGTGTAGCCGTGCACGAACAGGACCGGGTTGCTGGAAGAGCTGAAGGTGGAGGCGCTTGACGCTTCGGCGGGCACGGAGGCCTGCATGGCGAGGAGGGCACCGGCCGCGGCGACGGCCGAGATCACGACGGATCTCTTCATGGGGAGTCTCCCAGGGTGGGGTTCGGAAGGAACTCGGGGTGGGTCAGACGGGGAGGGAAGGCCCGCGCTGGGCGCGGTGGGGGCGCGTCGTAGGGACGGCTCGCCCCTTCATGGGGAGGGCACCGGTGTCGTTCGAGGGGTGGCGTGATCGTACTGACCGGTTGGTATGGGGCGTCAAGACACGTGCGAGGAGTATTTGTTCGTCGGCTTCCATGTCATCTGCCGGGCAGGGGGGTGCCCTTGGGGACATCGGGTGATGCGCGTGGTTCGGGCCGAAGGCCCGCCGACAGTCCCCGGGATCAGGGCGTTCCGAAGCTGCCAACGTGATGTGTCGTCAGGCCCTGTTCGCTGCGGGTGGCTTGATCTCCCGCTTGAGGATCTTTCCCGTGGGCCCCTTGGGCAGCGCGTCGACGATCCACACCTGGCGGGGGTACTTGTACGCGGTGACCTGCGTCCTGACGAATTGCTTCAGTCCGTCCGGCTCCGCCTCGGCGCCGGGCTTGAGCGCGACGACGGCGACGACCTCCTCGCCGTGGGTCGGATGCGGCACTCCGATCACTGCCGCTTCGGCGACGGCGGGGTGCTCGTACAGCACCTCTTCGATCTCGCGCGGGTAGACGTTGAAGCCCCCGCGGATGATCATCTCCTTCTTGCGGTCCACGATCCGGAAGTGGCCGTCGGGATCCTTCACTCCGATGTCCCCGGTGCGCAGCCAGCCGTCGACGACGGCCTCGGCGGTCGCGTCGGGGCGGCGCCAGTAGCCCTTCATGACGTTGTGGCCGCGGACCGCGACCTCTCCCGGCTCGCCGTCCGGCAGGTCGGTGCCGTCCTTGTCGATGACGCGCATCTCGACCCCGTCGATCGGCGTGCCGATGGTGCCGGGCCGGCGCGGGCGGCCGGGGTGGTTGAAGCAGGCCACCGGGGAGGTCTCGGACAGCCCGTAGCCTTCCAGGATCACGCAGCCGAAGGCCCTTTCGAAGTCGCGCAGGACCTCCACCGGGAGCGCGGCGCCGCCGGAGACGCAGATCCGGAGCGAGCCGACGTCGTGGTTCTCGCGTTCGGGGGCCGTCAGCAGCGTGGCGTACATGGTGGGCACGCCCACGAAGACGGTGACCCGGTCCCGTTCGATGATCTCCAGTGCCCTGGCCGGGGTGAAGCGGGGCAGCAGCGTCAGGCAGGCCCCGGCCGCCACCGCGCAGTTCAGACCGACCAGTTGGCCGAAGGTGTGGAACAAGGGGAGGCCGCCGAAGACGACGTCCTGCTCGGTCGATTCCAGCAGGGTGCGTCGGGTGGTGTCGGTGTTCGCCCGCAGGTTGGCGTGGGTGAGCTCGGCACCCTTGGGGCGGCCGGTGGTGCCCGAGGTGTAGAGGATGACGGCCGTGTCGGAGGGCTCGCGAGCCACCACGCCCGGGAGCGGCTCGCCGTCCACCAGCAGTCGGTCCGTGCCGTCGGCGGGGACGTCGATGCACGGCGTGCCCGCGGCGAGCGCGCCCTTGACCGCCTCCTGAGCCGTCGCGGCGTCGGCCAGCAGCAGTGAGGCTTCGCTGTCGGCGAGGTAGTACTCCACCTCGCGCGCCTTGAGCAGCGGGTTCATCGGCACCACGACCGCGCCGGCCCGCAGGATGCCGTAGTAGAACACGGCGAAAGCGGGCGTGTTGGGCAGCATCAGCCCGACCCGGTCTCCCACCCGCACGCCCGCCCCGTGGAGCAGGCGAGCCGCGCGTGCGCTCGCCTCCTCCAGTTCGGCGTACTCGAGCACCGCGTCGTCGAGGCGGACCGCCGGACGCCTGGGGAAGCGGGCGGCAGAGTCTGCCAGGAGGGTTGCCAGGTTGGCGTTGGGGCTGGTCACGCACGTCTCCTTCGACGCTGCCCGGGCGAGAGCGGCAGGGGGACCGACCACCCGAAAGATTTCCAACCAATCGATTGGTTGCTTTCGTGCTGTTGCGCAGTACGATCGGCCCTCAGCGCCACGGTGTCAACCAATCGATTGGTTGCCATCGCGTCGCCGGTGTCATGGCGCGAGGAGGAACCTGTGGACGTGCCGGTCTGGGAGCCGCGGCGGGTGGCCGTCGTGGACATCGTCCTGCCCCGGGGGGTCACCCCTGACGGCACGCGCGGGCGGATCCTGCGCGAGGCCCTCGGCCTGTACGCGGAGTCGGGGTTCCACGGCACCTCGATCCGCAAGATCGCCGACAGGGTCGGCATCAACTCCGCCACCCTGTACGCGCACTACCCGTCCAAGGGGCACGTGCTGGCGGAACTGGTGCGCATCGGCCACGAGGAGTTGCACACCCGCCTGTCCGAAGCCGTGGCCTCCGTACCCGCCGCGCGGGGAGCGGCCGCCCGGCTCACCGCCCTGGTCCGGGCCCACGTGCTCGTGCACACCGACTTCCCCCTGCTGGCCGTCGTGACCAACTCGGAACTGCACGCGCTGTCAGCAGAGTTGGCTGCCCCGTCGCTGGAACTGCGCGGCATCTGCCGTCGTTTGCTTCTCGACATTCTCGAAAACGGCGTCAAAGACGGTGACTTCCACGTCCCTGATCTTCCGCTCGCCGCGACCGCGATCGGAAGCATGGGCATGCAGGTCGCCCACTGGTTCGGCCCCGACCAGCCCTACCCCCGCGAGCAGGTGGCCGACTCCTACGCGCAGTTCGCCCTGCGCCTCGCGGGTGCGACCGCCCCCTGACCCCCCGCCCTGCCCGGCCACGCCCGCACCGGCGCGTTGTGGCCCACCCCGCCCGCCGACCTTGCCCCGTCGACAAAGGAGCACGCCCTTGCACCCCGTCGTCCACACCCGCCAGGGATCGGTACGCGGCCGGCGAGACGAAGGCGGCGTCGCCTCGTTCAAAGGCATCCCCTACGCCGCGCCCCCCGTCGGCCCTTCGCGCTTTCAGCCGCCGCATCCCGTTACGCCGTGGGACGGCATACGGGACGCCGGCGGCTACGGCCCCACCGCGCCCAAGGCCCCTTACGCCGCGCCGTTCGACCAGCTCATCCCGGAAGTCGACAACCCCGGCGACGACTACCTGAACCTGAACATCTGGACCCCGGACCCCACCGGGTCCCGGCCGGTCATGGTCTTCATCCACGGCGGAGCCTTCGCCAACGGCTCCGGCTCGGTCCCCGGCTACGACGGCACCCGCTTCGCCCAGGACGGCGTCGTCCTGGTCACCCTCAACTACCGGCTCGGCGCGGACGGCTTCCTGTACCTGGGCGACGGCATCTCCAACCTCGGCCTGCTGGACCAGATCTCGGCCCTGGAGTGGGTCCGCGACAACATCGCCGCCTTCGGTGGCGACCCCGGCACGGTCACCGTCTTCGGCGAGTCCGCGGGCGCGATGAGCATCGGCGCACTCCTGGCCGCCCCGCGCGCCACCGGCCTCTTCCGCCGCGCCATCCTGCAGAGCGGCGCCGCCCACCACACCCTTGCCCCCGCCACCGCGCAGCTGGTCGGCAAGCGGCTGGCCGAGGTGCTCGACGTCCCGCCCACCCGTCCGGCCATCGCCGAGGTGCCCACACAGGCGCTGCTCCAGGCCCAGCAGCAGCTGCGCGCCGCCATCTCCGCCGACCCCGACCCTGCCCGCTGGGGCGAGGCCGCCCTCAACCTGATGCCCTTCGAGCCCGTGGTGGACGGGGACGTCCTCCCCGCTCCGCCCATCGACGCGATCACCGCCGGGGCGGGAGCCGACGTGGATGTGCTCATCGGCACCAACACCGACGAGTTCCGGCTGTTCCTCGTTCCCACCGGCGCACTGGATCTGATCCCGGAACAGGCACTGCACAGGGCCGCGACGGCTTACGGCCTCGAACCGGACACTCAAGCCCTCCTCTCCGTCTACCGCGCTCAACACCCCGAGGCCGGCCCCGGCGACGTCCTGGCCGCGATCGCCACCGACTGGTTCTACCGCATCCCCGCCATCCGCCTCGCCGAGGCCCACGCCCGCCACGCCGCCGGGGCGACGCACCTCTACGAGTTCGCCTGGCAGCCGCCCACCTACGACGGACGGCTCGGCGCCTGCCACGCCATCGAGCTCCCCTTCGTCTTCGACAACCTCCGCAACCTCCACGACCAGGGCTTCACCGGCCTCATCGGCACCGAGCCCCCGCGACAGCTGGCCGACACCATGCACGCCGCCTGGACCGCCTTCGCCACCACCGGCGACCCGGGCTGGCCCGCGTACGAACCCCACCACCGCACCACCATGCACTTCGACACCACGTCCGAGGTCCTCCACGACCCGCACAGCGAGCGACGCGAACTCTGGCAGGGCCGTCGCTGAACCTCGTCACCGACCACCAACCTGCGGCAGAGCTCCTTCGCCCGGTGAGGGGAACAGAGTGGCTCTTCATCAGCCAGTTCGCCCTGTAGCGGTAGGGGCGCTCATCAGTGGGGCGAAGTTCTCGAAATCCTCGGCCAACCCGCCGGTGCGGATGAAGCGTGCGGTCGCGGTCGGCCTGCTGCCGTACGCGCATAAGCCCCCCGGCCGGAGGGCACCGGTCGGGGGGCTGCGCTGCTCCGCTGCCTGTTCTCACCCGTGTGGGCGGTGCGGCGGGAAGCCTGCTCAGAATCAGTTCCAGATGCCGGTGATGTCGGAGGCACTGGCCGCGGCCCCTGCGTGGGTGGTCAGCCCGGCCAGGTCCTCGAGGGTGCGCAGCGTGTCGTAGTGGTTGTAGTGGGTTGACACGGAGCTGCCCGGCGCGACGTGTGCGCCGTAGAACACGGTGGCGATGTGGTTGCTGTGCGAGCTGTCGTCCTCGTCGAAGGTGACGGCCAGGATGCTGTTGTGCGACTGAGCCCAGGTGGCGTAGGCGCCGAGGTTGTTCTTCAGCCAGTCGTCACCCGTCTTGATGGAGCAGTCGTGCATGTCGTTGCACAGGTTCGGGATGACGAACGAGACCTTGGGCAGGGTCGTGTAGTCCGCCGGGAACTGCGAGAAGGTGTGCGCCGTGTTCAGCGGGACGTTGTTGAAGGCGAACCAGGGGTTGTGCTTGCGGGCGTACTTGGTGGCGGAGTTGGTGCACACAGTGGAGCCCTCGGAGGGAAGACCCTCGTTGTAGCTGCCCCAGGTCCTACCGGCGGCGATGAGCTCCGAGCCGAGGTTCGCGGCGCTGCTGAACTGTGGGGTGTAGCAGTTGTCGGTGGTGATGCCCTGGTTGCCGCCGGAGTACAGATCCAGGTAGTTCGGCTGGCTCGGGTGAGTGACGGCGTAGGAGTTGGTGAGGTTGCCGCCTCCGGCCTTCAGCGTGTTGTTGAGGTAAGGGGCGCTCGCGCTGCCGATGATCTGTTCGTAGGCGTGGTTCTCGAACACCACGACGACCACATGGTCGGGGGCGGGGAGAGCGGCGGCCTGGGCAGCCGGGGCAGCGGCCCACGTTCCGACGAGGGCGGTGGGGAGGGTGGCGACGAGGGAGAGCGCCCGGCCCGAGCGCTTGATGCGGGACAGCATGGACATGGTGGACCTCCTGTGTAAGCGGTGAGCGGGGAGGTTGCCCACTGATCGGGCCCGTTCTGATCAGGCGGTAGCAGCGTAGAGGCGCGCTCCGGGTGCCCTCAGGTGTCTGCGGGTGAAGGGTCGTCGAACTGTAAGCGGCGGCTGCGTGCTCTGCTGCCGAGTGGGGGCGCGCTGTACGCCGTATGCGGGCTGGTCGCCGCCGGTCCCGCGCCCCGCATCAAGCCGGATTGGCAGGCTCCTGTACCTCATGAACGGCCGAAGCATCAGACAGTGGCCACGTGAAAGTGTAGTCACTGTGCGTAACGGTGTGACAGATCTGATGCGCCATCCGATGTGTGACTTGTGGGCAAGGTGAGCGCAGTGATGCAGATGATGCGAATCATGCGGCTGATATGTGACGACCCTGTCCCTCATGCAACAGAAAGCAGAAGGTCCTTACGTAGGGACACATGAGCACTGCGTACAGCCCAACTGCACCCGTGGAGGTTCCGAGTGCGACCGTTCACCCTCAACTACGCCTTGCCGAAAGCGTTTCCGACCTCGATGACCCCGTATCGTTTCGACGAGTCGCGTCAGTTGAACGTGCTCCCCGATGGCCGCGCCGCCGTCAGTGACCCGGACCTGCTGCTCGCCGTCGGTACGACCACGTCCACCGCCGGCTCCCAGACGCACTTCGACGACTGACGCTCCGTAATCGAATGACCGTACTGATCCTCACGTCCGAGGAGGACGTGACCGCCGACATGGTGGTGGCCAAGCTGCACCGGATGGGGACGCCCGTCGTGCGGCTGGACCCTGCCGACCTGCCTGACAAGGTAGTGCTGTCCGCTCACTACGCCCACGGCGACGCTGTCGCGGCCGGCCCCGCGTTGCTGCAGCGGTACATACCCAAGCGCGCCGACATCCGTCTGACCTGTGTCGGCAATCGGCTGTTCGCCGCGCAGAAGACCGCAGAGCCGGGCCAGATCGACGGGCGCTACGGCGACACCCCGCACACCTGGGAGGCGACCCCGGTACCCGAACGCATCGGCCGGTCGGTGCAGGAGTACCTCGCCCGCGCCGGACTGGCTTACGCCGCCTTCGACTTCGCCGTGGACGAGGAGGGCGCCTGGTGGTTCCTGGAGTGCAATCAGGGTGGCCAGTTCGGCTTCGTCGAGCTGGAGACCGGGCAGCCGGTGTCGGAGGCGGTCGCCCTCTGGCTGTCACAGCACCCAGCAGCCGGCCGTAGACCGGAGATCCACCTATGACTCGGCCGCTTCCCTCGCTGTGCGGCGTCTCAGAGCCACGGTCGCTCGATGGCGGCGTTATGGTTTCACGCCTTGAGGCGTGCGCGGTGTGAGCACCACAGGAGGAGATCTTGATCAGGCTCGTTCTGGAGCAGACGCGCGAGGGTGTCCTACCCTGCCCCTCATGATCGCCAACCTGCAGTGTGTGGTGCTGGATTGTGCCGACGTCGTTGAACTGTCCCAGTTCTACCAGTCGCTTCTCGGCGGCGAGGTGAACCAGCCGGATCCCCGGTGGTCGCTCGGCGACGGCTGGGCCACGCTCCACACCGTCGGTGGGTTCGTGTTGTGCTTCCAGCGGGTGGAAGACCATCAGCCGCCGCGGTGGTCGGATCCCGCTCGGCCCCAGCAGCTTCACCTCGACCTGGGGGTCAACGACCTGGACCAGGCACAGGAAGACGTCCTCGAGTTGGGCGCCACCCTGGTGGACGCGGGTGACGAAAGGCGGAGTTGGCGCATCTTCGCGGATCCGGCAGGACACCCGTTCTGTCTGGTCCGGGACTGACGGGCAGCACCGCAGGGGGCCATTGGGTGGTGCGGGTTGATCAATAAGGCGGTGCTTCCGCTTGTCTCAGCCTGAATACTGTCCGGACTGCCGTCACCTGGGGGGAACATGACCGTCACCAAGTTTCTGCGACCCGTCCTTTCCCTCTTGCTCCTGACCTCGGTCACCGCCTGCGCGGCGTCGTCGGTCCGGGACGATTCGGCGAGCACCACGACCGGCCCCGAGGCCGCGAAGACGCGTCGTTCGGCAGACCGTGAGCCGGTCGCCGCCGTCATGCCCGATGTCATCGGCGGCAACGCCGGGCGCGCGCACGAGCAGATGAGCTCCGAAATCGACCTGACCTTCAAGGACGCGAGCGGACAGGGCCGTCCGGTGGACGACCCGGATGCGTGGAAGATCTGCGACTCGCAGCCGGGCCCGAACCAGCAGATCACCGATTACCCGGTGGTCTTCGAGGTGGTGAGAGTCTCGGAGAGCTGCGAGGACGCCGTCTCGAGATGATGTGTCCGCGAACTCGATGCGACGCGGCTCGACATCGGCCAGGGGGACGTCCCGTGGGACGTGCTGGCCGATCCGGAGGGGGCAACGAGTTCTGCGTGCCGCGTCCCGGTCATCCCGGCGTGCTCGCCGACTCCGGCCTCGTCGCGATCTGCCTCGACGTCGCTGCCACCCCACCGGACGCCTTTCTCGCTGCGGATGCGGGCGCGTTCCCTGCGCTGGGCGGCCAGGACGTCGGGGTGGCGGGCGTTGGCGTTGCGCCAGCGCAGGTAACGGTGCAACTTCCGGGTCTGGACGGTGTGGTTGGGATGATCCGAGTTGGCGAGGGTGAACTGCCGCAGCGGCCCGAAGTGCGCCTCGATCGGATTCGCCCAGGAGGCGTTCGTCCGGGTGAAGCACAGCTCGACCTTGTTCCTGGCCGCCCAGCGGCGGATGCGCCGGTTCTTGTGGGCGGACAGGTTGTCCAGGATCACGTAGATCGGAACGCCGTCCGGACGCGCAGCACGGATCGACTTCAACGCGGCCCAGACCGGTGCGATGCCCTTCCGGAGCCGGACTACGCCCCACAGGGGGTCGTCGCCGACCGAATAGCAGCCGTGGAAATAGGTGATCCCGAGGGTGCGGTGGAAGGTCGCCGGCAGCCGGTTGGGACGGCCCTGCCTGGCCCAGCAGGATCCGGCGGTCGGGCGGATGCCCAGCGGGCCGAACTCGTCGAAGGCGAAGGTACGGTCAGGGCGCTCGTTGATCGCGTACTCGATCCGGTCGAGCTTGGCATCGACGTCCGGGTCGGTGGACTCCTTCCATGTCTTGGTTCGCTGGAAGGTGATCCCGCGCCGGATCAGCAGCGTCCGCAGGTCCTCGCGTCCGATGCGTATCGGACGGGCGACGTTGCGCCGTAGGTGGTCGGCGAGTTTCCCGGATCGACCAGGGTGAAGGACTCGCCGAGCTTGGCGGGGCGGGTGGTGGCCGTCTGGATGACGAACTCCTCGTCGTCATCGCTGAGCAGGCGGGGACGGCCTCCCGCCCACCGAGGGTCCAGGCAGGCCAGCCCGATCTCGTTGAACTTGTGGATCACGTCGCGGACGGTGCCCTCGTCCGCCTGAACAAGCCTCGCGATGACCGGAACGCCGTTGCCGCCCGCCGAGGCCAGCAGCATCATTGCCCGTCGGAACCGCACCGTGCTGGTGCTGCCTCGGCGCACGATCCGTTGCAGCTTCTGCCCCTCGTGCTGGGTCAGCCTGCGGACCCTGACCGGCCCTGCCATCCCGTCTCCCCGCGCTGATCGGACGTGTCGTCACATCCAACTGGCCCGAGGACCACGAACACACCCCGGCGAACCTATGCGGTCACAGCACTAGGGCGCGTATCGAGTCGTGATCAATGTGTGGGCTTTCCCCTCGTTGCTCCTCGTTCTGGAAGATCGTCTGGCGTGGCCGGTGTCTGTGCTTGCACCGGCCGGAATACGCACTCACGGTCGCCGGTTGCAGCGGAACGTGCACCATCCTCAGGAGCCGCCCAGCGGCATACACCCACTGCTTGCCGGGCGCTTCAGCCCTTACCGGTTCGATCCGTCGGCGGTGGTCGACGACCATGCCCTCGGACTGCTGCTGGAAGCCGCGCGGTGGGCACCGTCGGCAGGGAACTCCCAGCCGTGGGGCTTCTTCATTGGCAGGCCCGGTGAGCCGGAGCATGACCGGGTGCTCCCTCACCTTGCGCCGAGCTCGGCTCGCTGGGCGACGAATGCGAGCCTGCTCGTCGTCACGCTGACGCGCCGATACGTCGATGACACACAGTTGATCTACTCCGAGTTTGCAGACTACGACCTCGGCCAAGCCATCGCCCACATGACTGTTCAGGCCCAGGCCATGGGACTCGCCGCGCACCAATTCCGGGCCTTCGACCTGGACGGACTCACCAAGGAGCTGGACCCGAACCCGGGCTGGGTGATCGTATCCATGGTCGCGGTGGGCAAGGCAGCGGATGGACCGTCAGAGGTCCGCGGCCGGCGTAGCATCGCGCACTTGCGCTCCGCTCCCTGGTCACCAGACGAGTAGGCGACGGGGCCGGCCCAGGTCGCGATGTCAGTGGGCTGGATTAGGTTCGCTGGTCATGGAATCGGAATCTCTGCTGCAGCACCTGAGCAACGAACTCGACGCGTTCCGCGCATGCCTCGATGGTGATCTGTCTGTACCCGTCGAACACTGCGGCGAGTGGACGCTCCGCGACTTGGCCGAGCACCTGGGCAGCTCAAATCTGTGGGCGGCGGCCGCAGTAACCGAGCAGCACGGCGAGCACGAGGCCACCTCGGCTCCGCGTGATCCCGATGAGTTTCTGCGGTGGTTCGAGGAGAGTTCAGGGACTCTGCTCAAGGCCCTCGACACCGACCCGAGTGCGAGCGCCTGGACTTTCCATCCGCCGCACACGGTGGGTTTCTGGCAGCGGCGCCGTGCGCTGGAGGCGCTCATTCACCGCTGGGATGCCGAGAACGCACTGGGCAATGGTCGACCGTTCGACCCGGTCCTGGCCTGCGAAGGCGTGGCCGAGGTCTTCGACACGATGGCGCCCAGGCAGATAGCCCGGGGACGAGCTCAGTATCCGCAGCACGCCCTGCGACTGCACGCGACGGACACCGGGGCATCCTGGGTGTACGGCTCCGGTGCTGCCGTGGCCACGCTCACGGCGACGGCGGAACAGCTGGTACTGCTCCTGTGGGGGCGGATGCGCAGCGCGGATGCCGCCTTTGGCTGGACCGGCGACCAGGAGGCGGGGCTGCGCATCCTGGCCGGCACCTTGACGCCCTGACACTGTTCAGGAGCGTAGCCAGAGGCGGATTGTGGCGATCCAGGACCTGTATCGGGTCGTCATCATACGGTCCGGGTGAGGTCCTTGATCCAGATCATGGAGGCGCGCAGGTGGAGTCCGGCCTGGTAGCTCTCGGGGGTCTTGTCGAAGCGGGTGGCGATGCCCCGCCACGCCTTGAGTTGGTTGATCAGGCGCTCGACGGTGTTGCGCTCCTTGTACAGCTCGGCGTCGTGGGTGATGGGGCGGCCGCCCCGGCGGCCCTTCTTCTTCCGGTTGGCGGCCTGGTCCCTTTTCTCCGGGACGACCGCCTTGATGCCGCGATTGCGCAGGTGGGCGCGGTTGGCGCGGGAGGAGTATGCCTTGTCGCCCGCCACGGCGTCGGGGCAGGTGCGCGGACGTCCGACCGGGCCGCGGACCCGTATTTTGTTCAATACGGGGATGAACTGGTGGCTGTCGGCTGCCTGCCCGGCGGTCAGGATGATCGCGAGCGGGCGGCAGCGGCGGTCGGCTGCGAGGTGGACCTTGCTGGTCTGGCCGCCCCGCGAGCGCCCCAGAAGGGCTGCCTTCAGCCGGAGTCGGTGCCGGCGCCGGATGCGTCTTCGCTCTTCGCGTCGAGGGTCGGCGTCCTGTCCGCCTTGTCCGTCCGAGCCACCCCTTTTTGCGGGGCCTTCTCCTGCTCTGCGGCGGCCTCCTCCAGGGCGGTCAGGACCTCGTAGTCCATGTGCATCCCGGCCGTGTCGTGATGGGCACGGGCGGTGGTGGAATCCACGCTGACCAGCGACAGGTCCACCCTGTCGCGCTTGGCGGCTTCGGCGATCAGGCCCTCCAGCAGGGCCTCGAAGACACTGGCGTCCCGCCACTGCCTGAAGCGGTTGTGCACGGTTGACCAGGCGCCGAACTCGGCTGGCATCTCCCGCCACTGCGCTCCTGAGCGGAACTTCCAGATTACGCCCTCGAACTGCTGCCGCAGCCTGGCGGGATATGGGCCGTACTCGCCGATCGGCAGGTACGACTCGACGTACTCCCACTCCTCGTCGCTCAGTTGCGCACGCGTCATGCGTTCCGGACTACCGGGTCCGCCCTCGCCAGGAGTGCGGATCCCGCAAACTGATCACGACCCGATACAGCCCCTACTGATCTTTTCGTAAGTTCGGTGGGTGTGGTGGGTGGAGGGTCAGGCCGGTATGGGCGAGGAATGACCATGGCAGTCGGGGGTTGGCGTTGATGCGGTGGATGCCTTGCTCGGTGGCGTCGGCGACATCGGCGAGGTGGTCGCCGGCGAGGTTGGCGAGTTCACGCTTCTTGAGCGAGGACCACAGCAGTTCCACCGGGTTCAGCTCGGGAGCGTAGGCGGGTACTGAGGTTTTCGGGTTGTCGTCGGGTGGTGACGGTTCATGATCCCTGCGGTATGCCGGTGGGGTGAGGTATCCGGAGGGTGGGGGCCTGACCG
>NZ_JBIVBI010000014.1:0-224707 GCF_044746005.1 Streptomyces sp. NPDC086766 | reverse complement strand
CCGCCCGGCAGCAGCGCGTCCGTGGCGTCCATCGCGGCGAGGACGACGGGCGGCAGCGTGGCGTGGGTGACCCGATGAGTCTTGAGGGTGTCGGCGAGGGGCTCGCCCGGCTGGAGGCCGTCCGCACCCGCCACCACGACCGCCGCCCCGGAGAGCAGGCCCATGCACAGCTCCCAGAACGTCGCGTCGAAACTCGGCGACGCGAACTGCAGCACCCGGCTGCCCGGGCCCACCCGGAGCCGCTCCGCCTGCGTGACCAGCAGACTCGCCACACCCCCGTGGGAGACGACCACGCCCTTGGGACGCCCCGTCGAACCCGAGGTGTAGATGACATAGGCCGGGTGCTCCGGCAGGACGCGTGTCGCTTGTGCGGGCGCGGTGTCCGGAAGGTCTGCCCGGTCCAGGGATTCGAGCAGCAGAGGACGCGTCCCCTGCGGCAGCCGATCGGCGGTCTCGGCCGTGGCCAGGACCAGGGCGGGCCGTGCGTCGTCGAGCATGTACGCGATCCGCTCGACCGGATACGCGGGATCCACCGGCAGATACGCGCCGCCCGCCTTCCACACCGCCACCACGGCCACCACCAGCTCCTCCGTGGACCGCGGCAGCGCCAGCGCGACCAGCGACTCCGCACCGATCCCACGCGCGCGCAACTCCTGCGCCAACCGGTTGGCCCGCACGTCCAGTTCGGCCGCGGACAAGGTCCCCGCAGTGGAGATCACCGCGGGCGCCTGCGGGTCCGCCGCCACCCGGCGCGCGAACAGCTCCGGCACGGTCGACTGCCCGGTTTCGCGGGCATCGCCGCTCCACTCCCCCAGCACCTGACGGCGTTCGGCGGGGGCGAGCACGTCGTGCGAGCCGATGGGTGCGTCGGGGGTGGCGGTCAGGGCGTCGAGAAGCCGGACCAGGCGGGCGGCGAGGCCCGCGACGGTCTCGGCGTCGAAGAGGTCGGTGGCGTACTCCAGGAGGCCGGCGACGGCTCCGTCCCGGTGCTCGGTCAGCTCGAAGGCGAGGTCGAACTTCGCCGCTCCGGTGTCGACGCGGCGCATCTCCGTGTGCAGTCCGGGGAGGCGGAGTTCGGCGGCGGCCGTGTTCTGCAGCACCAGCATCACCTGGAACAACGGATGCCGCGCCTGCGAACGGTCCGGCGCGACCGCGTCCACCACCCGCTCGAACGGCACGTCCTGATGCGCGTACGCCGCCAGATCCCACTCCCGCACCCGGCCCAGCAGCTCACGGAAACTCGGATCCCCCGACACGTCCGTACGCAGCACCAGCGTGTTCACGAAGAACCCGACCAGATCGTCCAGCGCCTCGTCCTGACGCCCCGCGATCGCACCCCCCAGCGGAACGTCCTCACCCGCACCCAACCGCGACAACAACGCCGCCAGACCCGCCTGCAACACCATGAACAACGTCGCCCGGGACTCCTCGGCCGTGCGCCGGAGCCGCTGGCCCAGTTCGGCCGGGATCTCGAAGGCGTGGGTGGCTCCGCGGTGGCCGGCCACCGCGGGACGGGGACGGTCCGTCGGCAGCTCCAGCAGATCCGGAGCACCCGCCAGAGCAACCCTCCAGAACTCCAACTGCTCTGAGACAAGGCTCGCTTCGTCGCTCTCCGCACCCAGCAGCTCCCGCTGCCACAGGCTGTAATCCGCGTACTGCACCGGCAACGCCGCCGACCACTCAGGCCCCCGCCCCGCCGACCGCGCCTCGTACGCCACCGCCAGATCCCGCCCCAACGGAACCAACGACCACCCATCGGCAGCAATGTGATGCACCGTCAACAACAGCACCTGGTCCTCGGCACCCAGCACGAACAACTCCGCCCGCACCGGCAAACCCGACCCCAGATCGAAACCCCGCGCCGCCGCGGCCGCCAACGCGCCCTCCAGCCCACCGGCAGCCACCTCGGTCACCGGCAGCTCGAGCCCGACCTCACCCGCAGGCAGCACCTCCTGCCACGGCACACCCCCCTCCTCCGGGAACACCGTCCGCAGACTCTCGTGCCGCGCCACCACATCACCCAGCGCCGCCCGCAACGCCTCCCGATCCACCCCACCCCGCAGCCGCAGGGCGTAGGGCAGGTGGTAGGCGGCGCTTCCGTTCTCCAGCCGGTCGAGGAACCACAGGCGGAGCTGGGCGGAGGACAGCGGGACCCGGTCGGGGCGGACTGCGGGACGCACCGGGGGCCGCGCGGTGCCGGCGTCGCCGAGACGTTCGGCGAGCGCGGCCACGGTGGGCGCCTCGAAGACGGCGCGTACGGGGAGTTCGACGCCGAGGGCGGAGCGGATCCGGCCGACCAGGCGGGTGGCGAGCAGGGAGTGCCCGCCGAGGTGGAAGAAGTCGTCGTCGATGCCGGCCGAGGGCAGCGCGAGCACGTCGGCGAAGAGCCCGGCGAGCAGCTCCTCGTGCGGTGTGCGGGGCGCCCGTCCCGTGGTGGCGGAGGAGAAGTCGGGGGCGGGCAGGGCCTTGCGGTCCAGCTTGCCGTTGGGGGTGAGCGGCAGCGCGTCGAGGGTGACGAAGGCGGCCGGGACCATGTAGTCGGGCAGGGTCCGGGCGGCCAGTTCGCGCAGGGCGGCGGGGCCGGGGCCGCCGGTGGCACGGGCGTGGGCGGCCGGGACGACGTAGGCGGCGAGCAGCGGGGAGCCGGGGCGGTCCTCGCGGGCGACCACGGCGGCCTGGGCGACCTCCGGGTGCGCGGCGAGGACGGACTCGATCTCGCCGAGCTCGATGCGGAAGCCGCGGATCTTGACCTGGTGGTCGACGCGGCCGAGGTAGTCCACTCCGCCGTCGGCGCGGCGGCGGGCGAGGTCGCCGGTGCGGTACATGCGGGCGCCGGGCGGTCCGAAGGGGTCGGCGACGAACCGTTCGGCGGTCAGACCCGGCCGGTTCCGGTAGCCGCGGGCCAGGCCCTCGCCGCCGAGGTAGAGCTCGCCCTCCACGCTCGGGCGCAGCCGGTCGTCGAGGACGTAGAGGGAGGTGTTCCGGATCGGGCCGCCGATGCCGGGCAGCTGGGCGGCGTCCTCGATCCGCAGGGAGGTGGACCAGACGGTGGTCTCGGTGGGGCCGTACAGGTTGGTGACCTCGGCGCCGAGCGCGGTCATCGTGGAGGCGAGCGAGGGCGGCAGGGCCTCCCCGCCGACCAGCATCCGCAGTCCCCTTACGGCGTCGGGGCGTTCGGCCGTCAGGGCCTGCCACAGCGAGGGGGTCGCCTGCAGGACGGTGGTGCCGCTCGCGGTGGCGAGCGCGCCGAGCCGGACGGGGTCGACGACGGTCTCCCGGGGGGCGATCACCACCGCGGCTCCGGTCAGGAGCGGCAGGTACATCTCCACGACCGCGATGTCGAAGGCGACGGTGGTCACCGCGAGCAGCCGGTCCCGGCCGGTCATGGGGAAGCGGTCCGCCATGAAGGAGAGGAAGTTGAGCAGGTTGCGGCGGGTGATCAGCACGCCCTTGGGCCGGCCGGTGGAGCCCGAGGTGTAGATCGTGTACGCCGGGTGCGCGGGCCGGAGCGGGGCGAGGCGGTCGGCGTCGGTGAGGTCGTCGTCCGCGAGGCGGGTCCCCTCGGCCTCGGCCTGGGCGAGCCGTGCGGCGTCGAGGTGCAGGGCGGGGCGGGCGTCGTCGAGGATGTAGCGGACGCGGTCGGCCGGGTAGTCGGGGTCGAGCGGCACGTATCCGGCGCCGGACTTGAGCACCGCCAGCAGCGCTACGGGCAGTTCGAGGGAGCGCGGCAGGGTGAGCGCGACCAGGCCCTCGGGCCCGGCGCCGCGCGTCACGAGGACCCGGGCCAGCCGGTTGGCGCGGGCGTTGAGTTCGGCGTACGTGAGCCGCCGCCCCTCGAAGACCACGGCGGTGGCGTGCGGGGTGCGGGCGGCCTGGGCCTCGATCAGCTCCGTCGGGTCGGCGTCCGGCACGGCGCGCACGGTGTCCTTCATCGTGTTAACCACCCTTGAATGGCTGTCGGTTGCGCGGTCGCCGGTCAGACGCCGGCCGGGGACGGGGCGGGGATCGCGGCGGTGCTCCGGTCGGTGCGCCGCAGCTCGGCCGCGAGGATCCGGCCGATCTCGGCCAGGGCGGCGGGCTTCATGAGGTCGTTGTGGCTGCGTTCCAGGTGGTGCGCGGTGATGTCGCCGCTCACGTACGGGCGCCAGGTCTCGGGGGTCGGGGAGATGTCGACCTTGTCGAGCGAGGCGACGAGGACCGTGACGTCTCCGTCGAAGCGGCCGGGCACGAACTCGTGGACGAGGTCGCGCCCGTTGGCGTACACCCGGCCGATGGCCTCGATGTGGTGGGGTTCCAGGCTGGCCAGGGAGCTGCCGAGCTTGCGCAGGATCTCGATGACCTTGTCGTGTCTGAGCGGCTTGCGGCCGAGGTAGCGGCGGTCGTAGCCGACCCAGCGCAGCAGGTCGGCGAGGATCTCCTGTTCGCCCAGCTCGGCGAGGGTCTGCCCGGGGTAGGTGTCGAGGATGGCGAGGAGCCCGACCTCCTCGCCCGCCTGTTGCAGCGCGCAGGCGATGACGTGGGCGGCGATGCCGCCGGAGGAGTAGCCGAGCAGGTGGTAGGGGCCGTGCGGCTGGATCCGGCGGATCTGCTCGATGTAGTCGGCGGCCATCTCGTGGAAGGAGCCCGGCAGCGGGCCGGTGCCGTCCAGGCCGCGGGCCTGGAGGGCGTACACGGGCACGTTCTGGTCGAGGTGGCGGATGATTCCGGCGTAGCACCAGCCGAGGCCGCCGGCCGGGTGCACGCAGAACACGGCGGGGCGGGTGCCGTGCGGGCGCAGCGGCAGGACCACGTCGAGCGGGTCCTCGTCCCGGTCGCCGCCCGCGATCCTGGTCGCGAGGAGGGCCGGGGTGGGCGCCTCGAAGATGCTGCGGATGGTGAGTTCGGCGCCGAAGGTGGCGCGGACGCGGGAGACGAGGCGGGTGGCGAGCAGGGAGTGGCCGCCGAGGGTGAAGAAGTTGTCGTCCATGCCGATCCGGGGCAGTCCGAGCACGTCGGCGAAGAGCCGGCAGACCATCTCCTCGCGCGGGCTGCCGGGGGCGCGTCCTCCGGCGGCGGCCGTGCGGTCGGGGGCGGGCAGTGCACGCCGGTCCAGCTTGCCGTTGGGGGTGACGGGCAGTTCGGGCAGGCCGACGAGGGCGGTCGGGACCATGAACTCGGGGAGTTCGCGGGCCAGTTCGCGACGGAGTTCGTCGGCGTCGGGACCGGTGCCGATTCCGACGCCGGTTCCCGCGCCGGTCCCGGTGTCGCCGGTCCCGGTGCCGGTTCCGGCGGCGGGGACGACGTAGGCGACGATCCGCTGGTCGCCCGGCTGGTCCTCGCGGGTCACCACGGCGGCCTGGCGGACACCCGGATGCCGGGTGAGGGCGGCCTCGATCTCGCCGAGTTCGATGCGCAGGCCGCGGACCTTGACCTGGTCGTCGGTGCGGCCGAGGTAGACGAGGGCGCCGTCGCCGGTCCAGCGGGCGAGGTCGCCGGTGCGGTACATCCGGGATCCCGGCGGGCCGTACGGGTCGGCGACGAACCGCCCGGCGGTCAGTCCCGGCCGGCCGAGGTAGCCGCGGGCGAGCTGGACACCGGCGAGGTAGAGCTCGCCGGGCGTGCCGGGCGCGGCCGGGCGCAGGGCCGAGTCGAGGACGTAGGTGCGGGTGTTCCAGACGGGCCGGCCGATCGGCACGGGTCCGTCCGCGGGGGCGCACTCCCAGCAGGTGACGTCGACGGCGGCCTCGGTCGGCCCGTACAGGTTGTAGAGGCCGACGCGCGGCAGGACGCGGAAGAACTGGTTCTGCAGTTCGCCGGGGAGCGCCTCGCCGCTGCAGATCACCCGGCGCAGTCCGGTGCAGCGGGCGGCGGCTGGCTCCTGCACGAAGACCTGGAGCATGGACGGCACGAAGTGCGCGGTGGTCACCCGCTCCTCGCGGATCAGCGCGGCCAGGTACTGGGGGTCCTTGTGGCCCTCGGGGCGGGCGACGACGAGCGTGGCGCCGGTGATCAGCGGCCAGAAGAACTCCCAGACGGACACGTCGAACCCGGACGGGGTCTTCTGCAGGACGCGGTCGTCGGCGCCGAGCCCGTACCGGTGCTGCATCCACAGCAGCCGGTTGACGATGGCGCGGTGGGGGACGACGGCGCCCTTGGGGCGGCCGGTGGAGCCCGAGGTGTAGATGACGTACGCCGGGTGGTCCCCCTCCGGGGCCGGGCCGGCGGGCGGGGTGCCGGGCTGGGCGCGCAGCCGGGCCGCCGTGTCGTCCGTGTCCAGGACGAGCGTGGGCACGGACAGGTCGTCCGGCAGCCGCGCGGCCGTCGCGGCGGTGGTGAGCAGCAGCGCGGGCCGGGCGTCGGCCACCATGAAGCGGACGCGTTCGGCCGGGTAGTCGGGGTCCACGGGCAGGTAGGCGGCGCCCGCCTTGAGCACCGCGAGCAGGCCGGTCACCAGGTGCTCGGAGCGGGGCACGGCGAGCGCCACGAGGCTTTCCGGGCCGACGCCGTTCGACCGCAGCACATGGGCGAGCCGGTCGGCGCGGGCGTGCAGGTCCCGGTAGGTCAGGGAGCTGCCCTCGAAGCGGAGGGCCTCCGCCTGCGGGGTGCGCCGGGCCTGCTGTTCGAGGAGCGTGGTCAGGGTGGTGTCCGGCACGGGGTGCGCGGTGTCGTTGTGGCCGCGGAGCACCAGGGTGCGCTCGGTGGCGTCCAGGAGGTCGAGGTGCCCGACCGGGGTGTCGGGGGCGGCGGTCGCCAGCCGGTCCAGGAAGCCGATGAAGCGCTGCTGGTGGGCGGCGATCTCCTCGCCGGTGTAGAGGGCGGGGTTGGCGTCGAAGTCGACCTGGAGGCCGCGGCCGTCGGAACGCTCGTAGACGATCAGGGAGAGGTCGTCGGAGGGGCCGATGGAGAGGTTGCGCACCACCGCGGGGGCGTCGCCGAAGGCCAGGCCGTAGTCGAACATCATGATGTTGATCTCGGGGCCGGTCAGCCGTCCGCCCCCGCCCAGCAGGTTGCGGTCGCGGACCAGGTCCTCGTAACGGTAGTGCTGGTGCCGCATCACGGCCCGCAGCTCCGCCGAGAGCCGCTGGAGCAGCTCGGACAGCGTCATGTCCTGGGTGACGGGCACCCGCAGCGGCACCACGTTGGAGACCATGCCCGGTACGGAGCGGGCGGCGCGGCCGAGGCGGCAGGAGACGGGGACGCCGAGGACCACCTCGTCGGCTCCCGTGGACCGCTGGAGATAGAGGGCCGCGGCGGTCATCATCGTGGCCGGCCAGGTGACGCCGACCTCGCGGGCGGTGTCCCGCAGCCGCTCCAGGCTCTCCCGGGGCAGGAACGAGGTGCGGCGGACCAGGCCGTGCGCCATGACCGGGGTGCGGTCGGACAGGCCCACCGGCTCGGGGCAGCCGGCCAGCCGGTCCCGCCAGAACTCCCGGTCTGCGGTGAAGCGTTCGGAGGCGCGGTACTCGGTGTCCGCGGCGACCAGATCGGCGACCGGGCCGAACTCCCCGGCGGGCGGCTCCTCGCCGGCGGCGAGCGCGGTGTACAGGTCGGCGGCCCGCCGGGCGAGCAGGGCGACGGCGAAGCCGTCCACGGTGACGTGGTGGTAGCGGTAGAACCAGAAGCAGCGGTCGGCGGCCACGCGCAGCAGCGCGAACCGGAACAGCAGGTCGTGACGCGGGTCGACGGGCTCCGCGAGCACCGAGCGCATCCACTCCTCGGCCGCCGCCTCCGGGTCCTCCTCGCCCCTCAGGTCCAGCCGCTCCAGCGTCCACCGCGGGTCGGGGTCGGCGATCTGCCACAGCCCCTCGCCGTCCTCGACGACGCGCATCCGCAGCGCCTCGGCCTCCCCGACCAGGATGCGCAGCGCCCTTTCGAGGATTCCGGCGTCGATGTCTCCCCGGATGTCGAGGTATTCGGCCGCGTTGTAGATCGGGTTCTGCGGGTCCAGCTGCTGGGCGAACCAGATTCCGGCCTGGGCCGCGGTCAGCGATATGCCGTCTCCAAGCATTCCCATCCACCCCTAGCAGACAACTTCGGCGAACAACCTCGATCAGCAGTTCCGGGGAACCGCTGAAACTCTCGCATCCGCCGGAATTCACCGACAACGCCCACTGCATCAACCTGCCAACCGCTCCCGCACACGCGAAGCGGGCGTTGCAGATAACTGCCAACGCCCGCCCCTTCGCGGCCCGCGGCCGCCCGTCCGTCCGTCCGTCCCGGTCAGCCGCCCATGGCGCGGACCAGGCCGGCCGGACGCATGTCCGTCCAGTGCTCGTTGATGTGGTCGAGGCACTCCTGACGGGCCGCCGCGCCGTGCCGCACGGTCCAGCCCGCCGGCACCTCGGCGAATGCGGGCCACAGGGAGTACTGGCCCTCGTCGTTCACGAGGACGAAGTAGTCCGCGGCGTCGTCCTCGAAGGGATTGGTGGCCATGATTCGGGTCGCCTTTCTCTGCGATCACTGCTTCTTTTTGTACGGTCGCCGTACGCCTTGTGCGATGGTCGTACGCCGGTCAGGTGGCGACTTTCGCCCGTACCGATTCCGCGAATTGGGGAAGCCGGTCGACTCCCCAGAACTTGTCGAATCCGACGATGAAGAAGGGAACGCCGAACACTCCGTCCCGGTGCAGCGAGTTCAGCGCCTGAAGGCCCTTCTCCCGTACGGCGGGATCGTCGTGCGCGCTCTCCAGGGCAGCGGGGTCGACGCCGATGTCCCGGCCGATCCGGGCCATGGTGCGCGGGTCGGAGATGTCCTCGCCGAGCTCCCAGCGCGCCCGGTAGGCGGCGGCGATGAACTCCGGCCCGGCGCCCAGTCGCTCGGCGGCCAGATAAGCGAGGTGGGAGACCTCCCAGCGCGGCGCGGTGTCCACCGGCCACACCATCTCCAGTTCGCGGGCGCGGGCGAGGCGGCGCACGTCCTGGAGGATGTAGAGGTGCTTCTCCTTGGACATCGCGACGTACGGCAGCCTGACGTTGCTCCGCTCGAGTTCGTCCAGGGCCGGCTGGTCGGGCTCCCAGAAGGGCAGCCACTCGATCTGTCCGGCCACGTCCGGGTAGCGGTCCAGCAGGTCCCGGTAGGCCATCCAGGAGTAGGGGCTGCGGAAGGAGAAGTACCAGCGCGGTCCGCGTCGTGCCATCACCGCCTCCAACGGTCTTTTCTGCTCGGGTGGTTCGGGAGGTCCGCCGGCCGGGGGCCGGACCGCCTGGCGGCGGGGGCGTACCTCAGAGGGTGATGCCGCCGTCGATCTGGAGCACGGCGCCGGTGATGTAGGCGGCCCGGTCCGACACCAGGTAGGCGACCAGGTCGGCGACCTCCTCGGCGGTGCCCATGCGGCGCAGCGGGATGGCGGCGAGGGCGACCTTGCGGGCCTGGTCGTTCATCGCCGCGACCATGTCGGTGTCGATGAAGCCGGGGGCGACCGCGTTGACCCGGATGCCGGAGCGCCCGGTCTCCTTGGCCAGGGCGCGGGAGAAGCCGATGATCCCGGCCTTCGACGCCGAGTAGTTGGTCTGGGTGCCGTGGCCGTGGACGCCGGCGACCGAGGAGAGGTTGACGATGGCTCCCCGGCGGCGCTTCATCATGCCGAAGACGACCGCGCGGCAGACGTGGTAGACGCCGTCCAGGTTGGTCTCGATGACCTGCCGCCACTGCTCGTCCTCCATGAGGACCAGCGGGTTGTCGCGGGTGATGCCGGCGGCGGTGACGGCCGCGTCGATCGGGCCGAGGCGCTCCTCGGCCGTCTCGATCCAGGCGCGTACCGAGGCGGCGTCGGCCACGTCGACGCGGGTGCCGGTGATCCGTGCGCCGAACTCGTCGCCGGCCTTCTCCAGGGTGCGGGCCGAGACGTCGTCCGAGCGGTAGCAGAAGGCGACGTCGAAGCCGTCGCGGGCGAGCGCGCGGACGGTGGCCCGGCCGATGCCGCGCGACCCGCCGGTGACCAGCGCCACCCGGCGTGTGCTGTCAGTCATGGTCTCTCTTTCGTGGGTGTGCGTGCGGGGTGCGTCAGCCGGCGGCGGGGCCCGGAGGGGACGCCGGGCGCAGGGCGGAGGCCGGGCGGAAGGCCATGACGACGCGCTCCACGCTCATCACCGGCTCGCCCTCGGAGAGGCTCTCGCCCTCGAACAGCACGGTTTCGTCGACCCGGCGGTCGAGCCGTACGCGGTGCTCCAGCACCTCGCCCGGCAGCACCGGGCGGTGGAAGGCGACGCCGGTCATCCCGCCGAAGAGCATCACCTGCCCGGTCAGCACGTCCGGGTTGGGGGCGTCCCAGGTGGCGAGGACCCCGGCGGCCTGGCACCAGGACTCCACGAGCAGGGCCGGCGGGTAGGCGAAGTCCTCGTCGGGTGTGTCCGGGCCGAGCTTCTCGTACCAGGGCTCGTTGCAGGTGACGGCCTTCAGCGCGACCAGCCGCTCGCCGGGTACGACCTCGACGAGCCGGTCCACGAGCAGCATGGGGAAGCGGTGCGGCAGCCGGGCCCGGATCTCGCGCTGGCCCGTCATGCCGCCGCCCCCTCGCCCGGCCGCGGGGTGTAGCGGAGCCGCACGGAGGCGGCGGGACCGCGGGCGGTGCCCAGCCTGGCCCGGCACTGCCAGTCGCCGGCCGGGGTCCGCTTCCACGTCATGGCGACGTCCACCCGGTCGCCCGGGAAGACCGGTCCGGTGAACCGGGCCGACTCCACGGCGGCCAGCGCGGCGCCCTTGGCGCCGTCGGGCGCGGTCGCCACGGCACCCTGGTGGGTGCACTCCACCAGGCAGACCCCCGGGAAGATCGGGAAGCCCGGGTAGTGGCCGGGCAGCACGGTCTCGGCGGGGTCCACGGTGAAGCGGGCCGTGGTGCTGAACTCCCCTTCGGCGGGCAGCACTTCGACGCGCGCCGCGAGCGGGCTCGCGGCGGTCATCAGGCCACCCGCGCCGGGTCGAGCTTGCCGAGCAGCAGCTCGTAGGCGCTGCGCAGGGTGACGATCTGCTTGAGGTCCGACTCCGGCAGCCGGATGCCGTACTTCTTCTCCAGGATCACGACGACCTCCAGGGCCATCAGGGAGTCGACCTCCAGGTCGTCGACGAACCGGGCGTCGTCGGTCACCTCGCTGACGTCGACGTCGAGCACCTGCGCCACGAGGGCTCGCAGTTCTTCCTTGTCCAGCACGGTCGGGTCCTTTCGGCAGCTCGGGATGCGGGGAGGGGTGGTGCGGGGAGGGATTCGGGGGCGGGGAGAGGCCCGGGGCCGGGCCCGGCGCTCAGCGCAGGCCGAGCAGCGCGCAGCCGACGCTGCCGCTGCGGTCCACGGAGGTGATCACGCCGACCCGGCCGGCCGCCGCGGCGGGCCGGTCCGCGGCGTACGACAGGAGGGCGGCGGCCTGGAAGGCGGCGGCCGCGGCCCCGGTGTCGCCGATCAGGGCGGTCGGCGTCACGTCGGCGGCGTCCGCCGCGCCCAGCACCTCGCGCACCGCCTCCGCCTCGCCGCGGCCCTCGCGGCCGGGGGCGCCGGAGCGGGCGACGGCGGTCACCCGCTCCGGTGCGACGCCGGCCCGGCGCAGCGCCGAGCGCAGGCAGGCGACGAGGGCGGGGCGGGGGTCGCCGTGCAGGACGACGCCGAGTTCGACGGCGAGGATCTCGGCGAGGACGGGCTGTCCGGGGTCGTCGGGCGCGTGCGGCTCGACGAGGAGCATCGCGCAGCCCTCGCCGAGCGGCGGGGCGGCGGCCGTGCCGTCCCCGCAGTGGTGCTCCAGCCAGGCGCGGGCGGGCGAGAACTCCTCCGCGGCACCGCACAGCACGGTGCGGGCGCGGCCCGAACCGAGCAGCCGGCGCGCGTAGTTGAGCGCGTGCAGACCGGCGGTGCGGCCGCCGGCGATGGTCGCGTTGGGGCCCTTGAGCCGGTACCAGATGGCGCTCTGGCCGGCCGCGCAGTTCATCACGGTGTTGGGGAAGCGCGCCGGGTCGACGAAGAACGGCTGGTCGCCGGTGAGCGAGTCGCGGGTGAAGTCCATCATCGACTGGGCGCTGCCGGTGGTGGTGCCGAGCGCGAAGGCGGCGCCCTCGCCGGTGCCCACGGCGCGGTTGCGCTCGGCGTCGTCCAGCAGCGCGCCGGCGGCGGTGACCGCGAGTCCGGTGACCCGGTCCATGGAGCGGGTGCCCTTCTTGCCGAGCACCTCGCGTACGCCGAAGGCGGGCACGACGCAGCCGACGCCGTCGGGGGTGGAGCCGTGCTCGGGGCCGAGGCCGGTGACGGTGCCGCGCCGCTCGCGCAGGCCCTCGGCGTACGCGGCCCGGCCGATGCCGTACGGCGACACGGCCGACCATGCGGTGATCACCGGGCGTCCGGTGCCGGTACCGGTGTCCCTGCCCTGGGTGAGGGTGGTCATGACCGTCACGAGTTCCTTCCGTTCACGGGAATACGGTTGCTTTCGCGGGGAGTTCGGGCAGTTCAGAGGAAGAAGACCATCCGGTACTCGCCCCAGCGCGCGGCCACCTCGCCCTCCCCGGCGAGCCGGATGCCGGCGAGCGGCGGCCGGGGCGAGTGGAGCGCGGCGAGCGCGGGCCGCTCCACCCAGACGCCGACGCCCGCGTCGAGCAGCGAGCGGAGCCCCTTGCGGGGGTCGGCGAGGGTGTCGACGGTCCGGTTGCCGATGCGCAGGGGCGGCGGCGGGTCGGCGTCCAGGGCGTAGCCGACGGCCGGGCCGCGCAGCAGGATGTCCAGGCCGCCGAGCTGGCGGTGCAGTTCGGTGGCGAGGTAGAGCTCGTCGAAGAACTGCTTGTCCAGAGCGCCCCGGTAGCCACGCTCCACGATGGCCAGCACGCGCTGCCGCCGTGGCATCAGATCACCCCGATCAGCAGCGTCTTGCCGGCGGCGGCGACGTTGGCGGCGTACCCGGCGGGCGGCCGGAGCACCACCGCCGGCAGGTGCTCGGCCACGCCCCGGTCGTCGCTGCAGAAGCGGCAGCCGTACCAGTGCAGGCGGTCGGGGAACGCGTCGAGCAGTTCCCCGGCCAGGCCCGGCAGGGAGGGGTACGTCCGGTTCCACTCGGCGAGGTTGCGCGGCTTGTCGGGGCCCTGGGCGCGCTGGGTCAGCAGCGTGGCGTACCCGCAGGTCCACACCTGGACGGTGGCGTCGCGCTCCAGCAGGGCCTGGGTGAGCCGCAGGGCGCTGGTGACCTGGTCGGAGGCGTGGGGCGCGCCCATGAGGGTGATGAGCACATCGGTGTGCGGAATCTGCCTGGACACCTAGTGCCACACCACCCGGACCGCCGGATCGAGGATCCACCCCGCCACCACGTCCATTCCGACCACGCGCAGCTCGGGCCGCAGGGTCGCGGTGTCCAGCCCGTGCTGTGCCAGCGAGAAGCTGTCGGCCGCGAGGACGCCGCCCTCCTTCTGGAACCGGTCCAGGTCGGCGTCGCTGCCCGGCACCGCGAGCACGACGCCGTCCTGCACCAGGAAGAGCAGGGCGGACTGCCCGGTGAGCACCTGGGTGACGGCGTCGTGCCGGAAACCCGTGTCCCCGGCGGCGCCGGCCTGGCTCTCGACGAGCAGCAGCCGTGGCGTGCCGCTCTCCCAGTCCTCCGTCACGCGCCGGGCGCCTTGCCGTTCAGGGCGTCGAGGACGTGCTGGTCGAAGGTGACCAGCTTCCAGTCGCGGCGGTTCTCGATCAGGGCGTAGCCGTGCACGATGCGCCCGGTGGCGGTCTTCACCAGCTCGCCGTCGCGCAGCACGTACCAGTCCATGCGGGAGGTGTAGGTGAAGTCCTTGAAGACCTCCTCCACCGTGTAGACGGTGTACAGGTCCTCCTCCATCAGCGCCTCGTCGAGGATGCGGATGTCGGAGCGGGGCACGACGGGGATCCAGCGGCGGTCGTCGAGCAGGGTCTTGATGGAGATGCCGCGGTCGGCGACGAAGCGGTCCTTGCCCTCCTCCATCAGCCGCAGGTAGCCGGACATCTGGATGCGCTCGGTGAAGTGGCAGTACGGGTAGGGGATGTTCCACTTCCAGGCGTAGGCGTTGCGTCCCTCGGTGAGCGAGGCGAGGATCTCCTCCTCCGCCGGGGCGGTGGTGCCCGGCTCGCGCTCCCGGTCGTCGCCGAGCACGGCTACGGCGAACCGGGCGAGCGGCTCGGGCACCTCGCCGGCCGCTTCCAGGTAGGTGTCCCTGCGCAGCGAGACGCGGACCTTGGAGGTGACGGCCTTGTGGATCTCGCCGTCGCGCTCGAACCGGACGGTGACCTTGAACCCGATGGTCGCGTCCTCGTCCTTGGTCCACGGCACGACCTCGGCCTCGGCGACGTCGTCCATGTGGAAGGCGTGCAGGATGCGGGTGTCGAGGGACACCAGGTCCAGGCCGAGGCCGTGCTCCTCGTAGAGGGCGCGGGCCGGCAGCCCGGCCTGCCGGAAGTGGTCCAGGACGGCTTCCTCGACGAGGTAGTTGACGTGCTTGAAGCCGATCCAGGTGCAGATGTTGGAGCCCTCGTAGCGGGGGCGCACCTGCGTGGTGGTGGCGGTGGTCAGCAGCGCCTTGACGGCGGTGTCCGTGACGAGGGTCATCGCTGGGGCTCCAGGGCGTCGAGAGGGGCGGCTCCCCGCTGCAGCGGGAGGCTCAGGGTCGAGTGGACGAAACTGCTCAGCTCGGCGGCGAAGTCCTCGGCCGCGTCGAGCATCGGGAAGTGCCCGCAGCCGGGCAGGACGCGGGCCGTGGCGTCGGGGAGCGCGCCGGCGAGCGCCAGGCCCTCCTCGGGCCGGGCGGCGAAGTCGGTCTCCCCGGCCAGCACCAGCGTGGGCACGGTGACGCGGCCGGTGTCCAGGGAGGGGGTGCGCAGATAGAGGTCGAAGAACCGCAGCCATCCGTAGGGGCCGACCCGGTCGCGCACCCGCAGGGCCATGGCGCGCTGGACGTCCTCGGAGAACCGGCCGCCGGAGTGGGCGCGGATCCCTTCCTCCATGATCAGGTGGAAGTCGTTGAGGTAGTAGCTGATGGTGCTCCAGTCGAACTCGCCGCCGCCGGAGCGGTAGAAGGGCGACACCAGCACCAGGGCGCGGATGCCGAACCGGCGCAGCGCGTCGACACCGCCCCGCTGCTTCTGGTCGAGCAGGTCCAGGAGCACGTTGGCCGCCATGGAGTGGGCGACCACCACCTCGGGTCCGTCGGGTACGGCCGCCAGGGCCTGGGCGAGCCAGCCCCGCAGGTTGGGCTGTGCGTCCCAGTCGGCGATGGTCTCGGTCCGCCAGGGCAGCCGGGCGGTCCACAGCTGGTAGGCGTCCGGCAGCAGCGGCAGGGCGCGTTCCCAGACGCTGTCGGCGGCGGCGAGGCCGTGCAGCAGCAGGACCCGGGGGCCGCTGCCGTCGGTGCGCTGTTCCACGGAGACGGGCCGCAGATCGATGTGCGTGTTCACCGGGTTGTCCTCCTCATGGCGGTCAGGCCGCCTCGGGGGCGAGCAGCAGCAGGCCCGCGCCGGCGTCGTGGCCGGGGCCGCCCGCCACCGCGCGCACCGGTTCGCGCCGGCCGGCGTCGAACCAGCCGACGGCGGCGGCGATCTGGAGCACCCCGTGGGCGCCGGAGGCGCTGCCGAGGTGCGCGGGCAGCTCCCAGCCGGGGGCCGTGCCGCCCGGCTCGTCCGCTCCCCTGCGGTACGGGCCGAGCACGGCGCGGACGGTGGCGGAGCGCTCGGCGGCCGCGGTGCGCGACTCCAGGACGAGGGCGGCTCCGCCGTCGACGGCGCGGCCGCCGCCGAGCAGGCGGCGCACGACCTCGTTGTCGGGTTCGACGCCGAGCACCAGGAACCGCTCGGCCCGGCCCGCCGCGATCATCGTGGCGGCCCAGTGCACGGCGTCCAGGCCGGAGGTCTCGCCGTTGCAGACCATCAAATTGGGGCCGCGCAGCCCGTAGCGGATGGCCGCAGAGGAGGCGATGACGTTGCTGGAGGCGTTGGGCAGGTCCATCGGGCTCGTGGCGGTGACGGTCTCCTCGCGGATGGTGTCGAGGGCCCGGGCCACCGTGTCCAGGTTGCCGAAGTTGGAGCTGGCGACGATGCCGGTGCTGGCGGCGGGCACGGTCAGGCCGTCCGCGCCGAGCAGCCCCGCGTCGCGCAGCGCGGCGGCGGTCAGGGCGTAGCCGAGCTGGGTGGCCCGGTCCTTGTAGCGCAGCCCCTTGCGGCCGACGTGGTCGGCGGGTTCGACGGCCGCGCCGCCGGGGGCGGGTCCGTCGGCCAGGGCCCGTACGGTGTCGGCGCCCGGCAGCAGCACGGCGGCGCCGGACACCACCACGGCGGCGGAGGCGGTCGCTGGTGTCAGTGTCATCGGGGACCCTCCACAATGGCCACGGCGTTGATGCCGCCGAATCCGAAGGCGTTGAGCTGGGCCACCCCGAGTTCGCGCCCGGACGCGGCCTCGCCGGTGACGAAGCGGAAGGGCGCGGCCTCCTCCACCGGGTCGTCCAGGCCGACGGTCGGCGGGACGCGCCCCTCCTGCAGGGCGCGGATGCCGACGATCAGGTTGAGCAGCCCGGAGGCGCCGGACGTGTGGCCGGTCATGGACTTCACGGCGGTCATCAGCGGCACGGATGCGTCGTCGCCGAGCACGTCGCGCAGGGCCGCGGCCTCGGCCTCGTCGTTGAGCAGGGTGCCGGTGCCGTGCAGCATCACCAGGTCGATGTCGGACGGCTTGACGCCGGCGAGCCGGTGGGCGGCGCACATGGCCTCGGCGATGCCGTCCGGGGAGGGCGCGGTCACGTGGTACGCGTCGCAGTTGACGGCGACGCCGCGCAGCCGTCCGTAGACCTGGGGTGCGCCCTCGTCGGTGCGGCGCAGGACGACGGCGGCGGCGCCGTCTCCCATCAGGACGCCGGTGCGGTTGCGGTCGAAGGGCCGTACCCGGTCCGGGGGTTGCGGGTGGACGCGTTCGAGCAGCCCGTACATCGACTCGGTCAGCACGTCGACGCCGGCGACGATCACCGTGTCGGGGGCGCCGTCGCCCTGCTGGTCGAGCAGGTCGGAGGCGAGGGCCAGCGCGTACAGGGAGGCGGAGCAGGCGTTGGAGAAGGTGTGCGTGACGTCGGCGTTGAAGCGTTCGCGCAGGCCGGTGCCGAAGTGCAGCCCGGAGTCGGCGAACGGGGATCCGTCGCGCCACCACAGCTCCATCGAGCGCAGCTCGCGCAGCCCGGTGCCGACCAGGACGGGGATGCCGCTGAGGTCGTCGCCGAGGCCGGCGTCGGCGGCGGCCTGCCCGACCGCGTCGAGCAGCAGCCGGGTGGCGCGTCCGGGGACGTCCTGGCCGGGCACCGGCCGGTCGTCGACCTCGTAGGCGTGCTGGGCGCGGAACCGGCTGCGGTCGAAGCCGCGCAGCCCGGCGCGGCCACTGGTGCCGCGGCACAGGGAGTCGAAGAGCTCGCCGACGCCGGAGCCGGTGGCGGCGACGGCCCCCATGCCGATGACGGGACGGTTCGTCATGACGCCTCCCGGGTCGCGTCGTACCGGCCGAGCAGGACCGCCGCGTTGTTGCCGCCGAACGCCAGACCGTTGTTCTGGACGATCCTCAGGTCGGCCTCGACGGCCTGGTTCGGCACGCAGTCCACGTCGCACTCGGGGTCGGTGGTGACGTGGTTGATGGTGGGCGGGATGAACCGGTTCTGGATGGCGAGGGCGCAGCCGATGGCGCCGAGTGCGCTGGCCGCGCCCATGGTGTGGCCGAGCATCGACTTCATGGAGACGGTCCGCGGGGGCCTGTCTCCGAAGACCTGGCGGATGGCGCCCGCCTCGGTGATGTCGTTGGCCTTGGTGCCGGTGCCGTGGGCGGAGATGAGGTCCACCTCGTGCGGGGCGACGCCGGCGTTGTCCAGGGCGAGCCGCATGAGGTCGGCGACGCTGTCCTGGTCGGGGGCCACCTGGTGGTGGGCGTCGCAGTTGAGGCCGTAGCCGAGGACCTCGGCGTAGATGGTGGCACCGCGTTCCAGGGCGGAGTCGAGCCGCTCGAGGACGAGGACGCCGGCGCCCTCCCCGGTGAGGATGCCCTTGCGGTCGACGTCGAACGGCTGGCAGCGGTCCGGGGCGATGGTGCCGAGGCGGTAGAAGCCGGTGAACGTCTTGCGGCACATGGCGTCGGCGCCGCCGCAGAAGGCGAAGTCCGCCTCGCCGGAGCTGACGGCGTCGAAGCCGTAGCCGATGGCGTAGTTCCCCGCCGAGCAGGCGGTGGGGATGGTGAGCGCCTCCACGTCGCTCAGGCCCAGTTCCTGGGCGATGGCCACCGACAGCCGCCCGGCCGGCACCCGCCGGGCGGCCGTGGGGTCGAACGAGCCGGTGCCGTGGGCGAGTTCGCTCTCGACCAGCTGGTCGAGGTCGTGACTCTCGCCGTCGGTGGTGCCGATGGAGATCAGCCCGCGCCGGGCGCGCAGCCAGGTCAGGTCGAGTCCGGAGTCCTCCAGGGCCATCCGGGCAGCCGCCGTCGAGAACTGCGCGGCCCGGCCGAGCTGTTCCACGTCGAGCGTGCTGATCCAGTCCCGCGGGTCGAAGTCCGTGATCTCGCACCCGTTCGCGTGGGCGAAACCCTCGGTGTCGAACACCGTGATGGGCCGGGCGCCGCTGCGGCCCTCGCGGAGTCCCTGGAGGAACTCCTTCGCGCCGAGCCCGATGCCGGAGACCACCCCGAGTCCGGTGAGGACCACCCGGTGCCGCTCCGGCCGTCCGTGGCCGGGGCCGCTCACTGCCGTCGTCATGCCAACCTCCCAGTCCGCGCGAGCGGTCCGACTACCAGCCCGCCGGCTCCGCGACGACCTCGTAGACACCCTTGAGGTTCACCATGCGCGGCAGCTCGCTCTGGTTGATGACGACGCCGAACTCCTTCTCCAGGGCGGCGAGGATCTCGATGGCGCGCAGCGAGTCGGCGTTGTGGTCCTCCTTGAACAGGCTGACCTCGGTGACCTCGTCCTCCTCTATCTCGAGAATGTCGCAGACGATTTCCTTGATGGTTTCCAGACGCTCGTCGCGCGTGAGAGTGGACACGCTTTTCCCCTTTTTCGAATGGGCCGCCGCGGATTCGCGGACGGCGCTCTGCAATCGCCTTTGAATGGTGCGGGTGGAGCTTCCCCGGCGACAATGGCGGCTGCAACAACCTGCCAAGGCGGGGTGTTTCTCAGGAGCCGGCCGGGCGCATTTCCTCGCGCAGCCGCAGCAATGCGTCGGCGAGGCCCGCCAGCGCGTCGAACATGGCGCCGCCGAGCGTGCGCGTGGGCGCCTCGGGCATCCGCGCGGCGGGCCCGGTCAGAGCGAGGGCCGCGGCGATCCGCCCGTCCCGGGTGCACACGGGCACGGCGTAGGAGACGCTGCCGGGCGGCACGGCGTCGGGCCCGTAGGCCCAGCCGCGGCGGCGTACGACGGTGAGCTGGGCGGCGGTGAACCGCGCGGACTGCAGGCCCTGGTACAGCTCGTCGGGTTCCGCCCAGGCGAGCAGCACCTGGGCGATCGGGCCGGCGGAGGCGGGCCGGATCGCGCCGACGGGCACCGCGCCGGGCCGGCCGGCCGGGTCCGCGGCGGCGGCGACGCAGATCTGCAGGCCGTCGCGGCGGCGGTAGAGCCGGGCGTCCAGGCCGGTGCGTGCCCGCAGTTCGGCGAGGACCGGTCCGGCGGCCCCGGCCAGCCGGTCGTGGTGCACGCCGATGGCGGCGGCGTCGAGCCGGGGGCCGAGCACCCAGCGCCCGTGCCGGTCGCGGGTGAGCAGCCCGAGCCGCTCCAGGGCGAGGGCGATGCGGTGCACGGTCGGCCGGGGCAGGCCGCTGAACGAGACGAGGTCGCCGAGGGTGGCCGGGCCGCCCTCCACGATGTCGAGCAGCGCCGCCGCCTTGTCGAGTACGCCCACCCCGCTGGTCTGCCCGGGCCGGGTCGCGGTGCTCACCACTGCGGTGCCAGCCGTGCGCGGATGTCCGCGACCAGAGCGGTGCGCTGGTCCACCAGGTAGAAGTGGCCGCCGGGCAGCACCCTCAGGTCGAAGCCGCGGGGTGCGAGGCCCGCCCAGGCGGCTACCTCGTCCGCCCGGATGTCCGGGTCGCTCGCGCCGACGTAGCCGGTCACCGGGCAGTCGAGCGGGAGACCGGGCCGGGCGGTGTAGCGGGCGACGGCGGTGAAGTCGGCGCGGATCGCGGGGAGCACCAGCTCGCGCAGGTCCGGGTCGGCGAGGAGCGCGGCGTCGGTGCCGCCCAGCCGGCCGACCTCGGCGATCAGCGCGCTGTCGTCGGCGAGTGCGGCGGTGCGCGGGGTCAGCAGGTGCGGCGGCTTGCGGCAGGAGACCATCAGCAGGGCCGGGGCGGTGTGGTGGCGTGCCTGGAGCCGCAGGGCGAGCTCGTATCCGATGGAGGCGCCCATACTGTGGCCGAAGACGGCCAGCGGGACGTCCAGGTAGGGCGACAGCTCGTCGGCGAGGGCGTCGGCGACGTCCTCGACCCGGGTGAAGGGCTCTTCGGCGATGCGTTCCTGCCGGCCGGGGTAGCGGACGGCGAGCACCTCCACGTCGTCGCCGAAGGCGTGCCCCCAGCTGTGGAAGAAGCCGGCCGAGCCGCCGGCGTGCGGGAGGCAGAGCAGGCGCAGCCGGGGCGGGGCGGGGCCGGCGTACCGGCGCAGCCAGATGCTTTTGGTGCCAAGTGCCATGGTGGGTGGTCTCCTGACGGCGTGGAAGTGGTCAGTCCAGGGCGCCCGGCCCGTCCAGCGACACGACCTCGGTGTCCGGGGAGATCCGGCGGACCAGCCCGGCCAGGGTGCGGCCGGGGCCGAGTTCGACGAGGCGGCGGCAGCCGAGGGGGCCGACGAGGGTGCGCACGCTCTGCTCCCAGAGCACCGGGGAGGTGAGCTGGCGGGTGCCGAGCGCGGGCCAGTCGCAGTCGCCGGCGTGGGCCCCGGCGTCCACGTTGGCCACGACCGGCAGGTGGGCGGGCGCGAAGGCGGTGTCCTTCAGGGCTGCGCGCAGGGCGTCGGCGGCGGGGGCCATGTACGGGCTGTGGAAGGCCCCGCCGACCTGGAGCCGGATCAGCTTGGCGCCGATGGAGGGCGCCTCGCCGGCGAGCCGGTCGATGCCCTCGACGGAGCCGGACACCACGGTCTGGCCGGGGGCGTTGACGTTGGCGACCCACACCTCGCAGCCGTCCGCCCGCATCCGCCCGGTCAGGGCGGTCACCTCCGCGAGCGGGGCGGCGACGAGGACGCCCATGGCGCCCTCCTTGGCCTCGGCGGCCCTGCGCATGGCCCGGCCCCGGGCGGCGACCAGCGCGGCCGCGGCGGGCACGGTGAGCGCCCCGGCGGCGACGAGGGCGGCGTACTCGCCCAGGCTGTGCCCGGCGCAGGCGACGGGCCGGCCGCCGAGCGCGTCCCGGCGCACCGCCTCGGCGTGGGCGATCACCGAGACGGTGAAGACGGCGAGCTGCGCCAGGTCGGTACGGCGCAGCCGGTCGCCGGGGGTGCGCAGCAGGAGTTCGGGGAGGTCCTCCCCGGTCACCTCGGAGATGTCCCGGGTGAGTTCCCAGGAGGGGGTGTCCCGCCAGGGTTCACCCATGGCCTCTTTCTGCGTTCCCTGACCGGGGAACAGCAGGGCAATCGGCATGCGACTCATGGTCCCGCCTTCCGCGCGAATTCACCGGGGAGGGGCGGGGACCCGTGCGGGTATGGAGGCGCACGGGTCCCCGCTCACCGGCGGCACAGGGAGCGGGGGATTCTCGGAAGCCGCCGGGGAAGGAATTCCGTCATGCCCCTCCCGGGGCGAATCCCTTTCCTCGGGCTCCATACAACTGCCGGTGCGCGGGGGCGGCAACAAGAGTTTCAGGAAGCTGCCAGTGCGCCGGTCACGGACGGCGGGAGGACGCCCCGCCGGGCGGTGCGGCGGGCGGCAGCAGGCCCAGTTCCGCGGCCCTGACTCCGGCTTGGAAGCGGGAGTTGGCGCCGAGCAGCGCCATGATCTCGGCGACGTGGCGCCGGTAGGTGCGGACGGACACGGCGAGGTCGCGGGCGGCCACCTCGTCGGTGACGCCGGCCCAGAGCGCGCCGAGGATCTGACGGGCCAGGGCGCCGCGGTCCCGGCTGCCGAAGACGATGCGCTCGCCCGCCGGAACGGCGTTGCGCCAGACGTTCTCGAACAGGGTGCGCAGGGTGTGCATCAGCTCCGGCGCCCGGATCACCGAGGCGCGGCGGCCCACGGCGGACTCGGCGACGACGAGGGCGACGGTTCCGTCGACCATGAGCGCCTGCAGGGGTGGCACCCGCGCGATGCGGATGGCCACGGGTCTCTCCAGGGCCAGTTGTTCGTGGACGAAGTCCTCGTCGACCAGGGCGGGGCTGGTCAGCAACCGGGCCGAGACCGACTCGGCGGCACGGTAGATCAGCTGGCGCTCGGTCAGTTCGCCGCGATCGGGTTCCTCCTCGGAGCCCGGCATCCGGGCGTGCACGATGTCGATGGTCCTTCTCGCCCCGGTGATGAACTCCTCCGCCAGGGCCAGCACTTCCCGGTAGCCGCCGTCGACCACGGTGATCTGCTGCTCCTGGAGGCTGCGGTCGCGGTGGATGGCCACCGTCGACTCGATCAGGTTCTGCACCTGCAGGAGCGCCTGCTCCAACTCGTCCTCAGGCCCGTTGGGCACCTCGTACTCCCCCGTTTCCCCGTTTTCTTGACCTTCTAGTTCTGTATGAGCCCCAGTTCCACCGCGCGGGCTCCGGCCTGGAAGCGTGAGGTGGCGCCGAGTTCGCGCATGATCTCCGCGACGTGGCGGCGGTAGGTGCGCAGGGACACGTCCAGTTCGCGGGCCGCCGCGTCGTCGGTCCGGCCGGCCCGCAGCCGTTCCAGGATCCGGCGGGTCAGCTCGCTGTGCAGCCGCGGGCTGAGGGCGAGGTGTTCGTCGAGCCGCCGGCAGCGGGACCAGGTGCCGGCGAAGAGCAGTTCCAGCGCGCGCACGGCGGCGGTGTCGGTGACCATGATCGCCGGAGAGCCGCCGTCGCCGGGAGCGGCCCGGACCAGGGCCCGGGCCCCGTCCACCACCACGGCGTCCCGCAACTCCCCCTCGGAGCAGCGGATCTCGAAGCGGGAGCCGGGGACCGCGCTGAGCCGGGCGAGGGAGCAGTCCGCGACCGCGGTCGCGCACAGCACCCGGACCACCGGGCCCGGTTCCCGCTCGGCCAGCAGTTCCTTCACCGTGTCGCTGAACTCGTCGGCCGAGGACAGGGCGATGCAGACCGAGTGACGCGCGTCGACCAGCAGCTGGGCGAGGGTCTCGCGGAGCGCCGTGACGCTGGTGTGCGTCCCGTCCGGGCCGCCGGAGGGCCGGTTCCGGTAGAGGGAGACGGTGGACTCGATGAGGGCCCGGGCCTGCAGCAGGGTCTCCTCGACATGCGCGGCATGGGCGCCCGGGGCGAGTTCCTCCGCGCCCTCCGCGCCTGATGAGTCGATGACAGCACCTGTCACTTGCTCCCCCTTGGTTTTCCCGGGACCTGCTCAAGTCCCCCGCACACCCCGTGCCGGCAGCCGACGGACCCCGTCGCCCCCGCACCAAGAACATGAGTCTTAAACTGTTCAATAGAAAAACTCTTCGGCGTGCGGCATCTATGGGTCGGCTCCGCTCCGACACTAGTTCGCTGGCTCAGAACCAGTCAACGAATCCCGCACCGGGGGAGATCACGAGAGGCCCTTATTCGCTGTCCCGCTTTTCCCGGCACGGGCGGCTTTTTTCCGGCCACTCTGACAGCAAGCTGCACACGGACTACAGAAGTTGACTTTCCGCTTCCGCTTCCGTCCCGGAGCCCGCCACCCCCTCGACGACGCATCGTACGTCTGTCCGGTTCCGGCCAAACACCGTTACCCACAACGAAGTTCGCCCACGGCCGAGCCTACGGTGACTGCGTGACCACAAGCCACGCGGGGGCCGCCCGGCACACAATCACGCCACTTCCGGACACCGCGGATTCGGATGTCGAACGGGGGCGACGCAGCGCCGGACGGTACAGCGGAAACGATCACCACCTCCGCGGAGAGACGGAACCGGTGAGCGCGGACCGAATGCGGTCGGCCAATGTTCGCCAGGAGTTCATCGCCCGCCCCACCCTCCGGGGAGGGGTCCCGCACCGGGTATTCCGGCAACCGCCCAGGGGAATTACGGGTGGCCGAGAATGCGGCCCCCGAACGGCACCCGCGGCGCCGGCCCACCGCATCTGAAGCGCCGGCCCGCCGCGTCCGAAGTCCCCCGCACGGCACCGAAGCCTCGCCGTACGGCATCCGAAATCCCGTCCAGCCGCATCCGAAGCCCCGCCGCACGGCACGCGAAGTCCCGCCGCACCATCCGAAGCACAGTCGCAGTCACGTCCCTTTCCGCATCCGCCGGCGCGCCCCGAAGACCCGGCGCACCTCGAAGCCCAGGAGACAGCCGACCGTGAACTCCCCCTCCCGCAGCGCGCGTTCCCTCGCCGACCTGCTCCTCGACGCCGCCGAGCGGCACCCGTCCTCCGGCGTCCGCCACTGTCTCGGCCCGGCCGACGCGGGCCACCTCGACCTGCCGTATCCGGGGCTCCTCGCCGAGGCGGCCCGGCTGCTCACCGGGCTGCGGGCCGAGGGGCTGCGTCCGGGCGACCGGGTCGTGCTGATCCTGGAACGCCCGCAGGAGTTCCTGCCCGCGTTCTGGGCGGCCGTGCTCGGCGGCTTCGTCCCCTGCCCCATGGCACCGCTGCGCGGGGACCGGGAGCGGTGGGGCGCCCAGCTGGCCCATGTGAACGAGCTGCTCGACGCGCCGCTGCTGGTCGTGACCGAGGCCCTGGCCGCCGAACTGCCGTCGGTGCGAGGCCTGTCGGTGGTGACCGTGGAGAGCCTCGACGGCGCGGACGAGACCCCCGCGGAGGCGTTCCACCGGGCCGACCCGGAGGACACCGCCCTGCTCGTGCTGACCTCGGGGTCCACGGGCCACTCCAAGGCGGTCGTCCTCAGTCACGCCAATCTGCTGGCCTCCATGACCGCCAAGAACGGCCACCACCGGCTGACCGCCGCGGACACCACGCTGAACTGGGTCTCCTTCGACCATGTGGCCGCCCTGCTGGAGTGCCATCTGCTCCCGCTGTCCACCGGCAGCCGCCAGCTCCACGTGGAGGCGCCCGTCGTGCTCGGCGACCCGCTGGAGTTCCTGCGGCTGATCTCCCGGCACGGCGTGACGATGACCTTCACCCCAAACTTCCTGCTCGGTCTGGTCAACGCGGCGGCCGGGCGGCTGCGGGAAACCGGCGAGCGGCTCGACCTGTCCCGGCTGCGCCACATCGTCAGCGGCGGCGAGGCCGTCGTGGTCGCCACCGGTGAGGCGTTCCTCGACCGCTTCGCGCCCCACGGGCTGGCCCGGGACGCGCTGTGGCCCGCCTTCGGGATGACGGAGACCTGCGCGGGCAGCGTGTACTCCCGCAAGGCCTTCCCCGAGGCCGACCGGGGCGCCGAGTTCGCCAACCTGGGCACACCGGTCGAGGGCCTGGACATCCGCGTCGCCGGCCCGGACGACCGTCCGCTGCCCGAGGGCGAGGTCGGCGAACTCCAGCTCCGGGGGCCCGTGATCACCCGCGGCTACCACAACAACGCGGCGGCCACCCGCGAGGCGTTCACCGCCGACGGCTGGTTCCGCAGCGGCGATCTGGGCCACCTCGACGGGGGGCGGCTGACCCTGGTCGGCCGCAGCAAGGACAGCATCATCGTCAATGGCGTCAACTACTTCAGCCATGACGTGGAGTCCGCCCTGGAACGGCTCGACGGGGTGGCCCGCTCCCATGTCGCGGCCTTCCCCCTCCGCCCGTCCGGCAGCGACACCGAGCAGCTCGTGATCGCGTTCGCCCCCGAGCCGGGAGTCACCCGCACCACCGCAACCGCCCCGGACGCCGAACCCGGCGCCGGCGCCGCCGACGACGCCGCGCTGCACCGGCTGATCACGGCGATCCGCAGCACGGTGGTGATGCACTGGGGCTTCCGTCCCGCGCTCGTGCTGCCGCTGCCCGCGGACGCCTTCCCCAAGACCAGCCTCGGCAAGATCCAGCGCGCGCTGATGCGGCAGCGCCTGGAGTCCGGCGCGTACGACTGCGAGCGCCGGGCCGCCGAGGAGCTGACCCTGCGGATGCTGGGCGGCCACACGGCCCCCGAGGGCGAGACCGAGCGGGTGCTCGCCGGCATCTACGCCGAACTGTTCGACGCCGACCCCGAAACCGTCAGCGCCACCGCCAACTTCTTCGACCTGGGCGGCACGTCGCTGGACATCCTGCGGCTGCGCGGCAGGGTCGCCGAGCGGCTCGGCGTGCGGGGCCTGGAGGTCGTCACGGTCCTGACCGCACCCACGGTCCGGGCCCTGGCCGCCCGGCTCGACGGGCACACCGCGCCCGGCGCCCGCCCGTACGACCCGCTGGTGCCGCTCCAGACCGGAGGCAACAAGACCCCGCTGTTCTGCGTGCACCCCGGGGTCGGCGAAGTCCTGGTCTTCGTCAACCTCGCCAAGTACTTCGTGGGAGACCGCCCGTTCTACGCGCTGCGTGCCCGCGGCTTCAACGAGGGCGAGAAGCCCTTCGCGACCTTCGAGCAGATGGTGGACTGCTACGCGGACGCCATCCAGCGGCAGCAGCCGCACGGGCCGTACGCGGTGGCGGGCTACTCGTACGGCGGCGCGGTCGCCTTCGAGATCGCCAAGGTGCTCCGGGCGCGCGGCGAGCGGGTCGACTTCGTCGGCAGCTTCAACCTGCCGCCGCACATCAAGTACCGCATGGAGGAACTGGACTTCGTCGAGACGGCCGCCAACCTGGCCTTCTTCCTCGCGCTGATCGACAAGAAGCAGAGCCTCGAACTCCCCGGCCTGCTGCGCGACCTCCCCCGCGAGGAGCAGATCGCCCGGCTGATCGCGCTGGCGCCTGCCACCCGGCTCGCCGAACTCGATCTGGACGCGGCCAAGTTCGCCGCCTGGGCCGAGCTCGCCGACGCGCTCACCGACCTCGGACGCGGCTACCGGCCCAGCGGCTCGGTGGGCTCGATGAGCGTCTTCTACGCGATCCCGCTGCGCGGCACGAAACAGGACTGGCTCGACCACGAACTGCGCCGCTGGGACGAGTTCACCACCGAGCCCAACCGCTACATCGAGGTGCCCGGCGAGCACTACACCCTGATGAGTCCCCGGCACGTGGCGGACTTCCAGGCGATCCTGCGCCGTGAGCTGGACCACCGGCTGGCCGAGGCGGACGCGCTCGCGAACCGGCGCGCCGACACCCGATGACCCCGCGGCCCGAGACCGCCGAACGCCACGGCGCCCCAGCACCGCACCACGCCGGCGAACCCCACGACGCCGCAGAGCGCGAGACCCCGGAGGACCGATGACCCCGCACGAACCGATCACGCCGCAGGCCCCGTCCGCACCGCGCGGCGCCAGAATCCTGATCACCGGCGGCACCGGTCAGGTCGCGAGACCGGTCGCGGAGGCGCTGGCCGAGCACAACGACGTGTGGTGCCTGGGCCGTTTCGGCGACCCGGCCGTCGAGCGCGCGCTCCAGGACAGGGGCGTCACCACCTGGCGGTGGGACATGGCCGACCCCTCGCCGGACGCGCTGAAGGGTGTGCCGGAGGACTTCACGCACGTGCTGCACTCGGCCGTCCGGCGCGGCGAGGACGGCGACTTCAACGCCACCGCGGAGACCAACGCGGTGGCCACCGGCCGTCTGATGAGCCACTGCCGCACCGCCGAGGCGTTCCTGTACGTCTCGACCGGCGCCCTGTACCGGCGGCAGACCCTGGACCACCGGTACACCGAGGACGACCCGGTCGACGGCGCCGTCGACTGGCTGCCCGCCTACCCGATGGGCAAGCTCGCCACCGAGGGAGCGGTGCGCGCCTTCGCCCAGGTGCTGGGCCTGCCCACCACCATCGCCCGCCTCAACATCGCCTACGGGCCAAGCGGTTACGGCGGCGTGCCGATGCTGTACTTCCGCCGGATGCTGGCCGGGGAGCCCATCGCCGTACCGCTGCGGGGGCAGAACTGGTGCTCGCCGCTCTACACCGACGACCTCGTCGACCAGGTACCCCGGCTGTGGCGGGCGGCCGCGGCCCCGGCGACGCTGGTGAACTGGGGCGGTGACGAGGCGGTCGGGGTCACCGACTGCGTCCGGCACATCGAGGCGCTCACCGGCGTGCGGGCCGACCTCGTGCCGAGCGCGGTCACCCGGGAGACCTACCAGTTCGACCCCACCCTCCGCCGCAGCCTCACCGGCCCCTGCCGCGTCGGCTGGCGGGACGGCATCGAGCGCACCCTGCGCGCCCTCCACCCGGCCCACCTCGGAGCCTGAGAAAGGACGACCGGCATGGCGACGAGCGACCTCAATCTGCAGTTGATCCAGCGCGCCTACCAGGCCTTCCACACCCGCGACGTGGGCGCGCTGCTGGACACCCTGGACCCGCAGGTCGAGTGGGTGCACCCGGACGGCATGGCCGAGTACGGCCTCGGCGGCACCAAGCGCGGCCACGCGGGAGTCAAGGAGTTCCTGGCCCACGTGCCCACCGTGCTCGGCGGAATGCGCCTGGAGCCGCAGGAGTTCGTGTCCGCCGGCGACCGGGTGGTGGTGTTCGGCGTCCGGGAGGTGACCTCGGTGCGCGGCGCCACGCAGACCCTGCCGTTCATCCACTCCTGGACGCTGCGCGACGGCGTGGCGGTGCGGATGGAGGACGTCTTCGACACGGTCCTGTTCCACCGCCTCATCGAACGCTGACCGGCGCCGCGGGCGGGCGCCGGGCCCGTGCCCCTGCTGATCGGCGGGAACCACCGCGTGGACGTCCTCGGCACCGGCCCCGTCCTCGACTGCTTCTTCCACGGCGGCACGCTCCCCGGCGGCACTCTCCCCGGCGCGTCGGGCACGGCCGTCCGGCTCGGCCCCGAGCACGACGGGCACGGCGGGTTCGACCTCGCCGACCTGCCCGGCACCCCACTCGCCGCGTCCCCGCCGACACTCACCGTCCTGCGTGCGGCCGCGCTGGACGGAACACCCGTGTGCCTGCGGGAGGGCACCGCGTGGTGAGCCGGGCGAGTCGCCCCGCCCCGACCGCCCCGGCCGGTGGGGCGGGGCGGCCGTCGGTCCGGGGGAACCCGGGCCGGCCGTTCGTACGGGTCGGCCGGAGCGGCCGGGGACCTACCGGCGGCGGGTGCCACGGGCGGCCCGGGCGGCCGTTCCTTCGGGCGGCCGGGGCGGTCGCTCGCCCGGGGCGAGCGGAGTGTCCGGCGGGGCGTCCGCGGACGCTACGAAAGCTGCGTCTGGACCTGGGACGAGATCAGCTCCAGGTGGTCCAGGTCCTGCAGGTCGAGCATCTGGAGGTAGATCCGCCGGGAGCCGGCCTCTGCGTAGCGGCCGATCTTGTCGACGACCTCGGCCGGGGAGCCGGCCAGACCGTTGGCCTTCAGCTCGTCGACCTCGCGGCCGATCGCGGCGGCCCGGCGGGCGACCTCCTGGTCGTCCCGGCCGACGCAGGCCACCAGGGCGTTGGAGTAGATCAGGGCGTCGGGCCCGCGGCCGGCCTGCTCGGCGGCGGCCCGCACCCGGCCGAACTGGCGCTCGCTGTCCTCGACGGAGGCGAACGGCATGTTGAACTCGTCGGCGTACCGGGCGGCGAGCCTCGGCGTGCGGGTCGGGCCGTGCCCGCCGATCAGCACCGGGATCCGGGCCTGCGCGGGCTTCGGCAGCGCGGGCGACCCGGTGAGGTCGTAGTGCGTCCCGTGGAAGTCGAAGGTCGTGCCGACCTCCGTGGCCCACAGGCCGGTGACGATGGCCAGCTGCTCCTCGAGGCGGGCGAACTTCTCCTTGGGGAAGGGGATGCCGTACGCCTTGTGCTCCTCCTCGAACCAGCCCGCGCCGAGGCCGAGTTCGACCCGGCCGCCGGACATCTGGTCGACCTGGGCGACCTGGACGGCGAGCACTCCGGGCAGCCGGAAGGTGGCGGCGGTCATCAGCGTGCCGAGCCGGATGCGCTTGGTCTCGCGGGCGAGTCCGGCCAGGGTGATCCAGGCGTCGGTGGGGCCGGGAAGGCCGTCCACGCTGCCCATGCGGAGGTAGTGGTCCGAACGGAAGAAGGCGTCGAACCCGAGGTCTTCCGTGGCCTTCGCCACGGCGAGCAGAGTGTCGTAGGAGGCCCCCTGCTGGGGCTCGGTGAAGATGCGAAGATCCATGTCTCCATCCTGCCCGACCGGGCTCCCGTTCCCGCGCTCGCCGGGCTCCCGTCCCGGCATCTAGCCCGGCTCCCGTTCCGGCAGCGCCTCCTCGCGGGCCGCCAGTTTCCGCAGCATCTCGCGGACCCGGTCCCGGGACTCGTCCGCCGCGTCGATCGCCTCCATGCACTGCCAGTACACGCCCTCGTCGGCCGCCGCGCTGGCTATGCCGACCAGGGATATGCCGACGTCGCCGAGCAGGCCGTCCAGGCACAGCAGAGCCTGGCGGGCGTCGTCCAGTTCGGTCAGCTGGGCCGCGCGCAGATCCCCGGGGTCGAGGTGCGGCACGTCCAGCACCCCGCAGCCCCGGCCCGCCAGTTCCGTCAGCCCCAGTGCCTCCCCGCGCAGTTCGGGCGGGCCCGAGACCGCGAGCCGGCTGCCTATCGCCTGTGCCAGGGCCTGCGCCTGCCACACCTCCGTCAGGATCGCGGAGGCGTCGCCGCTCCCCGCCAGGGCACGTCTGCTCGCCAGGATGAGCCGCACCGCTTCCATGCGCTGTCCCCGTCTCTCCCGACGTGCTCATCGCACGTCCGCCCGAACTCCCTTGTTCACTACCCAGAGTGAAGTGGTCTGGGGCGAAAAGCCAGAGGAAGGCGGAAATCTGCGGACAACAAATCGGTAGCGGACTGCTTGATGACTCCGGAGAGTGATAACGGAGTCCTCAATTCCCCTCAGGGTCGCCCGCCCTCGCGGGCCCGAGCCCCCGCGATGCCGCCCGGAGCGCCGGCGGCGCCCGGCGCCTCCGGGGAGCCAGGAGTCCCCGCTGCATCCGGAGTCCCCGCCGCATCCGGAGTTCCCGTGGCATCCGGAGTCCCCGCCGTGTCCGGAGGTCCCGCGGCATCCGGAGCCTCCGGAGCGCCCGTCGCCTCCGGCTCCCCCGGCACCGGGAACCTCCGCTCGTTCCGGTCGATCTTCGCGGCGAGCGCCGCCAACGGGTCGACGCCGAGCACCTCGCAGAGCTGGAGGAGATAGGCGAGGACGTCCGCCACCTCGTCGGTCACCCGGTGCGCGGTCTCCGGGTCGGCCATGACGCGGGCCGACTCCTCGGGCGTCAGCCACTGGAAGATCTCGACCAGTTCGGAGGCCTCCACGCTCAGCGCCGCGACCAGGTTCTTGGGGGTGTGGTACGGCTGCCAGCCGCGGGCGGCCGCGAACTCGGCCAGCCGGGCCTGCAACCCGGCCGCGTCCAGCGGCCGCTCGGAGTCCTTCGTCACGGCACCAGGTCTACCACCCTCGCCCCGGGCACCCCGTCGGCCCCCGACGCGTCGCTCACCGCGCCGGTGAGCCGGATGTGCCCACGTGCGCACATCTCCGCCGCCAGCCGCAGCAGCCCGGCCCGCTGCCGGGGGTCCAGTCCCCGGTCGAATCCGTCGGCGAGGACCGTGAGGGTCTGCAGGGCGGCGGGCACCTCGCCCGCCGGGTCGACCTCCAGCACGCCCGGCCCGGTCAGCAGCACCAGGGCAAGCGCCGCGTACCGCAACTCGCCGTCGCCCAGCCGCTCGAACCCGGTGCGCACCCCGTCCCCGCGGTCCAGCACCGCGCGGACCAGCCCGCCGTCCGCCGGCTCGGCGAGCACGTCCGCCACCGGCCCGGCGCAGCCCGCACGCACCGCCGCCACGAGCCGGGCGTGCCTCCGCCCGCATTCGGCGCGGGTGCGCCACAGCACGTCGGCGAGGTTGTCGCAGCCCCGCAGGAGCCGCCCGGCTCCGGCCGGCACCGGCTCACGCATCCGGGCGGGCGAAGGGTCGCAGGCGAACACCGACCGCAGGGCCACCACCGTCTGCTCGGCCGCGGCGATCACCTGCCGCTGCCCGTCGGTCTTCCCGGCCACCCGCAGCGGCAGCAGCGCGGTGCCGAGCCGGTCGTCGGGCAGCGGCGCGCGGGTCACCGGCGAGGAGCCCGCCGTGTGCCAGGCGGCCTGCACGGTGCGGCGCCCCGGGTCGCGCAGCGCGGTCTCCAGCAGGACCAGCCCCCCGCCGGTCAGCCGCTCGCCCACGACGCGCAGTTCCGGCTCGGCCTGGACGGCGACGTCCAGCCGGACCGGCCCCTCGGGGCCGTCCACCGTGCAGCCGATGCGGAAGCCGCGGCGGCGCTGGGCGTCGGGGCGGGCCCGTTCGGGCACGCAGGCGACCGGGTCGGGGAAGACCGCGCCGAGTTCGGCGCCGCCGCCGAGGCGGGCGAGTGCCTCGTACGCGGTGAGCGCGGTGGTCTTGCCGGACCCGCTGGGCCCGGCGAGCAGGGTGAGCGGCCCGAGCGGGAGGCGCGCGCCGCGGTGCCCGGCGAACGCGGAGAGCCGCAGTTCGACGACGCACGGGCGGTCCGGGCGCTCCCGGCGGGCCGGACGTTCCTCGGGGCCGTCGAAAGGCACGAGGGAAGCCGGGGAAGCCGCGGAAGCCGGAGAGGCCGGCTCCGCTCCCGGCGTCCGGGACGACGACGGGGCGGGGGCGGACGCGGGTGGCACGGTCATGTCCCGGACGGTAGGAGAGCCCGCGGAGGACGAACCGTTCCGCCCGGGGATCTTCCTACGATCGGGGGACGGATCGGGGGGCGTCCCCGCCGGGCCCCTCCGTCCTAGACGCCGGGGACCGCCGCGCCCTCCATGAGCCCGCTGACCTCGGTTCCGGGGGGCGTGAGCAGGAACACGTTGCGATCGACGCGGTGCATCCCGCTCGCCAGCCCGAAGACGACCCCGGTGCTGAAGTCCAGGACCCGCTTGGCGACCTCGGTCTCGGCGCCGGTGAGGTCGAGCAGCACCGGGACCCCCGCCATCAGCGTCTCGGCGACGTCGCGGGCGTCCGCGAACACATTGACCCGGAGGACGACGAAACGGCGGCGGGTCTCCGTCTCCGCGTCGGGCCGCACTCGGTGGTCCACCGCGGACGGCCAGGCGTCCCGGCCGCGCAGCGGAACGACCTGGGCGAGCCCCTCCCACTGCTCATCGGTGACGTCGTGGCTGTTCACCGGCTCCCCCCTGACCTGACTCGTACTCATCGCGTGCACCAGCCAATTCTTACGCCAAGTCACCCGTTCGGCCGAACAGCGACACGGTGCGCGACGAACTATCCTCCGCCTTCCACCGCCGCGCGCCCGGAACGACCCTGACGCCGCGTTGAAGCGGTTACGGCCCGAACATGGCTTCTTACCGGCCTCACACCGGACTTTTCATCTCCTGTCACGACCCGCTCACCGGCCGCGGTTAGCGTCCGGTGCCGTGCACGTGGCAGAGAAGCACCTGGTGGCGCCCGGCAGGCCGGCCCGGCCGGCGGCGTCCCCACCGGACAGTCCCGCCCAGTGGCACCGCGTCCTCACCCTGCTCGCCGACATCAGCCTGTTCATAGGCACCCGGGCCGTGTGGACGCAGGCCGCCTCGCACCGGCTGCCCGTCGCCGCGGTCATCTCGCTCTGCTACGCCTCGATCCTGGCGTGCGGGGTGCTCGCCCTGGTGGTGCGCCGGACGCGGTCGCTGGCCCGGCTGGACCTGTGCGTGCTGGCGACGGCGGTGGCGCTCGTCCTGTGCGCGTGGGCGATGAACCACGCGGGCGGCGACGAGGCGGTGCTCACCACCCAGGCCGCCCGGGAACTGACCGCCGGGCACCCGGTCTACGGCCGGCCGTGGCCCTGGCTATTCCACGCCCACCACATCGCCCTGACGCCGACGGTGCACGGCGGCTACGACTTCACGTACGGCTATCCCCCGCTGGCGATCTGGCTGACCGCTCCGCTGCTGTGGCTGGGGCACGGCGGCGCGCCCGCGACGGCGATGGGCACCGGGGCGCTCGTCACGGGCGCGGTCGTGCTGTGGCGGATGCTGCCGGTGCCGTGGCGGTCGGCGGCGACCATGGTGTGCCTCGGCTTCGGGTTCCTGCCGACCTACGGGCGGCAGGGTTACCCGGCGATCCTCGCCCTCGCCCTGCTCGTGCCGGTAGTGGTGCGCTGGCCCCGGATCGGGCGGGGCGGCCGGCTCGGCCCGGCGGGCCTGGCGCGGGCCGCCTGCCTGGGTGCGGCCTGCGCGGCACAGCAACTGCCGTGGTTCCTCACGCCGTTCCTGCTGGCCGGGATCTACGCGGTGCGCCGCGGGGAACTGGGCCCCCGGCGGGCCGGGCTGGTCGTACTGCGCGTCATCGCGGTCGCGGTCACCGTATGGCTGCTGGCCGACACCTACTTCGTGGTGCGCGAACCGGGCCCCTGGCTGTCGGGCGTCGCGCTGCCGCTGACGCAGGGCGCGGTGCTGCACGGGCAGGGCCTGGTGGACGTCTCGCTGTACCTCACCGACGGCAGCGACCGCCTGGACTGGTACGCGCACGCCAGCCTGCTGCTGGCCGCGGCCCTGCTGGCCCTCTTCGTGCTCTTCGTCCGGCGTCTGGGACCGGCGGCGACCGTCCTGCCCTGGTGCGCCTTCTTCGTGGCGACCCGGTCCCAGGACGGCTACTACCTGATGATGGCGCCGCTGTGGCTGGCGGCCGCGGTCACCGCGCCCCCCTCGGAGTTCGCCGGGGCCTGGCAGCCCCGGCCGGGCCCGCTGTCCGGCCGGCACCGTCGGCCGGCCCGGATCGCGGCGGCCGTCCTCCTGCTCCTGCCCGCGCTGGTGAGCGCGACCGTGGCCGCGACGGGCCGCCCGCCGCTGGCCATGCGGGTCACATCGGTGCGGAGGGCCTCCGCCGGGTACGTCACCGGGCTGGCCCTTCAGGTCACCAACACCGGCGACAGCGCCCTGGCCCCGCACTTCATGCTCACCACGGGCCAGGCGATGACCCGTTACTGGTCCCTCGCGCGCGGCCCGGCCGAGATCCCCGCGCACACCACCGCCCGTGTCGAACTGCGGGCTCCCGGCGGCCGGTACCCGGTCCCCCGCCCCGGCGCGCGCATCCGTCTGCGCGCCTTCACGGCCGTGCCCCAGACCCTGTCGAGCCAGGACATCCGGCTGACGGCGCGACAGCGGGGATGACCGTGCGCCGGGCGGACCCGCCCGGTCAGCGCAGCTCGGCGAGGGAGGTGGTGGTGCCGTCGTCGCTGCGCAGCCAGATGGTCCGCTGCGGGAAGGGGATGTCGATGCCGGCCGCGTCCAGGGCCTCCTTGACCCGGCGGCGCAGCTCGCGGGTGACCCCCCACTGCTTGAGCGGCACCGTCTTGACCGCGAGGCGCACCAGCACGCCGTCCGCGTCCAGGGACTGCACGCCCCACACCGAGGGGTCCTCCAGCAGCACACCCGCGAACGCCGGATCCTGCCGCATGGCGTGTCCGGTCTCCTCCAGGACCCGGTAGACCTCGTCCAGGTTCGCCTCGTAGGCCACGGCGACGTCGAGGACGGCCCGGGCCCACTCCTGGCTGTCGTTGCGGACCCGCTGGATCTCGCCGTTGCGGATGTGCCACAGGCCGCCGTTGAGGTCGCGGACGTGGGTCAGCCGCAGGCCGACGTGCTCGACCTCGCCCACGGCCTCACCGAGGTCGACGGAGTCGCCGACGCCGTACTGGTCCTCGATCATGATGAGCATGCCGGAGAGGTAGTCGGCGACGAGGTTCTGCGCGCCGAAGCCGATCGCGAGGCCGACCACACCGGCGCTGGCGAGCACCGGGCCCAGGGCGATGCCGATCTGGTCGAGCACCATGGCGACGCCGACCGCGAAGAGCACGATGGAGACGACGCTGCTGAGGACGGAGCCGATGGTGCGCGCGCGCTGCTGGCGCCGCTCGCCGGCCCGGCTGCTGTCGCGGTGCAGCACCGCGGGCCCCCGGCCCCTCCTGCGCCGTGCCTCCTGGGCACCCTCCTCGGCGGGTTGCAGGATGTGCTGGACGACCCGGGTGATCGCCCGCTTCGCCAGCATCCTGACCAGCGCGACGACGATGACGATCAGAGCGATCCGCAGCGGAATCCCGATCAGGGCAGCGGTGTGGTCGCTGATCCACCGCGGCATCGCGACGGCCGCGTTCGCGGCACCGGCCAGCTCAGGTAGGTGCGCCATAAACTCGTGTGCTCCGTTCCTGGAGGGGTGTTGCGCTGACGTCGTCCGCGCCTACCCACAACCACGTGCGGTCATGACACCGGCATCGCCCGCGATGTCCCCGGGATCGGGCGGCGAGGCGGCCGCGGCTCAGTCGCCCACCGCTGCCGGGGACAGGGGGCCGTGCGGTAAGACGCGGGTGGTGACCGAGTCCGGCACGTGGCGCGCGGACACCGGCCGGCCGGAAGTGCCCGGCCCGAGGGGGCGGGGGACGACTGACCACACGGACGGGGCCGTGAGCATGGCCGGCGTCGGCGGTCGCGCAGCGCGGCCGGGGGCGGCCGGTCGAGGAGATGCCGCGCGTGCGGGCCATGAGCCGCACGCGGGCACGGCCCCGGGGGTGCCGGCCGGGGTCAGCGGCGGACGGCGCGGACCACCGTGTCGAGGGCCACCGCGTCGCCGACCGGACGCCGGGCCACCTCGGCCACGACGAGCTCGGCGCACGGTTCCCACACCGCCCGCACCCGCTCGACGCTGGACAGCACCCGTGCGTCCCGCGGACCGCCGGTGCCGTGCTCCAGGTTGTCGGCGTCATGGCCGACCAGCAGGAGCGTGCCGCCCGGCCGCACGGCGCGGCAGGCGCTCGCCAGCACCCGGTCCATCTCCGGCGGAGGAAGATGCAGGTAGGAGATCAGGACCAGGTCGTAGGCGGCCTCCTCGGGCGTGTACCGGGTGACATCGGCCACCGCGGCCCGCACCGCCCCCTCGTACCTCCCGGCCGCTTCCTCGATCCGGCGCACCGCGACCGGGGAGAAGTCGAGCGCGTCGACCCGCCAGCCCCGGCTCGCCAGCCATGCGGCGTTGCGCCCCTCCCCCGCCGCAAGATCCAGCGCGCGCCCGGGGCGCAGTCCGGCGGTCTCCCGGGCCACCCACCGGTTCGGCTCGACCGACCACACGCGCTCCGCGGCCCGGTAGCGCTCGTCCCAGGCGTCCGCGTCCATGTCTCCTCCTCGCTCCTCCGGTCCACCACGTCCTTCCCGCCCGTGCGGCGGACCGGACCGGCCGACCCCTCTCCACGCTAAGGGAACGGCAAACCCGTGCCCCGGCAGGCTCCGGGGCGGCACGACGCCGCCCCGGAGCGGGCGGGTTCAGGCGGTCGCCGCCCAGGCGCCGTAGCCGCCGAGGACGTCGGAGACGTCCTCGAATCCGCGGTGGCGCAGCAGGCTGGCCGCGATGGAGGAGCGGTGGCCGCCCGCGCAGTGCAGGACGAGCGGGCGTCCGGTCTCGATCTCGCCGATCCGCGAGGGGAGTTCGCCGAGGGGGATGTGCAGGGCCTGGTCGATCTGCCCGTTGGCGCTGCGTTCGCCGCAGGAGCGCACGTCGATGACGAGCGGCGGGTTGTCCTCGCCCAGCGCCTCGCGCAGCTGGGCGGCCGTGAGGCGGCTGGCGGGGGTGACCTCCGCGCCCAGCCCGGCGAGGGCGTCGTCGGGGCCGCGCAGGTACCCGCCGACACGGTCGAACCCGATACGGGCCAGCCGGGTCACGATCTCCTCCTCCCGGTTCTCCGGGGCGACGACGAGGAGTTCGTCGGCCGGCGAGAGCACGGTGCCGGCCTGCTCGGCGAAGCGTCCGTCGGCGGGCACGTTGACGGCCCCGCGCAGGTGCCCGGCGCCGAACTCCTGCGGGTCACGGGCGTCGACCACGACCGCACCCCGGGCGCGGCGGGCGAGGAACTCCTCGACCGTCAGGGGCCTGGGGGCCACGGCCGGGTCGTACAGGGCCCGTTCGCGCCGATTGAGGTCGGCGTCGTAGGCGAAGTAGCCCGGCGCGGCCGACTGGCCGGCGGTGACCAGGGCCACGAACTCGTCGGAACTCATCGGCGAGCAGGCGTAGTTGGTGAGACGCTGCTGCCCGATGGTCGACTGCTTCTCGGACGACAGGTTCTTCCCGCACGCCGATCCCGCTCCGTGCGCGGGAAAGACCCGCACCTCGTCCGGGAGGCCCATCAGCTTGCGCTGCACGCTGTCGTACAGCATCGCCCCCAGTTCCTCGGCCGTCACACCGGAGGAGGCGAGCAGGTCCGGCCGGCCCACGTCGCCGATGAAGAGGGCGTCTCCCGTCAGCACACCGTAGGGAACGGCGTCGTCGGCCCGCTCGAACACCAGCACACTGATCGACTCCGGCGTGTGCCCCGGCGTCTCCATGATCTCCAGGGTCACGTCACCGAGGCTGACGCGCTCCCCTTCCGCGAGGTGCCGCACCGGGTACTCGGTCTCGGCGCGGCGCCCGTAGCCGATCCAGGCGCCGGTGCGGGCCGCCATCTCCAGGTGCCCCGCCACGAAGTCCGCGTGGAAGTGCGTGTTGACGACGCCGACGACGGTGAGGCCGCGGGCCTCGGCGTCGGCCAGGTACTCGGTGACGTCGCGTCGCGGATCCACCACCACGGCCTGGCCGGTCTTCTCGTCGGCGATCATGTACGACGCCTGGGACAGGCAGTCCAGGTAGTACTGGGCGAAGAACACAGAAACCTCCGTGAACACGGGCTGATCCGGCGATCGGCCGCCAGCCCCCGTCGAACTCCGTGCAGCTCCGGCGCGCCGCCGGCTCACCACACCCTCATATACCTAGGGGGGTATATAACCAGCACGGTAACCGCCCGGACGCGCGAGCGTCAAATACCCCCCTGGGTATCCCTGGGAGTGCGGTGGGGACCCGGCGGACGGTGACTGTCTGCTACAGGGCGATCACGGCCCGCACCAGAGTGCCCTCGTCGGAGGACCGCACGGTGCTGTCCACGGAGTACGCGTCGACCAGGGCGAGCCCGCGGCCGAACTCGGCGTCCATGTCGGCCTCCTCGCACCGGGGCGAGGGGCGCTCCCGCCATCGCCCGCGGTCGCGCACCGACACCGTCAGCGTGGCGTCGTCGCTCTGCAGCATCATCGTCAGGTCGGCGCTGCCGCTGTGCAGGACGACGTTGGTCGCCAGTTCGCTGACGATCACGGCGAGCGCCTCCTGCGCCGCGGCGGACAGCCCCCGGCCGCGCGCCACCGCCCGCGCCAGCCGGCGTAAACGGGACACGGCGTGCGGGGACGTCTGAAGGGCGGCCACCACCAGGACGCGCCCGGTACCGGGGGACACCCTCTCGCGGAGGCGCTCGGATCTCGGCGGCTCGTCCACACCGAGGGACGCCCCGCCGGGGCTCGGACACGTCACGTAGCTCACGCCGTACTCCTGCTGGGCAGCCGACCGCGTCAGGCGGCGGGCCCCGCCGGTCCCTGCGGACCGCGGGGCCTCACGGATTTCACCGTGCCCGCCGCCCCGAGCGCACGGCAATCAGGGCAGACTGAGTACGGATACGCAAACAACGAGGTTGTCTGTGCGAAGTCGGGGTGACGAACCATGCCGGAGGCCGCAAGAGCGGACGAAGCCGAGGCCGCACTGCTGCGACGGCTCGTTTCCGCCCTTGACCCGGACGGCGCCGGCCGGCCCGTGCTCCTCCTGGTCGAGGGGCCCGCGGGAACCGGCAAGAGCCGTCTGCTGCGCCGACTCGCCGCGGTCCGGGGCGAGTCCGTGCACCGGACGGCCCCCGACGGGCCGCTGCCCCGGCACGGCCCCCTGCTGCTCGTCGTCGAGGACGTGCACCGCGCGGCGGCCGCCGGGACCGCCGGACTGCGCGCGCTGCTCGCCGACCCGCCCGCCCACCTCGCGTGCGTCCTGAGCTACCGCCCCGAGGAACTCGCCGAACCGGGGCTGGTGCTGGGGCCCGACACCGAGTTCCCGGCCGAACTGACCGTGGTACGGCACGTTCTCGGGCCGCTCGACGTCACCGCGGTGCGCCGGATGGCCGAGGACGCGCTCGGCGCGGACCGTTGCCCGGCCGGTCTGGCCGAGGCCCTGCACCGCGCCGCCGGGGGTGTCGCGCAGACCGTGGCGGACCTGCTCGACCGGCTGGTCGCGGACTCCCCCGCCGACGGCCGGCCGCTCCCCGCGGACCCCGGCCGGCTGGACGCCCCTCCCCGCCTCGACGCCCTGGTTCTTCGGCGTATCGCCGCCGTGCCCGAGGAGCACCGGCGGATCGTCTTCGCCGCCGCCGTCCTGGACGAGCCCGCCACGGCACGCGACCTCGCCGTCGTCTCGGGCCTCACCGGCCGGGCGGGCCACGACGCCCTGGTCGCGGCCCTGCGGACCGCGGCGCTGGAAGAGCACGGGGACGGCCGGTACGGCTTCGCCTCACCGCTCGCCGCCTCCGCCGCCCGCCGCGCGGCGCCCGGTCCCGCCCGCGAGGCGCTGCACGGGCGGGCCGCGCGCCTGCTCGCCCGGCGCCAGCCCGTCCCCTGGGAGCGCGTGGCCGGACACCGCCGTGCCTGCGGCGACGAACGGGGCTGGCTGCACGCCGTCGAACGCGCCGCCCAGCAGTACGAGGACGCCGGCGAGCAGCAGCGTGCCGTGGGCCTTCTGGAGTCGGCGCTGGCGACCGCCCCGGTTCCCGAGCAGGCCCGTTCCCGGCTCGCCACGCTGCTGGCCCGCTGTGCCGTGGTGGGCCTGCGCTCCGACCAGACGCTGAAGGTCCTCCGGCACATCGTGGCCGACCCCAACCTCCCTCCGGCCGTGCGCGGTGAGATCCGGCTGGACCTCGGGCTCCTGCAGTGCAACCAGATGGGCCTCGTCATCGAGGGGCACGACGAACTCGTCCGCGCGGTAGACGAGTTGGCGGGCCGGCCGGTGCCGCTGGCCCGGGCCATGTCGGCGCTGGCGATGCCGTACGGGCCGGACGCGTCCTTCGCCGAGAACATCGTCTGGAGCAAACGTGCCGTGGCCGTCGCGGACGAGTCGAAGGACCCGGTGGTCCGGGCGGCCGTCGCCGCGAACCACGTGAGCGTCCTGCTCAACGGCGGGGACCCGGCCGCCTGGCAGCTCGTCGAGCGACTGCCCCGCGACAGCGACCTCGTCGGCTGCCGGCAGCAGACCGCCCGCGGCCTGTGCAACGCGGCGGACGCGGTGGTGTGGCTCGGCCACTACGAGAAGTCGCGCGCCCTGCTCGCCGAGGGCGTCGAACTGGCCGCGCGCAGCGGCGCCGTCTACGCCGAGCACACCGGCCGCGGCTGCGCCCTCGTCCTGGACTGGGCGACCGGCCGCTGGTCCGGCCTCGCCGACCGGTGCCGCGCGTTCGTCGACGAGGCCGGCGACATGCCCTACCTCGCCTCCGACGCCCGGATGGTCCTCGGCCTGCTCGCCCTGTCCCGCGGCGAATGGGCCGGCACGCTCACCCACTTGACCGGGCCCGAGGCGGCCGACCTCGACACCGGCCCGGTACCGATCTCGGCGACCGTGTCCGGTGCCCTGGTCAGACTCGCCCTGGCCCACGACGACATCGCCGGTGCGGCCGCCGAGGCGGCCGCCGCGTGGACACGGCTGCGCGCCAAGGGCCTGTGGGCCTGGGCCGCGGAACTCGCCCCCTGGGCGGTGGAAGCGACCCTGCGGGCCGGCGACGTCTCCACCGCGAGCGCGATGACCGACGAGTTCGCCGCCGGGCTGGAGGGCCGTGACGCGCCGTCGGCCGAGGCCGCGCTCGTCTGGACCCGCGGCGTCCTGGCCGAGCACACGGGGAGGACGGCCGAGGCTTCCACTTACTACGAGAGGAGCGCCGCCGCGTACCGGGCGCTGCCCCGGCCGTACCACGAGGCGCTCACCTCCGCGCTGGCCGCCCGCTGCGCCCTGGCCCTGGGAGACGACAGCGGCTCCGCCGTCGCCGCGCTCACCGACCGCGCCACGGTCTTCGACTCGCTCGGCGCCAGCTGGGACGCCGCCCGCACCCGCGCCGACCTGCGCCGTCACCAGCCCGCCGGGGAACGCCGCCCGCCCGGCCGCCCCCGGTACGGCGATGTCCTCTCGCCCCGGGAGGCGGAGGTCGCGGAACTCGCCGCCGCGGGCATGTCCAACCGGGAGATAGCCGGCACGCTGCACCTGTCGCCGCGCACCGTCGAGCAGCACGTCGCCCGGGCGCTCCAGAAGATCGGTGTGCACTCCCGGCAGCAGCTCGCCCACGCCCTGGAGGCGGCCGCTCGTTGATTGCGTATCCGTGAACTCCGGCCCCCGGATGGTCCGGGAGCCGCGCTCGCGGCAGTATCGGCCCCGGTTGCAGCGCCGGCCCCCCACCCCCCACGCGGTGCTGCAGCCCGCCGCCCACCCAGGGCCGGCGGCCGGGGGCGCGGCGCCCCCGGCCGCCGTCGAATCGGCCCCTCAGGAGGCGCCGGACCGGTCTCCTTCGGGGCGGCGCGCGGGGCCCGGCCCCGTCGCCGCTCGAGTCGTGGCCGTCGTGAACGGCAGGACGAGCCGGGAGGGGTGCGCGGCGTCGCGGTAGATCTTGTGGGTGACCGGGCGGCCCACCGGCAGGTGGAAGGCGTCCGGCGGCAGCAGCGCGTTGTGCGCGTCGGCCATCGGCTCGTCGTTCGACAACTCCGCCACCAGGCGGTGGCCCGGGCGGAAGGTGGCGGCGAACGGGTACAGCCGCAGCACGTACTCCTCGATCGTCCCGGGCTCCACCGGCACCGCGCGGGTGTGCGGGTGGTAGGGGTTGCCCTCGGTGGTGCGCTCCTCGTCCAGCTCCCGGTGGGAGGCCTTGAGGTAGCCGGTGGTGATGAGCTGTCGGCCGCCGCCGGGAGCCTCGTCCCACAGGCGGAGGATGAAGTTGGTGTCGTCCTGGTCGAGTTCGGCGAACAGGTGCGCCGCACCGGTGCCGATCAGCTCGGTGGGCTCCTCGAACGGCTCGGTGCTCCACTTCAGCACCTCCACCGTGTCGGTGACGGTGAGCGGTGCCTGGTAGAAGCCGTCGGGAGCGGCGTGTTCGGCGCCCATGAACTCGGGCTCGAACGAGAGCCTGTGCCGCGGGCGCAGGTAGAGCGACCGGTACACGGTCTCCTTCGGCGGCCACTGCGCCGCGGTGACCACCTCGCGCGAGCCCTCCACGAACACGCTCACGGCGGGCTCGTCCATGACGCCGTTGTCGATGCCCTTGAGCCAGTACTCGTACCAGCGGAACATCTTGTCGTGCTCCTCGATCCAGGGGCGCGACTGCATCGGCGGGTAGGAGCCGATGTCCAGCTTCTTCGGGCCCTTCAGAGCGTCGAACAGCTCGATGTGGCCGTCCAGCGTCCAGCCGCGGCCCTGGTCGATCTGCAGGTAGACCGGGATGTCGATGTTCCCGGCCAGTGTGATCGGGTTGCGCTCCTCGTACCAGTCGCCGTCGAGGGGGTTCATCACGATGTCGAACCAGAACTCGCGGTTCTTCGGGTACTTGAGCACGTGCACGAGGTTCGGCCAGGCCGCCACGTCCGGGTCCTGCAGCCGCTCGTTCACGAGCTTGTCCAGCTCCTCGGGCGCATACACCTCCCGCATACGGGACTTGACCTCGGTGTGCGCGATGCCGGAGTCGCCGCCGCGGCCCTCACGGGCGGCACGCGGCATGAACCACATGACGCCGCCGTGGTACGTGGTCTCGTAGAAGTCGAAGTGACCTCCGCTGACGAAGATCGCCTTGAGGTGCGGCGGACGCTCGGCGGCGGCGAGCACCTGCATGGAGCCGAAGTAGGAGATGCCGATCATGCCGACGTTGCCGTCGCACCACGGCTGCCCGGCGACCCACTCGATGAGGTCGTACAGGTCCTGCCCCTGGGGGACCCCGCCGGCGTTGTAGTTGCCGATCATGACGCCGCCGGAATCACCGGTGCCGCGCATGTCGCCGATGACGTGGACGTAGCCCTCACGGACGACGCGCGCGATGTCACCGGCCTCGATGCAGCCGTCCCACATCGGGCTGGGCCGGCGCTGCGGCGGCGTGGTGAGGGCGAGGGCCTGCAGTTCCTTGCCGTAGGCGCTCATCGCGATCAGGGCGGGCCGCGGGGTGTCGTCCACGCCGTGGTAGGCGTCCGCCGCGAGTTCCACGCCGTCCCGCATGGGTACCCGCAGGTCCTTGCGGACGGCGATGGTCTGCTCGCCGGCCAGGATCGTACGAAGGTCGGTCATGAGTGCGAAGCTCCTGTACTACAGAGTCTGGTCGTGCTGCGCTCGGTAGCCGTGCAGGGAGGTGAAGAACGGCGACGGCTCGAGCGTGGGGTCGCCGGAATAGCCGAGCTCCTCGGCGACCGGGGCGAACGGGGAGTACGGCGAGCCCGTCTCCCGCAGGCCGGCCTCCAGGCAGCCGTGGGCGGCCGCGGCGACCCGGCCCTCGGCGGCGAGGCTCTGGGCGAGGGCCTCCTGGGCCTGTACGGCGTCGAGTTCCACGCCGTACGGCGTGCCGTCGGCGCGGCGGTACGGGTGGCCCAGGTACAGGTGCCGCGGACGGACCTCGTCACGCAGGTACTCCAGGCCGGTGCGGTAGGCGACCGGGTCCGTGTAGCCGGGGAAGCCGTTGGCGGCTCCGTGGACCTGCACGGCGTCGCCGACGAACACCGAGCGCTGCCCGTCGACGACGTAGGCGACCGATCCGGGTGTGTGGCCCGGGAGCGAGTGCACCGAGACGGTGACGTCGCCGCCCAGGGAGATGGTCTCGCCGCCCTTGAGCAGCGCGGAGGGCTCCATCTCGCCGGAGATGACGGCGTCCGCGGCGGCGGTCACCTTCGCCTCGCCCTCGGGATCGCCCAGGTAGCGGCCCCGTCCCGCGAGGTACTCCTCCACATGGGCCCGCCGCGAGCGCAGCATCGGCGCGTCGGCCTCGTGGATCACCACCTGGGCACGCCGGCCGGTGAGTTCCCACAGGGCGTACGCCCCGCCGATGTGGTCGATGTGACCGTGAGTCAGCAGGATCCAGCGCACGTCCTCGATACGGCGGCCGATCGCCTCGAGCGCGGGAGCCATCCCCTCGACGGGCGAGGAGGCGATCCCGGTGTCGACGACGGCGGGCTGTGGGGCGTCGATGAAGAAGCTGTAGAGACCGAAGCGGCCCCAGGGCGAGACCAGGGGATGGACGTTGACCGGGTGTGTCATGGCTTGGGTTTCCGAACTCATGCGTGGGGGGGCCGGGTCAGCGCCGGTCGAGGAAGTCGCGCGTCTCCGCGAAGACCCGGTGGTACTCCGGGATCCAGGAGAAGTGCTGGACGAATCCGTGGCCCGCGCCCTCGTACCGGCTCACCGTCGCCTCCACACCGGCCTCGCGCAGGCGACGGCCGTAGAGTTCGCCCTCGTCGCGCAGCGGGTCGTACTCCCCGGTGACGACGAGGGCCGGCGGCAGCCCGGTGAGGTCCGCCCGCTTGATCGGCGAGACGAGGGGGTCGGCGGGATCGGCGCCGCCGGCGAGGTAGAAGGCGTTGAAGGGCTTCAGCGCGGCCGTCTCCAGGCCGTAGCCCACGGCGTTCTCCCGCAGCGAGGCATAGCGGTCGACGTCGAAGTCCAGGTCGAGCGAGGGGTAGTAGAGGACCTGGTGCGTGATCCGGTGGAAGCCCTCGTCGTGCGCCTTGGCCGCGACCGCGGCGACGAAGGCGCCGCCGGAGCTGTCGCCGGCGAGGGCGAGGGTGGTGCCGTCCCAGGCGAGGCTCTCACCCTCCTCGGCGGCCCAGCGCACGACCGCGTGGCAGTCGTCGAGGCCGGCCGGGAAGGCGGCCTCGGGCGCCAGGCGGTAGCCGACGGAGACGACCTTGAGCCCCGTCTCCTCGGCCAGGGAACGCGCGACGTGGTCGTGCGTCTCCAGGCTGCCGAGGAAGAACGCGCCGCCGTGGAAGTAGACCAGCAGGCCGTAGCCGTCGGCCGCGGCGGGCGTGTAGATCCGCACCGGTACCTCGCCCGACGCCGTCCGCGCGGTCACGTCCTCGACCTTGTGGAGTGGCAGGCGCTCCGCAAGGGGCGGCACCTGCGCCTCCTCCGCGGCGCGCAGGGCGGCCGGGTCGAGCGGGCCCCCGTCCGGGGCGGGCAGGCCGGCGAGGACCTCGGCGATCTCAGGGTGCAGCGGCATGGGTCACTCCTTCGGGGCGGCGGTCGCGGGCTGCTGGGCCGCGGGCTTCTGGCCGGGGAAGACGTCGTTGATCTCGTCCTCCGTCCAGCCCTGGCGCGAGATGCGCTGCAACTCGTCGGTGACCGGCTTGCGGGTGGCCTGGTACAGGGCCAGCGCCTCCTTCGGGGAGTCCGCCCGCCGCAGGGCGTCGGCGAGCGCGCCGGCGTCCTCGATGGCCGAGTTGGCGCCCTGGCCCTGGTGGTGCAGCATCGAGTGGGCCGCGTCGCCGACGAGGACGACGGAGTCCGAGTGCCATGTGCCGACCGGGTCGATGTCGTAGACCGCGCGGATGTTCACGGTGTCCATGTCGAGGTCCCGCGTGATGCTCACGAGGCGGTCGTCGAAGCCCTCCACCGTGGCGAGCAGGTCGTCCTTGGTGACCTGCGGCGCCCAGGTGCCGTCCGGGCACAGCGCGGTGATGTCGAACGACACCTGGCCGCGGTGGCGCAGCGGCAGCAGGTACACCTTGGTGCCCTCGCCGATGTACATCCGCAGGTTGTCGTCGACGACCATCCCGTGGGCGGCGTCGACGGAGATGACGGCGCGGTAGGCGTGTTCGCCCGAGAACACCGGGCCCTTGTCGCCGAACAGCTCACGGCGCACCGCCGACTTGATGCCGTCGGCGCCGACGACCAGGTCGGCCTCGACGGTCTTGCCGCCCGCGAAGGTGAGGACGGCGCTGTCGCCCTCGTCCCGGACGGTCTCCAGCCTGTGGCCGAGGTGCACCATGTCCTCGGGGAGCACGCCCAGGAGCGCGTCGATGAAGTCCCCGCGGTGGATCAGATGGGTGCGGGTCTGCTCGCCGGCGGCCGGCCACGCCTCCTTCATGATCGGTTCGGCGGTGGCCGTGAGGATCTCGAAGTACTCGCTGGGCGAGCTCACCTCCGCGATCGCGTCGAAGATGCCCCACTCGCGGAACCGGTTCATGGTGGCCGGGCGCAGGCCGATGCCGGCACCGACCTCCCGGATCCGGTTCGCCTGCTCGTAGACGTCGACGGTGGCGCCGAGCAGGCTCAGGGCCTTGGCCGCCGCCGCGCCGCCGTATCCCGCGCCGACGACGGCGATCCTCAGGTTCTTCAGGTCGGAGAGCTGCATGGTGGTTCTCTCTACTTCTGGATGGTCAGGAAGTCGGCCGGGTTGTCGACGAAGATCGTCTCGATGGCGGCCTCGTCGAGGCCCGCGGCGCGGAGGTCCGGGATGAGGTCCTCGAAGATGTAGTTGACGGTGTGTCCCTTCACCCCCGGCCAGCCCAGCGGGCTGCAGTTGGCGTCGGCGGACGCGAGGACCTGCTTCAGCCGGCCTTCGCCGATGAACCTCAGGAAGTGGTCCAGCCGCTCCTTGCGGGGGCGGGCCCAGAACGGCGGGTCCGGCAGCTCCGTCTCGTAGCCGAAGGTGTCGAAGCCGATGCGGCCGCCCTGCTCCGCGATCCAGACGTCCCGCGTCCTGTCGGCGTTCACGCCGTCGTCGACGTGACCGAACAGGACGCGGTGCAGGGGCAGGCCCTCCTCGGCGAAGACGGCGATCGCGTTCTCGGCGTCGATCGCGAGGTGGGTCAGGATCGGCACGCCGGTGGTGAGCGAGGCCCGGGCCGCGGCGCGGTAGATGCGCTTGTCCAGCTCCGTCATACGGCCGCCGCGGCTCACGCCGACCTTGATGACCCCGGCGAGGCCGCCGGTGCCGCCGATGCCGACGGTGATCTCGTGGACGAACTGCCGGGTCAGGTAGTCCACGTCGGCCCGGGCGAAGTGCGGCAGGGCGGTGTCGCCGCCGACGAAGCCGGTGCAGGCGACGATGTGGACGCCGGTCTTCGCGGACAGCGACCTGTAGTGGTCGACGTCGCGGCCGTTGCAGATCCCGGTCGCGTCGACGAAGGTGCCGCCGCCGTACTCGTGGAAGGCGCGCAGCTTCGGGACGGTCTCCTCGTACCGCTGCTCGGGGGTCTTCCACCACTTCGTGTCCAGCTCGGAGCCGGGCATGCCGTAGCCGATGTGCTCGTGGACGGCCACGAGCCCCAGCTCCTCGGTCGGCACCGGCCCCAGGACGGTATTCACTCGCGACACGGAACTCACCTTCGACGAAGAGAACTTGATGGGCGTTCGCGTCGGGCGCGCTCAGCGCACCGACAGCAGGCGGCGCGGGTTCTCCACGAGAATCCGCTGTACGTCCTCGTCGCTGAGGCCCTGTGCCCTCAGGAGCGGGACGAAGGTGGTCAGGACGTGGCTGTACGGCCGGTCGTCCGCGGGGTGGCCCTTCGCCACGCCGGTCGCGTTGCACGAGAGCAGGATCCGGTCGCCGAAGCCGTCCCGTACGAGGCCGGCGACCAGGGCGGCGCGCTCGGCGTCGGTGAGGTGCGCCTCGTCCTCCGTGCCGACGTGGTCGACCGCGACGTAGGCGCCCAGGCGGGCGATCTCGTGGGGCGTGCCGGCGGCGACGGCGTCCCTGCGGTCGAGTCCGCCGACGACGACGCGGTCGGCCGGCAGCTTCTCGTCCAGGACGATGCCGAGGTCGTGGACGGCGTCGCTCCCGTAGCGGATGGAGACGGCGACGCCGGTGCGCAGGGCCGTCCGCGCCGCACCGCGGAACAGGCTCTCGTCGGTCGCCGTCATGCCTTCGGCGGTCGCGGTGGTGGCCACCAGGCCGGCGGCGCCGCGGCGCTCCACACGGGGGACCACCATGCCCTCGGTGACCTCCTTGGTGAAGAGATCGGCGAACTTCTCCGCGGGCCACGGCGTGGGCGGGTTGGTCTGCGGCGTGAGGAAGTAGCCGCCGAGCATCTCCTCCGGGCCCTGGCCCGTCGAGGCGACGATGTGGACGCCGGTCGCGCGGGAGAGGGTCTCGTACAGCCGGACGTCCCGGCCGTGGAACATGCCGGTGCTGTCGACGATCGTGCCGCCGCCGTGGGCGCGGAAGTCCTTGAGCTTGGCGGCGAGGGTCTCGAAGACCTCGGCGCGGTCGATGGTGATGTCGAAGGCGTACTCCGCGCCCGGAACCACCGACAGCAGGGACTCGTGGACCGACACGACGCCCAGTTCCCCGGCCGGCACCGGGCCCAGGACGGTGTTCACGGTGGTGCTCTTGCCGCTCATGCCTGCCTCACGTGTCCGGGATGGGGTGCACAGCACCCTGTCGTCGCCGTCACGTTAGCCATTCGCTTTACATGACGTCAATGAAACGAACGGTGAGAAAAATTTATGCACTGAGAGTAGCAGTCGAAGCATTCATGAACCGGGTGCATGTATCGGCATGCGCATCATTCACTTGCCGAATGGGAGACCGGGCCCTTCACTGGCGGCATGACCACGCCGCCCGTCTCCGACATCGACCTCTTCGCCGACGAGGTCGCCCTCGACCCCTACCCTGTCTACGCCGAACTGCGGGACCAGGGCCCCGTCGTCCATCTGCGGAAGAACGACGTGTACGTCCTGACGCGGTACGACGTCGTCCGGGACGCGCTCGCGGACTGGGAGTCGTTCTCCTCGACCTCGATCGCGTTCAATCCGATGGCCAACGAGGCGCTCACCGGCACCTCGCTCGCGTCCGACCCGCCGGCGCACACCCAGCTGCGCGCCACCCTCACCGAGAACCTCTCGCCGCGCGCGCTGCGCGGCCTCAAGGTCCGGATCGAGGCGAAGGCGGACGCCCTCGTCGCCGAGCTCGTCGAGAGGGGCTCCTTCGAGGCCGTCGACGCCCTCGCCCGCGCCTTCCCGCTGGAGGTCGTCGCGGACCTGATCGGTTTCACCGGCCACGTCCGCGACAACATGCTGCGCTGGGGCCAGGCCGCCATGCAGGTCCTCGGTCCGATGAACCGGCGCACGGCCGAGAGTTTCCCGATCGCCGGTGAGCTCTACGGCTGGTGCTCCCAGGTCGAGGCCGCCGACCTGGCCGAAGGGTCCGTCGGCCGCGGCATCTTCGACGCCGAGGCGCGCGGCGCGGTCCCGCCGGGCACGGCCGGCCACATCATCCACCAGTACCTCGGCGCGGGGGTCGACACCACCGTGGCGGCGATCGGCAACATCGTCGCCCTCTTCGCGGCGCACCCCGAGCAGCTCGACCTGGTCCGCGCGGACCCGTCGCTGGTACCGGCGGCGTTCAACGAGGTGCTGCGCTTCTGGCCCCCCGTCAACGCCTGGGGCCGACGGGCCACCCGGGACGTCGACGTCGACGGGACCGTCGTCCCGGCGGGCTCGCAGACCGCGGTCCTGCTCGGAGCCGGAAACCGCGACCCCCGGCACTACGAGAACCCGGATGCCTTCCTCGTCGAGCGCAACCCGGTCGACCATCTCTCGTTCGGCTACGGCCCGCACGGCTGCGCCGGCCAGGGACTCGCCCGCCTGGAGGCCCACGCCGTGATCGAAGCACTGTCCCGGCGCGTCAAGCGCCTGGTCGTCGGACCCGAGGTCCGTGTCCCCGCCAACATCACCCGGAGCATCGAAAAGCTCCCCGTCCTGGAGGTGATCCCCGCATGAGGATCGTTCTCGACCGCCCCCGCTGCGAGGGCCACGGCCTGTGCGAGGAGGCCGCCCCGCGGCTCATGCACCTCGACGACGAGGGCGAGCTCGTGCTCGACCGCGAGGAGGTCGGCGAGGCCGACGCCGCCCTGGCGAAGGCCGCGGCCCGCGTGTGCCCGGTCGCGGCGCTGAGGGTCGTATGAGCGGGGGCGCGCCGAACCGGGTCGTCGTCGTGGGCAACGGGATCGCCGGGCTCACCGCGGCCGACACGCTCCGGGAGGCCGGCTTCGACGGCGAGCTGACCGTCGTCAGCGACGAACCGCACCCGGCGTACAGCCGCCCGGCCCTGTCGAAGGCGCTGCTGCTCGACGGCGACGGCATGTCGCCGCACGTGCTTCCGCCGGCCGGCCACGGGGCGACGGAGCTGCTGGGCGTGCGCGCGACCGGGCTCGATCCCGACCGCCGGCTCGTCGCCCTCGACGACGGTACGGCTCTGCCGTACGACCGCCTCGTGGTCGCCACCGGTTCCCGGGCGCGGCGATTGTCCGGCCTTCCCGAGGAGTTCACCCTGCGTGGGCTGGATGACGCGCTGTCCCTGCGCAGCCGACTGGCGGGACGGCCGTCGGTGGTCGTGGTGGGCGGGGGCCCGCTCGGCATGGAGATCGCCTCGGGGTGCCTGGCCGCCGGCTGCCGGGTCACCCTCGTCTCCCAGGGGGTGCCGCTGACCCTTCAGCTCGGTCCGTACCTCGCCGGCGTCTTCGTCGGGGCCGCGCTGGACCTCGGCCTCACCGTCGTCGAGACGGGGTCGGCACGGCTCGAGGGGCACGAGGGGGACGCCCGGGTCGTCCTCGACGACGGCACGGTCCTCCAGGCGGACATCCTCCTGACCGCGGTCGGCGACGTGCCCAACACCGAGTGGCTCGCGGACACGGGACTCACGGCGAAGGGCGTCGTCCCGGTCGACTCGCGGGGGCTGGTCCGCCCCGACATCGCCGCCGTGGGCGACCTCGCGGCCTTCCCCACGCCGCGCGGGCCGCGCCGCGTCCCCCTGTGGAGCAGCGCGATCGAGCAGGCGAAGGTCGCCGCGAGGGCACTCGTGCGCGGCGACGAGGCGCCGCCGCTGCGGTTCCAGACGTACTTCTGGACCGAGCAGTTCGGGCTGAGCCTGAAGGTGGTCGGCGACCTGCCGCTGGACGGGGAACCGTCGTACGTCGACGGCGGGCCCGGCGGCGGGCCGGCGCTGATGCGCTGGTCGCACGACGACGGCACCGGGGTGGCCGCGGCGCTCGACTACCGGATCCCGATCCCCCGGCTGCGGCGTCTGACCCGGGCCGCCGCGTAGGGTTCGCTCCATGGGCGACCACGGAGAGGGCACCACGGGCTCGGGTCTGGACCGACTGGCGTCGGTCAACCTCAACCTGCTGGTGCCCCTCCTCGCGCTCCTCGAGGAGCGTTCGGTGACCAGGGCGGCGGAACGGGTCGGCCTGTCCCAGCCGGCGATGAGCCACGCCCTCACGAGGATGCGGCGTCTGCTGGGTGACGATCTCGTCGTCCGACAGGGGACGGGCGTCACGCTGACCCCGCGGGCCCTCGAGCTGATCGCGCCGCTGCGCAGTGCCCTGCGGCAGACGGCACGCATCGTGGACTTCCCCTCCTTCGACCCCGCCACGGATCAGCGCGTCATCACGATCGCCATGACGAACAGCACGGCGTTCGTCATCGGCCCCCGGCTGTCGCGGCTCGTCGCCGAGCGCGCTCCCCGCGCCACGTTGCGGCTGCGTACGATCACGGTGCCGACCGAAGCCACCTTCACCGACAAGGGCGTCGACGTCGTGCTGATCTCCGAAGGGCACTTCTCGCCGTATCCGCGGGAGCGCCTGTACGACGACCGCTGCGTGGTGGTGGCCGCCGCGGACACGCCACCGGAAGCCGGCGCCCTCGATCTCCTGACCACCCAGCCGCACGTCGTCGTCGACACCGAACGGCGCGTCTTCCCGTACGCGGTGCTGGAGGAGAAGGGGGTCCCCTATCGCGTCGGCCGGTTGATCTCCGACTTCCTGCTGGTGCCCTTCCTGGTCGCCCGCGCGGGTGGCGTCGCTCTCCTGCGCCACCGGGTCGCCGCCACCATGCGGACGCTCGCCGACCTGCGGATCGAGGAGTTCCCGTTCCCGATCCCCGGGCTCGGGATCGACATGGTCTGGAACCCCCGGCTGGCTGATCACCACTTCGTCGAGTGGCTGCGCGCGCTGCTGTTCGACGCGGCGTCGCACGACGACTGACGCCGACCGGCCGCGCCGGTCAGGCCTTGCCGGACCGGATCAGGTCAGCAGCGCCACCCAGCTGGCGCTGAGCTCGTCGAGCATCTGCTCACGGGTGAGCTTCCAGTCGGCGCGGTGCCAGTTCTGGGCGACGAAGTCGAGCTGGGCCATCGCGAGCACGCCCCGGAAGTGACGCTGATGGGGCTCGAACCGCCCGGCCGCCGTCAGCCCGTCCTCGATGTCGCTGATGGCCTCCTCCAGCCATCGCTCGACCAGGCCGGCGAGTTCCGGCTCGATGGCCGCGGCATCGCGGCCGATGCGGATGATCGGCCGGATGGCCGGCCAGCTGTCGGCGGTTCGCCGCAGCCACGCCCTGATCGCCTCCGGCGTCCCTTCGACGACGGTGGCGACGAGGTCCTGAGCCGTCGAGCCGTGCTCGGGGGAGCGGACGCGCTGCAGCGCCTCGTTGAGCTGCTCGTCGATGAGCGCCTTCATCAGGTCGCTGCGGGAGGGGAAGTACGCGTAGAACGTGACGCGTGTGGTGCCCGCGGCGGTGGCGATGTCGTCGACCGTCGTGGCGGCGTACCCCTTGGTCTTGAACAGCTCGAGTCCCGACTCCAGCAGCAGACGGCGCGTCATCCGCTTCTGCGCCTCACGAAGGTTCGCCATGCCGGGATCCTAACGCGCCGCCTTTACTGACCGTAAAGCGAGGGGCTCACGGGAGCAGGTCGACGGCGAGGCGTTCCCGCAGTTCCGCGACCGTGGTGCCGTACGTCTCCAGTACCCGCACCCCGTCCGGGCCGGGGACGAACACGCCGTGGTCGGTGTAGACCACGCTCACGCAGGCGGCCCCGGTGAGCGGGTACGTGCACGCGGGGACGAGCTTGGCGGCGCCGTCCCGGGTGAACAGCCGCATCATCACCAGGACCCGCCGCGCTCCGACCGCGAGGTCCATCGCGCCGCCCACGGCGGGGATGGCGTCGGGGTCTCCGGTGTGCCAGTTGGCCAGGTCGCCGTGTGCCGAGACCTCGAACGCCCCGAGGACGCACACGTCCAGGTGGCCGCCGCGCATCATCCCGAAGGAGTCGGCGTGGTGGAAGTACGCCGCCCCGGGCAGCTCGGTGACCGGTACCTTCCCGGCGTTGGTGAGGTCCGGGTCCACCCGGTCGCCCACGGCGGCCGGCCCCATGCCGAGCATGCCGTTCTCGGTGTGCAGCACGATCCCGGCGTCCGGTGACAGGTGCTCGGCGATCCGGGTCGGCTGCCCGATGCCGAGGTTGACGTAGGCGCCGGGCGGGATGTCGCGGGCGATGCGGGCCGCGAGTTCGTCGGTGGTGAGCGGGCCCCGGCCGGTGTGCTCCACGGGGGCCGCGGGCGGTGTGAGCGTCATCAGCGGGCTCCTTGCACGGTGAGCCGGCGGGCCTCGGCCCGTACGAGGCGGTCGACGAAGATACCCGGGGTGACCACGGTCTCCGGGTCGATCCCTCCGGCGGGCACGATGCCGGTGACCTGGGCGACGACCGTGGTGGCCGCGGTCGCCATGACGGGGCCGAAGTTCCGGGCGGTCTTGCGGTAGACGAGGTTGCCCATGGTGTCCGCCCGGTGCGCCGAGATCAGGGCCACGTCCCCCTTGATCGGGTACTCCAGGACGTAGGCGCGTCCGTCGATCTCCCTGGCCTCCTTGCCCTCCGCCAGCGAGGTGCCGACGCCGACGGGGCTGTAGAAGGCGCCGATGCCGGCTCCGGCGGCGCGCATCCGCTCGGCGAGCGTGCCCTGCGGTACGACCTCCAGGTCGACGCGGCCGGCCCGGTACAGGTCGTCGAACACGTAGGAGTCGCTCTGCCGGGGGAAGGAGCAGATCACCTTGCGCACCCGGCCCGCCTTGAGCAGTGCGGCCAGGCCGACGTCCCCGTTCCCCGCGTTGTTGGACACCACCGTGAGGTCGCCCGCGCCCTGCCGGATCAGTGCGTCGATCAGGTCGAACGGCATGCCCGCCAGGCCGAATCCGCCCACCAGGACCGTCGATCCGTCCTCCACGCCCGCCACGGCCTCGTCCGCCGTCGCGGCGATGGTCACGCCCATCAGCGGCTCACCTCGTCGGTGACGTTCTCCAGGACCACGGCGAGGGCCTGGCCCACGCCGATGCAGATCGCCGCCACGCCCCAGCGCGCACGCCGCTGCCGCAGCACCTTCGCCAGGGTGGCGAGGAGCCGGCCGCCGGAGGCGCCCAGCGGATGCCCGAGGGCGATGGCACCGCCCCGGGTGTTGACGATCTCCGGGTCGATGCCCCAGGCGTCCACGCAGGCGAGCGACTGCACCGCGAACGCCTCGTTCAACTCGACCGCGCCCACGTCGCCCCAGCCGATGTCGGCGCGGCGCAGTGCCCGCTCGGCGGCCTCCACGGGGGCGAAGCCGAACAGCCGCGGGTCGACCGCGTGCACCCCGCGTCCGGCGATGCGGGCGACGGGGTCCAGCCCGATCCGGTCGGCCGCTGCCGCGGTGCCCAACAGTACGGCGGACGCCCCGTCGCTCAGCGGGGAGGCGTTGCCGGCCGTGATCGTCCCGTCCGGGCGGAACGACGGCTTCAGTGCCGCCAGCTTGCCGGGGTCGGTGCCGGGGCGGATGCCCTCGTCCCGGGTGAGTCCCGCCACGGGGACGACCAACTCGTCGTAGAAGCCCTCGTCCCATGCCCGGGCCGCGAGCCGGTGGGAGCGCGCCGCGAACGCGTCCTGCCGCTCCCGGGAGATCGAGAACTTCTCCTGGAGCAGTTCGTTGCACTCCCCCAGCGACGCCGTCCACTCCTCGGGCATCGCGGGGTTGACCAGCCGCCAGCCCAGGGTCGTGGAGACGGCCGTGACGTTCCCGGCGGGGTGGGCGCGGTCCGGCTTGGGCAGCACCCAGGGCGCGCGGGTCATGGACTCCACCCCGCCCGCCACGACGATGTCGGCGTCGCCGGACTCCAGGGTGCGCGAGGCGATGACGGCCGCGTCCAGGCCGGACCCGCACAGCCGGTTCACGGTGGTGGCCGGCACGCTCACCGGCAGTCCGGCCAGCAGCACCGCCATCCGGCCGACGTTGCGGTTGTCCTCCCCGGCGCCGTTCGCGTTGCCCCACACCACGTCGCCGATCGCGGCGCGGTCCAGGTCCGGTGCCTGCTCCAGCACCCCGGTCAGCGCGGTGGCCGCGAGATCGTCCGGTCGCACCCCGGCCAGGGCTCCGCCGAACCGGCCGAACGGAGTACGGGCCGCCGTGTAGAGGTAGGCGTCCTTCATCGGAGGCGCCCCCCGGCCAGGGCGGCGGCCTCCGGCTCGTCGACGTGGACCGAGGACAGCGGGACGGGCGTGAACATGGGGGGTTCCTCGTCCGGCGTCAGCGCGGTCGGGCCGTACAGCCAGTCCACGAAGGAGTAGTCGTAGGTGTCGCGGGCGCGGAGCAGGACGTTGCGCTGCTCGCGGGCGACGCCGTCGAGGTGCCAGAGTTCGCCCCACGCGCGGGACGTGGTCAGCACGCGGCGGCAGTGCTCCGGACGGACGGCCTCGTAGGCGGCGAGGGCGGTGTCCCAGTCGATCGTGCCGTCCTCGGCGCGGTTGCGGGCGACGTGCTCGCCGAGGACCCAGCCGTCCTCGACGGCCATGATGGCGCCCTGCGCGATGTACTGCAGCGGGGGGTGCGCGGAGTCGCCGAGCAGCGCGATCCGGCCGTGGACCCAGTTCATGACCGGCTCGCGGTCGAACATCCGCCACCACTTGTCCCGCCACATGAACGGCAGGCCCTCCCGCACGAAACCGCAGGTCCCGGCGAAGGCGTCGTCGAGCTCGTCCGGGGTGCCCCAGTCCTCCTGGCCGGCGAGCGCCTTGGGGGATTCGAAGACGGCGACCTGGTTGAGGAGTTCGCCGCCGCGCAGGCCGTAGTGGACGAAGTGGCAGCGCGGGCCGACGTGGACCACGACCTCGCTGAGGTCGGTGCCCTGCACGCGGGGCGTCTCGGCGGGCACGGTGCCGCGGTAGGCGACGTACGCGGAGGAGACGGGCCGGTCGTCGACGAGGAGCTTGCGGGCGACGGAGTGCAGGCCGTCGGCGGCGATGACCAGTCCGGCCTCGTGCACCGCGCCCGAGGCGAGGGTGACGCGGGCGCCGTTCCCGGTGTTCTCGTACGAGGTGACCCGGGAGTCGGTGACCAGCTCGACCCCGGCCCGCTCGCAGGCGCGCAGCAGCAGTCCGTGCAGGTCGCTGCGGTGGATCACCATGTACGGGTAGCCGAAGCGCTTCTCCAGGTCGCGCAGGTCGAGGCGGGTCAGCTCGTCCCCGTCGACGGCGTCGCGCAGGACCATCGCGTCCGGGACGACGCCGAGGCTCTTGGCCTCCTCCAAGAGGCCGTAGTCGTCCAGGATGCGGGTGCAGTTGGGGGCGAGCTGGATGCCGGCGCCGACCTCGCCGAAGGCGGGGGCGCTCTCCAGCAGGCGCACGTCCAGGCCCTGGCGGGTCAGGGAGAACGCCGCGCCCAGGCCGCCGATCCCGCCGCCGACGACGATCACGTCAGGGTTCGTCATGGAACTTCCTCACTCTCAGAGCCACGGGCCGAGCTCGGGAGCGTCGGCGAGCGTGTGGGGCCGTCCGGCCAGCCAGGCGGCGACCTCGGGAAGAGGGCCGTCGGGCAGCTCGGTCAGCCCGCGTCGGGTGCCGATCTCGTCGGCCAGGGCGGACAGGAAGTCCGCCGGTAGGTCGGCGAAGGTGACGCCGGTGCCGAAGTCGACCGCGTGGACGCAGGTCTCCCGGGACCGCATCCAGGGCAGCTCGGTGGCGGGGACGGTACGGCCCTGGGCGGTGACGACCTTGTTCTGCCACTGCTCGTCGGTGAGTTCGTCCAGGTCCGTGCCGAGCCGGCGGGCCGAGTCGGCCAGCCGGGCGCGCAGTTCGCCGGCGGAGAGGGCCGGGCCCCTGGCGATGCCGGCGGCGCGCTCCTCGAGGGAGGCGTACATCGGCGTCTCCTCGCCGGTGGCCGCCCAGTGCGCGAGGTTGCACAGGGCGTCGGCGTTGGCGGCGACGTGCGCGGCCAGGTGCTTGCGGGTCCAGCCGGGCAGCACGCTGGGGGCGGCGAAGCCGGCCTCGTCGAGGTCCGCGACGGCGGCCAGTACCAGCTCGGTGCCGGTACGGGCCCAGGCGCGCGCGTCGGCGAACGTCCGCGGGGTGCCGGTCATGCCGCGACCACCTTGTTGATGCAGGCGCCCAGGCCGGCGATCTCGGTGACCACGGTCTGGCCGGGGAGCAGGAACACCTTGGGGTCGCGGGCGTTGCCCACGCCTGCCGGGGTCCCGGTGGCGATGATGTCGCCCGGCTTCAGGGTGATGACGGTGGAGATGTACCGCACCAGGAAGACGGGGTCGAACAGCAGCGTGCCGGTGCCGTCCCGCTGCACGACCTGGCCGTCGACGACCGTCCTGACCTCCAGCGCGGGACGGACCCCGCCGGCCTCGTCGGGGGTGACGACATAGGGCCCGACCGGGGTGGAGGCCTCCCAGATCTTGCCCTGGGTCCATTCGATGGTGCGGAACTGCCAGTCGCGCACCGAGACGTCGTTCATGACGGTGAAGCCGGCGATGGCGTCGGCGGCCTGACGCTCGTCGGCGCGGCGCACCTCCTTGCCGATCACGACGGCCAGTTCGACCTCCCAGTCGAGCGCGTCGGTCTCGGCCGGCTTGACGATGTCGTCGCCCGCGCCCAGCAGGGTCTCGGCGAACTTCGGGAAGAGCGTCGGGTAGTCGGGCAGGTCCCGGCCCATCTCCTTGATGTGGTTGGTGTAGTTGTGGCCCACGCAGACGACCTTGGACGGGTTCGGGACGACAGGCGCGAAGTCCGCGCCCTCGACCGGGTACGTGGTGCCGGAGGAGGCGGCGGCCCTGGACCGCCAGTCGGCCTCGGCGAACAGCTCGCCCAGGTCGGAGTACCCGAGGTCGACGAGGACCTCGCCGTCGAGGCGGACCGCCCGGGTCCCTTCGGCGGTGCGGATGGTGGCGAGCTTCATGGTCAGGCGTCCTTCTGGGTGCGGTTGAGCTTGAGCGCCTCGAAGACGGGCGCGTCGGAGAAGCGGAACAGGTCGAGGGCGCCCGCGTCGGAGTCGGTCGCGCCGGCCTCCGACCGGGCGGAGAACGGCTGCCAGGACGGGACGACGAACAGGTCGCCGCGGGTCACCGTCCACGACGTGTCGCCGACGGTCACCACGCCGGAGCCGTCGAAGACCTGGTAGACGGACGAACCGGTCTCGCGGACGGGCGCCGTCCCGGCGCCGCGGGCGACGCGGTGGAACTCGGCCCGGACGGTCGGCAGGACGTCGGAGCCGTCGTGCGGGCTGGCGTAGCGCACCGCGGCGTGGCCGGGCTCGACGGTGCCGCCGTAGCCCTCCTTCTCCAGCAGGAGCTGGTCGCGCAGGGCGGCGTCGGTGTACTCCCACTTGTAGGACAGCAGCGGGCTGCCCGGCGTGGCCGGTACGGCCGACAGCGGGCGCAGGCCCGGGTGGCCCCACAGGCGCTCGGAGCGCGACCGCTCGGGCGTGACGCGCTCGGCGTCGCCGATCTGGTCGCGGCCGAACTCGAAGAACTGCGCCTCGGCGGCGTACTGGAACGGGATGTCCAGGCCGTCGATCCAGGCCATCGGCTCGGAGGTCGCGTTGTGGTGGGCGTGCCAGTTCCAGCCGGCCTGCGGGAGGAAGTCACCGCGGTTCATCGGTACCGGGTCGCCGCCGACCACCGTCCACACGCCCGAGCCCTCGACCACGAAGCGGAAGGCGTGCTGGGTGTGCCGGTGCTCCGGGGCGTCCTCGCCGGGCATGAGGTACTGGATGGCCGCCCACAGGGTCGGCGTGGCGAACGGCCGCCCGCCCAGGGAGGGGTTGGCCAGCGCGATGGCCCGGCGCTCGCCGCCGCGGCCGACCGGGACCAGGTCGCCGGCTCGGGCCGCCAGCTCCCGCAACCGCTCCCAGCGCCACAGGTGCGGCACGGCGCGCGAGCGCGGGTGGGCCGGCATCAGGTCGCCGATCTCGGTCCACAGCGGTACGAGCAGTTCCTGTTCGAAGCCCCGGTACAGCTCTTCGAGCGCCGGGGTGACCGGGGGTTGCCCCTCCGCGGAGACGGCCTGGAGCCGGACCGGGGAACCCGTAGCGACGTCTTGGGCGATGGAGGACTGAGTCACGCCTCCAGCGTGCGACGCGTCTTCCAGGAGAACATGGAGATTCTGGAGAACAGAATCCGAGGGACATGCCATGGACAAGCCGCTCAAGACGCCGCCGCCCTACCCGATCGCCAGCGTGGACCACGCGCTGCGGGCGGCGACCATCCTGCAGATGGAGGGCGGCGCGACGGTGTCGCAGATCGCCGAGCGGCTGGGCGTCGCCCGGTCGACCGCCCACCGGGTCCTGGCGATGCTCGTCTACCGGGACTTCGCCGTGCAGGGCGAGGACCGCGTCTACCGCGCGGGACCGGTGCTGGAGCTCGCCGCGCACTCCCAGTCCCTCGTGTCGCGACTGCGCGCGGCGGCCCTGCCGCATCTGCACCGGGTCGTCGACCTTCTGGACGAGACCGCGAACCTGATCGTGCGCACCGGGGACACGGCCCGGTTCATCGCCAGCGTCGAGTGCCGGCAGGCCCTGCGGGTCGGCTCCCGGGAGGGCATGGTGTTCCCGGCCCACCGCACGACGGCGGGGCTGCTCCTGCTCGCCGACCTCACCGACGGGGAACTGGAGGAGGTCTACGCCCCGGAGCGCTACCGCGACCGTCCGGCCGATCGCCCGGATCTCGGCCGGCTGCGGACGGACCTGCGGCGCCTGCGCCGCAACGGGTTCGCCGTCAACCGGGAGCGGTCCGAACGCGGTCTGGTCGCCGTCGGCGTGCCGGTGCGCGACCGGGACGGCACCGCGCTGGCCGGTCTGTCGGTGTCGATGCCCAGCGTGCGCTACGACCCGCACCGCCTCCAGTTCCTGGTCGCCACCCTGGACGCCGCCGCGCACGCCCTGGAGAACGACCTGGCCGAGCAGCGCTGAGCCCGCACGCAAGGCAATGCGAATGATTACCGTACGCATTAACCGCTCACCTTAGATAACGAATGAATGATTGACGTCACGTAAAGCGAGTGTCATTCTCCACGGCAACGCGCCCGACTCACGTCGCGCCCCTCTCCCCCACCGCGCACGCAGAGCCGAGCTCTTCCGCCTCTCGGGCCCCGCTACCGGGACGCCCCTCTTCCAGCCAGGGAGACCAGCAATGACGCTCGACAACGGGACGACGACGTCCCCCGGCCCCACCGCGGGGGCCGCCCGGACACCGGGCTACGCGGGAACTCTGGCCGCCGCCTGCTGCGCGGTCTTCGTGGCCCAGGTGGCGAACGCGCTGCCGGCCTCGCTGAACGGGCTCTTCCAGGAGGACCTGCACACCCACGGATCCCAACTCACCTGGATCACGGCCGCTTTCATGATCGCCGTGGTCTGCTTCGAGTTCACCTTCGGTGTCCTCGGCGACCTCTTCGGACGGCGACGGCTCGTCGCGGCCGGCACGGCGCTGGTCGCCGCCGGCAGCGCCGTCGCCGCGCTCGCGCCGAGCGTCCAGGTGCTGTGGATCGGCGCCGCCCTGAACGGCCTCGGCGCCGGCGCCATGTTCCCCGGCTCGCTCACCGCGATCACCGCGGTCACCCGCACCCTGCGGGAGCGGGCGCACGCGGTGGCGGTCTGGAGCGGCTTCCTGTCCGCCGGCGCGGCCGTCTCACCTCTGCTCGGCGGCATGTTCGCCAAGGTCGGGTCGTGGCGCGGTTCCTTCTGGGTGCTCGTCGGACTCACCCTGGTCAGCATGGCGCTCACCCTGACGCTGGCCACCGAGTCGAAGGCGCCCACGGGCCGCAGGCTCGACGTACCCGGGCAGATCACCTTCGCCCTCGGTCTCGTCCTGGTGCTGTACGGCGCCGTCGAGGGGCCGGAGTCGGGCTGGACCACCCTTCCCGTCCTGCTCGCCTTCGCCCTCGGCGCGTGTTTCCTCGCCGGATTCGTGGTGGTGGAGCTGGGGGCCGAATCCCCGATCTTCGACCTGGCCCTGTTCCGCAACCGGGCCTTCAGCGTGTCCTCCGCCGTCGCGGTCATCGGCATGCTCGCCTTCCTCGGCGCCTGCTTCGCGACGAGCATGTGGCTGGGGCCCGTACAGCATCAGGACCCGCTCCGCGTCGCGATCCCGTTCCTGTTCCTCCAGGGGCCCGCGTTCCTGCTCATCCCGGTGGGCTCGCGGCTCCTCCACAGGGTCGCCCCGTCCTGGCTGCTGACCTCGGGCTTCGTCCTGATGGCGATCGGCTGCCTGCTGTGCGCCCGCCTGGACGTCACCGCCCCGGGGCTCCGCGCGTTCGTCGCGCCCGCCCTGCTGATCGGCATCGGTTTCGCCCTGACCGTGAGCTCGGTGACGGCCGTGGCGCTGAACAGCGTGCCCCCGCACCTGGCCGGCATGGCCAGCGCCGCCACCAACATGCTGCGCGACCTCGGCTTCGTCCTCGGCCCCGTCGTCGTCGGCGCGGTCGCCCTCAGCAACGCGGGGTCGGCGTTCGCGGCGGACCTGGCCGGCGCGCACCTGCCGGTGGGCCAGGCGGCAGCGGCCCGCGCGATCGCCGAGGCCGGAGGGCCGATCGCCGTGAACGGTCTGCCGCCCGGCGCCCCGGGATCCGCGGCGCACGGCCTGGCCCTGGACGCCCTGGGCAGCGGATTCGGCACCGCGTTCCTCGTGTGCGGTGCGGCGGCGGCCGTCGCGGCGGCGCTGACCGCCTTCGGCATGATCGGAGTCCACGCCCACCACTCCGGCGGACGCGCAGATGCTCGCCCTTCCGAGAGGTCCGACCTCATAGCGCTGTGACATAGTTGCTACGGAAAGCGAGTCGGGGAGGTGCCGATGACGGCCGAGTGGCGTCCGGTGCGGCAGTCACGCACGCATGAACTCGTGCTGGAGAGCATCGAGGAGCGGGTGCTCGCCGGTGAGCTGAAGGCCGGAGACCGCCTTCCGCCCGAGCGTGAGCTGGCCCCCACCCTCGGCGTGAGCCGCTCCGCGCTGCGCGAGGCGCTGCGGGTCATGGAGACGATCGGTGTCCTCGTCGCCCACGCGGGCCGGGGGCCGGACGCGGGCGCCCGGATCGTGCGCAACCCCGACGACGCGCTCGGGCGCCTGCTGCGCCTGCATCTGGCGCTCGGCAGCTACGACCTCCAGGACGTCCTGGAGGCCCGCGTCACCCTGGAGCGCTCGAGCTTCGAGGCCGCCGCGCGCAGGGCGTCGGAGGACGACCTGGCACAGGCGGAGGAGGTCCTCGCGCGGATGCGGGAGCCGGGTCTCACCGTGACGGAGTTCAACGAGCTGGACACGCTGTTCCACGTACTGATCGCCCGCAGCTCGGGCAACCGGCTCATCTCGACGCTCACCTCGGCGGTCCGGGAGTCCGTGCGCACGCTGATCCTCAAGGCGGAGGAGGACGCGGAGGACTGGGCCGCGACCGCCGCCGCACTCAACGCCCAGCACGCGGAGTTGCTGCGGCTGGTACGGGCCGGGGACGGGGCGGGGGCCGCCGATCTGGTGGAGGAGCACATCCGGGGCTTCCACGGGACGCTGGTCGACGACCGGACGGAGACCGACCGGTAGCCGGGCGGAGACCACCCCGCAGCCGGGCGGTTCGCGCGGTCCCCCGCACCCCCTGAAGGGCCGGTCTGCCCCGGGCGTTCACCCGAGGCAGACCGGCCCTTCCCGCCCGCGCGGACTACGGCAGCATCCGCGACAGCGCCGGCAGCGACTGGAGATACACCAGCACGCACAGGGCCGCGAGCAGCGCGAGGCTGTACTTGGCGACCCGTCGGAGCAGGACGTGTTCGCTGCCCGGCTTCTCCACGGCCGTGGCGGCGATCGTCAGGTTCTGCGGGCTGACCAGCTTGCCGACCACGCCACCGGAGGTGTTCGCGGCGACCAGCAGGTGCGGGTCGATGCCCGCCTTCTGGCCGGCGGCCTGCTGGAGCGTGGCGAACAGCGCGTTGGCCGACGTGTCCGAGCCGGTCACGGCGGTGCCCAGCCAGCCCAGGGTCGGTGAGAGCAGCGCGAACGCGCCGCCCGCGGCGGCCAGCCAGGTGCCGATGGCGACGGTCTGGCCCGACTGGTTCATCACGTAGCCGAGGGCGAGCACCGCGGCGACGGTGGCTATGGAGGCCTTCATGTTCCTCAGCGTCGAGCCGGCCGCCCGCACGGCCATACCGCCGGTCATCGGGTAGCGGTCGCTGCTCGTGAGCCGGTAGACGAGGGTGACCAGGACGCCGGAGACGACCAGCAGGGTGCCGGGGTTGCCGAGCACTTCCAGCTTGTAGATCGCGCCGGCCGCCGCCGAGCCGTCGCCGGTGAGGAGGTTGCCGTACAGGCCGGGCCACTCCAGCTCGATGTTCCAGCGGCCGAGCAGCGCGGGCATGTCGATGCCGCCGGCGTTCAGCTTGGCCAGCGCGAAGACGACGATGACGAGCGCGTACGGCAGCACGGCCAGCGCGACGCGGCCCGGGGTGAGCGGCTCGGGCTCGACCTGGGAGCGCTGGTCGGCGGGGGTGTCCGGCTTCCAGAAGCGCAGCATGGTCACGGCGGCGGCGAACCCGGCGAGGGCGGCGACGACGTCGGTCAGCTCGTAGGCGAAGTGGGCGGAGCACCAGAACTGGGCGACGGCGAAGACGGCGCCGGTGACCAGGGCGATCGGCCACAGCTCGCGCATGCCTCGGACGCCGTCGACGAGGAAGAGGAGGAGCAGCGGCACGAACAGCGCGAGCAGGGGGGTCTGCCGGCCGACGACGGCGGCGATGTCCTCGGCCGGGATGCCGGTGAGGTTGCCCGCGGTGGTGATCGGGATGGCCATGGAGCCGAAGGCGACGGGCGCGGTGTTGGCGACCAGGACGGTGACGGCCGCGCGCAGCGGAGGCAGACCGACCGCCATCAGCATGGCGGCGGTGATCGCGACGGGCGCGCCGAAGCCGGCCAGCGCCTCGAGCAGGCCCCCGAAGCAGAACGCGATGAGGATGGCCTGTACGCGCAGATCACCGCGGCCCACGGCGCTGAAGGCCCGGCGCAGGTCCTCGAAGCGCCTGCTGATCACGGTCAGCTCGTAGAACCAGATGGCCGCGACCACGATCAGCATGACCGGGAAGAGGCCGAAGAGCAGGCCCTGTGCGGCGGACAGGACACCGAGCCGGACTGGCATCCCCATGCCGAACACCGCGACGAGCAGCGCCGCGATCAGCGCGCCGAGCGCGGACTGCCATGCAGGGCGCTTGGCGGCCATCAGCAGCAGGAAGAAGGCGGCCAGGGGAACCAGCCCCAGAAGGGCGGTGGCGGCAAGGCTGCCGCCGACGGCGGTCACGTCGGGCGTGAAGGTGACCGCGAGTGCAGCCGATGGGGTAGGGGCCACGCGAGTAACTCCTCGTCGAGTTTCGTAGACCCCCACCACGAGGTCCCGCTCGTGAGGCAGGGGTCGGTGCGCCTGGAGGACCGACTCAGTAGCGCACTGGAGATGTCGCATGTCAATAAGGTCGGACCAAATTGCGCTCCGCCCTTTTTACAGGCAGGCTCGTCAACTTCGGGTCCGATGATGCTATGGTCGGACCATAAATGATCGTGGAGGTCCCCCATGCGTATCGGACTCTTCGCCACCTGCCTGGGGGACACGCTCTTCCCCGACGCGGTGAAGTCCACGGCCCGGCTGCTGACCCGCCTCGGCCACGAGCTGGTGTTCCCGCCGGGGCAGACCTGCTGCGGCCAGATGCACGTCAACACCGGCTACCAGCGCGAACCCGTCCCGCTGGTGCGGGCGTTCGCCGAGCAGTTCGGCGACGGCTCCATCGACGCCGTCGTCATGCCGTCCGGGTCCTGCGCCGGCTCCGTGCGCCACCAGCACGCGCTGATCGCCGACCGGTACGGCGACGCGTCGCTGCGCTCAGGGGTCGCCGCGGTCAGCGAGAAGACGTACGAACTGTCGGAGCTGCTCGTCGACGTCCTCGGCACCGTGGACGTGGGCGCGTACTTCCCGCACCGCGTCACCCACCACCCCACCTGCCACTCCCTGCGGATGCTGCGCGTGGGCGACAAGCCGCTCCGACTCCTGCGCGCCGTCGAGGGCATCGACCTCGTCGAGCTGCCCGAAGCGGACGCCTGCTGCGGCTTCGGCGGCACGTTCGCCCTCAAGAACGCCGACACGTCCTCCGCCATGCTCCACGACAAGGTCGCGAACGTGACCTCCACCGGCGCCGACATCTGCACCGCCGGTGACTCCTCGTGCCTGATGCACATCGGCGGAGGGCTGTCCCGCATCGCCTCGGGCACCCGGACCCTGCACCTCGCGCAGATCCTCGCCGCCACCCGCTCCGCGCCGTACGTCCTCCCGGAGGCCACCCGATGAGCAGCACGTTCCTCGGCATGCCGGCCGCCCCGCCCCGCGCCCCGTACGGCGAGGGCAATCTGCGGGGCGACGCGAAGTTCCCCGAGGCCGCCCGCGGCGAGCTGCGCGACCAGCAACTGCGCCGCAACCTCCGCAACGCCACCCGCACCATCCGCGGCAAGCGTCTGGCCGTCACCACGGAGCTGCCCGACTGGGAGGCGCTGCGCACCGCCGGCTCGCGGATCAAGACCGACACCATGAACCGCCTGCCCGAGCTGCTCGAACAGCTGGAGGCGAAGGTCACCGCCGCCGGCGGCACCGTCCACTGGGCCCGCGACGCCGCCGAGGCCAACGCGATCGTCACGCGTCTGGTCGCCGCGACCGGCAGCGACGAGGTCATCAAGGTCAAGTCGATGGCCACCCAGGAGATCGGCCTCAACGAACACCTGGAGAGCCAGGGCATCACCGCCCACGAGACGGACCTCGCCGAGCTGATCGTGCAGCTCGCCCACGACAAGCCGTCCCACATCCTCGTCCCGGCCATCCACCGCAACCGCGACGAGATCCGCGAGATCTTCCTCGAACGGATCCCCGGCGTCGACGCCGGGCTCGACTCCGTTCCCGCGCACCTCGCCGCCGCGGCGCGCGCCTATCTGCGCGAGAAGTTCATGACGGCGAAGGTCGCCGTCTCGGGCGCGAACTTCGGCATCGCCGAGACGGGCACCCTGTCGGTCGTCGAGTCCGAGGGCAACGGCCGCATGTGCCTGACCCTGCCCGAGACACTCATCACCGTCATGGGCATCGAGAAGGTCCTGCCCCGCTACCAGGACCTGGAGGTCTTCTTCCAGCTCCTGCCGCGCTCCTCCACCGGCGAGCGGATGAACCCGTACACCTCGCTGTGGACGGGGGTGACCGAGGGGGACGGCCCGCGGGAGTTCCACCTCGTCCTCCTGGACAACGGCCGCACCGCCGCCCTCTCCGACGCCATCGGCCGCGAGGCCCTCAACTGCATCCGCTGCTCGGCCTGTCTCAACGTCTGCCCGGTCTACGAGCGTGCGGGCGGCCACGCCTACGGCTCCGCCTACCCCGGCCCCATCGGCGCCGTCCTCACCCCGCAGCTCGCCGGCATGCACGAGGCGAAGAACGACCCCAACTCCTCGCTGCCCTACGCCTCCACCCTCTGCGGCGCGTGCTTCGACGCCTGCCCGGTGAAGATCGACATCCCGTCGCTGCTCGTGGAGCTGCGTCACCAGCACACCGAGCAGTCCGGCACCACCGCCGAGAAGCTCGCCATGAGGGCGGCGGCCGCCGTCATGGCGCGGCCCGGCCTGTACACCACCGCGCAGAAGGCCGCCGGGATCGGCCGGGTCGTCGCCGGACGCGACCGCAAGATCACGAGACTGCCGAAGCCGTTCGACGGCTGGAGCGACAGCCGGGACATCGCGGCGCCGCCGAAGCAGACGTTCCGCGACTGGTTCTCCTCGGCGGAGGGGCAGCAGGCGCTGCGCGCCGAGGCCGCCGCCGCACCCGGCCGGCACGGCGAGGAAGGGGCCGTGTCCGAACGGCGCCACGAGGAAGCCGCCGCGTCCGAGCGGCACGGCGAGGAAGGCGACGGACGTTGAGCACCCCGAGGAAGAACACCGGGAACACAGGGAACACCGGAAACACCGGGGACACCGGGGACACCGGGGCGGCCGGTCCCGCGCCAACGGCCCCGCGGGGAACCTCCGCGCGGGACGTCGTGCTCGGCCGGGTCAGGGACGCTCTGGCTCTCGCCCCCACGCCGCCCGTCACCGTCGAACGCGCCTACCGCACCGGCCGCGCGCTGCCCGCCGCCGAGCGTCTCGACCTCTTCGTCGACCGGCTCGTCGACTACCGCGCCGAGGTCCACACCTGCGTCACCGCCGACACCGCGGCGACGGTCGCTCGCGTCCTGCGTGAGCGCGGCGCACGGACGGTCGGCGTCCCCGCGGGCCTCGACCCGGCCTGGCTCGTCGGCTTCGACGGCACGGTCCACACCGACTCGCCCGACGTGCCGGCGCCCCACCTCGACGCGCTGGACGGCGTCGTCACGGCGTCGGCGGTCAGCTGTGCCGAGACCGGAACGATCTTCCTGGACGGCTCGGCCGCGCAGGGCCGCCGCGCCCTGTCCCTCGTCCCCGACCTCCATGTGTGCGTCGTGGACCTGTCGACCGTGGAGGCCGGCGTGCCGGAGGCGCTGGCCCGCCTGGTGCCGACCCGCCCGACGACGCTGATCAGCGGCCCGTCGGCCACGTCCGACATCGAACTCGAACGGGTGGAGGGCGTGCACGGCCCGCGCACCCTGGACGTGATCATCCGCACCGACGCGTGACCGATGGCGGTGCGGGGCGCCGCACCACCCCCGGGGCCGGTACGGCGCCCCGCACCGATGCGGGACCGGGGCGAGGCGGGGCGCCGCGGCGGCGAGGGCCGGGCGGCGGCCCGTGTCGCCCGCTCGGGTCTGTGTGGGCGCGTCCCGCAGGCGTGCGCCGCGCACGGCGTGCACTCTGAACCGGGGAGCCGGAGACAGAGGCCGGTCCTGGCGGCAGCGGGCCTGCCCGGGGTGGAGCGATCGAACGGCAGGACGCATTCGTGCAAGGGCGAAACGGGGCGCGGCGGTTCAGGGACCCGATCGGAGGGGACACGCCGCCGGCCGCCCGGACACTGTTCCTCCTCCTCGCCGCCGAGAACCTGCTGATCAACTACACCGGCACCGCCATGAACGTGGCCCTGTCGGCGCTCGTCGGGGACCTGCACACCTCGCTGACCGGCGTGCAGTCGGCCATTTCGCTGTACGCCCTGGTGATCGCCTCGCTGATCATCACTGGCAGCAAGCTCGGCACCCGCCACGGATACCGGCGGACCTTCTCCCTCGGCGGCGGGGTCTTCGCCCTCGGGGCGCTGATCACCGCCTTCGCCCCGCGCCTGCCGTTCATGCTGCTCGGCTGGTCCGTGCTCCAGGGGCTCGGCGTCGCGCTCATGTCCCCGGCGCTGATGGCGATGCTCACCCAGACCTTCACCGGGGCCGTACGGACCAAGGCGCTGTCGATCCTGGTCATGACGTCCGGGGTCGGCGGGGCGTCCGGTCCCGTCCTGGGCGGCCTGATCACCAGCTTCCTGACCTGGCGCATCTCGTTCCTGCTGGGAGCCGGGATCACCCTGGCCCTGATCTGGCTCGTACGGCGTACGGTCGATTCCGGGGCCTTCCCCGGACGCCCCGGGGAGCGCTTCGACGTCCGCGGGGTGCTGCTGTCCACGACCGGACTGGTTCTGCTCGTCGTCGCGGCCCTGCTCTCGGGGCAGTACGGCCTGCTCAGGGCCCGGCAGGATTTCGTGGTCCTCGGCCACACCCTGCTGGAGCGTGGCGGCCTGTCACCCGTTCCCCTCCTGGCGGGCCTGGGGCTTGCGGTTCTGGCCGCCTTCGCCGGATGGGAACTGCGTCTCGTCAGGAGTGGAAGGGATCCGCTGGTTCGTGTGACGGTGCTGCGGAACCGCACCGTCCGGACCGGGATCTCGACCCAGTTGATGCTGATCGTGGTGCCCTACGGCGTGCTCTTCCTGGTGCCGGTCTTCCTGCAGACGGCCCTCGGGTTCGGCGCGCTGCGCTGCGGGATCGTGCTGCTCCCGATCGCACTGGGGCTGATGCTGGCCGCCCCGCCGACCGCCCGGCGGATCGGGCGGGGCAGGATGACCCACCGCGCCGCCGCGATGGGGGCGTTCGTCTGTATGGGCGTCGGCTGCGCCGCGGTCGCCGTCCTCTTCAGTCCGCACGCGCAGGGAGTGGCCGCAGTGGGCCTCGCCCTCGCGCCGGGGATTCTCATCATCGGGCTCGGCCGGGGCATGGCCACGACGCTCACCGACCTCGTTCAGTCGGCGCCCGAACGGGACGAGGTGAGCGACGTGACAGGGCTCTTCTACACGGCCGGATACCTCGGGAGCTCCTTCGGCGTCGCGCTCGCCGGCGCCCTGATGACCACGGCGCTGCTGTACACGTTCGAGGCCGGCGTGAACGACAGCAGCGTCCTCACCACCGCCCAGAAGGAGTGGGTGACGCGGACGGTGGAGCAGCAGCTCCAGATCACCGCGGTGTCCGACGACGCCCTGCGCGCGAAGATGACGTCGCGGGGCATCACGGGCGCCGAGGCCGACGGGCTGGTACGGATCAACGCACGTGCCAGGGAGCAGGCGCTGACCGTGTCGGCCACCGGGATGGCCACCCTGGCCCTCGTCGGATGGCTGATGGCACTGCGTCTCCCCGTCCCCGCCGGGACGACGCGGGCCACCGGCCCGGGCCGCGAGGAGCCCTCGACGTAGTCCGGCGTCCACTCGGGGGTCCCGGATCGCTCGGCCGAGCCCGCCGGTGTGGCAGACATACCGGGACATAGAGGGGCGAGACATGATGGAAGTACGGACGCGTCGCGCGAGGAGGAGTACGGCATGGCCGAGCCCGGCTCTGGCAGCACCGAGGGCGCGGCGGGTGGCAAGGCACGGTTCGACGACATCTACGGCCGACCGGACCCCCGCGCCTACTTCACCCGGCTGGCGCCACTGGAGTACGAGATCCCGCACCACGCCCAGCCGGTCTTCCGGCAGGTCGCCGCCGAACGGACCGCCCTCGACGACGCCCGCACCCCCGGGCCGGCTGTGCTGGACGTGTGCTGCTCCTACGGGATCAACGCCGCGCTGCTCAACCACGACGTGACGCTGGCCGAGATGTACGAGCGGTACACCTCCCCCGGAACCCGGGCGATGTCGACGGCGGAACTGACGGCATCGGACAAGGCCTTCTACGCCGCCCGGCGCCGCCCGGACGCGGTGCCGGTGTTCGGGCTGGACGTCGCGGCCCCCGCCGTGCGGTACGCCCTGGAGGTGGGCCTGCTGGACGCCGCCTTCTCCGACGATCTGGAACGGGCCTCCCCCGGCCCCCGCCTGCGCCGCGCGCTCGCCGAGGTCGGCCTCATCACGGTGACCGGGGGCGGCAGCTACATCACCGCCCGAACCTTCACGGCACTGCTGGAGGGCGCCCGCCGACCGGTATGGGTCAGCGCCTTCGTGCTGCGGACGGTGTCGTACCAGCCGATCGCCCGCGCCCTGGCCGCCCACGGCCTGAGGACCACCGTCGACGCCTCCCGCACCTACCCCCAGCGCCTCTTCACCGACGAGCGCGAACGGCGCTACGCGATCACGGCGGTACGGGCGCTGGGCCGCGACCCCGCGGGGCGCGAGGAGAGCGGCCGCTTCCACACCCTGCACTACGAGTCGCGGCCCGAGACCCCCGGAACCTGAGAAGTCGGAGAACCGAGTGCCGAGCGTTGCGGAAGCCGGCTCGTACGGGCCGGCCAGGGGCGAGGGCGGTTCAGCGAGAGAGGGCGACGACGCCCGGAGCGTTGCCGTGTCCGTCGGCCACGGGCGGGATCCCGAACCGGCGGCAGCGCATTGCACGCTCGGCTTCGGCCCTCGTGACCAGCGGCGAGGCGAAGGGCTCGATGACGTCGGCGATGTCACGCAGGCGGATCCGATCCGTGTATCCGGAACCGTCACGAACGGCCGTGAGCCGGTCACGGGTGACCAGGCCGGTGCACATACCGTCCTCGTCGCAGACGACCAGACGACCTGTACGGGCGGCGGCCATCACGGACAGTGCCACCTCCACGGTCATGTCCTCCCAGACCTGCGGTCCGGCCGCGTCCATGGTGTCGGCCACCGCGCCGTGCGCGGGGTGGGCGCTCGCCGGGCGGAACTGCGTCTGGTTCAGCGTCAAAGTGTGCCTCCTGCGGAGTCGGGCCGGCTTCCTGATCACCAAGGTTCTATGCCGCCGCACCGTCGGTGGACTGCCGTACCGGCGCGCGGCGGGCCGCCGAGACGGGGCGGCGTCGGCCGCGTGAGGTGGCGCCGCGCTTCTTGGGGCGTTCGGCCACCGGTGCGGTGATGACGACCGGGATGCCGGAGGGGGCCTGGGCGCCGGTGATGCGGTGCAGGGCCTCTTCGCCGACGCGGACCTGGGTGGTCTGCGGGACGATGCCGGCCGCTGCCATGAGGCGGGTCATGCTGCGGCGCTGGTTGGGTGTGACCAGGGTGACGACGCTGCCGGACTCTCCTGCGCGGGCGGTACGGCCGCCGCGGTGGAGGTAGTCCTTGTGGTCGGTCGGCGGGTCGACATTGACGACGAGGTCGAGGTTGTCGACGTGGATGCCGCGCGCCGCGACGTTGGTCGCTACCAGCACGTTGACGTGTCCGGTCTTGAACTGTGCCAGCGTGCGGGTGCGCTGTGGCTGTGACTTCCCGCCGTGCAGGGCGGCGGCCCGTACCCCGCTGTTCAGGAGGTGCTCGGTGAGGCCGTCGACGGCGTGCTTGGTGTCGAGGAACATGATCACGCGGCCGTCGCGTGCGGCGATCTGGGTGGTTGCCGTGTGCTTGTCGGCGCCGTGAACGTGGAGCACGTGGTGCTCCATCGTCGTGACCGCGCCGGCCGAGGGGTCGACGGAGTGCACGACGGGGTCGCTGAGGTAGCGGCGCACGAGCAGGTCGACGTTGCGGTCGAGAGTGGCGGAGAACAGCATGCGCTGGCCTTCGGGGCGGACCTGGTCGAGAAGGGCGGTGACCTGCGGCATGAAGCCCATGTCGGCCATCTGGTCGGCCTCGTCGAGGACGGTGATGGACACCTGGTTCAGCCGGCAGTCGCCGCGGTCGATGAGGTCTTTGAGGCGTCCCGGTGTGGCGACGACGACCTCGGCGCCACCGCGCAGCGCGCCCGCCTGCCGGCCGATCGGAATTCCGCCCACCACCGTGGCCAGCCGCAGCCTCACGGAGCGGGCGTACGGTGCGAGCGCGTCGGTGACCTGCTGCGCCAGCTCACGCGTGGGTACGAGGATCAGCCCCAGCGGCTGCCTGGCCTCGGCGCGCTGCCCGGCCGTGCGGGCCAGCAACGCCAGCCCGAAAGCGAGGGTCTTGCCGGAGCCGGTGCGGCCACGGCCCAGTACGTCGCGGCCGGCGAGGGAATTCGGCAGGGTGGCGGCCTGGATCGGGAAGGGTACGGTCACGCCGTGCGAGCTGAGCGCGCCCAGCAGCGCCCCGGGCATGTCGAGATCGGCGAAGCCCTCCACGGCGGGGAGCGCGGGAGTGATCGTCCTGGGCAGCGCGAACTCCCCCTGGACCGCGGCGGGCCGACGGCCGTAACCACCGGAGCGGCTCGACCCGGCGGAGCGGCTCCTGGCCGACGAACCGAATCGGCTGCCACCCCTTCCGGATTCGGCACTGCCGTTACGGGTGCGGGTGAAGCGGTCGTTCGTGCGTGTGCGGTTCATGCGGAACCTTCCTCGATACGGCACATATCAAGGAATTCCCGCAGCGATCAGCAGCACAGAGAATTGCAAGAATGTACCAGTGGAATGCGAAAGCCAGCCTGACCGACGAAAAATCCGGGCCGGCACAGGAGCTGGAATGAGTGGCGCGAAGCGGACGCAATGTTCGGGAGTCCACCGCGATGAAGTATGAAGGGACGCCTGCTGCGCCCCTGAAGGATGCCCCGTATGCGGCGAGCCTACGGGTTTCCTGGTTGTCGTCCGCAGGCGAAACCACTGCGGGAAAATGCGAGTAGCTGGGGCCCGCACCCCGAAGGACGCGGGCCCCAGCTACAAGTACGCGACAGTCAGCGTCAGGCGAGAACGATGTTCTCAGCCGTCAGGCCCTTCTGGCCCTGCGCGATGTCGAAGGTCACCTTCTGGCCCTCCAGCAGCTCGCGGAAGCCCTGGGCGGCGATGTTCGAGTAGTGGGCGAACACATCGGCGCCGCCACCGTCCTGCTCGATGAAGCCGAAGCCCTTTTCCGCGTTGAACCACTTCACGGTACCAGTAGCCATGTCATTTCTCCTTTGGGGCAGTGCATCGGGATCCGCACTGCGCGGACCCTGTGTCGCCGCGATGATCACCCCGGAAAAAGAACCGGATAACAAAAGCGCTTCCAGTGGCACAGGCGCCGACCGGCGGGCACTTGAAGTTTTGGGAACCACAACTGCAACTGACATCGACAGTAGCACGCCGCAGCGGCCTGTGTACGGCGAAGAATCCCACTCCACTTAATGCGGTAGAGAATCTACCTGCCCGTTCCGTTGAAATCTCAGCTCGCGGGCACAGATATTGACCTTCACCAGCGGGAACGCGTCCTGCCCCGTCAGAGCGAGCGTCACATGAGCGCCAGAACTGCCTGGTGCCAGGAAACAGCAGGTCAGAGCCCCTTTGTGGCGGGCTCCAAAACAGCCACGCACTCCACGTGATGCGTCATCGGGAACAGGTCGAACGCCCGCAGCGTCCGCACGCGGTATCCGCCCTCGCGGAAGTACGCCAGGTCTCGGGCCAGGGCGGCCGGGTCGCAGGCGACGTAGGCGATGCGGCGGGCGCCGAGGGCCGAGAGGTGGGCGACCGTCGAGCGGCCGGCGCCCGCGCGCGGCGGGTCCAGGACGATCAGGTCGACCTCCGTGATGCCGGTGCGGGGCAGGACCGACTCGACCTTGCCCTGCTCGATGCGGACGCGGGGGAAGTCGGCGAGGTTGTGCCGGGCGTCCTCCACGGCGCGCTTGCCGGACTCGATGCCGAGCACCGCGCCCTGCTCGCCGACCCGGTCGGCCAGCGCGCCCGCGAACAGGCCCACGCCGCAGTAGAGGTCCAGCGCCATCTCGCCCTTGCGCGGCAGCAGGCCCTGCATGACCGCCTTCACCAGGGTGTCCGCGGCCATCGGGTGGACCTGCCAGAAGCCGCCGGCGCCGACCCGGTAGGTGCGGCCGTCGGCGCGTTCGCGGACGAAGGGGCGGCCGTGCACCCGGTGGATCGCGCCGTTGCGCTCGTCCACCCGCAGCACCGACACCGGACGGTCCAGCTCCACCAGCGGCAGCCGCGCGCCCGGCTTCGGGGTGAGGATCACCTGGCGGTCCTGCGAGCCGGTCGCCGCGATCGCCTCGACGGAGTCCATGCCCGTCCAGTCGCGCTTCTCGATGCCCAGTTCGCTGACGCCCGGGGCGGCGATCATGCAGTGCTCGATCGGCTCGACCTCGTGCGAGCGGTGGCGGCGCAGCCCCGCCCGGCCGCCCGGGTCCACCGCGTACTGCACGCGCGTGCGCCACTGCGGGACCTCGCCCGCCGGGAGCTTGTCGCCCTCGGCCGGCATCACCGTGCCGTCCCAGCCGGCGTCCTCGGGCGTGAGGCCCGCGAGCCGCTGCAACTGCTCGGCGATCACCTCGCCCTTCAGCCGCCGCTGGGCGCCCGGCTTGGCGTGCTGCCAGTCGCAGCCGCCGCAGCGGCCGGGACCCGCGTAGGGGCAGGGCGCGTCGATGCGGTCCTTGGAAGCGGACAGCACCTCGACGGCGTCCGCGCGCAGGAACCGGGCCCCCTCCTCGCCCTCCGTCACCCGCGCCACGACCCGCTCACCCGGCAGCGTGTGCCGGACGAACAGCACCTGGCCCTCCGAGGTGCGGGCGATGCAGTGGCCGCCGTGGGCGACGGGGCCGACCTCGACCTCGTACTCCTCCCCCACCAGCGACTTCTTCGGTTCTGCCTGCATGGCGGGGTGACTCCAGATCGGGAAGCGGAAACGGCCGGACAACAGCCCACCAGTCTACGTGGGCGCCGTCCGGCCGTTCACCACGGGCGTGGGGCGGGGGCGGCGAGGGGGCGGCGCCGGGCGCCGCACCGCGTTCAGCCCTTGGCCGCCGGGGACTCCTTCGGACGCTCCTGTGCCGGACCGCGACGCACCGAACCCGGGGCGTTCCACTCCTGGCGCTTGCGGGCGCGCAGCTTCGCCGCCTCGGAGGAGGCCAGCTGGTAGGGCACGGAGGTCACCATCACGCCGGGCGTGAACAGCAGCCGGCCCTTCAGGCGCAGCGCGCTCTGGTTGTGCAGCAGGTGCTCGTACCAGTGGCCGACCACGTACTCGGGGATGATCACCGAGACGGCGTCGCGCGGGGACTCCTTGCGCAGGCTCTTGACGTACTCGATGATCGGCCGGGTGATCTCGCGGTAGGGCGAGTCGAGCACCTTGAGCGGGACCTGGATGCCCCGCCGCTCCCACTCCTCGCGCAGCGCCTTGGTCTCCACCGGGTCCACGTTGACGGTGAGCGCCTCCAGGGTGTCCGAGCGCATCAGCTTGGCGTAGGCCAGGGCGCGCAGGGTGGGGCGGTGGATCTTGGAGATCAGCACGACGGAGTGGACGCGCGAGGGCCGTACGCTGTCGTCGCTCGGGCCCTCCGGCGCCGCGATCTCCTCGGCCACCCGGTCGTAGTGCTTACGGATCGCCGTCATCGTCGCGTAGAAGATGCACATGCCGAGCAGGGCGACCCAGGCGCCGTGGGTGAACTTGGTGACCAGGACGACGACCAGCACCAGGCCGGTGAAGAAGGCGCCGAAGGCGTTGATCGCGCGGGAGCGGATCATGTGGCTGCGCTTGGCCGGGTCCTTCTCGGTGGCCAGGTGGCGGTTCCAGTGCCGGACCATGCCGGTCTGGCTGAGCGTGAAGGACACGAACACGCCGACGATGTACAGCTGGATCAGGCGGGTCGAGTCCGCGCCGTAGATGACCACCAGCAGGGTGGCGGTGCCCGCGAGGAGCACGATGCCGTTGGAGAAGGCGAGGCGGTCGCCGCGGGTGTGCAGCTGGCGGGGCAGGTAGCGGTCCTGGGCCAGGATCGAGCCGAGCAGCGGGAAGCCGTTGTAGGCGGTGTTCGCCGCGAGGAAGAGGACCAGGGCGGTGGCCGCGGCGAGCACGACGAACAGGAAGCTGCCCTTGCCGAAGACCGCCTCGGCGACCTGGGAGATCACCGGGTTCTGGACGTAGCCCGGGCCGATCGGGACCCCGTTGCGGATGAGGTCGGTGGCCGGGTTCTCGGCCATCCGCACGTTGGTGCTCATGGCCAGCGCGATGATGCCGCAGAACATCGTCACGGCCAGCAGGCCCATCATCGCCAGCGTGGTCGCCGCGTTCTTCGACTTGGGCTTGCGGAAGGCGGGGACGCCGTTGGAGATCGCCTCGACACCGGTGAGCGCGGCGCAGCCGGAGGAGAAGGCGCGCAGCAGCAGGAAGACCAGGGCGAAGCCGGCCAGGCCCTGGTGCTCGGCCTTGATGTGGAAGTCCGCCGTCGGCGCGTGCATGGTGTCGCCGAGGACGAGCCCGCGGAAAGCGCCCCACGCGATCATGATGAAGACGCCGCCGACGAAGACGTACGTCGGGATCGCGAAGAGCTTGCCGGACTCCTTCACACCGCGCAGGTTCATCAGCGTCAGCAGCACGATCACGGCGGTCGCGCAGAGCACCTTGTGCTCGACGACGAAGGGGATCGCGGAACCGAGGTTCTCGATGCCGGAGGAGATGGAGACGGCGACGGTGAGGACGTAGTCGACGAGCAGCGCGCTGGCCACCGTCAGACCCGCCTTGGGGCCGAGGTTGGTGGTCGCGACCTCGTAGTCGCCGCCGCCGCTCGGGTAGGCGTGGACGTTCTGCCGGTAGGAGGCGACCACCGTGAACATCAGCACGACGACCGCGACCGCGATCCAGGGGCTGAAGTGGTACGCCGACACGCCCGCGATGGACAGGACCAGCAGGACCTCGCCGGGGGCGTACGCCACGGAGGACAGCGGGTCGGAGGCGAAGACGGGCAGGGCGATGCGCTTCGGCAGGAGGGTTTCCCCCAGCCGGTCGCTGCGCAGTGCGCGCCCGATCAGAATCCGCTTGGGCACGTCGGTCAGTTTGGACACAACAGAGGATCGTAGGCCTTCGAACAGGAGGTCGCCCACCCGCCACCCGAGATCTGCCTCACGGGTGAACCCGGCGGGCGGAATCTCCACGGATTCCGCAGGTGAGGCGGGTTCCGTGCCGGGACGGCGAAAGCCGCCGCCCCCCGGCCTCCGCAGGTTCCACGCCCGCGGCCGCGGAGCCCGTCGGCGCCGGTACCGCCCTGCCGGGCCTCGGATTCCTCACCCTGTGCGGCGTGCGCGGCATCACTCGGCGGCCCCGCCCGAAGCGGAACGAGGGGTCCCGTGCCCGCGAACCGCCCGACAGGTGACAGGGGGGTGCCCACCGCGCACCGCGCATGTGTAGCTTGTCCCTCTGTCTGAGACCCTGATGGGGCTGAGCAGTGACTATTGACACCGGAAGGACGGGCGTGCACATCGTCATCATGGGCTGCGGGAGAGTGGGTTCCGCTCTCGCCCAGACCCTGGAGCAACAGGGGCACACGGTCGCGGTGATCGACCAGGATCCCACCGCCTTCCGTCGGCTGGGTCCCGGGTTCGGCGGCCGCCGGGTCACCGGGATCGGCTTCGACCAGGACACCCTGCGCGAGGCGGGCATCGAGGAGGCCGGGGCCTTCGCGGCCGTCTCCAGCGGCGACAACTCGAACATCATCTCCGCCCGCGTGGCCCGCGAGATGTTCGGCGTGCAGAACGTCGCGGCCCGCATCTACGACCCCCGCCGTGCCGAGGTCTACCAGCGTCTGGGCATCCCGACCGTGGCCACGGTCCGCTGGACGGCCGACCAGATGCTGCGCCGGCTGCTGCCCTCGGGCGCCGAGCCGCTGTGGCGCGACCCCACCGGCGGCGTCCAGCTCGCCGAGGTGCACGCCGCCCCGACGTGGGTCGGGCACAAGATCAGCAGGCTGCAGGAGGAGACGGGCGTCCGCGTGGCGTTCCTGACCCGCCTCGGCGAGGCGATCCTGCCGACCTCGCAGACGGTGCTGCAGGAGGGCGACCTCGTGCACGTGATGATGCGGACGGACGACGTGGACAAGGTCGAGGCGGCGTTCGCCGAGGGCCCCGAAGAGGAGAGCGGTCACTGATGAGGGTCGCCATTGCCGGTGCCGGCGCGGTCGGTCGCTCGATCGCGGGCGAGCTGCTGGAGAACGGCCACGAGGTCCTTCTCATCGACAAGGCGCCGACCGCCATCTCGGTCGAGCGCGTCCCGCAGGCCGAGTGGCTGCTCGCCGACGCCTGCGAGATCACCTCCCTGGACGAGGCCGCGCTGCAGCGCTGCAACGTCGTGATCGCGGCGACGGGCGACGACAAGGTGAACCTGGTCGTCTCCCTGCTCGCGAAGACGGAGTACGGCGTACCGCGGGTGGTGGCCCGCGTGAACAACCCGAAGAACGAGTGGCTGTTCAACGAGTCGTGGGGCGTCGACGTCGCCGTGTCGACCCCGCGTCTGATGTCCGCTCTGGTGGAGGAGGCGGTGAGCGTCGGCGACCTGGTCCGCCTGCTCCGCTTCAGCCACGGCGACGCCAACCTCGTCGAGCTGACCCTGCCGGAGGAGTCCGCCCTGGCGGGCACGCAGGTCGGCGACGTCGAGTGGCCGCAGGACACCTCCCTGGTCACGATCATCCGCGGCACCCGCGTCCTGACGCCCTCCCAGGAGGACTCCCTGGAGGCGGGCGACGAGCTGCTGTTCGTGGCCGCGCAGGCCCGCGAGGAGCAGCTGGAGGACCTGCTGTCGGTGCGCCGGGCGGACACGGAGGGCTGAGCCTTCCCGGTCCACGACGACGAGGGGCGCCCGGTGGATTCCGGGCGCCCCTCGTCGTCGTACGGGCTGTGGCGGGAAGGCTCAGGCCTCGACGCGGTGGCGGGAGGGCTCGAGCCTTTCGGCGATGGCGGACGGGCTCAGGCCCCGCGGCGGTGGCGGCCGCCGCTCGGGGCCTCGCCGCGCTCCCCCTCCAGTTCGGCGGCCTCGCGCTCCTGCTCGGCCTTCTCCTCCGCCTCCATCTCGGCGAAGACGTCGATGGGCGCGGGCGCCTTGGCGAGGAACAGCCAGGTCAGCCAGACCGCCAGCAGGAAGGGCGGGATCTTCAGGGCGATCAGGACCCAGCCGAGCTGCGTGGTGTCGGCCCACCAGTACAGCGGGAAGAGGATCGCGCACTTGGCGAGCAGGATCAGGCCCCAGGCCCAGCTGGCCTTGGCGTACGCCTTCTTGCGGCCCGGGTTCCTGGTGCGCCAGGAGAGGTTCTCCTTGAAGACCGGGCCCAGGATCAGGCCGATCAGCGGCACGCCGGCGAGCGTGGAGACGATGTACGCCAGCGCCAGGCCCAGCGTGTAGAGCATGCCCGGCAGGTAGAAGTCCTTGGCGTTGCCGGTCATCATCGCGAAGACGACACCGAAGGCGACGCCGAAGACGCCGCTGAAGGCGTGCTTGACGGTGTCCCGCATCGCCAGCCGGACGACGACCAGCACCAGCGACACGGCCAGCGCGGCGATCGCCGACCAGTGCAGGTCCTTGTCGATGGTGAAGATCGTGACGAAGAGGAGGCCGGGCAGCACCGTCTCGACCATGCCCCGCACACCGCCGAACGCCTCGAACAGCGCGGCCTCCGTCACCGCCCGGGCGTCGTCCGCCTTCGCCTGGGGGTCTTCGGTCGGCTTGTCGAGTGAGGTCACCGGCTACTCCCGTCCGAGGGGTCGCAGTTCGTACTTCGGGTTGAAGAGCACCCGGCGGCCCCGGCTCATGGAGATCCGGCCCGATGCGATCAGCTTGCGCCCCGGTTCTATCCCCACGATGGAGCGCCTGCCGAGCCACACCACGTCCAGGGCCGCGGAGCCGTCGAACAGCTCGGCCTCCAGGGCCGGGACTCCGGCGCGCGGACGCAGGGTGACCGTGCGCAAGGTACCAGTTACCGTGACGATCTGGCGGTCGTGGCAGTCGCCGATACGGGTGCAGCCCGCGGTCGCGGCGTCCTCCCGCAGTTCCTCGGACTCCAGGTCCTCCTGCGACGAGGAGAGCCGGTCGAGCATGCGCCGGAACCGGCCCACCGGCTTTTCGGAACGAGGAACAGCACTCATATCTGAAGCGTACCGGGGTGCGCCGCCGCCTTCGCAGCCACAGGGGCCCTCGCCCGGACGGTCGTCCGCGGACCTCACTTCTACTTCTCGAAGCGGTACCCCATCCCCGGCTCCGTGATGAAGTGCCGGGGATGCGACGGGTCGGCCTCCAGCTTCCGGCGCAACTGGGCCATGTAGACGCGCAGGTAGTTCGTCTCCGTCCCGTACGACGGCCCCCAGACCTCCCGCAGCAGCTGCTTCTGTCCGACCAGGCGGCCGGTGTTGCGCACCAGCACCTCCAGCAGGTGCCACTCGGTCGGGGTCAGCCGTACGTCCCGGCCGGCCCGGTGGACCTTCTTCGCGGCGAGGTCGACAGTGAACTCGTCCGTCTCGACCGTCACGTCGCCCTCCCCGCCCCCGGTGGGCTCGGCGCGGCGGACGGCGGCGCGCAGCCGGGCCAGCAGCTCGTCCATGCCGAAGGGCTTGGTGACGTAGTCGTCGGCGCCCGCGTCCAGCGCCTCGACCTTCTCGTCGGAGGAGTGCCGGGCGGACAGCACCAGGATCGGCACCCGGGTCCAGCCGCGCAGGCCCCGGATCACCTCGACGCCGTCCATGTCCGGCAGGCCGAGGTCGAGGACCACCACGTCGGGGTGGCGGGAGGCGGCCAGGTCGAGGGCGGTCCTGCCGTCGACGGCCGCGTCGACCTCGTACGCGCGCGCCTTGAGGTTGATCACGAGGGCCCGCACCATCTGCGGCTCGTCGTCGATCACCAGGACCCGCGTGGGGGTCCGGGGGGTCCCCCCGGTGGGGCTAGGCATCAGACCTGCCTTTCGGTGAGTACGGGGCCCGCCGTCCGCCGCGGGACGTCCGGCACGGGACGCGCTCCGGCCGCGCGGAGGCCGAGGACCATGGTCAGGCCGCCGCCGGGTGTGTCGTCGGCGGCGAGCGTGCCGCCCATCGCCTCGGCGAAGCCGCGTGCCACCGCGAGGCCGAGGCCGACGCCCGCGCCGCGCGGGGAGTCCCCGTAGCGCTGGAAAGGTTCGAAGATACGCTCCTTGGCCGCGTCCGGGACGCCCGGCCCGCGGTCCACGACCCGCACCTCGACCCGGTCGGCGAGGGCGCTGGCCGACACGAGGACGGGCCTGTCCGGCGGACTGTACTTCACGGCGTTCTCGACCAGGTTGGCCACCGACCGCTCCAGCAGCCCCGGGTCCACCCGGACCATGGGCAGGGACTCGGGGACGTCCATCTCCACGCTGCCCTCCGGCACGCCGCCGAGCGCCATGGGCACCACCTCGTCGAGGTCGATCTCGCGGATCAGCGGGGTGACGGTGCCGGTCTGCAGCCGGGACATGTCCAGCAGGTTGCCCACGAGGTGGTCGAGCCGGTCGGCGCCCTCCTCGATGCCCTCGAGCAGCTCGGCCCGGTCCTCCTCGGACCACTCCACGTCCTCGGACCGCAGCGAGGAGACGGCCGCCTTGATCCCGGCGAGCGGGGTGCGCAGGTCGTGGCTGACGGCGGCGAGCAGCGCGGTGCGGATGCGGTTGCCCTCGGCGAGGGCGCGGGCCCGGTCGGCCTCCTCCTGGAGGCGGCGGCGGTCCAGCACGACGACGGCCTGGGCGGCGAAGGCGGCGAGGACCCGGCGGTCGGCGGCGGGCAGCACGCGTCCGGTCAGCGCCAGCGCCATGCGGTCGCCGACGGGCACGTCCACGTCCGCGTCCTCCGGCCGCCGCGGCGGCGCCCCCGTGCCCACCCGGCCGGCGCAGGTCCAGGGGTCGACGTCGCCGCGCCGCTCCAGCAGCGCCACCGACTCCATGGCGAAGGTCTCGCGGACCCGCTCCAGCAGCTCCTCCAGGCCGGTCTCGCCGCGCAGGACGCTGCCCGCGAGGAAGGACAGTATCTCGGCCTCGGCGCGCAGCCGGGCGGCCTGGTGCGTGCGGCGGGCCGCCACGTCCACCACCGACGCCACCGCCACGGCCACCCCGACGAAGACCGCGAGGGCGACGATGTTCCTGGGGTCGGCGATGGTGAGCCGGTGCAGCGGCGGGGTGTAGAAGTAGTTGAGCAGGAACGATCCGACGGCGGCCGAGGCGAGGGCCGGCAGCAGCCCGCCGAGCAGGGCCGCCGCCACCGTCAGCGCCAGGAACAGCAGCATGTCGTTGGCGAGGCCCAGGTGGACGGTGTTCAGCAGCAGCGCCGCCACCACCGGCCCGGCGACGCCCACCGCCCAGCCGGAGACGATCCGCGCCCGGCCCAGCCGCGCGCCCCGGGCCAGCGGCAGCCCGCGTCCCTTGGCGGCCTCCTCGTGCGTGACGATGTGCACGTCCAGGTCGGGCCCGGAATCGCGGGCCACCGTCGCGCCGACGCCGGGCCCGAGGACGTACTGCCAGGCCTTGCGGCGGGAGGAGCCCAGGACGATCTGGGTGGCGTTGGCGCCGCGCGCGAAGTCGAGCAGCGCGGCGGGGATGTCGTCGCCGACCACGTGGTGGAAGGTCCCGCCCAGGTCCTCCACCAGGGTGCGCTGGACCGCGAGCTCCTTCGGGGAGGCCGAGGTCAGTCCGTCGCTGCGGGCGATGTACACGGCCATCACCTCGCCCCCGGCGCCCTTCTCCGCCAGGCGCACCGCCCGGCGGATCAGCGTGCGCCCCTCCGGGCCGCCGGTCAGACCGACCACGATCCGCTCCCGCGAACCCCAGATCGTCGACACCTCGTGCCGGCTGCGGTACTCGTTCAGGTACTCGTCGACCCGGTCGGCCACCCACAGCAGCGCCAGCTCGCGCAGGGCGGTGAGGTTGCCGGGCCGGAAGTAGTTCGCCAGTGCCGCGTCGACCTTGTCGGGCTGGTAGATGTTGCCGTGCGCCATCCGCCGGCGCAGCGCCTCCGGCGCCATGTCGACCAGCTCGATCTGGTCCGCCCGCCGCACCACCTCGTCCGGCACCGTCTCCCGCTGCCGGACCCCGGTGATCGACTCGACCACGTCGCCGAGGGACTCCAGGTGCTGGATGTCGACCGTGGAGATCACGTCGATCCCGGCCGCCAGCAGCTCCTCCACGTCCTGCCAGCGCTCGGCGTTGCGCGAGCCGGGGACGTTCGTGTGCGCCAGCTCGTCCACCAGGGCGACCGCCGGGGCCCGGCGCAGCACCGCGTCGACGTCCATCTCGGTGCAGGTCGCGCCCCGGTACGTCAGTTCACGGCGCGGCACCTGCTCCAGACCGTGCAGCATCGCGCCGGTGCGCGGCCGGTCGTGGTGCTCGACGAAGCCGACGACGCAGTCGGTGCCCCGCTCCACCCTGCGGTGCGCCTCGGACAGCATGGCGTAGGTCTTGCCGACGCCCGGTGCCGCACCGAGGTGGATCCGAAGCTTGCCGCGTGCCATGGCCCCATTGTCTTCCCTTACGCCCCGCGTGGGCAGCGTCGACCATACGGCCCTCGACTCCGGCGAAACGGGCAAGGAGGCAACCGTGAGACGTCTTTGACGCATTCCTGACGCACCGGGCGCCCCGGGGCCCGGCGCTTCTGCCGACCGGCGGCGCCTGACGGTCTCCCTCTCGGACCGGACGTCCTCACGGGGCACGCACGGCCAGGGCCGCCGGTGCTCCCCCCGCGGGTGCGCACGGCGAAGGACCGGGGCTCCCCCCGCGGTCGCGCACGGCCAAGGACCGGGGCTCTCCCCGCGGGCGCATACGGCGAAGGGCCGCACCCCGTGGGGGATGCGGCCCTCGGCAGGCTGTGTCCGTCGTCGCGGAGCCCCGGCTAGCGGACCTCGGTGATCTCCGGGCCGCGCTGCAGCTGGCCCATGCCGCCGGAGAAGCGGGACTGGCCCTCGTCCTGCTGGACGCCCTCGGGCACCATCTGGGCGTCGTTGGGCAGCTTCAGGACGATCGGGTCGCGGGGCGCCATCGGGCCGTCGCCGCGCACCACGACCGTGTCGCGGAAGACCGACTCGAGCAGGCCGGCCGCCTGCGGCTGCACCGCGCCCTGACCCGAGATCACACCGCGCAGGAACCAGCGGGGGCCGTCCACACCGACGAACCGCACCACCTGGAAGCCGCCGGTGCCGTCCGGCAGCTGCACCGGGACCTGGGCGCGCAGCTCCCAGCCGAGGGGACCCTCGACCTCGTCCACGATGCCGCCCTGCTGGGTGATGCCGCTGCCGATCTCCTCGCGCACCTCGCCCCAGATGCCCTCGCGCTTGGGCGCGGCGAAGGCCTGCAGCTGGATGGCGCTGTCGCGGAGCACGACGGTCGCCGCGACGATCGCGTCGCCCGCGACCTCGACCCGCAGCTCCATGCCGTCGACGCCCGGGACGAGAAGACCGCCGAGGTCCACGCGGCCCTCGGCCGGGTCGCGCACCTCGGAGCTGTCCCAGGGCCCGTCGGGCCGCGGCTCGGGCTCGAGCCGCACGCGCTCGCGCTCGCCCTCTTCGTCCGCCTCGGTGTCGACGCTGTCGACGACCTGCTCGGCCTCGCCGGCCGCGTCCTCGGCGGCACCCTTCTTCTTGCGACGTCCGAACACGTCACTGTCCTTCCCGGTCGGATACGACCGAAGCGTATCGATTCCCACCCGTCCGGCCGCCCACGGCGGCCCGACCGCTTGTGCCGCTTTCGCCGTCCACCGCGGCATGGCCGCCGGTGGACCCGAAGCCCCCTTCGGCCCGCGCCGAGTCGGGAAGCTCCGCGACCTCCTGGAAGCGGACCCTCTCGACCTGCTGGACGACCAGTTGGGCAATCCGGTCGAAGCGCTCGAACCGCACGGGCTCGCGCGGATCGAGATTCACCACGATCACCTTGATCTCCCCACGGTACCCGGCATCAACCGTCCCCGGGGCATTCACGAGGGCGACACCGCAGCGGGCGGCGAGGCCGGAGCGGGGATGCACGAAGGCCGCGTACCCCTCGGGCAGCGCGACAGACACTCCGGTGGGCAGCACGGCCCGCTCCCCGGGGGCGAGTTCGCAGGCGGCGGTGGTGCGCAGATCGGCCCCCGCGTCGCCGGGATGCGCGTGCGTCGGAAGGGGTACGTCGGGGTCGACGCGCCGGATCAGCACGTCCACCGGGTCGCGGCTCACGGGTTCACCTCGAAGGCGCGGGTCCGCCGGATCTGGTCCGGGTCGCTCATCGCGGCCTGGATCTCCTGCTCGCGGCCGTGGCTGACGAAGTGGTCGACCTTGACCTCGATGAAAAGCGCGTCGGCGCGGACGGCGACCGGCCCGTCTGGGCCGCCGATCCGGCCGGTGGCGGTCGAGTAGATCTTCCGCCCGGCCACCGCGGTGACCTCGGCCTCCAGATACAGGGTGGTGCCGACCGGCACCGGGCGCACGAAGTCGGTCTCCAGCCGGCCGGTCACCGCGATGGTCCGCAGCAGCCAGTTCAGCGAGCCGAGCGTCTCGTCGAGCGCGGTCGCGAGCACCCCGCCGTGGGCCAGTCCGGGCGCTCCCTGGTGGGCGCTCTGCACGGTGAACTCGGCGGTGATGCAGACGCCCTCACCGGCCCGGGCCTGCAGGTGCAGGCCGTGCGGCTGCTCCCCGCCGCACCCGAAGCACTGCTCGTAGTGCGCGCCGAGGAGTTCACCGGGGGCGGGGGCGTCGGGGTGCCGCACGGGTTTCACGGCATCGGACGGGGGCTGAAGAGCTGCGGAACTACCACTCACAGCCGCAGACCTTACCCGCGCCTCGGCCCGGTCCCGACACCGTGCCAAGCTTGGCTCATGCAGCCCTCCGCCCCGCCGTACGAAGAACGTCTCACCGCGCCCCGCTCCTGGTGGCTGATGAGCTTCCTGATCGGTGTCTCCTGCGCTCTGATCATGCTTCCCTTCGGCATCCTGCCGACGCTCGGCGGGCTGGTGGGGGGCACCGCCGCGGCAGCGGTCGTGGTGAGCGCGTACGGCGCCCCGCGCATCCGGGTCGTGGGCGGGACGCTGGTCGCGGGCGAGGCGAAGATCCCGGTGACGGCCCTCGGCGAGGCCGAGGTGCTGGACGCGGAGGAGGCGCGCGCCTGGCGCACCTACAGGGCCGACACCCGCGCCTTCCTGCTGCTGCGCGCCTACATCCCCGGGGCGCTGCGCGTGGAGGTCACCGACCCGGAGGACCCGACGCCCTACCTGTACCTGTCGACCCGGAACCCGCAGGGCCTCGCCGAGGCCCTGGAGGCGGCCCGGGCGGCCACGACGCCAGGAACCGCGTAGAAGGCCCCCGCGGCACCTTGCGCCGCATCCTGTACGGGCGCCTCGTGCGGGGCTCGGCACGCCCCCGCGCGGGGGCCGGCACCGTGTACGCCCGCGGCGGCGTACGCCCGTGGAGCCGTGGGTCCGTGGAGCCGGCGTCCGAGGCGCCGGGCACGTCCGCTCCGGCCCCGCGCGGCGCCGGAGCCACGGGAGCCGTGGGCACCGGTCCGGTGGAGGTCCGTCGGGCCGCCGACGGCGGACAGAGAGTCTCCCGCGGCACCCTCGACTCGACGGCGAGGCCTACGCGGGACCCGTGCTCGATCCGTCAGTGCCCGATCTCCCTGCGGACGTCGCCCGGGATGTCGTCGATCGCCACCGCGTCGGCGGGGGTCTCCAGGGGCGGCAGCGCGGGCAGCGCGTGCCAGGGGACCTGGACGCGGCGGAGGTCGGCGCGGATCCGCCCGGCGAGCCTGCGGGTCTCCCGGCGGTTGAGGAGGGCACCGGCGGCGGCCCCGACCATGAACGGCATCAGGTTCGGCAGGTCACGCACCGTGCGCTTCATGATCTGGTGTCTGAGCCGGCGCCGCAGGTGGCCGCCGAAGGCCGAGTCGAACGTCGACGGCCTGGTCACGTCGATGCCGCGCTCCCCCGACCAGGAGGACAGATACGCGGCGCTGCGGGCCCTGAGATCTCCGGGCGGCCGCACTCCGTACACCTCGTGGAGCTCCGCGATCAGCTTGAGCTCGATCGCCGCCACGCCGGTGATCTCGGCGGCGAGCTCCGTCGGCATCGCGGGCGGCACGGGCAGCATCGCCGCCGCTCCGACCCCGGCTCCGACCGCGGAGGTGGCCTTGGCCGCGCCCGCGACCAGCCTGTCCGCGATCTGCTCGGGCCCCAGGCCCGGGAACTGCCGGCGGAGGGTGGCGAGGTCCCGTACGGGGATCCGCGGGGCGATGTCGATGATCCGGTCGGCGAGGTAGGCCAGTCCCGCCCTGGCGCGGCTGCCGCCCCTGCGGGCGCCGTCGCGCGCCACTCGTGCGGCTCTGCCGCCCAGCCTCGCGACCTTCGCCCCGGCTCCCGGCTCCGGCCGGGTGGGAGGTTTCTCCGTCCGGGCACCGGGCCCGGGACCTGTCTCGGGCCCGGTGGGGTCACCGCGCCCGGACAGCGATGCGAGCGAGGCCGATCCGGTCGGTCCGGCCGGGCCGGACGCATCGGATGAGCCTCGCTCGTCGTCACGCACGCCGTGGGGGCCGTCGGACGGCCCCGGGTCCGCTCCCCCGCGAGGGGGACGGCGCTTCCAGGGAGGGGTCGAGCCGGTCACGGCCGACCCCGCCTCAGTCGCAGTCGCGGCAGATCGGCTGGCCGTTCTTCTCGCGGGCCAGCTGGCTGCGGTGGTGCACCAGGAAGCAGCTCATGCAGGTGAACTCGTCCTGCTGCTTGGGCAGGACCCGGACGGCCAGCTCCTCATTGGAGAGGTCGGCGCCGGGAAGCTCCAGGCCTTCTGCGGCCTCGAACTCGTCCACGTCGACGGCCGAGGTCGACTTGTCGTTCCGCCTGGCCTTCAGCTCTTCAAGGCTGTCCGAGTCGACGTCGTCGTCGGTCTTGCGTGGAGTGTCGTAATCGGTTGCCATGTCGCTCTCCCCCTCTGGGTGTCTGCGGTGTCTCCAGCGCACGTAACGCGTGAGAGGCCGGACTTGTGCCCGACCTGAGGCGGAGATTTTGCCTCACATCAAGGTCTGTTACTCAATCGACACCCAACCGGCCCCCTCAAGAGTGATCGGCTTGGATGGCGAACGGGACCGTACACGGTCCGGATGCCGCACTTCAAAGCGGTCCCACCGTGTACTTCCCGTGATCAGTACACCTGAAAACCAGGATTTTTCCGGCTTTCCGACCTGATTCATGATCACGGAGAGTGGGTGGCCGGAAAAATGTGCATGTGACCGATCACACACCGGGAGGCTCCGACGGGCCCTTGCGGATTCCGCGCGCAGCGAACAACCCGGTGTTCGCACCTATGATCTCAGACGGGCAATGTGACGCGCATCACGAGTCCGCCCCCTTCCCGAGGCTGTGCCGAGATGTGCCCGCCGTGCGCCCGCGCCACGGAGCGGGCGATCGACAGTCCGAGGCCCACGCCCTTGTCACTGCCCGTGCGCTCGGTGCGCAGCCGCCGGAAGGGCTCGAAGAGGTTGTCGATCTCGTAGGCCGGGACGACGGGGCCGGTGTTGGCGACCACCAGGACCGCCTGGCCGTGCTGGACGTCGGTCGTGACCTCCACCCAGCCCCCCTCGGGCACGTTGTACCGGACGGCGTTCTGCACCAGGTTCAGCGCGATCCGCTCCAGCAGGACGCCGTTGCCCTGGACGACCGCCGGCTTGCGCTCGCCGCGGATCTCGACGCCCTTGGCCTCGGCCTCGCCGTGCACCTGGTCGACGGCCTGCGAGGCGACCTCCGCGAGGTCCACCGGCTTGCGCTCGACGATCTGGTTCTCGCTGCGGGCGAGCAGCAGCAGGCCCTCCACGAGCTGTTCGCTGCGCTCGTTGGTGGCCAGCAGCGTCTTGCCGAGCTGCTGCAGCTCCACCGGCGCGTTCGGATCCGACAGGTGCACCTCCAGCAGCGTGCGGTTGATCGCGAGCGGGGTGCGCAGCTCGTGCGAGGCGTTGCCCACGAAGCGCTGCTGGGCGGTGAAGGCCCGCTGGAGACGCTCCAGCATCTCGTCGAAGGTGTCGGCCAGCTCCTTCAGCTCGTCGTCCGGGCCGTCCAGCTCGATCCGCCGGGACAGGTCCGAGCCGGCCACCGCGCGGGCGGTGCGGGTGATCCGGCCCAGCGGGGACAGCACCCGGCCGGCCATCGCGTAGCCGAAGGCGAAGGCGATGACGGCGAGGCCGAGCAGGGCCAGCAGCGAGCGGCTGAGCAGGCTGTCCAGGGCGTGCTGGCGCTGCTCGTTCACGCACTCGTTCATCGCGTGGTTGAGCTGCGTCGCGGTGGTCTGGGTCGGGAAGTTGCAGACGTCGCTGGTGACCTGGCCGGAGATGATCTTGAACGGCAGCTCGCTGCCCACGTTCAGCGCGTTCGCGGCGAGCAGGTAGATGATCGACAGCAGCAGGATGCCGGCGATCAGGAACATGCCGCCGTAGAGCAGGGTGAGCCGTATCCGGATGGTCGGGCGCAGCCACGGGAAGGGCGGCTCCGGCCTCCGGGGGTCCCAGGTGGGTTTCGGCGGCGCCTGGGGCGGCGCGGGGGTGGAGGCCACGGCGGATCAGATCCGGTACCCGGAGCCGGGCACGGTGACGATCACCGGGGGCTCGCCGAGCTTGCGGCGCAGGGTCATCACGGTGACCCGTACGACATTGGTGAACGGGTCCGTGTTCTCGTCCCACGCCTTCTCCAGCAGCTGCTCCGCCGAGACGACCGCGCCCTCGCTGCGCATGAGGACCTCCAGGACGGCGAACTCCTTCGGCGCGAGCTGGACCTCCTTGCCGTCGCGGAAGACCTCGCGGCGATTGGGGTCGAGCTTGATGCCGGCGCGCTCCAGGACGGGCGGCAGGGGCACGCTGGTGCGCCGGCCGAGGGCACGCACCCGTGCCGTCAGCTCGCTGAACGCGAAGGGCTTGGGGAGGTAGTCGTCGGCGCCGATCTCCAGGCCCTCGACCCGGTCGCTGACGTCACCGGACGCGGTGAGCATCAGCACGCGCGTGGGCATGCCGAGCTCCACGATCTTGCGGCAGACGTCGTCGCCGTGCACGAGGGGGAGGTCGCGGTCGAGGACGACCACGTCGTAGTCGTTGACGCCGATGCGCTCCAGGGCGGCCGCGCCGTCGTACACGACGTCGACGGCCATGGCCTCCCGGCGCAGTCCGGTGGCCACCGCATCGGCGAGCAGTTGCTCGTCCTCGACGACGAGTACGCGCACGTCCCTTGTCCTTCCTGATGTCCACCCGCGTAGCGCCGCTCGGGCACACGCGGGCAGGGGGTCCTCACGGGTGTGTGCCTCCATCCTGCCCTTTTCGGTCATAAGTCGGCTGTAAGCCGGGGGAACGGCCGGCGAGGGGGAGGCGTGGGGCGGATGAGACCCGGATGAAGGTCCGGGAATGCCGAATAATTCCGCGCGGTTGAGGTTTCCGCGGGAGGGAGGCTGGGGAGGACGGCTTTACACCCCGCGATCACGCTCTGCATGTGCCGTACCACCTGCGGTACATCATGATCCGCTTTCCGGCGGAGTGGGCGTGGGTGTCCGGCGCCGTCGCCGCCCAGCCGGGCAGCGCTGGGCATCCACTGGAGACGTGATCGCCCCTTTCGAACGGCACACCCCCGTGCCACCGACCCACGACCCAGGACGAGGGGGCGCAGCATGGACGCATTCACCGCAGGACTTCTGCAGCGCATAAAGGCGACCGAGTCCGACCTGACGCGGGCTCGCGACGAAGGCGACGACTTCCTCGTCGACGTCGAACTGGCCGAGCTCGACGACCTGCGCCGCCTCGCCGCCGAACACGGTGTGGAAGTCGGCGTGTCCGCCGTCTGATCAGCGTGCGCGAAGCGGGGCCCCGGCGAATCCAGCGCCGGGGCCCCGCTTCGCTGCCGTGTGCGGTCGTGCCGCGCTGCCCGCGGTCGTGCCGAGCCGTCTCCGGTCGTGCCGAACCGTCTCCGGTCGTGCCGAACCGTCTCGTGCAGTGCGAGCGGTCTCCCGGTCAGTCGTGCCAGGCGCCGAGGTCCTCCAGGAGGCGCTGGAGGGGCTCGAAGACGCCCGGGGAGCCCGCGACCGTGAGGTCGCGCGAGGCGCGCTCTCCGGGGCGGCCACCGGTCAGGGCGCCCGCCTCCCGGGCGATCAGGTCGCCCGCGGCGTAGTCCCAGGCGTTCAGGCCCCGCTCGTAGTAGCCGTCGAGGCGGCCCGCGGCCACGTCGCACAGGTCGACCGCGGCCGAGCCGCTGCGCCGGATGTCCCGCAGCCGCGGGATGAGCCGCCGGGCGACGTCGGCCTGGTGCGTGCGCACCTCGGTGACGTAGTTGAAGCCGGTGGAGACCAGGGCCTGGTCGAGCGGCGGCGCGGCGCGGCAGGCCAGCTTGCGCTGGCCCGCCCAGGCGCCGGTGGCCCAGGCCCCGCGGCCGCGCGCCGCGAGGAACGACTCCCCGCGCATCGGGACGGCCACCACGCCGACGAGGGTCTCGCCGTCCTGCTCGGCCGCGATGGACACCGCCCAGGTCGGCAGTCCGTACAGGTAGTTCACCGTGCCGTCGAGCGGGTCGACGACCCAGCGGATCCCGCTGGTGCCCTCGGTGGCGGCGCCCTCCTCCCCGAGGAAGCCGTCGTCGGGGCGGCGGTCCGAGATCAGGCCGGTGATCAGCTTCTCGGCCGCGATGTCCATCTCGGTGACGACGTCGATCGGGCTCGACTTGGTGGCGGCCACCGCGAGGTCGGCCGGACGGCCGTCCCGCAGCAGCTCCCCGGCGCGGCGCGCGGCCTCCCGCGCGAGTTCCAGCAGTTCGGTGGTCAGGGCGTCGATCACGGGGCTCCTCAGGCGTGGGGGCTGTCGGCGCCCGCGGCGGCGGGGCGGGGCGCGCGGGCCGGGCAGCAGCCGACCGGGCAGATGTCGTGGCTCGGGCCGAGGGCGCCGAGGGCGCACGGCGTGACCCGCTGTCCGCGCTCGACGGCGGCGCGCTCCAGGATCAGGTCGCGGACGGCGGCGGCGAACCGCGGGTCGGCACCGACGGTGGCCGAGCGGCGCACCGGCAGGCCCAGCTCCCCGGCCTTGGCCGTGGCCTCCGTGTCCAGGTCGTAGAGGACCTCCATGTGGTCGGAGACGAAGCCGATGGGCGCCATCACCAGGGCGGGGACCCCGGCGGCGTGCCGCTCCTCGAGGTGGTCGCAGATGTCCGGCTCCAGCCACGGGATGTGGGGGGCGCCGGAGCGCGACTGGTAGACGAGCTGCCAGGGGTGGTCGACGCCGGTGCGCTCGCGGACGGCGTCGGCGACCAGCTTCGCCACGTCCAGGTGCTGCCGGACGTAGGCCCCGCCGTCGCCGTGCCCCTCGACCGGGCCGGAGGTGTCCGCGGCGGAGGTCGGGATCGAGTGGGTGGTGAAGGCGATGTGCGCGCCGTCGCGGACGTCCTCGGGCAGGGCGGCCAGGGACTCGATCACCCCGTCGACCATGGGCTCGAGGAAGCCGGGGTGGTTGAAGTAGTGCCGCAGCTTGTCGACCCGCGGGAGGTCCAGGCCCTCGCCCTCGAGGGCGGCGAGCGAGTCGGCGAGGTTCTCGCGGTACTGGCGGCAGCCCGAGTACGAGGCGTAGGCGCTGGTGGCCAGGACCAGGATGCGGCGGTGGCCGTCCCGGACCATCTCGCGCAGGGTGTCCGTCAGGTACGGCGCCCAGTTGCGGTTGCCCCAGTAGACCGGCAGGTCCAGGCCGTGGTCGGCGAAGTCCTCGCGGAGCGCCCGGAGCAGGGCGCGGTTCTGCTCGTTGATCGGGCTGACCCCGCCGAAGAGGAAGTAGTGCTGTCCGACTTCCTTCAGGCGTTCCTTGGGGATGCCGCGCCCGCGTGTCACGTTCTCCAGGAACGGGACCACGTCGTCCGGGCCTTCGGGGCCGCCGAAGGAGAGCAGGAGCAGGGCGTCGTACGGGGTGGCATCGAGCGCGTCTGGCATGTCTCGATCCTGCCACCCGGCACGGACAGCCGGAAAACGGCGGGGTGTCGCGTCCGGGGCCGGACGGTTCTGCGGCGCGGCGGCCGGGAGGTTCTGCGGCGCGGCGGCCGGGAGGTTCTGCGGCGCCGCGCCCGGGCGGGGCGCCGCAGATCGCCGGGCACCGGGCATATGAGCGACGGCCGTGAGTATGATCCGCCTTCTACTGGTCGCAAGCCTGCCGTTTCTGGCTGTGGCGCTGTTCGCCGGCTCAGCGGGCCGGCTCCGGTTCGGGGAGGCTTCGTTGGGCAGCACGACGAGCGCGAAGAACGGCACGTGGCGCAACTGGGGCGGCAACGTCAGCGCGCGCCCCGCCCGGGAGGTCGCGCCGGCCTCGGTGGAGGAGCTGGCCGCGGCCGTGCGGAAGGCCGCCGAGGACGGGCTGAAGGTGAAGGCGGTCGGTACGGGGCACTCCTTCACGAGCATCGCCGCGACGGACGGTGTCCTGGTCCGCCCTCACCTGTTGACCGGTATACGCAACATTGATCGCGACGCCATGACGGTCACGGTCGAGGCGGGCACCCCGCTCAAGAGACTCAATGTGGCACTCGCCCGCGAGGGTCTCTCGCTCACCAACATGGGCGACATCATGGAGCAGACGGTGTCCGGGGCGACCAGCACCGGCACCCACGGGACCGGCCGCGAGTCCGCCTCCATCGCCGCCCAGATCAAGGGGCTGGAGCTGGTCACCGCGGACGGTTCGGTCCTCACCTGCTCCGAGAAGGAGAACCCGGAGGTGTTCGCGGCCGCCCGGATCGGCCTGGGCGCCCTGGGGGTCGTCACCGCCATCACCTTCGCGGTGGAGCCCGTCTTCCTGCTCACGGCCCGCGAGGAGCCGATGCCCCTGGACCGGGTGCTCGCCGAGTTCGACCAACTGTGGTCGGAGAACGAGCACTTCGAGTTCTACTGGTTCCCGCACACCGGCACCACCACCACCAAGCGCAACAACCGCAGCGCGGGCCCGGAGCAGCCGGTGGGGCGGCTGGCCGGCTGGTTCGAGGACGAGTTCCTCTCCAACGGGGTCTTCCAGGCGGCCAACTGGGTCGGCCGCGCGGTGCCGGCCGGCATCCCCGCGCTCGCCCGGATCTCCAGCCGGGCGCTGTCCGCGCGGACGTACACCGACATCCCGTACAAGGTCTTCACCTCGCCCCGCCGGGTGCGGTTCGTGGAGATGGAGTACGCCGTCCCGCGCGACGCCCTGACCGACACCCTGCGCGAGCTCAAGAGGATGATCGACCGCTCCGACCTGAGGGTGAGCTTCCCGGTGGAGGTGCGCACCGCCCCCGCCGACGACATCACGCTCTCCACCGCCGCGGGCCGGGACAGCGCGTACGTCGCGGTCCACATGTTCCGGGGCACGCCGTACCAGAGGTACTTCACCGCCGCCGAGCACATCTTCACCGCGCACGAGGGCCGGCCGCACTGGGGCAAGGTGCACACCCGGGACGCCGCGTACCTCTCCGGGGTGTATCCCGGCTTCGGCGAGTTCACGGCGCTGCGCGACCGCCTGGACCCGGAACGGCGCTTCCAGAACGACTACTTGCGGAGGGTGCTGGGCGCGTAGCCGAGCCGCGGGACGCCAGGTCCGCGGCGCCAAGGCCCGTACAACGGCACCGAATTGGAGAAAAGCGGACGAAACCGTTAGTTCCGTTTCCGTCGATTACGTGAAGTACGCCACGTTCATGATCGATAAAAGCGGGCAGGGGCCGTCAAGTCCCGTTCCTTGCCAGAAGTTGGACGGCGCGCCAATCCACGCACGTGGTCCGAATGGAGTACTGTGCAGAGCCCTGGGGCCCGGACTCCCTCCGGGACGTCCGGGGCCTTGCTGGACCGCCGGGAGGGGGCTGGTTGCACAGGGTGACGCAGTTGGTCACTGAGCGTTGTGAACAGGTAACCGTGCCATAACGGCGATCCAGGGCCCGTGCCCGACACGCCGGGCAACTCGGCAAGGTTGTGGCAGGCTGCACCCGGGCAGGCCACACTCGACAAGCGGAAGCAGCGACGCACGTGACGTCGGCAGGCACCACCCGGGAGGTCCCCATGCCCGAACTGCGTGTCGTGGCCGTCTCGAATGACGGCACACGGCTGGTGCTGAAGGCTGCGGACAGCACGGAGTACACGCTTCCGATCGACGAACGGCTCCGTGCCGCCGTGCGTGGCGACCGTCCCCGCCTCGGCCAGATCGAGATCGAGGTGGAGAGCCATCTCCGCCCCCGTGACATCCAGGCGCGGATACGAGCCGGCGCGACCGCGGAAGAGGTCGCCCAACTCGCCGGCATCACCGTCGATCGCGTACGGCGTTTCGAGGGTCCCGTCCTGGCCGAGCGCGCCTTCATGGCCGAGCGGGCCCGGAAGACCCCGGTGCGCCGTCCCGGCGAGAACTCCGGTCCGCTGCTCGGCGAGGCCGTCCAGGAACGGCTGCTGCTGCGCGGCGCCGACAAGGACACCGTCCAGTGGGACTCCTGGCGCCGCGACGACGGCACCTGGGAAGTCCTGCTGGTGTACCGGGTCGCGGGCGAACCGCACTCGGCGAGCTGGACGTACGACCCGCCGCGGCGGCTCGTCCAGGCGGTCGACGACGAGGCGCGGTCCCTGATCGGCGAGTCCGACGACCTCGGCGCCCCGGAGCCCAGCTTCCCGTTCGTGCCGCGCATCGCACGGCTGCCGCGCGAGCGCTCCTTCGACCGCGACCGGCCGAGCCTGCCCGCGCAGGCTCCCGAGCCGGCGGAGGAGAGCACGGGCGAGCGGAACGAGCGAGGCGAGCGCGACTCGCTGACGAGCCTGCTGGAAGCGGTGCCGAGCTTCCGGGGCGATCTGGTGGTGCCCGAGCGCGCGCCGGAGCCGGTGGAGGAACCCCCGACGGAACCGGAGGCGGAGGAGCCTCCGGCGCCCGCGGCCTCGGCCGGTGCGGGCTCCGCCTACGCGGACGTCCTCATGCCGCGCTCCGTCGGCAGCCACCGCGACCGGCTCATCGGCGCCACCGACCGTCAGGCCGAGGCGGACGGCGTCCGCCCCGGGCGCCGCGCCGCGGTCCCGAGCTGGGACGAGATCGTGTTCGGGACGCGCCGGAAGAAGCAGGAGTAGCGGCAGGACCCTGCCGTACGGAGGGCCGCGCCTGTCCGGGCGGCCCTCCGTCCGGGTGCGCGGACCGGCTCGCTGCCGGTCCGCGCACCCGGCCGCTCACTGCGGGTCCGGCCCCACCGCGACCGGCCGCGACGGGTCCGCCGACCACTCCGACCACGACCCGACATACAGGGCCGCGGGAATCCCCGCGACGGCGAGGGCCAGGACCTCGTGTGCCGCGGAGACACCGGAGCCGCAGTAGACGCCGACCTCCCCGCCGTCGCCCGCGCCCAACGCCTTGAAGCGCGCCCGGAGTTCCTCCGCGGGCAGGAAGCGGCCGTCCGCCGCCACGTTCTCGGTGGTGGGCGCCGACACCGCCCCCGGAATGTGGCCTCCCACCCGGTCGATCGGCTCCACCTCGCCGCGGTACCGCTCCCCCGCCCGCGCGTCGAACAGCACCCCCGACCGCGCCAACGCCGCGGCCCCGTCGGCGTCCAGCAGGGGCAGCGCACCGGGCCGCGGCACGAAGTCGCCCGCCGCGGGCTCGGGCACCGCCGTCTCCAGCGGCCCCTGCCACGCCGTCAACCCGCCGTCCAGGACCCTCACGTCCGGGTGACCCGTCCAGCGCAGCAGCCACCACGCGCGGGCCGCCGCCCAGCCCTGGCCCCCGTCGTACACGACGACGGGCCGGGTGGCGGAGACGCCCGCACGGCGCATCGCGGCGCCGAACTCCTCCGTGTCGGGCAGTGGGTGCCGGCCCCCCGTCCCGCCGGGCGGCGAGGCCAGTTCACGGTCCAGGTCGACGTAGACGGCGCCGGGGAGGTGCCCGGTCCCGTACTCGAAGCGCCCGTCGAAGGCCGGCTCGCCGGCCGTCCTGGCCAGGGTCAGCTGCCAGCGCACGTCGAGCAGGACCGGCGGGTTCGGGCCGGCGAGGGCGCTCGCGAGGCCGGATGCGGAGATGATGGCGTTCATGGTCGCCATCCTTGCGCACGGGGTGGCCGCCGCGTCCAGGTCGGGCTAATCTGCCCGCCGGGCAGGTCCGATCACCCGGTGTACGGGATCGGCCACATCCTGTACAGCCGATCGACATCCGTAGGCAAGCGCACGGACACGGGCAGGAAGCCGCACAGGGCATCCTCCGGGCGGGGAACCGCCCCGGGGACGCGCCCCGAACGCGCCCGCGACGGGTGGTACGAGCATCGGCTCGGGGTCCGGAGAGCGGAAGCGACGCGGCCACCGCGAGGGGCCGAGAAGAGAGTGACGATGACCGAGGCACCTCAGTCGGCCGGCCCGAACGGCGGGGCGCCCGCTCGGCACACCCCCGGCACGCCGTGCTGGGTGAGCCTGATGGCCCACCAGGTGGCCGCGACCGAGGCCTTCTACGGCGAGCTCTTCGGCTGGGAGTTCCGGCCCGGCCCGCAGCAGCTCGGCCCGTACGTGCGGGCCCTGCTGGACGGCCACGAGGTGGCGGGCATCGGTCAACTGCCTCCGGACCGCCGTCTGCCGGTGGCCTGGACGCCGTATCTCGCCTCGGACGACGTGGATCTGACGGCGGAGACGGTACGGCTGTGCGGCGGCACCCTCGGGGTGGGTCCGCTGGACGCCGCCGAGGCCGGGCGCCTCGCGATCGGCTCCGACCCCTCGGGCGCGGTCTTCGGCGTCTGGCAGGCCGGGACGCACCAGGGCACGGGCGTCTCCGGCGTGCCCGGCACCCCCGTCTGGAACGAGCTGGTGACCTACGAGGCGGCCACCGTCGCCAAGTTCTACGAAACGCTGTTCGGCTATGAGGAGCGGCGGAGCACGGCGGACGGCCTCGACGAGCTGACGCTGTGCCTCGACGGCCGTCCGGTCGCCGGCGTCCGCGGCCTGGGCCCGTCCCTGCCCCGCGACCGGGGACCGCACTGGACGACGTACTTCGAGGTCGCCGACACGGACGCGGCACTGTCCCGGGTCGTCGCCCTCGGCGGCCACGTCCTGGACCCGGCCCACGACACCGACCGCGGCCGGACGGCCACGGTGACGGACCCGGAGGGGGCGCGGTTCGCGCTGCTCCAGCGGCGGCGTTGACGCCCACACCGTGACGCCGGGCAGCGCGGCGAGGTGTTCAGCCGTGCGGGGTCACGCCCGGGACCGTGCCGGAAGCACGTACTCCGCCCACACGGTCTTGCCCGGACCTTCCGGGCGCGGGTGCCAGTCCCAGCGGGTCGCGAGATGCGACACGAGGATCAGCCCGCGGCCGGCTTCCTCCTCGCTCTCGGCAGCGCCCTCCGGAGCGGTGGGGCGGCGGGGAAGGCGTTCGGCGCGGGTGTCGGTGACCTCGACGCGCACCACGCGGTCGTGGGGCGGGGCGTGGAGCGGCGCATGGAGGCGCAGGTGGAAGTCCCGACCGGGGACGTGGCCGTGCCGTACGGCGTTCGCGGTGAACTCGGCGACGATCAGCGCGATCGCGTCGTGTGCCTCCGTGCCGTACGGGATTCCCCACGCCTCCAGGCGAACGGCCGCCAGACGGCGGGCGAGGCGGGCTCCGCGAGGGGTGGAGGTGAAGCACATCTCGAAGGTGCGGTCGCACGACGGGGCCGCGGCGGGTCGGGCGGTGTGGATCGGTTTGATCGTCATGCCGATCACGTTCGCGCCCGGTCGCCCGGCGTGACCAGCGGTGACGCGGCGACAGGTCCCCGCTGTACGCGTGTTGTACGCGCTTGTACGAGCTGCACGCCGTAACGGCGTCCGTCGCGGGGGCGTTGAGGCGAGGAGGCGGTGATGGACATGGCGGAACGCGAGAGCGTGGGGGCGGGAGCCGAGGCGGATTCCGGGGCGCGCCGGAACGACAGCGGCGTGGGGGCGGAGTTCGTGAGTCTCGGGGACGGCCGGGGCAACGACGACGGGGCCGGACGGCGACCGGAGGACGAGGCCGGGCGTGGTGTCGTCGTCGCCTTCGGACAGACCATGAAGACGCTGCGGGTGCGGGAGGGCCTGGAACGCGAGGAGTTCGGGAGGCGGCTCGGGTACTCGGCGTCCACGATCGCGTCGTTCGAGCAGGGACGGAGGATTCCGTCCCCCAGGACGATCGAGCGGGCCGATGAAGTCCTGAGGGCGGGCGGGCTGCTGTGCCTGTGGAAGGAGCAGGTGGAGCGGGCTCAGTATCCGGTGTTCTTCCAGGGGATGGCGGCGTTGGAGAAGGAGGCCATGGAACTGCTCGTGTACGACACTCTCGTGGTCAATGGCCTGCTCCAGACCGAGGAATACATGCGGGCGCTGCTCACCATGCGGCGTCCACCGTTGAAGCAGGACACCATCGAGCAGCGGGTGGTGGCACGGCAGGCCCGGCAGGACCTTCTCGACCGTGAACCCGCACCGCTGCTGAGCTTCGTGATGGACGAGTCGGTGGTGCGGCGCGGGTACGGCGGAAGGGACGTACAACGGGGGCAGCTCGAACACCTTCTCCTCATGGGACAGAGGCGGAATGTCGAGCTCCAGGTCATGCCCCTCAACTGCGCCGAGAGCGCAGGAGTGGACGGGCCCTTCACCGTCGTCGTCAGGCGCGACGGCAAGCAGTTCGTGTACGCGGAAGCGCAGGGGACCAGCTCGCTCGAGACGGACCCTGCGCACGCCGCTCTCGCGGCCTCGCGCTATGGGATCATCCGATCACAAGCTCTCACTCCGCGAGAGTCGATGGCGTTCGTCGAAGGGTTGCTGGGGTCACTATGAACAACGCTGGGTCCTCGACTGTCGCTTCTGGCCTGCCCTGGTTCAAGAGCAGCTACAGCGGAGCCGAAGGTGGACAGTGCGTGGAGGTCGCCGCCACTACGACAGGTGTGCACGTCCGTGACTCCAAGGCCGTCGCCGGACCCCTGCTCACGGTCTCGCCCGAGGCGTGGACGGGTTTCGTCGGGCTGGCCTCGTCGGAGGGGCGCGTCTGACGCTGCTGCGGCCGGGCTCGGAATGCCTGTCAGGCACCATGCGTGTTCACTCGCCTGGGTCCCCCGCCGCCGACGCCCGTTCGGGCGCGATGTGCCGGGCTGCCGGTCAGTCGGCGGTCACCGGCAGGACGTCCGGGGACAGCACAGCCGCGTGGGCCGAGGCGGCCGTCATGCGGCGGCGGTGGTGGCGTCGGCACAGCACCTCGTAGCCGATCTCGTCGGCGGACCGGTTGACGTCGCCGACGACGACCTGGGCGCCCTCGACGACCATGACACCGCCCACCGTGCGGGCGTTGTGCGTGGCGCGGGCGCCGCACCAACACAGGGCCTCGACCTGGAGGACCTCGACGCGGTCGGCCAGTTCCACCAGGCGCTGCGAGCCGGGGAACAGCTTGGAGCGGAAGTCGGTCGTGATGCCGAAGGCATAGACGTCGACGTCCAGGTCGTCGACCACACGGGCGAGCTGGTCTATCTGCTCCGGATCCAGGAACTGCGCCTCGTCGGCGATGACGTAGTCGGCCTGGCCGCCCTGCGACAGGTGCTCCACGATGTAGGCGTACAGGTCCACGCCGTCCTCGACCTCCACCGCGTCGGTCACCAGCCCCAGGCGCGACGACAGCTTTCCCTCGCCGGCGCGGTCGTCGCGGGTGAAGATGAGGCCCACCAGCCCGCGCGCCGAGCGGTTGTGCTCGATCTGCAGTGCCAGTGTCGACTTCCCGCAGTCCATCGTTCCGGAGAAGAACACCAGCTCGGGCATGGGGAGTCGAGCACCTTTCGGGCGAGATCGGAACGGGACGGCGGGCGGGGGCGTCAGGAGCGTACTTCGAGCAGGGGGACGAGCTGCTCGGCAGGGGTCATCGAGCCGTGGTTGCCGACCATCGCCGACTCCTTGGGCTCCCGCTCCGAGGCGATGAGCAGCACGTCGTCACGGGCGGCCGCGACCACGTCGCCGATGCGCTCGTAGACGCGGTCGTCGATCCGCGGCCCGAACCAGCCGGCCGCGATCGCCTCGTCACGCGAGGCGACCCAGAACTGCTCGCCGAGCACCTCGCGCCAGCACGTCAGCACGTCGTTCGCGGCGCCCCGGTGCGCGTACACGTGCCGGGCGCGTCCCTCGCCGCCGAGCAGGGCGACGCCCGCGCTCAGCTCCCAGTCCTCGTCGAAGTCGATGCGGTGCTGCTCGTCGAACGGGATGTCAACCATGCCGTGGTCGGCGGTGACGTAGAGCGCGCTGCGCGGCGGGAGCTGCTCGGCCAGGCGCTGGACGAGCCGGTCGACGTGCATGAGCTGGCCGCGCCAGGTGTCGGAGTCGACGCCGTAGCGGTGGCCCGCGCCGTCGAGTTCGGAGTAGTACGTGTAGACCAGGGCCCGGTCCGCGGCGGCGAGCTCGCGGGCCGCGACGTCCATGCGGTCCTCGCCGGTCAGCCGCCCGAGGAACGTTCCGCCGCTGAGCGCGACCTTGGTCAGCGGGGTGTTCTGGAAGGTCGGGGAGGACACCTGGGCGGCGTGCACCCCGGCGTCGTGGGCCAGCTGGAAGACCGTGGGGTACGGCTGCCAGGGGCGCGGAGGCGCCCACGGGTGCCAGCGCAGCTGGTTCATCAGTTCGCCGGTGCCGGGATTGCGCACGGTGTAGCCGGGCAGGCCGTGGGCGCCCGGCGGCAGGCCGGTGCCGACGGAGGCGAGGGAGGTGGCGGTGGTGGCCGGGTAGCCGGCGGTGATCGGACGGCCGGTGCCGCCGCGCGAGCTGCCGAGCAGCGAGGTCAGGAAGGGCGCGTCCTCGGGGTGCGCCCGCAGCTGCTCCCAGCCGAGTCCGTCGACCAGGAAGACGCAGGCGCGGTCGGCCGGGGTCAGCTCCTGGATCGCGGCGGTCACGTCCGGCACGCCCATGCCGGCGGCGAGCGTGGGCAGCAGGTCGGCGAGCGAGCCGGATCCGTACTGCGGCACGGGGGCGGACTCGACGGCCAGGGGCTCCGGGTGGTCCCAGGCGGTGGGCTGCGCCATCAGCGGGTCGGGTCCGCGGTCGCCTCGGAGACGGCCTGCGCGAAGGCGAGCGCCTGGCGCACCGTCTCCGGGCCGTCCCCGGCCTCGCTGACGCGGAGGCTCAGGTCGTCCGCCGTCGAGCTGCCCGTGTAGCCGTGGTCCGCGTCGCAGTTGGGGTCGCCGCAGGCGGCCGGCTCCAGGTCGATGCGGGAGACGGCGCCCCAGCCGATGGTGAGCACGACCTCGCGGGGCGGGGTGCCCGGCGTGTACTGCTCCGGGTTGGCCACCACGCGGCTGACCACGACCGAGGAGATCCGGTCGAGCTTCACCGACTCCGTGGAGGTGGTGGCGTACGGGGTCGGGGAGGTGCTGTCGGCGGCCTGCTCGTCGGTGTGGCTGACGATGAAGCGGTTGCCGGTGAGGACGAGTACCGTCACGTGCCGCCGCACCTCGTTCTGGTCGAACGTGGTCTCCTGGTGGACCAGGTACGACCGGACGGGCTCGCCGCCCACGGCGGCCTCCACCGCCTCGGCCACGAGAGCCGGGTAGTAGCCGCTGCGTTCGATCGCCGCCCGCAGCCCCTGGGTCGTCGTACTGGTCTTGGCCATGCCGTCCATCCTACGGGGGCGCACTGACTGCGAGGCACCGCCGCGGGCCGGGGAAACGCGGCTCAGTACGCCGGGAGGGTCCGCGGGCCGAGGTCGCCGCGGGCGGGCGGGGGCGCGAGGCGGACGCCGGCGCCCAGCACGCTCAGCCCGCGCGGGGCCACGACGACGGGCTCCAGGGTGACGGCGACGACCTCCGGGTGGTCGTCGACCAGCCGGGACACGCGCAGCAGCAGCTCCGTCAGCGCGGTGCTGTCGACCGGGGCGGAGCCGCGCCAGCCGAACAGCAGCGGGGCCATCCGGATCGACCGGAGCATGGAGGTGGCGTCCCGGTCGGTGACGGGGACCAGGCGGTGGGCCATGTCGTCGAGCAGTTGCGAGGCGGCCCCGGCGAGCCCGAAGGAGAGCACCGCGCCGGCCGCCGGGTCGATCACGGCCCGTACGACGGTGTCGACGCCCCGGGGTGCCATGCCCTGCACCACCGGCCGCAGCTCCTCGGGCTTGCCGAACAGCTCGGTCAACTCCGCGTAGGCCCGGCGCAGTTGATCCTCGCCGGCCAGGTCCAGGCGTACGCCGCCGAGGTCGGCGCGGTGGCGCAGGTGGGGGGCGGTGGCCTTGAGGGCCACGGGGTAGCCGAGCGCGCGGGCGGCCTCGGCGGCGTCGTCGGGGGTCGGCGCGGGCAGGGCCCGGCGGACGTGGATGCCGTAGTGGCCGAGCAGCTCGCCGGTCTCCTCGGCGCCGAGGGTGAGCCCCTGCCCGCGCGCGAGCAGTCCGTCGATCAGCCGGGCGGCGCCCTTCTCGTCGATGTCGTCGTACTCGGGCACCTTGCCGGGGTCGGCGGCGTCGCGCCGCCACTGGGCGTACCTGACCGCCTCGGCGAGGGCCCGCACGGCTCGCTCGGCGGCGGGATAGGCGGGGATCAGTCGGGAGCAGGTGCCGGGGGCCTCGGGCGCCGGGGTTTCGTGGGCCGGGGCGGCGGACGCCGCGGCGGCGGGCTCCGCGCCCGCTCCGGGCGCCGGGGTGGAGGGCCTGCCCGTGTCCGGTCCGGGCCGCGAGGGGGTGCCGGGCCCGGTCTGCGGGCCCGCGTCCGGTCCGGCCTGCGCACCGAGGTCCGGTCCGGTCTGCGGACCGGCGTCCGGCCCGGCCTGCGGGCCGGTGCTGGCCGCGGCCGACAGTGCCTCCGCGAGTCCGCCCAGCTCGACGTGGACCACGAGCACCGGCTTGCCGGGCACCGTCCGGGCGGCCGACCGCAGCGCCTCGGCCAGGGCGGCGTCCTCGGCGGCGCCCTCCCCCACGGCCGGGATCGCCGTCACCACCACCGCGTCGCAGGTGTCGTCGGCGAGCACCCGGGCCAGCGCCGCGCGGAAGTCCTCCGCCGAGGCCGCCGTCGTCAGGTCCACGGGACGCTGCGGGCGCAGCCCCTCGGCGAGGCAGCGGTCGTACGTCAGCACGCCGAGCGACTCGGAGTTGCCGAGGATCGCCACGCGCGCCCCGGCGGGCAGCGGCTGCCGGGCGAGCAGCAGGCCCGTGTCGACCAGTTCGGTGATCGTGTCGACGCGGATCACCCCGGCCTGCCGGAGCAGCGCGGACACCGTGGCGTGCGGCAGCCGCGTCGCCCGTACGGTGTGCCCCTGCGGGCCGCTGCCCGAGCCCTGGACGACGACCAGCGGCTTCGCCGCGGCGGTGCGGCGGGCGAGCCGGGTGAACTTGCGCGGGTTGCCGATGGACTCCAGGTACATCAGGGCGACGTCGGTGTCGGGGTCGTCGTACCAGTACTGCAGGACATCGTTGCCCGAGACGTCGGCCCGGTTGCCGGACGACACGAACGTCGACACGCCCGTGACGCCGGTGACGCCCCCGCCGCGCCGGTGCAGCCGGGACAGCAGCGCGATGCCGATGGCGCCGGACTGCGCGAACAGCCCGATGCGGCCGGGCCGGGGCATCCGGGGCGCGAGGGAGGCGTTCAGCCGGACGCCGGGCGAGGTGTTGATGACGCCGAAGGCGTTGGGCCCGATGATCCTCATGCCGTACGCGCGCGCGTGCCGCACGAGGGCTCGCTGGCGCTCGCGTCCGTCGGGGCCGCTCTCCGCGTATCCGGCGGAGACCACGACGAGCCCCTGGACGCCGTGCTCGCCGCACTCGGTGACGACCCCGGGGACGTGGTCGGCGGGCACGGCGACGATCGCGACGTCGACCGGGGAGTCGATCTCCCGCACCGAGCGGTGCGCGGGCACCCCGTCGATCTCCCGCAGGTCCTCGGCGAAGGCGCTGTTCACGGCGTACAGGCGGCCGGTGAATCCGGCGTCGCGGATGTTGCCGAGGATGCTGCGGCCCACGCCGCCGGGGGTGCGGCCGACTCCGACGACGGCGACCGAGCCGGGCGCCAGCAGGCGCCGTACCGACCGGGCCTCGGCGCGCTGCTCCCGGGCGCGCTGCACCGCCAGCGAGCGGTCCGTCGGCTCGATGCCGAACTCCAGGTGGACGACGCCGTCCTCGAAGCTGCGCTTCTGCGTGTAGCCGGCGTCCGTGAACACCTTGATCATCTTGTTGTTGGCGGGCAGCACCTCGGCGGTGAAGCGCCGGATGCCGCGCTCGCGCGCGACGGCGGCGATGTGCTCCAGGAGGGCGGAGGCGACCCCGCGCCCCTGGTGCGCGTCCTGCACGAGGAAGGCCACCTCGGCCTCGTCGGAGGGACCGGTCGCGGCCATGCCGTCGGCGCCGATGCGGTCGTAGCGCACGGTGGCGATGAACTCGCCGCCCACCGTGGCCGCGAGGCCCACCCGGTCCACGAAGTCGTGGTGCGTGAAGCGGCGGACGTCCTTCGCGGACAGGCGCGGGTAGGGCGCGAAGAAGCGGTAGTACTTCGACTCGTCCGACACCTGCTCGTAGAAGCTGACCAGGCGGTCGGCGTCGTCGACGGTGATCGGGCGGATCCGTGCGGTGCCGCCGTCGCGCAGCACCACGTCGGCCTCCCAGTGGGCGGGGTACACGTGCCGGTCCGACGAGCTCTGCATGGGCCCCAGAGTACGGGCAGGGCCTTGCTTCCGGATCAGTGCGGACCGGGCCGGCCGGGTCCGGTCCCCACGGCGCGCCCTGGCGCAACGGCAGCGCCGCGAGGCAGTCTGTGGAAGGCACATGTCGGGCCGAGGCCGCGGACCGACGCCCTCCCGGGCACGGAACACCGGACCGCTCCGGGAGGGTGCCGCACCGTATGGGAAACTGGTCTAGACAACCCTGAACACCTGAAGGGCAGCATCACATGGCTGAGCGCCGCGTCAACGTCGGCTGGGCCGAGGGCCTCCACGCCCGCCCCGCTTCCATCTTCGTCCGGGCCGCCGCGGCCGCAGGGGTCCCCGTGACGATCGCCAAGGCCGACGGCGCCCCCGTCAACGCCGCCTCCATGCTGGCCGTCCTCGGCCTCGGCGCCCAGGGCGGCGAGGAGGTCGTCCTGGTTTCCGACGCCGAGGGCGCGGAGATCGCGCTCGACCGGCTGGCCAAGCTGGTCTCCGAGGGGCTCGAGGAGCTCCCCGAGACGGTCTGACCGCGTCGCCGCGCACAGGAGGCCGTGTCGCCCTTTCCGGGCGGCGCGGCCTCTTTCGCTCCGGCGGGCCCGCCCGGTGTTTCGCCGGGTCCGACGGAATGGGCCCGCACATTGTCCCGGGGACGGCGCGCACCCCTCGGGGCACCCCGAACGGAAATTCCCGGCGCCACTGAAAAGGGCAGCCGAAATACACCTCGACCGAATATCTCTTCTTTGTATACGGTGCTCGTGTTAATGCCGCGGGCCCGACGTGTTTACGGGATGTTGCGAAGTCCTCACACGGTCGGCGCGGGGCGCGCCGCCGGGCGCACGCAGCCGGTGCGCGGCCGTCGCCCGCTCGGTGTGCACGGCGGTGACCGTCCGGGCCCGCTCGCCGTCGCCCCGCGCGACCGCGTCCACGATGGCGCCGTGCTCCACCCAGGACTCCACCGGGTCGGCCGGCGCCGCGACCGTGTACATCCAGGAGATCTTGTGCCGCAGCTGGGTCAGCATCGAGGTCAGCGCGGGGCTGCCGGAGGCCTGGGCGAGCGTCTCGTGGAACCAGCCGCCCAGGGAGCGCAGGTCCTCGCTGCTGCCCCTGCGGGCCCGCTCCTGGCCCAGTCTGACCAGGCCGCGCAGGACCTTCAGATGGGCCTCGGTACGGCGCTGGGCCGCGCGGGCGGCGCCGAGCGGCTCCAGGAGCATCCGCATCTCCAGCAGGTCCGCCGCCTCCTGCTCGGTCGGCTCGGCCACACACGCGCCCGCGTGCCGCCGGGTCACCACGAAACCCTCGGCCTCCAGGGTGCGCAGGGCCTCGCGCACGGGGACGCGCGAGACGCCGTAGCGGCGTGCGAGAACTTCCTCGGTGAGCCGGCTGCCGCGCTCATGGACGCCTGCGACGATGTCGTCCCGGATCGCCGTGCACACCGAGTGCGCCGGAATACGCATGACCGACCTCCGCCTTAATCCCCGTGAAACGCCGACGATGGACGCCGTTCCGTGACTCTATTGCAATGAGCCGGAATTTCCGACGGCGGGCCGGATTCCATGGAGTTTTTTTGGACAGCGGGGCATCCGAAACGCCGAAAGCCCCGGCTGCGGGAGCCGGGGCTTCGGATGTGCGGGAGGCGGTCGGCGCCGGTGGCACGTCAGACGTCGACGCCGTGCTTGCGGAGGTAGGCGACGGGGTCGATGTCGGAGCCGTACTCCGGGGTGGTGCGGGCCTCGAAGTGCAGGTGCGGTCCGGTGACGTTGCCGGTGGCGCCGGAGAGCCCGATCTGCTGGCCCGGCACGACCTTCTGGCCCACCGAGACGCCGATGGACGACAGGTGGCCGTACATGGTGTACATGCCGTCGGCCATCTTGATCACGACCTGGTTGCCGTACGCCCCGCCCCAGCCCGTGTTCACGACGGTGCCCATGCCGACCGCGTGGACGGAGGTGCCGCTGGAGGCGTGGAAGTCGATGCCGGTGTGGGAGCCGGACGACCACAGGGTGCCGCCGGTCTTGTACCCGGTGGAGACGTAGGAGCCGGAGACGGGCGCCACGAAGGTGTTGAGGCGCTTGCGCTCGGCCGCGCGGGCCGCGCGCTCCTTGGCCTCACGCGCCGCCTCGCGAGCCTTCCGCGCCTGCTCGGCGGCCTTCTCGCGCGCGGCCTCCTCGGCCTGCTTCTGGGCGGCGGCCCGGTGCTGGGCGACGGCCTGGGCGTCGATCTTCTCGGCGACGGAGTCACCGATGGTGATGACCGGGGTGAGGCCGGTGTCCTCGGGAGCGGGCGTCTCGGCGGCCAGGGCCGGGGCGGCGGAGAGGGTGCCGAGGACGCCGGTGGTGGTGAGGGCGGCTACGCCCACGGCGCGTGCCGTGGTGCGGTGCATCCGGCCGGGACGACGGTGCTTCCCGGTGGCGCGGGTGAACGCCATGCAGACGTTGTTCCTTTCCTTCCTTCTCGCCTACCGGGTTAGCTGACGGGTTCGGAGCAGGAAGGTCTCCTACGGACTCCCTCGCGGCACGCGCGGGCGTCCGATTCACCCCAGGGACGGTGGGTCCCCGGCTCCCCTGGCTCGCGCCGTACGGGGACTCGGCGATGACTGTCCGGTGCCGCGGGCGCGGCGCGTTGCCTGACGGACAGCCGGACCGACGCTAAACGGGCCCGCTTTCAAATCCCAAACGAATGGTGGGTTTTGTAGCGCAGGACACAGGGCAGAAAGGCAGCCTCTCCCTCAATTCGGACATCAGGGAGCCCCGGTGACACTTCGGCCACCGGGGCTCCCTCACGCGTACCGCTCGCCCACCGTCCGCGCGGGTGGGCGCGTACCCGCGCGGACGGTGGGCGCCGCGACCGCCTACTCGGCTGCCACCACGCCGACTTGACCGATGCCGAGGGCCTCGACCGGCTCCTTGATCCGCGCCGCGTCACCGACGAGGACGGTCACCAGGCGGTCCACCGGGAAGGCGTTGACGACCGCCGCCGTGGCCTCCACCGTGCCGGTCGCCGCGAGCTGCTGGTACAGCGTCGCCTGGTAGTCGTCGGGGAGGTGCTGCTCGACCTGGTCGGCCAGCGTGCCCGCCACGGCCGCCGCCGTCTCGTACTTGAGCGGTGCCACGCCGACCAGGTTCTGCACGGCGACGTCCCGCTCGGCGTCGGTCAGGCCGTCGGCGGCGAGCTTGCGCAGCACCGTGAACAGGTCCCCCAGCGCCGGGCCGGTGTTCGGGGTGTCGACGGAGCCGCTGATCGCGAGCATCGAGGCGCCCGAGCCGTCGGGAGCGGAGCGCAGCACCTGGCCGAACGCCCGCACGCCGTAGGTGTAGCCCTTCTCCTCGCGCAGGACGCGGTCCAGACGGGAGGTGAGGGTGCCGCCGAGGCAGTAGGTGCCGAGCACCTGGGCGGGCCACACGCGGTCGTGCCGGTCGGGGCCGACCCGGCCGATGAGCAACTGCGTCTGGACGGCGCCCGGGCGGTCCACGATCACCACGCGGCCGGTGTCGTCGGCGGTGACCGGCGGCACGGGACGGGGCTTGGCCTGCGAGCCGGTCCACGCGCCCAGGGTCTCGCCGAGCAGCGCGTCGAGGTCGATGCCGGTGAGGTCGCCGACGACCACGGTGGTGGCCGTCGCGGGGCGGACGTGGCGGTCGTAGAAGGCGCGGACCGCCGCCGAGTCGATGGCCCGGACCGTCTCCTCGGTGCCCTGGCGCGGGCGCGACATGCGCGAGGAGGCCGGGAACAGCTCCTTGGAGAGCTCCTTGGCGGCGCGGCGGGACGGGTTCGCCAGCTCGTGCGGGATCTCGTCGAGCCGGTTGCGCACCAGCCGCTCGACCTCGCTCTCGGCGAAGGCGGGGGCCCGCAGCGCGTCGGACAGCAGGCCGAGCCCCTTGGCCAGGCGCGACGCCGGGACCTCCAAGGTCAAGCGGACGCCGGGGTGGTCGGCGTGCGCGTCGAGGGTGGCGCCGGCGCGCTCCAGCTCGGCGGCGAACTCCTCGGCGGAGTGCTTGTCGGTGCCCTCGGAGAAGGCGCGCGCCATGATCGTGCCGACGCCGTCCACGCCGGCCGGCTCCGCCTCCAGGGGCGCGTCCAGCAGCACCTCGACGGCGACGACCTGCTGGCCGGGGCGGTGGCAGCGCAGCACCGTCAGACCGTTGTCCAGCGTCCCCCGCTCGGGCGCCGGGAACGCCCACGGCCTGGCCTCGCCCGCCTGCGGCCGGGGGTGGAACTCCATCGTGGCGAGCTCGGTCACTTCGCCGCCTCCTCGGTGTCGTCGGTGGCCGCGGCGTCCGCGCCCTCGGTCTCGGTCTCGGCCGCGACCGGCTCGTAGACGAGCACCGCGCGGTTGTCGGAGCGCAGGCGGGCCTTGGCGACCTCCTGGACCTCCTCGGGCGTGATCTCCAGGACACGGTGCACGGCGGTGAGCGCGAGCTGCGGGTCGCCGAACAGGACGGCGTAGCGGCACAGTTCGTCGGCGCGGCCCGCGACGGTGCCGAGCCGGTCCAGCCACTCGCGCTCCAGCTGGGCCTGGGCGCGCTCCATCTCCTCGGCCGTCGGGCCCTCCTCGGCGAACCGGGCGAGCTCCTCGTCGATGGCGGCCTCGATGACCGGGACCTCGACGTCACCGGAGGTCTTCACGTCCAGCCAGCCCAGGGAGGGCGCGCCGGACAGCCGCAGCAGGCCGAACCCGGCCGCGACGGCCGTACGGTCCCGGCGCACCAGCCGGTTGTAGAGGCGGGAGGACTCGCCGCCGCCCAGGACGGTCAGGGCCAGGTCCGCCGCGTCGCACGCGCGCGTGCCGTCGTGCGGGAGCCGGTAGGCGGCCATCAGCGCCCGCGCCGGGACCTCCTCCTCGACGACCTCGCGCAGCTGCTCGCCGATGACCTCGGGCAGGGAGCCGTCGCGGGGCTGCGGCTTGCCGTCGTGCGAGGCGATGGAGCCGAAGTACTTCTCGATCCAGGCGAGCGTCCGCTCGGGGTCGATGTCGCCCACCACGGACAGGACGGCGTTGTTGGGCGCGTAGTACGTGCGGAAGAACGCGCGCGCGTCCTCCAGGGTGGCCGCGTCCAGATCGGCCATCGAGCCGATGGGCGTGTGGTGGTACGGGTGGCCCTCCGGGTAGGCGAGCGCGGTGAGCCTCTCGAACGCGGTGCCGTACGGAACGTTGTCGTAGCGCTGGCGGCGCTCGTTCTTGACGACGTCCCGCTGGTTCTCCATCGACTCCTCGTCGAGGGCGGCGAGCAGCGAGCCCATGCGGTCGGCCTCCAGCCAGAGGGCGAGCTCCAGCTGGTGGGCGGGCATGGTCTCGAAGTAGTTGGTGCGCTCGAAGCTGGTGGTGCCGTTCAGCGAGCCGCCCGCGCCCTGCACCAGCTCGAAGTGGCCGTTGCCCTTGACCTGCGCGGAGCCCTGGAACATCAAGTGCTCGAAAAGGTGAGCCAGACCGGTACGTCCCTTGACCTCGTGGCGGGAGCCGACGTCGTACCAGAGGCACACCGCCGCGACCGGGGTCAGGTGGTCCTCGGAGAGCACCACGCGCAGGCCGTTGGCCAAACGGTGCTCGGTCGCTGTCAGGCCGCCGGAGCCTGCCTCGGCTGTGGCCGTGTGACCCTTGGGCATGTACGTCCCTTCGATCGCGGTGGCGGTCGTCGAAACCGCCGTTTTCCTGCCGTCCTGCCACTGTATGCAAGCGCGCGGACGCCTGGCGAAGTTCCCGGAGGCCGTACGCCGAGAGCGAGAACGAAAGGGCGGCCCGGAAGCGGGAGCGGGCCGCCGCGCCGCGCACGCTCCGCGGGTGCCGCGAACCGTCGCCTCGCCACCCCCCGCAGGCGGCGCCGACGGCCCCTCGGAACCCCCGGCGCAGCGGCAGGTGCCGGGTCCTGGTCCGCGCTGTCAGTCGCGCGGTCCACAATGGTCCGCGTCAGATCCCGTCCACGCTTCAGCAAGGAGCCGGCAGCGATGGCCCGCCGCAGCACGAAGACCCCGCCGCCCGACGAGCCGTACGAGGAGAGGATCCTCGACATCGACGTCGTCGACGAGATGCAGGGCTCCTTCCTCGAGTACGCGTACTCGGTCATCTACTCGCGCGCCCTGCCGGACGCCCGGGACGGCCTCAAGCCGGTCCACCGCCGCATCGTCTACCAGATGAACGAGATGGGCCTGCGCCCCGAACGCGGTTACGTGAAGTGCGCCCGCGTCGTCGGCGAGGTCATGGGCAAGCTCCACCCGCACGGCGACGCGTCGATCTACGACGCCCTGGTGCGCATGGCGCAGCCCTTCTCCATGCGGGTGCCCCTGGTCGACGGCCACGGCAACTTCGGCTCCCTGGGCAACGACGACCCGCCCGCCGCCATGCGGTACACCGAGTGCCGCATGACCGAGGCGACGAGCCTGATGACGGAGTCGATCGACGAGGACACGGTCGACTTCGCGCCGAACTACGACGGCCAGGAGCGGGAGCCCGTCGCCCTGCCGGCGGCCTTCCCGAACCTGCTGGTCAACGGCGCGTCGGGGATCGCGGTCGGCATGGCCACGAACATGCCGCCGCACAACCTCGGCGAGGTCGTCGCGGCCGCCCGCCACCTGATCCGGCACCCGAACGCGGATCTGGACGCCCTGATGAAGCACGTCCCGGGCCCGGACCTGCCCACCGGCGGCCGGATCGTGGGCCTGTCCGGCATCCGCGACGCCTACGAGAACGGCCGGGGCACCTTCAAGATCCGCGCGACGGTCACAGTGGAGACGGTGACGGCGCGCCGCAAGGGCCTCGTCGTGACGGAGCTGCCCTTCACGGTCGGCCCGGAGAAGGTGATCGCCAAGATCAAGGACCTGGTCGGCTCCAAGAAGATCCAGGGCATCGCCGACGTCAAGGACCTCACCGACCGCGAGCACGGCCTGCGCCTGGTCATCGAGGTCAAGAACGGCTTCGTGCCCGAAGCGGTCCTGGAGCAGCTGTACAAGCTCACGCCGATGGAGGAGTCCTTCGGCATCAACAACGTCGCGCTGGTGGACGGCCAGCCCCTGACGCTGGGCCTGAAGGAGCTGCTGGAGGTCTACCTCGACCACCGCTTCGAGGTGGTGCGGCGGCGCAGCGAGTACCGGCGGGGCAAGCGGCGCGACCGGCTGCACCTGGTCGAGGGCCTGCTCACGGCGCTGGTGGACATCGACGAGGTGATCCGCCTGATCCGCTCCAGCGAGAACTCCGCACAGGCCAAGGAGCGCCTGATGCGTCGCTTCTCGCTGAGCGACGTCCAGACCCAGTACATCCTCGACACGCCGCTGCGCCGTCTGACCAAGTTCGACCGCATCGAGCTGGAGGCGGAGAAGGACAGGCTCGTCGCGGAGATCGAGGAGCTGACCCGGATCCTGGAGTCGGACGCGGAGCTGCGCAAGCTGGTCTCCGCCGAACTGGCGGCGGTGGCCAAGAAGTTCGCCACGCCCCGGCGGACTCTGCTGCTGGAGGCCGGGGCCGTCCCGGCCACGGCCGTGTCGCTCCAGGTCGCGGACGACCCGTGCCGGGTCCTGCTGTCCTCGACGGGCCTGCTGGCCCGCACGACGACCGGCGAGCCGCTGCCCCAGGAGGGCAGGCGCCACAAGCACGACGTGATCGTCTCGGCGGTCCCGGCGACGGCCCGGGGCGAGGTGGGCGTGGTGACCTCCTCCGGCCGGCTGCTCCGGCTGAACGTCGTGGACCTGCCCCAGCTGCCGGAGTCGGCGACCGCGCCGAACCTCTCCGGGGGCGCGCCGCTCGCCGAGTTCGTCTCCCTGGAGGACGACGAGACCGTCGTCTGCCTGACCACCCTGGACGAGTCCTCGCCGGGCCTGGCGCTGGGCACCGAGCAGGGTGTGGTCAAGCGTGTGGTGCCCGACTACCCGTCCAACAAGGACGAGTTGGAGGTCATCACCCTCAGGGACGGCGACCGGATCGTCGGCGCGGTCGAGCTGCGCACCGGCGAGGAGGACCTCGTCTTCATCACCGACGACGCCCAGTTGCTGCGCTACCAGGCCGGGCAGGTCCGTCCGCAGGGCCGCCCGGCCGGCGGCATGGCGGGCGTCAAGCTCGCCGAGGGCGCCAAGGTCATCTCGTTCACGGCCGTCGACCCGGCCGCGGACGCGGTCGTCTTCACGGTGGCCGGCTCGCGCGGCACGCTGGACGACTCGGTCCACACGACGGCCAAGCTGACACCGTTCGACCAGTACCCGCGCAAGGGCCGGGCGACCGGCGGGGTCCGCTGCCAGCGGTTCCTCAAGGGCGAGGACTGCCTGTCCTTCGCCTGGGCGGGTCCCACCCCGGCACGGGCCGCGCAGAAGAACGGCACCCCGGCCGAGCTGCCGGAGACGGACCCGCGCCGCGACGGCTCGGGCGTGTCACTGGCGAAGACGGTCGCCGCGGTGGCGGGGCCGGTCTAGGGGTGACGGGCCGGGGCCCTCTCGCCCAGAGCGCGTCCGGGGGATCCGGGGGCCGGGGTGCTGCCCCGTGGAGCGGGGCCCGGGACCGGGCTCGGGCTCGGGTCAGGACCCCGGAACGGGCTCGGGCTCGTCGGGGTCCTGTACCTCCCCCTGGCCGGGGTCCCGTACGTAGCGAAGGACGCCCCACATGCCGTGCTCGTCGGCGTGCGGGGCGTCGCTCCTGCACGCCTCCAGCTCCTTGCCGAGGGTCTCGGTGTCGATGGCGGAGCCGATGAGCACGAGTTGGGTGCGGCGCGGGTCGCCGGCCGGCCAGGGTTCGGGGTAGAAGCGCAGGAACCGGCCGACGGCGTGCACGGCGTAGCGGTTGCGCGGGTCGTGGGGGCCGAATCCGACGTAGCCCTTGATCCGGTAGAGCCCGTCGGGGCGGCTGTCGAGGAACCGCATCAGCCTGCGGGGGTCCAGGGGCGGGTCGGAGGTGAAGGAGAGGCTGTCGTAGCCGGTGTGCAGGTGCCCGGCGGGGGCGTCCTCCGCGCCCTCGTGCGGCGGGCCGTCGTGCAGATCGTCGAAGGAGAGCTGCCCGACGCGCTCCCCGGCGGGGCGGCAGTCGAAGAGGAACTCGGGGTCGACGCGACCGTAGCGGGCCGGGACGACGGCGGCCCCGTCGGCGAGGGACCGCACCAGCTCCACCAGCTTCTCGCCGTCGTCGGTCCGGTCGACCTTGTTGACGACGACGAGATCGGCGAGCGCCAGGTGGCGGTCGATCTCGGGGTGCCGCGCCCGGGTGCCGTGGAACTCCGCGGCGTCGACCACCTCGACCAGGCCGCCGTAGACGACGGCGGGGTTCTCGCTGGCCAGCACCATGCGGACCAGCTCCTGCGGCTCGGCGAGCCCACTGGCCTCGATGACGACGACGTCGATCCCGGCGGCGGGCGCGGTGAGCCGGTCGAGATACAGATCGAGCTCACTGGCGTCGACGGCGCAGCACAGGCATCCGTTGCCGAGGGAGACGGTGGAGTCCCCGAGCGCGCCCGCGACCGCCATGGCGTCGATCTCGATGGCGCCGAAGTCGTTGACGATCGCGCCGATGCGGCTGCCGCCGCTGCGGTGCAGCAGATGGTTGAGCAGCGTGGTCTTGCCCGAGCCGAGGAATCCGGCGAGGACGACGACCGGGATCTGCCGGGTGCTCGTGCGGGGATCGGGGCGGGTGCCCGCGCTCGGACTCGGACGCGGGGTGGGCCCCGTACGCGGGCTCGGCTGACTCACCGTGCGACCTCTCTCACGCCGACGCGCGCCCCGGCTCACACCCGCGACGCGCGGACCAACACTCAATGCCGACACAGGATACGAGCCGCGGGAGGCCCGCCGGAGTGAACGACTGCCGGCGGCTCACACGGGGCGGACGTCGGACACGGCGCCGGGCCGTGCGCCCCTCGCTGCCGCCGCCGCTGCGGACCGGCCGCCGTTCAGGCCGCCGGCACCGTCACCGGCGCCCGGGGTCCGACGTACCGCGCCACCGGGCGGATGATCTTCGAATCCTCGGCCTGTTCGAGGATGTTCGCGCTCCAGCCCACCACCCGTCCCGCGGCGAAGGTCGGGGTGAACATCTCACGGGGCAGACCGCAGAGTTCCATGACCACTCCCGCGTAGAACTCCACGTTCGTGTGCAGCTCGCGGCCCGGTTTCAGTTCGGCCAGGATCGCCTCGGCCCGGCGCTCCACCTCGACGGCGAAGTCGACGCGCGGGCCGCCGAAGCGCCGGGCCGTCTCCCGGAGCATGTGGGAGCGGGGGTCCTCGGTGCGGTAGACCGCGTGGCCGAAGCCCATGATGCGCTCGCCCGCCAGGACGCGTTCCCGGATCCAGGGGTCGATGCGGTCGGGCGTGCCGATGGCGTCGAGGGTGTCCAGGGCCCGGCTGGGCGCGCCGCCGTGCAGCGGTCCGGACAGGGCGCCGACGGCCCCCACCAGGCATGCCGCCACATCGGCGCCCGTCGAGGCGATGACCCGCGCCGTGAAGGTTGACGCGTTGAATCCATGGTCAATGGTTGAGATCAAGTACTGCTCGACCGCGCGGGCACGCTCCGGCTCCGGCTCGGAACCCGTCAGCATGTACAGGTAGTTCGCCGCGTACGACAGGTCCTCGCGCGGCTCGACCGGCTCCAGCCCCCTCCCCAGCCGGTGCAGCGCGGTGAGGAGGGTGGGTACCGCCGCGCAGGCCGTCAGCGTGTCCTCGCGCCGCCGGTCCGGGTCGATGTCGTACAGCGGGCGGAAGCCCTGCGCCGCGCCCAGCACGGACAGCGCCGTGCGCATCGCGGCGAGCGGGCCGGACCGGGCACTCGCGGCCGCGACGGCGGGCAGCGCCGCCCGGACCTCCTCGGGCAGCCGGCGCAGCGCCGCGGTCCGCGCGGCGAAGGCGGCCCCGGTCTCCGGCTCGGGCAGTTCGCCGTGCACCAGCAGGTGCCAGACGTCCTCGAAGCGGCGGGTTTGCGCCAGTTCGACGGCCGAGTACTGCCGGTAGTGGTAGAAGCCCTCGCGTCCGCGGACGTCACCGATTCGGGTGTCGGTGACCACGACTCCCGCGAGTCCCCGCGGTACGTCGACAAGAGTGGCTGCGGCCCTGCTGCTGGTCATGTTTCCTCCCTGGACTTGATTCGACTGTCCATGCTTGACTCGTTTGGTGTCAATATTGATTCGATCAATGTACGACCGGACGGATACCGTGAGCCCCATGCGCGATCAAGAACCCGCCCCCGGCTCCGCGGAGCGGCGGCTCAGCACCAGGGAGACGGCCGAACTGCTCGGCGTGAAGCCCGAGACCGTGTACGCCTATGTGAGCCGCGGCCAGCTGAGCAGCCGGCGTGCGCCGGGCGGCCGGGGCAGCACCTTCGACGCCCGAGAGGTCGAGAGGCTCGCCGCACGCAACAGGCGGGAGGGCGGCGGCGGTTCGGCGGCCCCGGGCGGCGAACTGGCCGTACGCACCCGCATCACGCTCATCGAGAAGGACCGGTACTACTTCCGCGGCGTCGACGCGACCGCACTGGCCGCCCGGTACACCTACGAGGAGGTCGCCGAGTGGCTGTGGACGGGGCGACTGCGTCCCGGTGTCACCTTCACCGCGCCCGACGCCTCCGTGGCCGTGGCCCGCCGCGCCGTGCGGGCCCTGCCCGAGCACGCCGGGCCCACCGACCGGCTGCGGGTCGCCGCGATCGCCGCCGCGGCCGCGGACCCGCTGCGCTTCGACCTGTCGGAGGACGCGGTGCTCGGCACGGCGCGCATCCTCATCCCCACCCTCGTCGCCGCGCTGCCGCCGGTCCTGGGGGACCACCGCGATCAGGGTCCGCTCGCCCACCGTCTGTGGGCGCGGCTGAGCGGCCGCCCCGCCGACGACGTGTCGCTGCGCGCCCTGGACACCGCTCTGGCCCTGCTCGTCGACCACGATCTGGCCGCCTCGACGCTCGCCGTGCGCGTCGCCGCCTCCGCCCGGGCGCACGCCTACGCGGCGGTCTCCGCCGGGCTGGGCGTGATCGAGGGCCCGCTGCACGGCGCCGCCGGCGGGCTCGCCCACCGGCTGCTGCTGGAGGTGCTCGACCGGGGCTCGGCGGGCCCCGTGATCGCCGAGGAGCTCCGGGACGGCCGCCGCATCCCGGGACTCGGCCACCGCCTCTACCCGGGCGAGGACCCACGCGCGCGTGCCCTGTTCGAGATCCTGGAAGGCATCCCGGGCGCCGCCCCGGCCCTCGCCGCGGCCCGCGACATCGAGGCCACCGCGGCCCGCCGCACCCCGCTGCACGCCAACGTCGACCTGGCGCTCGCCGTGCTGACCGCGTCCAGCGGCATGTCGTACACCGCGAGCGAGACGATCTTCGCGGTGGCCCGGACGGCGGGCTGGATCGCCCACGCCCTGGAGGAGTACGGGGAGCGTCCGCTGCGCATGCGCCCGAGCGGCCACTACGTGGGACCGCGGCCACCGCAACCGCTGCCGGAATAGATCACACGCACGATCGGGCCTCGCTCCGCTCCGAGTCAGGTTAGGCTCACCTGTGTGAGTACGTGCGCGTCCGTCTCCCGGGATCACGACGAGCCGCTGTCCGCCACCGCGGCCACGGCCACGACGTGGCTGCTCCTGGAACAGCCCGGCCCCTGGGGTGCCAAGGCGCTCACCTCGAGCCACCTGGACCCCGCCGTGGGCCGCGCCCTGGAGCGGGCCACGCGGGACAGCGGCGTCCGTGTCGCGTTCATCCGCCGCCCCGGACCGCACGCCGACCGCCGTACCCCCTCCGTGCGGCGGGTGTACGCCGCCCACACCGTTCCGGGGAGGGTGTGGCTGCGCAGCGCCCTGACCGCCGACCCGGAGCGGCTGCTCGACCTCGACTTCGCCGCGCTGGGCCGGGGCGATCACCACTCCTTCGACACGGTGCTGGGGGGCGGGTCCCACACGGGCGACCCGCTCGCGCTCGTGTGCACCAACGGCAAGCGCGACCGCTGCTGCGCGCTGCTGGGCCGTCCGCTGGCGACCGAACTCGCCGCCTCGGGAGTCGAGGGCGTCTGGGAGGTCACGCACCTCGGCGGCCACCGCTTCTCCCCGACGCTGCTGGTGCTGCCGTACGGATACGCCTACGGCCGGGCCGAGGCGCACGCCGTCAAGGACGTGCTGCACGCCGTGCGGGAGGGCCGGGTCGTCGTCGAGGGCTGCCGGGGCCGCACGGCGTGGGAGCGGCCCGCGCAGGCCGCCGAGCTGGCCGTGCGCGCGGCGACGGGCGAGGACGGAGCGGAGGCGCTGACCGTCGTGCGCACCGAGCCGGCCGTCGTGCGCTCCGAGGAGTCCGCGCCCCGCTGGGAGGTGACCGTGGCCCATGCGGACGGACGCCGGTGGCAGGTGTCCGTGGCGCAGGGCGCCTCGCTGCCGCCGGGTCCCGAGAGCTGCGGCGCGTCGGTGCTGGGCACGCCCGGCCGGATGGACGTGGTGGCCGTACGCGAACCGACGGCGGCTCGGCCCGCCGGCTGACCCCGTCGGCCCGCGCCGGGGCCGGCTCCCGCGCGGTCCCGTCGTCCCGCGACGGGGCACGAGATCCGCGCCACACCCCTGGGGTGGCGCACGCCCTCCGTCGTACCGTCATGGCATGAGCCCGACTCCCCCGGCACGCCGCCGGCGCCTCGGCCTGCCCCGGCGGGTGTTCTCGCAGGTGCTGCTGATGCAGCTGGCGATCGCCGCGGGGGTGGCGGTGCTGGCGACCGGGCTGTTCCTGGCGCCGCTCAGCCATCAACTGGACGACCAGGCGATGCGCCGCGCCCTCGCCATCGCGCGGACCGTCGCCCAGGACCCCGAGATCGCGCGGGACGTGCAGAACACCGCCCCGACGGCCGACGGGCCCGTGCAGCGGGCGGCGGAGCGGATCCGGCTGGCCACGCGGGCCGAGTACATCGTCGTGATGGACTGGCGGGGCGTGCGCTGGTCGCACACCGACCCGCGGCGGATCGGCCGGCCGGTGTCGACCGACCCCACCGAGGCGCTGGCCGGCAGGGAGGTCATGGGGATCGACAAGGGCACGCTGGCCCGCTCGGCCCGCGGCAAGGTGCCGCTGTACGGCGCCGACCACCGCATCGTCGGGGCCGTCTCCGTCGGCATCGCGTACGACAGCGTCCGGGCCAGGCTGCTCCATGCCATCCCGGGGCTGCTCGCGTACGCGGGCGGCGCCCTCGCCGTCGGCGCGCTGGCCGCCTGGCTGATCTCCCGCCGGGTCCAGCGCCAGACGCGGGACCTGGCCTTCTCGGACATCGCGGCGCTGCTCGCGGAGCGCGAGGCGATGCTGCACGGCATCCGCGAGGGGGTCGTGGCGCTCGACCGCACCGGCCGCGTCCGGCTGCTCAACGACGAGGCGCGGCGGCTGCTCGGCATCGGCGACGAGGCGGTCGGCCGGTCCCTCGACGAGGCCCTCGGCGCGGGCCGCACGACCGACGTCCTGGCCGGCCGGGTGACCGGCACCGACCTGCTCACCGTCCGCGGGCAGCGCGTCCTCGTGGCCAACCGCATGCCCACCGGTGACGGCGGCGCCGTGGCGACCCTGCGCGACCGCACCGAACTGGAGCAGCTGGGCCGCGAACTGGACTCCACACGCGGCCTGATCGACGCCCTGCGCGCCCAGGACCACGAGCACGCCAACCGGATGCACACCCTGCTCGGGCTGCTGGAGCTGGAGATGTACGACGACGCCGTCGAGTTCGTCGGGGAGGTGGTCGGCGACCACCGGGCCACGTCGGAACAGGTCACCGAGAAGATCCAGGACCCGCTGCTCGCCGCCCTGCTGGTCGGCAAGGCGACCGTCGCCGCCGAGCGCGGGGTCGCGCTGTGGGTGTCGGACCGGACCCGGCTGCCGGACCGGCTGGTCGATCCCGGGGGGCTGGTGACGGTCGTCGGCAACCTGGTGGACAACGCGCTGGACGCGGTCGCGGCCACGCCGCACGCGCGCGTGGAGGTCGAACTGCGCGCCGAGGGACGCACCGCCGTCCTCCGCGTGTGCGACACGGGGCCCGGCGTTCCCGCGGACCAGCGCGAGTTGATCTTCACGGAGGGCTGGTCGACCAAGCGGCCGCCGGCGCACGGCAAGCGGGGCATCGGCCTCTCCCTGGTGCGCAGGCTCGCCGAGCGGCAGGGCGGGAGCGTTTCGGTGGACGAGGCCGACGGCGGCGGCGCGCGGTTCACGGTCGTCCTGCCCGAGGCGCTCGCCGAGCCGGGCCCGGAACCGGAACCGGCACCGGCCGCCGCCGCCGAGGGGGCGGCCGGGAGCGCCGCCGGGAAGGAGTCGCGATGATCGAGGTCCTGGTCGTGGACGACGACACCCGGGTGGCGCGGGTCCACGCGGCCTATGTCGAGAAGGTGCCCGGCTTCCACGTGGCGGGCGAGGCGCACAGCGCGGCGGAGGCGCTGCGCCGGCTGGAGACGCTGCCGCAGGTGGACCTGGTGCTCATGGACCACTACCTGCCCGACGGGACGGGCCTGGCGGTGGTCCGGGAGCTGCGCCGGCGCGGCCACCGGCTCGACGTGATCATGGTGACGGCGGCCCGGGACCTGGCGACCGTGCAGGCGGCGATGCGGCACGGAGCCCTGCAGTACCTGGTCAAGCCGTTCGCCTTCGCGGGTCTGCGGGCCAAGCTGGAGGCGTACGCCCGGCTGCGGCGCACCCTGGACGGCGGCGGCGAGGCCGAACAGGCGCAGGTGGACCGGATCTTCGGGACACTGGCCGCGGCGCCGGAGCCCGGGCTGCCCAAGGGGCACTCCCCCGCCACCGCCGAACTCGTCCGCGAATCCTTGATGAGCGCGCACGCGCCCGTGTCCGCCCAGGAGATCGCGGAGCGGACCGGGGTGAGCCGGCAGACCGCCCAGCGCTATCTGAAGCTGCTGGAGCGTACGGGACGGGCACGGCTGACCCTGAGGTACGGCGACGCGGGCCGCCCGGAACACCGTTACGTGTGGGCGACCCGCGCCTGAGGGCACGGCCCGAGGGGGCGGGGGGAAGGGACCGTGCCCCCCTTGCATACGGATGTCAGCCCGCGGCCTTCTCGGCGAATTCCGTCGTGTACGTCTTGCTGAGGTCGATCTTGGCGTTCTTGATGTTCGGGTTGAACGCCTTGAGGACCTTCTCGACCGTCCGCGGTCCGTCGGCCGGCATGATGCCGTCCTTGGTGAACATCGGCAGTGTGCTCTTGATCGCCTGGGCGTAGAGCGCCTTGTCCCCCTGGGAGTAGTCGGCGGGCATCTTGGCGGCGATCTCCGAGGCGCTGTGCGTGGACATCCACGTGAGCGTCTTGACGAACGCGTTGACCAGCTTCTGGACGGTGTCCTTGTGGCCGTTGACCCAGTCCGTCTGCATGTACAGGCTTGACGACGGGTACGGCCCGCCGAGCGCCTGCTGCGAACCCTCCGGCGTCCGCATGTCGACGAGGACCTTCCCGGCCTTCTTGTCCAGGATCGTCGCGACGGTCGGGTCGGTGGTCATACCGCCGTCGATGGCGCCCTTCTGGAGCGCGGAGATGAAGGTCGGTCCGGCGCCGACGGCCACCGGGGTGAACTCGCTGACCTCGACCCCGTTCTTGACCGCGAGGTACTTGGTGAGGAAGTCGGTCGAGGAGCCGAGGCCGGTGACGCCCAGCTTCTTCCCCTTGAAGTCCTTGGGTGAAGTGATCGTGCCCGCAGCCTTGTCGGAGACGACCTCGACCTCGCCGGGCGCGTGCGAGAACTGGACGACGGACTCGACCGACTTCCCCTTCACCTGGAGGTCGAGGGTGTGGTCGTAGAAGCCGACGGCGCCCTGGACCTGGCCGGAGACGAGCGCGGTCTCGGCCTGGACGCCGGCGGGCTCGCTCAGCAGCTGGACGTCGAGGCCCTCCGCGGAGAAGTAGCCGAGCCGCTGGGTGAGCATCGCGGGCAGGTAGATGACCTTGTCCAGGCCCCCGACCATGATCTTGACGTGCTCGCCCTTGCCGCCGCCCGAGCCGCTCCCGGAGTCGGACGTCGAACTGGCCGCGTCGTTGGCGCAGGCGGTGAGGGAGGTGACGGCGAGCAGGCCGGCGGCGGCCGACGCGGCGAGTCTGGCGGTCTTGCGCATGGGAGTTCACGTCCTTGTGAGAGGCGGTGCGGGCAGGAGAAGCGCTGGTGCTGCGAACTGCGGTACGGGAGGGGTTCGTTCAGTCCCCGGAGTCGGCGGGCTTCCAGCGGAAGATGCGGCGCTCGGCGAAGGTGAGCAGCCCTTCGGCGAAGAGGGCGACCACGGCGAGGATCACCATCGCGGCGTACACACCCGCCGCGTTGAACGTGCCCTGGGACTGCGCGACGAGCAGGCCGATGCCCTTGGTCGCGCCGATGTACTCGCCGACGATCGCGCCGATGAGGGCGAAGCCGAAGCTGACGTGGAGGCTGGTGAAGATCCAGGAGGTGGCGGACGGGACGACGACCTGAAGGGTCACCCTGCGGTCGCTCGCCCCGAGGATCCGGGCGTTGGCGACCAGGTTGCGGTCGACCTCCCGGGCGCCCTGGAAGGCGTTGAAGAACACCGGGAAGAAGACCAGGACCACGGCGGAGGCGACCTTGGAGGCCGGTCCCAGCCCGAACCAGATCACGAAGATCGGGGCGAGGACGATCCTCGGTATGGAGTTGAGCACCTTGATGTAGGGGCCGAGGACGTCGGCGAGGAAGGCGACGCGGCCGAGCGCGATGCCGAGGACCACACCGGCCACGACGCCGAACAGCCAGCCGAGGAGCGCCTCGTGGAGCGTGAACCAGATCTGCTCGCCCAGCGAGCCGAGCGCGGTGCCGTGGGTGATCCAGGTCCAGATCTGGTCCCAGATCTTCGAGGGCATCGAGAAGTTGAACGGATCGATGACCCTGGCCCGGGAGAGTGCCTCCCACAGGCCGAGCACGGCGACCAGGAGCAGGACCCGCATGGTGGTCACGATCGTCCTGCGGCGGCGGGCGGCGCGGGCCCGGGAGTGCGCGCGGTCCGGGGTCTTGGCCGTGTCGACGACGGGCGTGCTGAGGACCTCAGGCGACATGGGCGGCACCCCTCTCACGGGTGATGCGGACCTCTTCGCCGAGGGACTCCCAGATCTCGCGGTAGATCTCGATGAACCGCGGCTCCAGCCGCACCTCCTCGACCTTGCGCGGCCGGGGCAGGTCGATGTCGAAGACGTGCTTCACCGTCGCGGGACCGGCGGTCATCACGACGACCTTGTCGGCCAGCGCGATGGACTCCTCCAGGTCGTGGGTGACGAAGACGACCGAGGCGCCCGTGCCCTCCCACAGCTCCAGCAGCTCGTCCGACATCAGCGCCCGGGTCTGCACGTCGAGGGCCGAGAACGGCTCGTCCATCAGCAGGATCTCGGGGTCGTTGACGAAGGTGGCGGCGAGGGCGACGCGCTTGCGCTGGCCGCCGGAGAGCTGGTGCGGGTAGCGGTCCTCGAAGGCGGCGAGGCCGACCCGGGCCAGCCATGCGCGCGCCTTGTCCTTCGCCTCCGTCTTCGGTACGCCGCGGAAGCGCGGCCCGGCCATCACGTTGGACAGCACGGTCCGCCAGGGGAAGGTGGCGTCCTGCTGGAAGACGAACCCGACCTTGTCGCCGACACCGCGAACCGGTGTGCCGGCGACCAGCACCTCGCCCTCGCTGGGCTCCTCCAGGCCGCTGACCAGGGTCAGCGTGGTCGACTTGCCGCAACCGGTGGGGCCGACGACGGCCACGAACTCGCCGCGTGCCACGGTGAGGTCCAGGCCCCTCACGGCCGTGTGCAGGCCCCCTGACGGGGTCCTGAACGTCTTGCTGGCGCCCCGCAGTTCGATGGCGGGGCTGGTGTCTGCGCTCATGGCCGGGACGGTAGGTGTGGTGCGGGCCACAGCAGCAGTCTTCTGGGCGCAAGCCGTTCTTTTGCTCGCTAGCACCTGTTGTGCTCGTTTTGCTCGCGCTACAACAGCGGAGCCGAAAACGGGCTTGACGCTCGCCAAGGCCTTGAGGGAGAGAGGCCCGATGATTGACGTCCTGGTGGTCGACGACGACTTCCGTGTCGCCGAGATCAACGCCAAGTACGTGGGAAAGGTTCCCGGTTTCCGGGTGACCGCCCGCGCACACAGTGCCGCGCAGGCCCTGACCGCCGTCCAGCGCGGCGGTATCGACCTGGTCCTGCTCGACCACTACCTGCCCGACCGGACGGGTCTGCAACTCGTCCATCACCTGCGGGAACAGGGCCACGGCACCGACGTCATCATGATCACCGCGGCCGGTGACGTGGCGACCGTGCAGCAGGCGATGCGCCTGGGCGCGCTGCACTACCTGGTCAAGCCCTTCACCTTCGCCGCGCTGCGCACCCGCCTGGACTCCTACGCGGCCCTGCGCCGCACCGTCGACCGCGTCGGCGGCCGGGGGGTGGCCGGGCAGGAACAGGTCGACCGGATCTTCGGTGCCCTGCGCACCAGCCCCGCGCCGTCCTCCCCGGGCCTGCCCAGCGGCCACTCGGAGCCGACCACGGATCTGATCTGCGGCGTCCTGCACCGGGCCGGCGGGCCCCTGTCGGCCCACGAGGTGGCCGCGGAGACCGGTCTCAGCCGCTCCACGGCCCAGCGCTACCTCCGCCACCTGGAACAGGCCGGACGTCTGCGCCTCTCCCTCAGATACGGCGACACGGGCCGCCCCGAACACCGGTACGCGTGGGTGGCGCCGTAACCCGGCACCCGGACACCGCGACGGGACGCCACCGTCTCATCGGCGCTGGTCAAGGGCGTTTCTCACCGTCTTCCCGCGCCCTTGATCCACCCTTGATCCACCGGAGACGGCGTCTACACGGCTCCCGCGCCGGTCAGCGACCGCACCTCTGTCTCCGCGTGCTTGGCCTCGTCCGGCGGTTCGGCGGAGGTGACGGTGCCCAGCCAGCCGGCGAGGAAGCCCAGCGGGACGGAGACGATGCCCGGGTTCTGCAGCGGGAAGTACTGGAAGTCGACGCCCGGGAACAGCGAGTCGGGACTGCCGGACACCACCGGCGACACCACGACGAGCACCAGCGCCGGCACCAGCCCGCCGTACACGGCCCACACGGCGCCGCGCGTCGTGAAACCCCGCCAGAACAGCGAGTAGAGCAGCACGGGCAGGTTCGCGGAGGCGGCGACGGCGAAGGCGAGGCCCACCAGAAAGGCGACGTTCAGATCACGGGCCAGCAGACCGAGCGCGATCGCGACCACGCCGATGCCGACCGCGGCGACCCGCGCCACGGCGACCTCGCTGCGCTGCCGGGCGCCCCGGCGGCGCAGGGAGGCGTACAGGTCGTGGGCCACCGACGCCGAGGAGGCGAGCGTGATCCCGGCGACGACGGCGAGGATCGTGGCGAAGGCGACGGCGGCCACCACCGCGAACAGCACGGTGCCCCCCGTGGAGTCCGCGCCGCCTCCCAGGTCGAGGGCGAGCAGCGGAACCGCGGTGTTCCCGGCCGCGTTGGAGTCCCGTACGGCCGCGGGGCCGACGATCGCGGCCGCCCCGAAGCCGAGGACGATCGTCATCAGGTAGAAGCCTCCGATGAGGCCGATCGACCAGATGACCGACCGGCGGGCGGCCCGCGCCGTCGGCACCGTGTAGAACCGGGACAGGATGTGCGGCAGTCCGCCCGTGCCCAGCACCAGGGCGAGTCCGAGACTGATGAAGTCCAGGCGGGCCGTCCAGTCCCCGCCGTACTTCAGGCCGGGGGCCAGGAAGGCGTCCCCGTGGCCGCTGCGCTCGGCGGCGGTGAGCAGCAGGCGGTCGAGGTCGCCGTGGAACCGGACCAGGACGAGCACGGTCAGCACGACGGTGCCGCCCAGCAGCAGGACCGCCTTGACGATCTGGATCCAGGTGGTGGCCCGCATCCCTCCGAACGACACGTAGACCACCATCAGGGCTCCGACGCCGACGACGGTCCAGGCCTGCGCCCCCTGGCCGGTCCGCCCGAGGAGCAGCGCCACCAGGCTGCCCGCGCCCACCATCTGCGCCACCAGATACAGGACGGAGACGGTGACCGAGGAGGTTCCCGCCGCGATCCGCACCGGCCGCTCGCTCATCCGGGCCGCGATCACGTCGGCCAGGGTGAACCGCCCGCAGTTGCGCACCAGTTCGGCGACCAGGAACAGCACCACCAGCCAGGCCACGAGGAAGCCCACCACGTAGAGCATCCCGTCGTAGCCGAACAGCGCGATGAGCCCCGCGACGCCCAGGAAGGACGCCGCCGACATGTAGTCGCCGGCGATGGCAAAACCATTTTCCATGGGCGAGAAGAGCCGGCCGCCCGCGTAGAACTCCTCCGCCGATCCGTGCCGGTGACGGCTCACCCAGGTCGTGATCCCCAGCGTGACGGCGATGAACACACTGAACAGCAGCAGTGCCAGGGTTTGATGGTTGCTCGTCACGAAACCCCGCCTCGCACACCGCGCGTCAGCTCCTGGGTTTCCCAGCGCAGTTCCAACGCGGCCCGGTCCCGGCGCAGCCGCGCATGCCGCGCGTAGGCCCAGGTGAGGAGGAACGTGCTGAGGAACTGGCCGAGCCCCGCCAGCATCCCCACGTTCACCGCGCCCAGTACCGGTCGCGCCATGAGACCGGGCGCCGCCGTCGCCGTCACCACGTACCCCACGTACCAGGTGAAGAAGACCGCGACCGCCGGCACCACGAACCTCCGGTACCGGCCGCGCACTTCCCGGAACGCCGCGCTGCGCTGCACCTCGAGGTAGACGCCGGCCGCCGCGCCGACGGCGCCGCCGGATTGACCCTCCCGGCGCGCCCCCGGTACCGGCGCGGCCGGGACGGGCACGCCGTCCCCCTCACCCCATCCGGAGGCCAGCGCGTCGTACCAGGGGTCCTGATACCTCATGTCTCCGGATGACGAATCCTGGCCCTCGTGGTTCTCGACCACGTTCTCGGGACCTTCACCGCCACCGCGGGAACGACCGTTGCTTGACTGCATGTCCAAGGATGGACAGAACGGAAAGATCCCCGACTTCTCTTCGCCGTCCTCTTCACCCCATTAGGTGATCGGCCGGGTCGGTGGCCGGACCAGCCCCTTCGCATAGGCGTAACGGACCGCCTGCGCGCGGTCCTTGAGGCCCGTCTTGGCGAACAGGTTGTTGATGTGGGTCTTCACGGTCGCGGTCGATACGTGCAGCCGGCGGGCGATCTCCTGGTTGCTCAGGCCGTCGGCGATGAGCTCCAGCACTTCGGTCTCCCGCGCGGTGAGCCCGTCCGGCGCCGGGGCCGGGGCGGCGGGCGGGGGCTGCGCTTCGGCCAGCCGCTCCAGCAGGCGCCGCTGGATGCCGGGGGACAATCCGGCGTCCCCGGACAGCACGCTCTGCACGGCCCGGACGATCTCGTCCCCGCCGGCGTCCTTGGTGAGGTAGCCGCGGGCTCCCGCTGCGAGGGCGGGGAAGAGGGAGTCGTCGTCCGCGAAGGTCGTGAGGATCACCACCTGCGTCCCCGGATGGTCCGAGCGGATCCGCCGGGTGGCCTCCACGCCGTCGCAGCGGGGCATGCGCAGGTCCATCAGGACCACGTCCGGGGCCAGCTCGGCGACGAGTTCCACCGCCTCGTCCCCGTCGCCCGCGGACCCGACGACCTCGATCCCGGGCAGCAGCCCCAGCAGCATCACGATGCCCTCGCGGACGACGGTCTGGTCGTCCGCCACGACGACACGCGCGGGCTTCTTCCCGGCCTCCTCCGTCATACCGGCACCTTCAGCGTCACCGCGAAACCCTCCTCGTGCGGCCCTGCCTCCAGCGAGCCGCCCAGCAGCTCGGCACGCTCGCGCATGCCCAGCAGACCGTACCCCCCTCCGGCCTCGGTCAGTTCCCCCGGCGTGCCGCCCATGTCCCGTACGGCGAGGGTGACGTGGTGCTCGCCGTACTCGAGCCGCACCCGGACCCGGGCGCCCGGGGCGTGCTTGCGGACGTTGGTCAGCGCCTCCTGGGCGACCCTGCGCACGGTCTGCGAGGCCTCGGCCGGCAGCGGTCTGCGTTCACCCGTGACGGTGACCTCGGCACCGTCGTTCATCCCTACGAGCCCGTTGAGGAAGTCCTCCAGCGGGGTCAGCTCCCCGCGCAGTGCGGACAGCGCCTGCCGGGTCTCGGAGAGGCCGTCGCGGGCCATGCCCCGCGCCGCCACCACCCGTTGGAGGATCTGCTCCCGGTCGGCACCCCGCTCGATCAGCAGCCGGGCGGCCTCCAGGTGCACGAGCTGCGCCGAGAGGCTGTGGGCCAGTACGTCGTGGATCTCCCGGGCGATCCGGGCCCGCTCCGCCAGCGCCGCCGACTCCGCCTCCGCGGCCCGCGCCGCCCGCTCCTGGACGAGCAGCCGCTGGGCCTGGCCCTGGGCCTCCGCGTCGAGACGGAGGACGTATCCGGCGAGGGCCAGTCCCGCGGTGGTGGCGGCGGTGGTCAGCCACGGGTCGCTGTCGACCGCCGCGTATGTGGCGAGGGCTGCCGACGCCACCGGCAGGGCGGCGGCCAGGGGCAGCCGCTCAAGCGACACCACGGCGCAGCCGCACCAGAGGACCAGAGCCGGCACCCGGAAGCCGGTCAGCTGTGCCACCGCCCCGATGGCCATGAGCGCGGCGACCAGAGCGAGGGACGGCCGGAGTCTGTGATCGAGCGTGGTGCGGAAGAAGGCCCAGGAGGCCAGGGCGGCCGCAAGCAGGCCCACCGCCGCCCCGGCCGCGGCCCAGCCGTGGACGTGACTTCCGGTGAAGACGCCCCACAGCAGCATGCCCAGGACCAGCAACCTCGCGAACAGTGCCAGGAACCGCCGCGCCCGGGAGATCCCCACGCGTCCGAGCGCCTCGCGCGAGGGCCAGCGCGTCCAGACGTTCAGCGTCACACGCGCTCCTTCCACGCGGGCCGCGGCATGGCGTCACGGTACGCCGCGGCAGGGACGTCCGCCGTGGCGCGGAGGTCGGACGGGACACGGACCTCCGCCGTGGCGAGGGCCCGTGTCCGCGAGGCCAGGACGGCGGAGCGGACCAGCAGCGTCCCCGCGAGGGCGAGGGTCACGGCGGAACTGTTCTGACGCACGCCCAGCAGCACACCGAGTCCGAAGAGGCCGCCGCGCACGGCTATGCCCGCGATCCAGACGGCCGCGCCGGCCCTGCCGCTCCTGGTCCATACGGTGCCGTCCGCCTCCACCCATATACGGGTGGTCCAGGCCCAGCCGGCGCCGATGGCGAGGCCGACGGCGACCTCGGCGGCGAGGAGCGCGACGGACTCGGTGCGGTGGCGGACGTCGACCATGCCGGGATCGCGCAGCGCGACGACCGCGAGGACCGCGGGCAGGAGCCACCAGCGCCGACCGGTGTCGAATCGGCGGGCGCGGAACTGCCGCGCGATCACCAGGGCGGCGACGACCACGATCACCAGCGCGTTGACCAGCCCGGACATCGGCGCCTCCGTGCACGGAAGAGGGATGCCGGCGGCCGAGTGCCGCCGACGCCTTCGACGTTACGGAAATCCGCGGGCCGGATGATCGGAGCCGGGGTGGATCAAGGGTGGAGCCGGCGCACGCAATCTCTCCACCCGCGGGTGGAGGCGGGAGGAGAAGGACTCCCCCGGCACCTCGCACCCGCCGTGCGGAGCGGCTACGCGTCGATGCGTGAGCGGTCCAGCGTCGCCGCGGAGCTCGCGATGAACTCCTTGCGGGGTGCCACGTCGTTGCCCATCAGGAGGTCGAAGACCTGCTCCGCGGACTCCAGGTCGGAGAGGTTGATCCGGCGCAGGGTGCGGTGGCGCGGGTCCATGGTCGTCTCGGCCAGCTGGTCGGCGTCCATCTCGCCAAGGCCCTTGTACCGCTGGATCGAGTCCTTGTAGCGGATGCCCTTGCTCTGGAACTCCAGCAGCTTGTCGCGCAGTTCGCGGTCCGAGTACGTGTAGACGTACTTGTCCTGGCCCTTCTTCGGCTGGATCAGCTCGACGCGGTGCAGCGGCGGCACCGCGGCGAACACCCGGCCCGCCTCGACCATGGGCCGCATGTAGCGGTGGAAGAGCGTGAGCAGCAGGGTGCGGATGTGGGAGCCGTCCACGTCGGCGTCGGTCATCATGATGATCTTGCCGTAGCGGGCCGCGTCCAGGTCGAAGGTCCGGCCGGAGCCCGCTCCTATCACCTGGATGATCGCCCCGCACTCGGCGTTCTTCAGCATGTCCGTCACGGACGACTTCTGGACGTTGAGGATCTTGCCGCGGATCGGCAGCAGCGCCTGGAACTCGGAGTTCCGTGCGAGCTTCGCCGTACCGAGGGCCGAGTCGCCCTCGACGATGAAGAGCTCGCTGCGGTCGACGTCGTCGCTGCGGCAGTCGGCGAGCTTGGCGGGCAGCGAGGAGGACTCCAGGGCCGTCTTGCGGCGCTGTGCGTCCTTGTGCTGCCGAGCGGCGATGCGCGTGCGTGCGGCGGCGACCGCCTTCTCCATGACCACGCGGGCCTGCTGGGCCGCGTCGCGCTTGGTGGAGGTCAGGAACGCCTTGAGTTCCCTGCTGATCACGGTGTTCACGATCCGGCGGGCCGCCGAGGTGCCGAGGACCTCCTTGGTCTGGCCCTCGAACTGCGGCTCGGCGAGGCGGACCGTGACGACCGCGGTGAGGCCCTCGAGGGCGTCGTCCTTGACGATGTCGTCCTCGGCGACGCGCAGCAGCTTCTTCGCCCGCAGCACCTCGTTCATCGTCTTGGCGACGGCCTGCTCGAAGCCGGCGACGTGGGTGCCTCCCTTGGGGGTGGCGATGATGTTGACGAAGGACCGGAGGGTCGTCTCGTAGCCGGTGCCCCAGCGCAGCGCGACGTCCACGCCGAGCTCACGGGTGACCTCGGTGGGCGTCATCTGGCCGTGGTCGTCGAGGACCGGGACGGTCTCCTTGAAGGTGCCCTGCCCGGTGAAGCGGAGGACGTCGCAGACCGGCCTGTCACTGGCCAGGTACTCGCAGAACTCGCTGATGCCGCCGTCGTAGCGGAAGGACTCCTCGCCCTTGCTGCCGCCCTCGCCCAGCCCGTACTCGTCGCGGACCACGATGGTCAGGCCCGGCACCAGGAAGGCCGTCTGCCGGGCTCGCTGGTGCAGGTTCTCCAGGGAGAGCTTGGCGTCCTTGAGGAAGATCTGCCGGTCGGCCCAGTAACGCACCCGGGTGCCGTTACGGGTCTTGGGGATCTTCTTCGCCTTCCGCAGGCCGCCCTTGGCCTCGAACTTGGCGTCGGGCCCGGTGCCGGTGAACGCGCCGGGGACGCCGCGCCGGAAGCTGATGGCGTGGGTGTGGCCGCCGCGGTCCACCTCGACGTCGAGGCGGGCGGACAGGGCGTTGACCACGGAGGCGCCGACGCCGTGCAGACCGCCGGAGGCCGCGTACGAGCCGCCGCCGAACTTGCCGCCCGCGTGCAGCTTGGTCATGACGACCTCGACGCCGGACATGCCGGTCTTGGGCTCGACGTCGACCGGGATCCCCCGGCCGTTGTCCCGCACCTCGACGGAGCCGTCGTCATGCAGGATCACGTCGATGTGGTCGCAGTAGCCGCCCAGGGCCTCGTCCACGGAGTTGTCGATGATCTCCCACAGGCAGTGCATCAGACCGCGACTGTCGGTCGAGCCGATGTACATGCCCGGGCGCTTGCGTACGGCCTCGAGCCCCTCGAGGACGAGCAGGTGCCGCGCGGTGTAGTTGGAACCGTCCCGGTCTGCTCCTGCCAGCAGAGCTGTGGACGGCACGGACGTCTCGGCGGTCACGCGGTTCGCTCCTCGCTGAATTTCGAGTGGGCCCTGCGGGGTGAGGGCGCGGCATCGGTAGCCGCTCAGAGGGTACCGAGGCCTGGTAGAGCCCTTGCAACGCAACCCTCGGCTGAGACCCAGAGTAGTAGAGAGTCGTATGGATGTTCGATCCTTCGATGGAGTGAAGCACGAATCACGTTCCCTTCCAGGCATGAACCATTTAGGCTCCGGGCACGTCCTCATGAACAACCGGCAACCCGGCCGGGAGGACCGATCCATGACCGACCGCGCGAAACCGTAAGACACACAGAAACGCAATACGGCACATTCGCCGCCAAACCGGCAGCAGCCGACGTCTCGGAAAGTTTTTTCGAGAGAAAGCCACGAGCGGGAACGTTTGGGGCTGGTTGGATGTTGACCCTGGTACGACAGCTCGTCGAGCTAGAGAAGAGGCGACGTGACTACTGTTCTGACCCCCGCGAGCCCGCTGACGGCCGCTGACCGCTGCGACCGTTGCGGCGCCCAGGCGTACCTGCGCGTCGTCCTGGCGAGCGGCGGCGAACTGCTCTTCTGCGCCCACCACGGCCGCAAGTTCGAGCCGGAACTCAAGAAGATCGCCGCTGAGATACAGGACGAGACGGAGCGCCTCACCACCGTTCCCGCTTCCGTGTCCGAAGAAGAGCGCTGACACCTCGCACGACGAGCCACTGCCGGCGCAGGCCGGCGAACGGGCGGCCACTCCTCACACAGGAGCGGCCGCCCGTCCACGTGGCCGTCGCGCACCTGAGGCGTCGGTGATCCTTCGCTCACCGTCACGCCCCGCCGATCCCCGTCAGCCCTGGCGGGACCCGTGCGGCGTCTTGTTCTTGCCGGTTCCCGCGCTCAGCGTCCGTACGACCTCGGACACGCGGGTGTAGACCCCCGGGCTCCCCGCCCGTCCGCAGCCACTCCCCCAGGACACGAGGCCCACCAGCCGCCCCTCGGCGACCAGCGGCCCGCCGCTGTCCCCCTGGCATGCGTCCTTGCCCCCCGCCTCCTCCCCCGCGCACAGCATGGTCTGCGGCATGTAGGTGCCGTCGACCCCGCCCGGGTACGCCCGTCGGCACCGGGCGTCGGACAGGATGTGCACGCCGGCGGCGTGCAGGGTGTGCGGATACGCCGAGCCGCCGGTGGTGTCCCCCCAGCCGTAGACCGTCGCGCCGGTGCCCGGCGTGTACGCCGGGTCGCCCGGCCCCGCCATCGCGATGACCGAGCTCTGGGGCAGCGGCTCATCGAGGGAGAGCACGGCGAAGTCGCCGGCGTTGGTGGCACCGTCATAGCTCGGATTGATCCAGACGCTGCGTACGGAGACCTCCTTGCCCTCGTCCGAGAGCAGATCCGTACGCCCTGTGATGACTTTCAGATCGGGTGTCGGTGGCGCGCCGACGACCTCCTCGGCCATGCAGTGGGCGGCCGTCAGCACGGTGGTCCGGCCGATGGCCACACCTCCGCAGAACTGTCCGGCGCGGGTACCCCCGAACCGGTCACGGCTGGACAGCGCCACCGCCCACGGACTCACGGACACGTCTACGGGCGTACCACCGACGACCACGCCGTCGGCGGCCGCCGGGGCGGCGTTCACCAGCGGTATCGCGGCCGTGGCGGCCGCCATGACCAGCGGCCGGGCCAGTGCCCGGGCAATACGGCTTCGCATGCACATTCCTCACTCCTGGGAAGTCATCGAACACCCAGAGTGATCCAGAGCGGCGCGGGCCGCAGCACAAAGGCCCGGCGCCCCCTGAGGGGAACCGGGCCTTCGGAGCCGTACGGCAGCGACCTAGTCGAGGTAGTCGCGCAGCACCTGCGAACGCGACGGGTGGCGCAGCTTCGACATGGTCTTGGACTCGATCTGGCGGATGCGCTCACGCGTGACGCCGTAGACCTTGCCGATCTCGTCGAGGGTCTTCGGCTGACCGTCGGTGAGACCGAAGCGCATGGAGACGACGCCCGCCTCGCGCTCGGACAAGGTGTCGAGGACCGAGTGCAGCTGCTCCTGCAGCAGGGTGAAGCTGACCGCGTCGGCCGGGACGACCGCCTCGGAGTCCTCGATGAGGTCACCGAACTCGCTGTCGCCGTCCTCGCCCAGCGGGGTGTGCAGCGAGATGGGCTCGCGGCCGTACTTCTGGACCTCGATGACCTTCTCCGGGGTCATGTCGAGTTCCTTGGCCAGCTCCTCCGGGGTGGGCTCGCGGCCCAGGTCCTGGAGCATCTGGCGCTGCACGCGCGCGAGCTTGTTGATGACCTCGACCATGTGCACCGGGATACGGATGGTGCGGGCCTGGTCGGCCATGGCGCGGGTGATCGCCTGGCGGATCCACCAGGTGGCGTACGTGGAGAACTTGTAGCCCTTGGTGTAGTCGAACTTCTCGACCGCGCGGATCAGACCGAGGTTGCCCTCCTGGATGAGGTCCAGGAAGAGCATGCCGCGGCCGGTGTAGCGCTTGGCCAGGGAGACCACCAGACGGAGGTTGGCCTCCAGGAGGTGGTTCTTGGCGCGGCGGCCGTCCTCGGCGATGATCTCCAGCTCGCGCTTGAGCTTGGGCGCGAGCTTGTCGGCGTTGGCCAGCTTGTCCTCGGCGAACAGGCCGGCCTCGATGCGCTTGGCGAGCTCGACCTCCTGCTCGGCGTTGAGCAGGGGGACCTTGCCGATCTGCTTGAGGTAGTCCTTGACCGGGTCGGCGGTGGCGCCGGCCGCGGCGACCTGCTGGGCCGGGGCGTCGTCCTCGTCCTCGTCGGAGAGCACGAAACCGGCGCTCTCGGCGCCCTCGGGCTCGTCGCCGGCCTTCGGGGCCTCCTCGAGGACCTCCTCTTCGAGGAGCTCCCCTTCGTCCTTCTTGGCGGCGGTGGTCTTCTTGGCCGCCGTCTTCTTGGCGGCGGTGGTCTTCTTCGCCGCCGTCTTCTTGGCGGCGGTCGTCTTCTTGGCGGCGGCCTTCTTGGGGGCGTCGTCCTCGACGGGCGCGTCGGCGGCGGGCTCCGCCGGCGTGGCGGTGGCGGTGGCCTTCCTGGTGGTCACCGTCTTCGCCGCGACCGTCTTGGTGGCGGTGCGCTTGGCCGGACTCTTCGCTGCGACGCTCTTTCGGGTGCGCTTGTTGGGCTCCGCGGCACTGACCATCAGCGTCACACCCTCTTCCTCGAGGATCTGGTTGAGGCTGCGCAGTACGTTCTTCCACTGAGTGGCCGGAATCTGGTCAGCTTCGAAGGCCCGACGCACATCGTCGCCGGCGATCTGCCCCTCAGCCTTTCCCCGCTCAATGAGCGCCATGACAGAGACGGACTCGGCGATCTCCGGCGGGAGCGTACGGGATGTGCTGGCCGACACGAACAACCTCTCGGAACGTTGGAAAACGGCTTCCGGCCCCGTCCACGGCGGACAGGAGCCGACCACCGGCCTGGGGATGGGCCGACGGCGCGGGCGGGGGCCGGGAAGAGGCACAGCGCCGTGAACGGCGTCCGTATTCCCTCCGCGGCTGTCACCTCTTAGGTCATCGCGCTGTCTCCACGAGCGTTACGCCCAATCTGCGTGGCCCGAGTCACACCCCGTAAGCACTCAAGAACGGTCAAATACAGGCAATTGGGATCACCTGCGTCGCTGACCGGACCCTGCCTGCGGACTTCACTTCGGGAGCCGCCCGCCGAGCCGCTTCCGCGCCGCTCGCCACTCACTCGCCGTCCGCTCCCGGCCGGTCGACGCCCCCGGTCGCTCTCGACCGTCGCTCGCGGACCTCGCCGGATGCACAAAGGATCCGGCGAGGTCCGGCGAGCGGCGGTCCGGCGCCTCGGTGGGGCTGAGGGTCGGTGCAGCCGGCCGTGCCGTCCGCTCGAGGGGACAGCAGAGCCCGGCCGTGTCGTCCGCGCGGGTCAGTGCTCGCGCGGCGCGGGGACGACGCGCTCGACCTCGGGGTGCACCGTGAGCAGCTGACGCATGGCGGCCTCCGCCGCGGCGCCGTCGCCGGCCGCGAGCGCGTCGACGATCCGCGCGTGCTGGGCCAGACTGGTCTCGTTCGGCCGCTCGCAGCCCGTGACGGGGCCGCCGGAGACCTGGAGGGCGGCGGACACGATGCCGGAGAGGTGCTCCAGCATGCGGTTGCCCGCGATCTGGATGAGCAGCGTGTGGAACTCGGCGTCCGCGCGGGAGAACGTGAGCGCGTCGCCCTGCCCCAGGGCGTGCCCCATGATCTCGACCATGTCGGCGAGACGCTGCTGGACGTCCTCGCGCCCGTGCCCGGCGGCGAGGCGAGCGGCGAGCGGCTCGATCGTCCAGCGCAGCTCGCTCAGCTCGCGGCGCTGGTCGTCGCGCTGCGGCCCGAAGGCCCGCCACTCGATGATGTCGGGGTCCAGCAGGTTCCAGTCGCTGACCGGGCGAACACGCGTGCCCACGTTCGGGCGGGCGCTGACCAGGCCCTTCGCCTCCAGCACGCGGAGGGACTCGCGGACGACGGTACGGGAGACCTCGAAGCGCTGGCCGATCTCCTCGGGCACCAGCGGGCGGTCCGCGCCCAGATCCCCGGAAACGATCATCTGACCCAGCTGCTGGACGAGCTGGCCGTGCAGTCCGCGGCCGCGGCTGCCCGCGGCACGCCTGCCCACGCGGCCCAGCTCCGGTTCCGGCCCCTCCCAGGAGGGGGCGCCGACGCGATCGGGGACGGGCGCTTCGGCGTAGGGGTAGCGGTCTAGTCCGCCCGGTCCGACGAGGCCGGAGTCTGAGGAGCGGGCGGCGGTCATCATGGTGTGCGCAAGGGTACTCACGGATCCTTTGTCGGCGCCGCCTCCAACTCCCTTGAGGTCTTTGGTGAAAAGCACACGAAAGGGTGATCGCTCACTCCTTCGCAATTGACGCCTTACCGAAAAGAAATGAGCACCCCTCGGGGAGTTGTGCCCGCCGCACGACCGAAAAGGCGCGAAGGGCGCTCACCCGATCCTGCTTCGCAAAGTCGTCAGCAGGTAGGCGCACAACAGCGTGGCCAGCGACAACGTCAGTGCGCCGCCCACGGGTTGGGCGACCACCTGGGCCACGGCGGCCACAAAGCGGTCCCCTCCGAAGGGCCACTGCAGCAGGAACGATTCACGAAGACGCTGGGGGAACCCGGCGGCGGCCCCGGCCGTGGTTCCCGCCGAGACCTTCTCCACCAGGGGCACGGCGAGCACCGGCACGGCGAGCACCGCGGCGAGCCCGGCGGTGGTGGACCGGAACAAACCGGCGGCCAGTACGCCGGCCCAGGCGCACCCCACCACGAGACCGCCCCAACTCGCCGCCGGGGAGAGCCAGTCTCCGGGAACCTGGGTGAGTTCCCGTCCGTAGACGAGGTAGAGCACTTCGGCGTCACAGCCCACCGTGAGGAAGGCCAGCAGCAGCCCGGAGGCGGCCGCGACGACGAGCTTCGCTGTCAGCAGTCCCAGCTGGCGGGGCACGGAGCCACGGTCGGCGGCGAGGGCGGGGTGGCGGAACTCGTCGCCGAAGGAGAGGGCGCCCAGCAGACCGGCGGCGAGCGCCGTGGGCGGCAGGGGGAACTGCTGCGGCCACGCGACCAGCAGGCGCGGCTGAGGCGTGTGACCGAGTCGGCCCAGGACCAGGGCCGTGAGGGCGGAGGCGACGAGGGCGGCGGCACCGATGACGAAGCCCGTGCTGATCCCGGCGGCGCGGCGCAGCTCGTAGCGGAGGGGACGCAGAGGGCGGGGGCCGGGCCGGACGGCGATGGGAGGCGGCAGGGGGGTGGAGAGAGCTGGCGCGACGGCCTCCGCCGGGCGCGGGGTCGGAATCGAGGGCTGCCCGGTCGCCGCGCCGGACGCGCCGGGGTCGGCCTCGCGGGTGGTGGGCGCGTCTCCCGCGGACCGCGTCGTGGCGGGATAGCCGTTGCTCCCGGGGCGCACGGCAGCGGAGGGGGGCGCGGGGCGCTTGGTCGCGGGTGAGTGCGCGGACACGCGCCCGGGATTCCCGGCCGCGGACGAATTCCCGGCACGCTCGGTCGCGGATGAGCCCGCGGGGCGCCCGGGCTCTGATGAGTTCCCGGGTTGGCGTGGCGTCGGTGACTGCGCGGGCGTGGCGGTCGCGGACGCGCCTGCGGGGCGCCCGGGCGCGGATGAGTTCCCGGGTTGGCGAGGCGTCGGTGACTGCGTGGGTGCGGGTGCCGCGGACGAATCCTGGGGGCGGACGACTGCGGGGGTGCCCACGGAATGGGCTTCCGCGGGGTGGGAGGCGGTGTAGGGGCCTGGGGACCGACGGACTGCGGGGGCGTGTTCGGAGCGGTCCGCGGCGGAGACGTCCTGAAGGGGGGCCGAGGAGCAGGCGCTCTGGGCCGGTGCTGTCACCGGCGCGCCGGCGGCAGCGGCCGTCGCGGACGCGTCCTCGGCGTGTGCGGCGACCGACGCCACGTCGGACGAGGCCGGGGATGCCTCGTCGCCGGAGGGGGCGGTGCCGGCCGGGGACGCGTCCTCGCTCACCGGCGTGCCCGCTTCGGCGGCGGAGCGCCGGGAGGCCGGCTGCTCCGGGGCGCGTACGACGTTCACCGGGACCTTTCGCTGCCCGGTGGCCGTCGGCGTCCGCGCTGGCGCCGGCGCGGACCGAGGCTCGCCGGAGGCCGCTGCGCCGTCCAGGGGCACCGCAGCGGCACCTGGGCCCATGTCGCCCACCTCGTCCGCGAGTTGGTGGATGAGGATGCCGTGGCGGAACGCCGTCTCGCCGATGACGGCGCACGTACTGCCGTAGACGGACAGACGGTTGCCCTCCTCCCGCACGACCTCCACGGAGTGGCGGGCGGTGCGAGCCTCCTTGGTCAGGGCGGCCGCGAGGCGGGTGGCGTGCGGGCTCCGGACTGCGACCCGGGGGCGCAGCCGGGTTCGGGCGAAGTCGGCGGCCTCCTGGTCGGCGACCAGGCTGCCCCGGGCGAGAGTGACGACGCGGTCGGCCGTGCGCGCCGCCTCCTTGGAGTCGGCCGTGGTGTACAGCACCGTGCCGCCCTGGGTCGCGTGGGCGCGGAGCATCCCGTGGAACCAGCGGGCTTCGCGGGGGGAGAGTCCGGCGGCCGGGTCGTCGAGCACCAGCGTGTGCGGGTCGGACAGCAGGGCGCAGGCCAGGCCCAGGCGACGGTCCATACCCCGCGACAGGGTGCCCAGCCGTTCTTCGCGCAGGCTGACGAGCCCTACGACCTCCAGCACTTCGTCGGCGCGCCGGACCGGCAGGCCCGCCGCGGCGCAGAGCATGCGCAGGTGACCGCGGACCGTTCGGGAGGGGTGTCCCGGGACATCGCCCAGAAGGACCCCGACCTCGTGCGACGGGTGGGCGATGCGATGCAGGGGCCGGCCCTTGAAGTAGGTGATGCCGCGGCCCTGTTGCAGTTCGAGCATGAGTCTGAGCGTCGTCGTCTTGCCCGCCCCCGGCGTTCCGAGGAGCGCGGTGACACGTCCCGCCCCCGCTTCGAAGGAGACGTCGTCGACGGCGGGCGGAAGGCCCTTGCGGGAGTTGCTGGTCAATCCGAAGGCCTGGATCACCCGTAGCAAGATAGCGCGTTATGTCCGTTTTTTCGGGTATCGCGACGCGCGTTGATCTCCGCCCGTGCCACATCTCGGTCCCGGGTCGGCCGTTCAGGGTGAAGATCGCCGGGGAGATCGGGCCCAGGCCGTCCCGGGCCGCCCCGTGGCCGTGACGAGCCCTCTTTGCCGGGGCGCGGCGGTCAGACCTCCGGGCGCAGCATGGGCGGGTTGAGCAGGGTGGCGCCTCCGGCCCGGAAGAGCTGAGCCGGGCGGCCGCCCTGGCGGGTGGTGGTGCCCCCGGTCGGCACCAGGAATCCGGGCGTGCCCGTCACCTTGCGGTGGAAGTTCCGCGGGTCGAGCGCCACGCCCCACACCGCCTCGTAGACCCGGCGCAGCTCGCCGACGGTGAACTCGGGCGGGCAGAACGCGGTCGCCAGCGACGAGTACTCGATCTTGGAGCGGGCGCGTTCCACCCCGTCAGCCAGGATCTGGGCGTGATCGAAGGCGAGCGGGGCCACCGGCTCGCCGTCCCGGCCGTATCCGCCCTGCTGCAGCAGTTCCTCGACGGGCGCCCAGCGCGCGTTGCTGGCGTCACCGCCCGCCCGGGGTGCGGGAAGGTCGGGGGCGAGGGCCAGGTGGGCAACGCTGACGACGCGCATGCGGGGGTCACGCTTGGGATCACCGTAGGTCGCGAGCTGCTCCAGGTGGGCGCCGTTGTCCTGGGCGGGAACGGTCGGGTCGTGGGCACGCAGCCCGGTCTCCTCGGCCAGCTCGCGCGCCGCCGCCTGCGACAGGTCCTCGTCGGCCCGTACGAAGCCGCCGGGAAGCGCCCACCGCCCCTGGAAGGGGGGCTCCCCCCTGCGCACCGCCAGCGCGCACAGGGCATGGCGGCGCACGGTCAGCACGACCAGGTCCACGGTGACGGCGAAAGGCGGAAAGGCTGACGGGTCGTAGGGCATGCCGCGATCATAGTCGTCTGCCTGACGATAAACACTCCCTCCGTCAAGGGCGTCCATGACCGGTCCGTTTCGATCGGTCACGGTTCTCACGGCGCTCACGATGTTCTCTCCTCCCGCCATCCGGCGCCGCGTCGCCCGAGGCCACGCTCCCCGTTGCAGTGCGTCAGCGGCCTCCTCGACCAAGGCCAGTCCGAGTCGGCTGCCCCGTCCGGAGAAGGGGGCACCGGCGACCCGCAGCCCCGTGAGGCCGCTCTTTCCGAGCAGTGCGAGCGCACCGGGCGGCGCCTGACCGTCCGGTCCGGGGCGTCGGGGCGCACGCCCACGAGCACGGTCGGCAGCAGCACCCCGGCCGCCGCCGACGTGGCCGGGGGGGGCAGAGGGCCGCCGGGTGGGGAACGGGGGCATCGGGGGCGCCTCCGCCGGTGCCCTGCTCCCCCGGGTACATCTCCGACAGCCGGTGCTCGAACGCCTCGGCCTCCGCCAGGACGCCCCGAAGCAGTGAGCCCGCCTGCTTCTGCCAGGGCCACTCGCCCCAGCAGCGCACGCTCCCGGCCCGAGGTTGCTGCTCACGGGGTGTCGTCGGGGGCATCGCCTCGCGTACCCGGGCGTAGGGAGCTGTCGGCGCCCCGGCGCGGTACGCCGTGCCTCGCTGCGGCGCCTCGACGTCGGGTGCGGTCCTCGGCCGCGGTGCCTCGGCCCGGGGCGCCGTCCTCGGCCGTGGCGCCTCGGCGCGGGCGGCCCGGCGGCCGTGAGGAGTCCGGGTGCGCGGAGTCGGTCCAGGACGTCGCGGGGTGCGTCCTGGTCACCCGCCGCGTCCCGCTCGGGCGCCTCCCGTCCCCGCCCTGGCGCATACCCTCCCGGCCGGAGCGCGAGGCGTCCGGTCGGCCGGCCCTGGTTCGACGCCTGCGACGCAACGTCGCCACCTCCGATACCGGGGGCCGGCAGGTACCGCTGGTGGCCCGTGCGTCCGGGGGTGCCGACGTGTCCGTGTCGCTCTCGGAAGCCGGTCCGGCTGCCGAGTCGGCGGTCTCCGACGTACCGTGGGGCGCGGCGCCGTGCGGCTCCCGGGCATCCGTCGGGTTCGCCTCGCGACGCGCTGCCTCGTTGGTCTCCCCGCCGTCAGCATCGACAGCACCGACGGCCCCGCCCGTCTCAGGGACGCCCCCCGCCTCAGGGACTTCAGCTCCCCCCGCCTTCGGTCGCGTCCGTCCGTCACGCTCCGCGCGCAGGCAGCGGCGGACCGACTCCGGGTCCAGCCCCTCGTTGCAGGCCTGGTGCAGAAGGCGGGCGAAGAGGTAGTCGGGGTCCGCCCCCAGTGCCATGGCCAGCGCCTCCCTGGCCTCGAGGTCGTCACCGGTGGACCAGGCGACCCAGCCCGCGAGTGTCAGCGGCGCGGCCGCGTGCTCGCCGTAGGGGCCGACGCAGCGGCGGGCCAGTGCCCGCCAGAGCCGGAGCGCCGGGCCGGCTTCGTCACCCTCCATCCACTCGGCCGCGCGGTCCCGCGTCTCGCGGTCCTGCAGGCCGAGGATCAGCAGCGCGGCTTCCTCGTGCGCGAGCAGGTCGTCGTCCCGCAGGTCCGCCGGCGCGCTGCCGGGGACGAAGGGTGCCTCGGCGAACCGCCGCACGACGCGTTCGGCGAGTTCCAGCGTCTGCTGGGACACCGCAGCACGGCTCCCCTCGTCGAGGATCCGGGGCACCAGGTCCATGCCCGCGGTGTCGAGGGCGATCTCCTGGTCCAGCGCCGCGGAGGTCTCCCAGGGCAGCAGCCTGGCCCGCATCTCCCGCAGGCTTCCCCGCACCTGGATTCCGGCGTACGCGGCCGCGGCGGCCAGTACGGAGGTACCGGGCAGTCCCATCGGCAGCCCCTCGTCGGGGCAGCATCCCTCGGAGGGACAGCAGTACGACCAGAAGCGGCCGTCGGAGATGCACAGCGCCTCGATCACGGGGACGTCGAGCCGGCCGCATTCCGTGCGCAGCTTCTGGGCGAGCGGCTCCAGCCGCCGCACGACCTGTCGTCCCGACTCACCCGCCGCCGGCTCCTGGCAGAGGAAGGCGACCATCTGCTCGGGCTTGGCGCCCCGGCGCTCGCTGCCCGTGATCAGGCCGTGGGCCAGCTGCCGGGCGGCCGACGGCCAGTCGTCCATGCCGGGTGGAATGCCGAGCCTGGCCCGGCCGCCGAACCGGCCGCGTCCGTCCCGGTCGTGGAGCGCGACCAGGACGATGCTGTCCTCGGGGCGGTACCCGAGCAGGTAGGGCAGGGCATCGGCGAGCTCGGCCGGGGTGCGGAGGGTCACCTGATGTTCCGGGCCCTGACCTGAACCCGGGCCGGCCAGAGTGTCGTAGGCGATGTCGCCGCCGTCGCTCTCGGGTTCCCCCTGCGCGTCCCCTCCGCGCCTGTGGTCGCCGGACACGCCCTCGCCGGACATGCCCTTCCCGCCCTCGCCCGCGCCGTATTCGCCCGCGCCGAAGTCTCCGCTTTCGGGGGATCCAGTCGTTTCGCTGTGATTCGTCATACGCCGACGATCTCGCGGAATACCGAATTCCGCTTTGGCCTGTGGACAAGTCCGATCAGGAACACATCAATCACACCCGGCGCGGGGCCGCCGCCGTCCCGATTGTCAGTGCCGTCCTGTTGTATGGAACGCATGGAGCACACGAACAACGCGGACCTCCGGGCGGCGGCCGACGCGGTTCTCGCCCGGCTCGTCGGCGACGGCACGGGTACGGCACGGCTGCGTGAGGACCAGTGGCGGGCGATCGAGGCGCTGGTCGCCGAGGGCCGCCGCGCCCTGGTCGTCCAGCGCACGGGCTGGGGCAAGTCCGCGGTCTACTTCGTGGCCACCTCCCTGCTGCGGGCGCGGGGCGGCGGCCCCACGGTGATCGTCTCCCCACTGCTGGCGCTGATGCGCAACCAGGTGGAGGCGGCGGCCCGCGCCGGCATACACGCCCGCACCATCAACTCGGCGAACACCGAGGAGTGGGACACCGTGCAGAGCGAGATCGCCGCGGGCGAGGTGGACGTCCTCCTGGTCAGCCCGGAGCGGCTGAACAACCCCGACTTCCGCGACCAGGTCCTGCCCAAGCTCGCGGCAGCGACCGGGCTGCTGGTCGTGGACGAGGCCCACTGCATCTCCGACTGGGGCCACGACTTCCGCCCGGACTACCGTCGGCTGCGCACCATGCTCACCGAGCTCCCTCCGGGAGTGCCCGTCCTCGCGACCACGGCCACGGCCAACGCACGCGTGACCGCCGACGTGGCCGAGCAGCTGGGGACCGGCGGCGCGTCGGACGCGCTGGTGCTGCGCGGCCCGCTCAACCGGGAGAGCCTCAGCCTGAACGTGTTGCGACTGCCCGACGCCGCGCACCGGATGGCCTGGCTGGCCGACCACCTCGACGAACTGCCCGGATCCGGGATCGTCTACACGCTCACCGTGGCGGCCGCCGAGGAGGTCACCGCCTTCCTGCGCGGCCGCGGCCACACCGTCGCCTCCTACACGGGGAAGACGGAGAACGCCGACCGGCAGCAGGCCGAGGACGATCTGCTGACCAACAAGGTCAAGGCCCTGGTCGCCACCTCGGCGCTCGGCATGGGATTCGACAAGCCCGACCTGGGATTCGTCGTGCACCTGGGCTCGCCGTCCTCCCCGATCGCCTACTACCAGCAGGTCGGCCGCGCCGGCCGCGGTGTCGAGCACGCGGAGGTGCTCCTCCTCCCGGGAAAGGAGGACGAGGCGATCTGGGAGTACTTCGCGTCGCTGGCCTTCCCCTCCGAGGAGCTGGTGCGCCGGACGCTGGACGTGCTCGCCCGCGCGGCGGGCCCGCTGTCCCTGCCCGCTCTGGAACCGCTGGTCGAGCTCCGGCGCTCCCGCCTGGAGGCCATGCTCAAGGTCCTCGACGTCGACGGGGCGGTCAGGCGGGTCAAGGGCGGCTGGGTCGCCACCGGACGGCCGTGGTCGTACGACGCGGAGCGGTACGACTGGGTCGCGAAGCAGCGCAAGGCCGAACAACAGGCGATGCGGGAGTACGCGGCGACGCCGGGCTGCCGGATGGAGTTCCTCCAGCGCCAACTCGACGACGACACCGCCAGGCCGTGCGGACGGTGCGACACCTGCGCGGGCGCCCGGTTCACGGCGGACACGTCGACCGCGGCGGTGGAGGCCGCGCGCGTGGATCTCGGCCGGGCCGGCGTCGAGGTGGAGCCCCGCCGCATGTGGCCGACGGGCCTCCCGGCGATCGGCGTCGAGCTCAAGGGGCGCATTCCCGCCGGTGAACAGGCGGGGCAGGGCAGGGCGTTGGGGCGCCTGTCGGACATCGGCTGGGGCAACCGGCTGCGCCCGATGCTCGCGCCGCACGCGCCCGACGGCCCTGTGCCGGAGGACGTGGCGCGGGCCGTGGTGGACGTGCTGGCGGACTGGGCGAAGGGGCCGGACGGCTGGGCCGCGGGGGCTGCGGACGGGGCACCACGCCCGGTCGGCGTCGTCACACTCGCCTCGCGCACCCGGCCGCGGCTGATCCACTCCCTGGGCGAGCACATCGCTCGGATCGGAAGGCTGCCGCTGCTGGGCACCGTGGAGTACGCCGGGGAGGCGCACCGGGCGGCCCGGAGCAACAGCGCCCAGCGCCTCAAAGCTCTCGACGGGGCGCTGACGGTACCGCCCGCCCTGGCCGCGGCCCTCGCCGGGAACCCCGGTCCGGTGCTCCTGGTCGACGACTACACCGAGACGGGCTGGACCCTCGCTGTCGCCGCCCGCCTGCTGAGAAGGTCCGGCGCCCAGGGTGTGCTGCCGTTGGTCCTGGCCGTGCAGGGCTGAACGGGCTCCGCGCGGGGAGCTGCCCGCGTTCCCCCGGTCACGGAGCGTGCGCCCCTCTGGACCGCGCGGGGCTTCGTGGCGTAGGAACGTGGGAGGTTGGAACGGCTCAGGCGTCGCGCGGGTGCACTCGGGGTAAGGATATAAGCCACGGCTCACCCGATAACGGTCGGTGGCCCCAATTGCTCGTTGCCGCATCCAAGTTCGGCAGGAAGAATTGAAGTCCGCTCCCCGCACGGCTCGGACGTGATCCGGTAGGGCTCTGTTGCGGTGTGCGCTCCCCCGAATCCGACCCCGCCCGCAGTGTGGGCGCGTAGCCGAAGGGAGGAACGTGACCTTCGGATTCGCTCCGTCCTCGGCGGCCTCGCTGTCGACGTCCGCCGCCTCCGCCCATCGTGTGCTCGAACCCGCCGAGTGGGCCTCCGCGGGCATCCCTCTGCTGCGCAACCCCCGGGAAGTGGTCAGCGGACTGCATGCCCGGCATCACCCCGGACCTGCGACCGCCGTCGTCGCGGTCCTCGACCCGGACGAGCGGGTGCAGGCGAGCGCCTCCTTCGTGCGCCGCCCGGCGCCCGCCGACGGCTGGATGTTCCGCAACGCGCTGCTCTCCCAGTTGCGCCGCGTCATCCCGCACGACCTGCGGCGCCGCACTCCGGTGCGCACCGCCGTGCTGCTCTACTGCCGTGAGGGGGACGGGCGTTGGACGGAGGAGGACGGCGCCTGGATGTGGGGGCTGCGTGACGCCTGCACCCTGCACGGACTGCGCTGCGGGGCGTACATCACGCTCACCCGGGAGGGCTGGCAGGTGCTCGGTGAGGGCCGCGGCGGTCGCAGGCCGAACGCGGACTCGGCACCCGAACCGTTCGGTTCCGCCGCGTCACTGCCTCCGCTGCCGCGCACCGGAGGGGCAGCGTCCGAGGTCCTGCGGCGCGTGGCGGCCCGCTGACCGCGGCGCCACCCGGGGCGCCGCGGACCCGCCACGGGCACCGCGGACTTAACACGGGCACCACGGCCTCACGTCCACACGAACCGGTTACGACCGCGACGGCGGCGGGCTAGGCCCGCGCCGACCGGCCACAGCCACCCCCGTCAGGCCACTCCCGGCCGCCCCCGGCCGTCCGGCGCGCGGCCGGCCGGCACGGTTGTCCGGGTACGCCGGAGGGCCCGCTGTGCCGTGGCGCCGGAAGGGCGCCTCCACCGTGTACGTCCGCGTCCGCACGTCCGTACGTCCGAACGCACCTGCCGCGTCCGACGCCTGCCGGACAGGCGTACCCGGGCGCACCCGGCGCACCGACGCACCCGCCCCCCGGCATACCGGTAACGGGCGGTCAGACGGTCAGGCTCGCGCCCAGCACCGAGTTGATCTGCTGCGGGTCGCCGCAGACGATCAGCAGGGCACCGGCCCGGGTGTGTGCCAGGGGCAGAGCCTGGGCGACGGCGGCGGTCGCACCGCCGTTGACGGCGACCACGACCACGGGACGGCCCGCGGCACGGGAGACCGCGGAGGCGTGCGCGTAGAACACGTCGTCGCCCGCGTCGTGCTGGGCCCAGTAGGCGGCTTCGCCGAAGGACAGTTCGTGGGCGGCCCACGGGTGCGGCTCGCCGGTGGTGACCACCAGCACCTCACCGGGCGCGCGCCCCGAGTCCAGAAGCAGGTCGACCGCTTCCTCGGCCGCGTCCAGCGCGCCCTCGGCCGAAGCCGGGATCAGCTGGATCTGCGGGCTCCCCGAGGGCGCGGGGGCAGCCGGAGCCGACGGTCCGGGCTTGGCAGCGGTCACGTCCCGTGACACGCGTTGCGCCGGCGGCGCCGGCCGCACAGGGCCGGGACGACCGGGACGCGACGGAGCCGCGGGGCGGGGGCCGGGTACGGGACGGGGGGTCGGCGCGGTGCGGCCGGTGGCCGGAGCGACGCGGGGACCCTGGGCACTCTCGTGAATCTGAGGCTCCTCGGGAAGGAGAGGCATGGGCTGATGTTTATCAAACGTTGGTACGGCCCGCGTGGGCGGGTGGCACATCGGGGCGGATGGAACCGTCAGAAGTCGAAGCCGAGCTGACCCTCGATCTCCGGAGCGCCTCCGTCCGCCCAGGCGCGGACCTTCTTGAGGTGCCGCCACCGGGGCAGCGCATCAAGATACGCCCACGTGAGCCGGTGGTACGGGGTGGGGCCCCGCTCCTCCAGCGCGGCCCGGTGCACGGGCGACGGATACCCGGCGTTGGCCGCAAAACCGAAGTCTGCATGGTCGATACCCAGTTCGGCCATCATTTTGTCGCGGTGAACCTTGGCGATCACCGAAGCCGCCGCGACGGCCACACACGACTGGTCGCCCTTGATGACCGTGCGGACGGTCCAGGGTGTGCCGAGGTAGTCGTGCTTGCCGTCGAGGATGACCGCCTCGGGGCGGACCGGCAGCCCCTCCAGGGCGCGCACCGCCGCGAGCCGAAGCGCCGCCGTCATCCCCATGTCGTCGATCTCCTGCGCGGAGGCGTGACCGAGCGCGTACGCCGTCACCCAGCCCCGCAACTCCCCGGCGAGCGCGGTACGGCGCTTGACGGTGAGCAGCTTGGAGTCGGTGAGACCCACAGGGGGCCGGCGCAGTCCGGTGACCGCCGCGCAGACGGTGACGGGACCGGCCCAGGCACCGCGCCCCACCTCGTCGACACCGGCAATGACCTTCGCTCCGGTCGTGGCCCGGAGGGAGCGCTCGACGGTGTGAGTGGGTGGTTCGTACGGCATGGCGCCCTTAGCGTACGCCGCCCGGATCCCGTCGCGACACCCTGGTCACCCCTGGTGGCTCCACGGCCGTTCGGGCGCGCGCTCAGGGGCCGCCGGGCCGCAGCAGCGGAACCATCAGCCGGTCGATCATCTCCTCCAGATCCTGATCGCTTCATTCACTGGTGCACATTTTCGAGCGGTACATCATCATGGCGGGTACGGAGTCGAACACATAGCCGTGAGCCGCGTCGGGACGCACCTCACCGCCTTCTATTCCAGAGACGATGACCTCGCGGAGCAGGTCGATCATCCGCTCCACCACACCTTCGAAGATCACGCCGTGGAAGCGCTCCGTCCGACTCGGGTCGCATTCGTGAATCACGACGCGAAGCGCGAAGCCGGGGCGGGAGTACATCGCGTCGCGGGCCTGAGGGCAGAGCGCCAGCAGGTCCTCGCGCACACTTCCCAGACCCGGTGCTCCGTCGACGCGGGGGCAGTCCGGCCTGAAGGGCGTCGGCGACGAGGCCATCCTTGGAGGGCCGGCGGCGGCAGACGGCGGCTTTCCCGGTCTGGGCGCCGGCGGCGACGCCCTCATGGTCAGCCCCTTCCAGCCGACCGTGCTGAGCCGCTCCATCACGGCGTCGAGGATGGCGCGTTCGAGCACGGCGCCGCGCCGGGCGGGGGTGGCCGTCCGGGCGGGGCAGCCGACCTGGGTCGTCAGCGCCTACACGCTCACCTTCGGCGGCCTGCTGCTCCTCGGCGCTGCGCCGGCCACATCCTGGGCCGCCGCCGGGTGTGCTGATCGCCTTCCTGACCCCGCTCTGCATCCACGAGTCCGAGCGGCATCCCGGGCACTTCGACATCGCGTGCGCGGGAACCTCACACGGCGGCCGGGATCCACTCCGGCAGTGTCTCCGTCCGTCCAAGCCACGGGCCGGGCGGAGCGCCGGCCTTCCCGGCGGCCAGCACTCCGCCGACGATGGCGCAGGTGGTGTCGACGTCCCCGCCGGCCTGCGCGGTCGTCCAGAAGGCCGCCTCGTAGTCGTCGAGGGCCCGCGCGGCCGACCAGAGGGCGAAGGGCACCGTGTCGTGGGCCGTCGTCCGCCGGCCGCAGCCGAGGACGGCGGCGACGGTGCCCGCATCGGCGTAGTCGAGCATGTCGCGGGCGCGCCGCAGGCCCGCGCCCACGGCGCTTCTGGCCGGGACCAGGGCGATGACCCCGTCGAGCAGGGCCTCGGCCGTCGGCGGGCCGCCCGGGGCGGCGACCAGCGCGGCGGCCGCGGCGACGGCCATGGCGCCCACCACGGCCTCGCGGTGCTGGTGCGTGGGGTAGGCCGAGATCTCGGCCTGGTGGGTGGCCTGCTCCGGGTCGTCCGCGTACCAGGCGCCCAGCGGGGCTATGCGCATCGCCGCGCCGTTGCCCCAGGACCCCTGGCCGTTGAAGAGCGCGGCGGCGAGCTCGCGCCAGTCGCCGCCCTCCCTGACCAGGCGCAGCAGGCGGTTGACCGCGGGCCCGTAGCCCCGGTCGAAGTCGTGGTGGGTCGCGAAGGACAGGGCGAGCGCGTCCTGGTCGATGCGGTGGTGTGCGGTCAGGACGGCGACCACGGAGCAGGCCATCTCCGTGTCGTCGGTCCACTGCCACGGACCGGGCGGCAGCTCGCGGCGCTTGAGCAGCGGGTAGTTCTCCGGCACGAAGAACTGGGAGCCGAGGGCGTCACCCACCGCGAGTCCGCGCAGGCTTGCGTGGGCGCGCTCCAGGCGCCCTTCGGGAGAGAGGTCAGGGGTCATCGCTTTGTCACTCTATCCGGTGATCCCGTACGGTTCCGGGTTCCGCCATCGGTCGAACGGCCGGTCAAGGGTGTACTTGCCGTCGTCCCCCAGAACGAGCATCCGCATCTCGGCGTTCCCGGGGTTCGACAGCGACTCGAATTCGGCGACCGTCCAGTGGAACCAGCGCATGCAGAACAGCCGCATGGCCAGCCCGTGGGTGACCAGGAGCACGTTGGGCGGATGGTCGGGGGCCTCGAAGCTGCGGAACAGGCTCTCCAGGAAGCCGCCGACCCGGTCGTACACGTCGGCGCCGGACTCGCCCTGGGCGAAGCGGTAGAAGAAGTGGCCGTAGGCGTCCCGGTAGGCCTTCTGGAGGCGTACGTCGTCGCGGTCCTGCCAGTTCCCCCAGTCCTGCTCGCGCAGCCGGGGCTCCTCGCGCACCCGGATGAGCTCGGGGTCGAGATGGAAGGCGCGGAGGGTCTCGTGGGTACGGCGGTAGGGCGAGACGTAGACGCTGACCTGCTCGCGCCCGAACACCTCGCGCAGCGTCTTGCCGGTCTCCTCGGCCTGCCGCCAGCCGCGCTCGGTCAGCGCCAGCGCGTGGTCGGGTTCACGCTCGTAGACGGAGTCATCGACATTGCCCGTCGACTCGCCGTGCCGGACAAGGACGATGCGCCGTGGTCGTACCATGCCAGAACACTAGATCGGGTGACGTCCGAACGAGGACTCGAAAGGGCGCCCTACGGCGTAGGTCACACGGATCGTGCACCGTGCACCACACAGGGCACACGACCACCGCCTCCCGGTGATCGGCGGGATCATACCGTCCAGCCGGGCTCCAGCTCCACGATGTCTCCCGTAAGGGCGGCGACGTCGGCCTCCGTCTGGGCGCGCAGGGCGAGCCGCTCCACCCGCTCGGTGCGGTACTTGCCGTGTTCGGCGGAGGACCGCCACATCGACAGCACCAGGAACTCGTTCCCCGGGGCCTCGCCGAACAGGCCGCGGACCATGCCGGGCGAGCCCGCCATCGCCGGGTTCCAGACCTTCTCCTGCATCAGCGTGAAGTGCTCGGCACGCTCCTCGTGGATGCGGCAGAGGGCCACGCGCAGCAGGTCGGCGTCGGTGAAGCGCGGCTCGAAGCCGGTCTTCACGTCGAACCGGTAGTCGAACAGCCTGACCTGTGCGTCCTTGAACGTGCCGGCCTGCGCCGCCGCCAGCCGGTCGTGGGAGCGGGCCATGAAGGAGTCGTAGAAGGCACGGCTCTCCCAGAAGGCGAAGACGTGCGCCACCTGCGGCCGCAGCCGGCTCCAGCCACCGCCCTGCCCCCGGAATCCCGGCTCTCCCGGAAGCCCCGCCCATTTCCGCTGCCCCCGCTCGAAGCCGCGGCGGTCCACCACGGTGCAGCGAATCCACTTGACCAGCACCGCGCCATCGTAAGGCCAGGGAGCGTGGCGCCGGTCACGCTCGTGGGGACAGCACCCGCGCAAGCGCCCCCGCGCGCGTGGCACGATGGACAACGAGCCCCCGATGCCGCGCAGTTGGGGCACGGGGAGGCACGGCGACCGGAGAAGGGGGAGGCTGGTGAGCGGGCTCAGCAAGGGGATCCGCAAGGTCGAGGTGTCACTGAGGTGGGACCCGAGTCCGGCGGGGCAGCCGCCGACGGACCTGGACATCGTCGCCGCGGCCTACACCGCGGACGATCCTCACGGCACCCCGGCGTACGTGGTGCACTTCGACAGCCGCTCCCCGGACGGCACGATCTACCTCAACCGGGACAGCAGGGACGGCAAGGGGTTCGGCTGGGACGAGATCATGACGCTGGAGCTCGACCGGGTCGCCGACCGGTACGCGCGCGTGGTGGTCGGCGTCGTCATCCAGCAGGGTGACGACCACCGGACCTTCGCCGACGTGCTCGGCCCGGGGCTGCGCATCCGCGAGGGCTACACCGTCCTCGCCGAGGACGGCTTCGGCGGGGTGCCCGGGGCGACGGCGGCGGCCGTCGCGGAGTTCGTGCGCGAGGAGTCCGGGAGCTGGGACTTCCGACCCGGCACGCACGGCTTCGAGGACGATCCGGTGACGTTCACCCGCCGCATGGGCCGGGCGCACCTGTCGTAGCCGGTGGGAGACGCGTAAGGGGCGTCGGCCTTGGCCGACGCCCCTTACCTCACTTCACGGTGTCACGGCACCGCGCCGCCGTCCGGATCAGCTGCAGCCGCTCGTCGAGCCGCAGCCCTCGCAGATGTAGCAGGAGCCGGCCCGCTGCATCTTCGTGCCGCAGGAGAAGCACAGCGGGGCGTCGGCCTGGATGCCCAGCTGCATCTCCACCAGCTCGGCGCTGGTGTGCGCCTGCTTCGGAGCGGGCTTGGCCGCCTCGACCTCGGCCTTCGGCGCGACGACGGCCTTCAGCTCCTGGGCGCGCGGCGCCGACTGGGCCAGGCCCTCGACGTCGACCTCCTCCTCGATCGGCTCGTAGGAGCCGGTCTCCAGGTGACGCTGGCGCTCCTCGGCGGAGTGGATGCCGAGCGCGGAGCGCGTCTCGAAGGGCAGGAAGTCCAGCGCCAGGCGGCGGAAGATGTAGTCGACGATCGACTGCGCCATCCGCACGTCCGGGTCGTCCGTCATACCGGCCGGCTCGAAGCGCATGTTGGTGAACTTCGAGACGTACGTCTCCAGCGGCACGCCGTACTGCAGGCCCACCGAGACGGCGATGGAGAAGGCGTCCATCATGCCCGCGAGGGTCGAGCCCTGCTTGGACATCTTCAGGAAGACCTCGCCGAGACCGTCGTCCGGGTAGGAGTTGGCGGTCATGTAGCCCTCGGCGCCGCCGACGGTGAAGGAGGTGGTGATGCCGGGACGCCCCTTCGGCAGACGCTTGCGGACCGGGCGGTACTCGACGACCTTCTCGACCGCCTCGCGGATCGCCGCCTCGGTCTTGGCGGTCACCTCGACCTTCTCCTCCTCCTTCTTCTTGGCGGAGAGGGGCTGGCCGACCTTGCAGTTGTCGCGGTAGATCGCGAGGGCCTTGACGCCGAGCTTCCAGGCCTCGAAGTAGATCTCCTCGACCTCCTCGACGGTCGCCGACTCCGGCATGTTGACCGTCTTGGAGATGGCGCCGGAGATCCACGGCTGGATCGCGGCCATCATGCGGACGTGGCCCATCGGGGAGATCGCACGCTCGCCCATGGCGCAGTCGAACACCTCGTAGTGCTCGTGCCTGAGGCCGGGCGCGTCGATCACGTTGCCGTGCTCGGCGATGTGGGCGACGATCGCCTCGATCTGCTCCTCCTGGTAGCCCAGGCGGCGCAGTGCCTGCGGGACGGTGCCGTTGACGATCTGCATCGAGCCGCCGCCGACCAGCTTCTTGAACTTCACCAGCGCGAGGTCCGGCTCGACACCGGTGGTGTCGCAGGACATCGCGAGACCGATGGTGCCGGTGGGCGCGAGGACGGACGCCTGGGAGTTACGGAAACCGTTCTTCTCGCCGAGGCGCAGCACGTCCTGCCAGGCCTCGGTGGCCGCGGCCCACACCGGGGTGTCCAGGTCGTCCATGCGGACGGCCGTGGCGTTGGCGTCGGAGTGCTGCCTCATGACGCGCAGGTGCGGCTGCGCGTTGCGGGCGTAGCCGTCGTACGGGCCGACGACCGCGGCGAGTTCGGCGGAGCGCTTGTACGCGGTGCCGGTCATCAGGGAGGTGATGGCACCGGCGAGGGTGCGGCCGCCGTCGGAGTCGTAGGCGTGGCCGGTCGCCATCAGCAGGGCGCCGAGGTTGGCGTAGCCGATGCCGAGCTGGCGGAAGGCGCGGGTGTTCTCGCCGATCTTCTGGGTCGGGAAGTCCGCGAAGCAGATGGAGATGTCCATCGCGGTGATGACGAGCTCGACGACCTTCGAGAAGCGCTCGACGTCGAAGGACTGCGTGCCCTTGCCGTCGTCCTTCAGGAACTTCATCAGGTTCAGCGAGGCGAGGTTGCAGGACGTGTTGTCCAGGTGCATGTACTCGCTGCAGGGGTTCGAGCCGTTGATCCGGCCGGACTCCGGGCAGGTGTGCCAGTGGTTGATGGTGTCGTCGTACTGGATGCCCGGGTCGGCGCAGGCCCAGGCGGCCTCGGCCATCTTGCGGAACAGGGACTTGGCGTCGACCTCCTCGATGACCTCCCCGGTCATCCGCGCGCGCAGGCCGAACTTGCCGCCCTTCTCGACCGACTTCATGAACTCGTCGTTCACACGGACCGAGTTGTTGGCGTTCTGGTACTGGACGGACGTGATGTCGTCGCCGCCCAGGTCCATGTCGAAGCCCGCGTCGCGCAGCGCGCGGATCTTCTCCTCCTCCTTCACCTTGGTCTCGATGAAGTCCTCCACGTCGGGGTGGTCGACGTCGAGGATGACCATCTTGGCGGCGCGGCGGGTGGCACCGCCGGACTTGATGGTGCCGGCGGAGGCGTCGGCGCCGCGCATGAAGGACACCGGACCGGAGGCGTTGCCGCCGGAGGAGAGCAGCTCCTTGGAGGAGCGGATGCGGGAGAGGTTCAGGCCGGCGCCGGAGCCGCCCTTGAAGATCATGCCCTCTTCCTTGTACCAGTCGAGGATCGACTCCATGGAGTCGTCGACGGACAGGATGAAGCAGGCCGAGACCTGCTGGGGCTGCGGGGTGCCGACGTTGAACCAGACCGGGCTGTTGAAGCTGAAGATCTGGTGCAGGAGGGCGTAGGCCAGCTCGTGCTCGAAGATCTCGGCGTCGGCGGGCGAGGCGAAGTACTTGTTGTCCTCTCCGGCCTTCCGGTACGTCTTCACGATGCGGTCGATCAGCTGCTTCAGGCTGACCTCGCGCTGCGGGGTGCCGACGGCACCGCGGAAGTACTTGCTGGTGACGATGTTGACCGCGTTCACCGACCAGAAGTCGGGGAACTCGACGCCACGCTGCTCGAAGTTGACCGAGCCGTCGCGCCAGTTGGTCATGACGACGTCACGGCGCTCCCAGGCCACCTCGTCGTACGGGTGTACGCCGGGGGTGGTGTGGACGCGCTCGATGTGCAGTCCCTTGGTGCCCTTGCCGCCCTTGGCGCGGGAACCTCGTGCCGGACCGCTCGCCGTCTCTGTCATGCCGCCTCCCTCTACGGGCGAAAACGCCCTGAAGTGCCCCGATGTTCCGGAGACACGGTGTTCTGTCTGGTGCTGCGGGCACCCCTGTCGCTGCCGCCCGCAACCGGTCTTCGTCGCCGCCGCCCGGCCGGCCCCGGACACGCGGTCCGGGCCGGCGCGCCGATCAGTCGGCGGCCCGCGCGGGCACGGGGACCTCAGCCGTCCCACCGCGCCCGCGGTCGTCTTCCTGGCTCCCCGCGACGGCGCCGTCGCCGTCCACGTCCTCCGCGGCGGGGGGTCGCGTCCCCTCCCTCAGCTCCGCGATCGCGGCCTCGAAGTCCTCGAGCGAGTCGAACGCCCGGTAGACGGAGGCGAACCGCAGATAGGCGACGAGGTCGAGTTCCTGCAAGGGGCCGAGTATGGCCAGCCCCACGTCGTGGGCGGCCACCTCGGCGCTTCCGCTGGCCCGCACCGCCTCCTCGACCCGCTGGCCGAGCAGGGCGAGCGCGTCCTCGGTGACAGGCCGTCCCTGACATGCCTTGCGCACGCCGTTGATGACCTTGGTACGGCTGAAGGGCTCGGTGACTCCGGACCGCTTGACCACCATGAGCGAGCACGTCTCCACGGTCGTGAACCGTCGGGAGCAGTCAGGGCACTGGCGGCGCCTGCGGATCGACGTGCCGTCGTCGGTCGTACGACTGTCGACCACACGGCTGTCGGGGTGCCTGCAGAAGGGGCAGTGCATGGGCTCCAACCCTCCTCACAGCAGACTCAATAGCCTCGCCGAGCCCCAGGAGCCCCGCGAAGCAGCCCCAAGCATAGGCGATGATCGAGGGACCGAAGACCCGGGGGACCACAACTTGTGGGCTGCTGTAGCCATCCAACCACTAGATGTGGGGATTGGCCGTTACATCGAAGCCACGAGCGCGTGTCGGCCGCCGCCACGCGCGTACCCGCAGGCGACAGGTGCCCGCATCGCCGCGGGAAACACGCGGAGACGCGCACGTACGTACGCCGGTGCCGTTGCGGAGATACCGTGGGCGCCGCACGGAGGGTGCGTGGGACTCCCGGGCAGATGGGAGTCGGCGGCCGGTCGGCGGGGCACCGGATGGCAGACTGGGGAGGCGCCCACGAGGTCGCCGCCCCGGCGGAGAAGAGTACAAGCAATGAGTCCTTTCGTCCGCCAGGAGCCCTGTCAGCCATACACCCCGGACCATGATCAAGTCCGGTGATTCGTGGTTTTTCACTCGAACGTGTGTTTGGCGCAACCTTTCGAAAGCATCTACCGTTGTGCAGCAGGGAGACCATCGAGAGGGGCCGACGTGACCACCACCGCAGACAGCGCCACCATCACTGCCCAGGACCGCTCCCAGGGCCGACTCGAGCCGGTGCATGCGATGAACGAAGCCGTGAATCCGGAGGGGCACAAGCGCTCCCTGCCGGGCCGACCGCCAGGCATCCGGGCGGACAGCTCCGGACTCACCGACCGGCAGCGCCGGGTGATCGAGGTCATCAGGGACTCCGTGCAGCGGCGCGGCTACCCGCCGTCCATGCGGGAGATCGGCCAGGCCGTCGGCCTCTCCAGCACCTCCTCGGTCGCACACCAGCTGATGGCACTCGAGCGCAAGGGCTTCCTGCGCCGCGACCCGCACCGCCCGCGCGCCTACGAGGTCCGCGGCTCCGACCAGGCCGCGACGTTGCAGTCCACGGACACGGTGGGCAAGCCCGCCGCCTCCTACGTCCCGCTGGTCGGCCGGATCGCGGCCGGTGGCCCGATCCTCGCCGAGGAGTCCGTCGAGGACGTCTTCCCTCTCCCCCGGCAGCTGGTGGGTGACGGTGAGCTGTTCGTCCTGAAGGTCGTCGGCGACTCGATGATCGAGGCCGCGATCTGCGACGGCGACTGGGTCACGGTCCGACGTCAGCAGGTCGCCGAGAACGGTGACATCGTGGCCGCCATGATCGACGGCGAGGCCACCGTCAAGCGCTTCAAGCGCGAGGACGGCCACGTGTGGCTCCTCCCCCACAACGCGGCCTACGAGCCGATCCCCGGCGACGAGGCGACGATCCTCGGCAAGGTGGTGGCCGTTCTGCGGCGCGTCTGACGCTCGGCCGAGCGGCCGGCCGCAGGGACGCGCGCCTCACGCGCCCTGATGGCGGGCCTCGCCGAGCGGTCGGGCGGCGGATCACGCGGATCCGCTTTCAGACCGGGCCCCGGAACCCCTGCGCCGGTTCCGGGGCCCTGTGCTGTGCCGGGCCCGCGTCACCGTGCGCCGCGGACGGGCCTGCGTCACCGTGCGCTGGGCCGGGGCGGGCCTCCTGAGCTGTGCCGAACCGGTCCCCTGGAGCTGTCCCGGGCCGCTTCGCCCGTGCCGGGCCAGGCTCTCGATCGGTGCCGCGGCGACTCACCGCACCGTCACTGAGCCTCCGCCTGCTGCGCGGCCGCGTCGATCGCGGCCAGCGACCTGCGCACCTGGTTGCGGTCAGTGGTGTACCAGAAGTCCGGCAGTGACGCCTTGAGATACCTGCCGTAACGGGCGGTGGCCAACCGCGGGTCCAGAACGGCGACGACACCGCGGTCCCCGGACGCCCGGACGAGACGCCCGGCGCCCTGGGCCATCAGAAGCGCCGCGTGCGTGGCGGCGACCGCCATGAAGCCGTTGCCCCCGGCGTCCTCGACCGCCTTCTGGCGGGCGCTCATCAGCGGGTCGTCCGGGCGCGGGAACGGGATCTTGTCCATCACGACCAGCTGGCAGCTGGGGCCGGGCACGTCGACGCCCTGCCACAGGGACAGCGTGCCGAAGAGACACGTCCGGGGGTCCGCCGCGAAGTTCTTGATCAGCTCGCCCAGCGTCTCCTCGCCCTGGAGGAGGATCGGGAACTCCGGGATACGGGCGCGCAGGTCCTCGGCGGCGAGCTGGGCGGCACGCATCGAGGAGAACAGGCCGAGCGTCCGGCCGCCGGCCGACTGGATCAGCTCGGTGAGCTCGTCGAGCATGTCCCCCCGGTCGCCGTCCCGCGCGGGGCGCGCCAGGTGCTTGGCCACGTAGAGGATGCCCTGCTTGCGGTAGTCGAAGGGCGAGCCGACGTCCACGCCCTTCCACTGCGGCACGTCGTCCCCTTCCGTGCCCTCGGGGGCGAGGCCCAGGGACGCGCCGACGCCGTTGAAGTCGCCGCCGAGCTTGAGGGTGGCCGAGGTCAGGACGACGGAGCGGTCCGTGAAGAGCTTCTCGCGCAGCAGGCCCGACACCGACATGGGGGCGACCCGCAGGGAGGCGCCGAAGCGGTCGTGCCGCTCGTACCAGACGACGTCCCACTCGGAGCCGTCGGTGATGCGCTCCGCCACGTCGTGCACGTTCTCCACCGAGGCCAGGGCCTGCTTGCGCACCGCGTCCTCGTCCTGGACGGACTTGTCGCGGGTCGCGCCGATGGCGGAGATGACGTTGCGGGAGGCGTCCCGCAGCGCGAGCAGCGCGTAGCCGAGGTCCTCCGGGACCTCCTCCAGACGGCCGGGCAGCGCGAGCTCCATCAGGCGCTCGAAGCCCTCGGCCGCGGTCTGCAACTGGTCGGCGGCCTTCTCGTTGACCAGTTTCGCGGCGCGACGCACCGCGCGGTTGACCTGGCCGGGGGTGAGCTCGCCGGTGGCGACGCCGGTGACGCGGGAGACCAGTTCGTGCGCCTCGTCGACGATCAGCACCTCGTGCTGGGGGAGGACCGGCGCGCCCTCGATGGCGTCGATGGCGAGCAGCGCGTGGTTGGTGACGACGACCTCGGCCAGCTTGGCGCGCTCGCGGGCCATCTCGGCGAAGCACTCGGCTCCGTAGGCGCACTTGGAGGCGCCCAGGCACTCACGGGAGGAGACCGAGACCTGCGCCCAGGCCCGGTCGGAGACACCGGGCGTGAGGTCGTCGCGGTCGCCGCTCTCCGTCTCGTCCGCCCAGTCGCGCAGCCGCAGCAGGTCCTGGCCCAGTCTGCTGGTGGGCGCCGCCGCCTCGAACTGGTCGAAGAGGCCCTCCTCCTCGTCCTGCGGCATGCCCTCGTGCAGGCGGTGCAGGCACAGGTAGTTCGACCGGCCCTTGAGCATCGCGAACTCCGGGCGGCGGCGCAGCAGGGGGTGCAGGGAGTCGACCGTGCGGGGCAGGTCCCGCTCCACGAGCTGACGCTGCAGGGCGAGGGTGGCGGTCGCCACGACCACCCGCTCCCCGTGAGCGAGCGCGGGCACGAGGTAGCCCAGGGACTTTCCGGTGCCGGTGCCGGCCTGGACCAGCAGGTGTGAGCCGTCGTCGATCGCGTCGGCGACGGCTTGGGCCATGGTCACCTGGCCGGGGCGCTCCGTGCCGCCGACGGCGGAGACGGCGGCGTGCAGAAGTTCGGGGAGGGAGGGCTTCGTCATAGCGCGACCACCCTACGGCTCGGGACTGACAAAGGTGCGATCAAGCGGGGACCGGGCACGCTGCCCCGGGTACGGCAGGGACCGGGAACCGGATCCGTACGCGTGGCACGGCGGACGGAGGCACACGGGGACCTCGTGTCACGGCTGGTCGCGCAGGGATCGGTCGCGGATCATGAGGGCGGCCCGCTTGGCGGGCAGTTCGATCTCGGCGAAGAACCGGAAGCCGGCGCTCAGGAAGGCGGCCACGGACGGTGCGTTGTGCAGATCGGGTTCCGCCACGACGCGCGCGCAGGCCGGCCGCCGGTCGAGCACCAGGTCGGCCACGGCTCTGAGCAGCACACGGCCGAGCCCTCGTCCGCGGTCGGCGGCACCGCCGATGAGCAGGTGGACGCCGGTGTCGTGCGGGCGGGCGGGAAAGTGGCGCGCGAGCGGATCGAGGTCCGCCCGGTAGATCTCCCAGTAGCTCATCGGGATCCCCTCCAGGACGCCGAGGCAGGGCACGCTGCGCCCGTCGCCGTCGAGCTGGGCGCGCAGATGGGCCTCGGTCACGCTCGGAGTACCGGCCAGGTGCCAGAACTTGGCGACGGCGGGGTCGTTCATCCAGCCGCTGATGAGCGGGAGGTCACGATCGAGGCGGACGGGGACCAGGTGGAAGGCGCCGGCCGGGGTCGCGGTGGGGCCCCAGCCGCCGACGTCGTCGAGGAGGTCGTCCACGGCCGGGGCGGGGGCGTGGGTCCGCTTCGTCTCGGCGCAGAGGGCGAGGAAGTCGTCCGGCAGGCGCAGATCGAGCGTGTCCTCGGTGTCGGGGTCCACGCGGCCCGGCTCCACCGGGGCGCCGGCGGTGGTGGGGCCGGGGGCGGCTCCGGTGGCGGGCCCCGGGGCGGTTCCGAGGGAGGTCCCGGTGGCGGAGGCCTGGCCGGCGTCCGTACTGGCGTCGGCGTCGGTGGGAGGCATGGCGGGTTCCTCTCAGGAGACGGGGTGGGGCGTGCCCCGTGGAGACGAGAAGGGGGGAGGCGGGGGCGGTCAGGGGTGCAGCGGGTTGGCGATGGTGACGTAGACGGACTGGGTGTCGACCGGGCCGACGAGTTCGTCCAGGCCGTGCAGCCGGGTCAGGAGGTTGGCCTTGCAGCGCAGGACCGGTGAGTCGAGCAGCCGGCCGGGGAGGGTGGAGCGCATGCGGGCGGGACCGGTGGCGAGGGCGCCGAGGAAGCGGCGGAAGGCGGCCAGCAGCAGTCGTTCGTCGGCGAGGCGCTGGGAGCCGAAGGCGCCGATGAGGCCGAAGACGTTGTTCAGGGCGAGGTAGTAGACGAAGCGCTCGTCGGTGACCTCGTCCGCCACGAACGTGTCGCTCGGTTCGCCGATGCCGGGCAGCCGGGCGTCGAGTTCCGCCCGTCGGGACTCACGGAAGTAGTAGCCCTGGTTGTCGCGGTAGCGGCCGCCCGCGGGCCAGCCGTCGGCGTCCAGCAGGAGCAGGGTGTTCTGCTGGTGGGCCTCCAGGGCGATACCGGCCTCGCCGTCCAGCCACAGAACGGGTCGTACGACCTGTTCGAGATAGCGCAGGAACCACTCGGCGGCGACGGCCCCCCGGGGGCGGCCGGTGCGGAGGGCCAGGCGGGTGACGACGTCGTCCAGCCGGGAGCGCAGGGGCGGGGCGGCGGCCCCCGCGTGGGACTGGGGGCCCGACTCGGCGCCGGGCCAGGGGCGGGGTGCGACGAGGCCGGCGATGCAGGAGACGTCGTCCGACGGGCCGAACGGGTTGTGCCGGATCACCACGTCCAGTCCGGGTACGGGGGCACCGTCCTCGCTGTCCACGGCGAGCCAGGCCGGATCGCGGACGACGTCGAAGCCCGGATGGGCCGCTCGCCACTGCCGGGAGAGACCGGTGCGCAGCAGCCGGTGGACCTCGACGCCGCGGTGCAGCTCCTTGCGGAGGTTCTCGCGCCGCGAGTTGGTGATGCGCAGGCCCAGCGACAGCTTGAGCATGGCCGGGGAACCGGTGCGGTGCACGGTGCGTACGGAGGACGTGGGGTGCCAGGAGGGGCCGTGGGGGCCGAGGTCGCGCAGCAGTCCCGCATCGAACAGGGCCGCCGCGTCCGCGCGATGACGGACCTCCCGCAGTTGCCACGGGTGCAGCGGCAGGGCCGCGTGGCCGTCGGGCAGCGGCAGGTCCGCACCGGCGAGCCGGGTCGTGAGCCAGGCTGCGGGGACGGCGCGGCCGCGTTCGGTCCAGGCGGAGTCGGCGGCGAGTACGGCCGGGGCGACAGCCAGCCAGTGCAGCGGGAAGGAGCCGCGCGACTCCGGTGAGTACAGGCGGGCCTCGGCTTCCGACAGGCCCTCGCGGCTTTTCGGGGTGGGGTGCAGCGGATGTCCGAACAGCAGGGCCTGTTCGGCGGAGAGGAAGAGGTCGGGGCCGTCGGCGGGGCGTTCCCGGCGTTCGGCCAGGAAGAGCGCGGTACGGCGGACGGAGTCGGCGACCCGCGCGACGAGATCGACGGCGTCGGCGGAGCCCGCGGACGCCGATGCCCTCGGTGCCCCGGTCGGGGGCCGTGACGGAGTGGGCGGCTCCGGTTCCGGGAACGCCGGTGCGGAAGGCCGTGTGCGCGTTTCCCGGGCGATCAGGGCCGCGAGGGTGGGGGCGTCGACGGATGGGGCGTCCTCGGGGGCTCCGGCGAGGCGCGGCGGGCCGAAGCGGTGCCAGCCGGTAGGGGACCAGTGACGTACCGGCACGCACAGGGCCGTGGCGCTGGCCGGGAGAGGGATGCGGAGGGTGCCGTCGCCGGGGGCGGCGGTGCCGGTCTCACGGACCCAGCAGCGCAGCAGGCTCTCGGTGGCGGCTGCCTGGGCGGCGGTGTGCGGGTCGGGGTGGTCCAGGAGGTCGGCGGCCGCGCCGTTCCCCTGCTGAACGGTGTCCGACCGATGCCCGGGGTCCGGCCGCAGCCGCGGGCCCGGTTGCGGCCCGGGGTCCGGCCGCTGCCCGGCGTCCGCCCCTTCCCGCTGGTGCGGGACCGTTCCGGTCTCGGCCTCGAACTCGGTCTCGGGCACGGTCGCGGTCGCGGTCGCGGTCGCGGGCACAGTCGCGGCCTCGAACTCGGTCTCGATCTCGGTCGCGGTCGCGGCCTCGAACTCGGTCTCGATCTCGGTCGCGGTCGCGGCCTCGAACTCGGTCTCGGGCACGGTCTCGATCTCGGTCGCGGTCGCGGTCTCGGGCACGGTCTCGATCTCGGTCGCGTCGTGGGTCCGGGAGCGGCCGTCGGGTGCGGGGGTGGTGTTCAAGGAGGTCCTCTTGGGTCGTTCGGGTCGTCGCGGGTTCGGGGCGGTGACGGAGGGGGCGGCGGCTCCGCGCCGACGGGCGCACCGGCCGGGGAGCTCCCGGCCCGGGTCTTCGCCGGCCGAGGCACTCCCGGCCGGGTCGGCTACGGGCGGGGGCGGACCCGGTCGGGTCACGTCGGGCCGGGACAGTCTCTGCCGGGTCGGCGACGGCAGGGCCGGCCCCGGCCGGTCACCTCGGGCCGAGGCACTCTCTGCCGGGCCGGTTACGGCGGCGGGCGGTCCCGGTCAGGTCGGGCGTCGGCCCCGCCGCCCGCGCCGACCGGGCGCCCGCACCCGGCCCGGCCAGTTGCGCCCCGGCCGGAGCACCCGCTCCCCGGCGCTACCCCGCCCCCACCCCGGGCCCGGCCGGGCGTGGCATCCACTCGTGCGTACGTCCGTTCGGCGGGCCCGGCCGCTCGTTCGACGATTCCGGCCGCCCGGGCCGTTCGTCTTGGGCGCGGGAGGCCGCCGCGACCGCGTCGGACAACCGGTCGAGCACCGCCGCCGCCTGCTCGTCGCTGATCGTCAGGGGCGGAAGGAGCCGTACGACACTCGCGTGCCGGCCGCCGAGTTCGACGATCAGGCCGCGCCGCAGGCACTCCCGCTGTACGGCGGCGGCGAGTTCCGGCGCCGCGGGGTGCGGCCCCTGAGCACCGGCCGACTCCCCCGCCTCCCCCCGCGGATCGACCAGTTCCAGCCCGATCATCAGTCCCCGCCCGCGCACTTCGCCGACGCACGGGAACTCCGCGGCGAGGCGCTCCAGTTGGGCCAGCATCCGGGAGCCCAGGGTGGCGGCGCGTTCGGCGAGCGCGTTCGCACGGACGTACGCGAGCGTGGCGGTACCGGCGGCCATGGCGAGCTGGTTGCCGCGGAATGTCCCCGCGTGGGCGCCGGGTGCCCAGACGTCGAGGTCGTCGCGGTAGACCACGACGGCCAGGGGCAGGCTGCCGCCGATGGCCTTGGACAGCACCATCACATCCGGTGTCACGCCGCTGTGTTCCACCGCCCAGAAGGCGCCCGTGCGCCCGACACCGGTCTGGATCTCGTCGGCGATGAGCGGGATCGACCGGTCCGCGGTGAGCTGCCTCATCCGCCGCAGCCAGGCGTCCGGCGCGGGGATCACCCCGCCCTCCCCCTGTACCGGTTCGAGGATCATCCCGGCCGGCAGCGGGACTCCGGACTTGGGATCGTCCAGGACGGACTCGGTCCAGCGGGCGGCGAGTTCGGCGCCGCGCGGGCCGCCGACGCCGAAGGGGCAGCGGTAGTCCTGCGGATAGGGCAGGCGGGCGACCTGCACGTCGGCCGCGTGTCCGGAGGCGGCGAGGGATCCCGCGGTCATCCCGTGGTACGCGCCGGCGAAGGCGACCATCGTGGTGCGGCCGGTGGCGGCACGCACCAGCTTGAACGCGGCTTCCACCGCGTCCGTGCCGGCCGGTCCGCAGAACTGCACGCGCGCGCGGTCGGCGAGACCCGGCGGCAGAGTGTGGAACAGCTCGGTGATGAAGGCGTCCTTGACCGGTGTGGCGAGGTCGAGGGCGTGCAGCGGCGCGCCCGAGTCGAGGACCGCGCGGACGGCCTCCAGGACGACCGGATGGTTGTGCCCGAGGGCGAGGGTGCCCGCGCCGGAGAGGCAGTCGAGGTAGCGCCGGCCCTCGGCGTCCTCGATGGTCAGTCCGCGCGCCCGGACCGGGACGATCGGCAGGGCGCGCGCATAGGTGCGCGCCGCGGACTCGCGCGCCGACTGGCGCCGCAGGATCCCCTCGTGCGCGGCGCGCGCCCCCGTGGGCGCGCACTCCCCGGGCGCTGACTCGGTCACGGTCACGGCTCTCTGTCCTCCCGATGTCCCCAGGCGCTCTCGCGCTGACCAGGCGGCTTTCCGCCCTCGCCACAGGTGGACCCGGACTTGGGCAGCGGGCCCCCCACCCGCTACAACCGCAGAACGCCCGCTCGGTTACGGGTTGTTCGGAGATCCACGCGTGGAGACGGAAAGAGCCGGGGAACGGGAGCGCCGGCCGGGCCGCCCCCGTAGCGAAACCGTTGCCGTTCCGTCGGTGGCCCCCCACCGCGAGCGCATAGTGTGTGGTGCCGTTCCAGCTCGCCGTGGGCACGTCCCGAGAGCCGTCCGCCGCGGCCGGTGGAGTGCCGCGGCCGCACCGACGCGTTCGACCACATCAGGGGGAGTCACCAGCATGCGACCCATACGGCCGTCCCGCACCGCCCGCCGAGGAGGAGGCGCCCGTCACGCAAGTCCCCCCGCGCTGACCGCCGTTGTCCTGGTCTCGGCGCTGGCGCTCACGGCCACCGGCTGCGGCTCGGGGAAGGACACGGCGGAGGGCCGGGCCGCGACCGCCTCCGCGACCGCCGGTGACCCCGGCGCCACCGGCGACGGCAAGGTCAGGATCCCGGACGACATCAGGCGGAAGCTGAAGGAACACGGGATCGACGTCGACCGGTGGAAGAACGGCGCCTGGAAGAACTGGAACCGGGACGACTGGCTGCGCGAGGCGAACGACTTCGTCAACCCGATCATCAAGGGTCTGTGGAACCCGGACCGGATGCGCCGGGCCGAGGACCCCGACAAACCGGTCGACGACAACGACCTCTCCGGCGACCAGGGGGTCACCGACCCGACTCCCGCGCCGGTGAGGGCCCAGGCGGTACGGCCGGCCTACCACGCCAACGCGGCGACGGCGGGCAAGGTGTTCTTCGACTCCCCCGAGGGCACGATGGTCTGCTCGGCGACGGTCGTGCGGGACCCGGCCCATCCGGGCAGGTCCAACATGGTGTGGACGGCGGGGCACTGCGTGCACGCCGGCAAGAAGGGCGGCTGGTACCGCAACATCGCCTTCGTGCCGTCGTACAACGACGCGGGCCGCAGCGAGGGCCAGTTGGAGGGCGCCACCCGGGAGCAGGTCGCCCCGCTGGGCGTGTGGTGGGGCGACTGGGCGCAGACCTCGCAGCAGTGGATCGAGCAGGGCGGTTCGACCGGCGGGCAGGGCGCCTCGTACGACTTCGCGGTCATCCATGTGACGCCGGAGAAGGGCGGCGACGGCAAGTCGCTGGAGGAGACGGTCGGCGGCGCGCTGCCGGTGGACTTCGACGCCCCGGCCGTACCGAAGGTGGACAGCATCACCGCGACCGGTTACCCGGCGGCGCCGCCGTACGACGGCCAGCGACTGTACCAGTGCCAGGACAAGCCGGGACGGCTGTCGCTGAACACCCCGGACCCGACGATGTACCGCATCGGCTGCACCATGACCGGTGGTTCCTCCGGCGGCGGCTGGGTCGAGACGGGACCGGACGGCAAGCCCGCCCTGGTCTCCAACACCTCGATCGGTCCGGTGACGGCCGGCTGGCTGGCGGGACCGCGCCTGGGCACGGTGGCCAAGGGCGTCTACGACTCGGTCAGCCGGAAGTTCGTGGCCCGGTAGGACATCGGACGTCGACGGCGGTGGGGGTCCGCTCGCGCGGGAACCTTCACCGCCCCCTCGCAGTCCTCTCCCAACTCCACGGGCATAGTTAGGTGTTACTTCGGACGGCTCGCCCGCGCCACCGCGGGAGCCGTCCCCGCACGCTTCAACGGGGGTCGACGCACCATGCGTTCCATACGTACGCGTTCCATACGCACGCCTTCGGCGTCCCGCCGCGACGGGCGGCGCACCGTCTTCGTGGCCGGCGGCCTCGTCGCGGCCCTGGCGCTCACCGCCACCGCCTGCGGCGGCTCCGACGGCAAGGACGAGGGCGCCGGGTCCGCCGCCACCGCCTCACGGGCGGCCGGCGACGGCGGCGACGGCAAGGTCCACGTCCCGGCCGACATCGCGAACAAGCTCAAGGAGCACGGGATCGACGTCGACCGGTGGAAGAACGGCGGCTGGAAGAACTGGGACCGGGACAAGTGGCTCAGTGAGGCCAAGGACTTCGTCAACCCGGTGATCAAGGGGCTGTGGAAGCCGGAGCGGATGAAGTCCGCGCAGGAGGCCGACAAGACGGTCACCGAGGACGCCCCCGCCGAGGGCGTCAGCGACCCGGAGCCGCGCCCGGTCCAGGCGCAGGCCGAGAAGACCCCGTACCACGAGAACGCCGCTCCGGTCGGCAAGGTCTTCTTCGACTCGCCCGAGGGCTCGATGGTCTGCTCCGGCACCGTCGTCAAGGACGTCAACCATCCGGGCAGGTCCAACCTGGTGTGGACGGCGGGCCACTGCGTGCACGCCGGCCGGGGCGGCGGCTGGTACCGCAACATCGCCTTCGTCCCGGCCTACAACGACCTCGGCAAGCCCGCCTCCGAACTGAGCGACGCGGACTCCACCGAGGTCGCTCCGTACGGCGCCTGGTGGGCGGACTGGGCCTCGACCTCCGACCAGTGGATCCAGGGCGGTTCGGAGACGGGCGGCGCGGGCGCGGCGTACGACTACGCCGTGCTGCACGTGAAGCCGGAGTCCGGCGCGAAGTCCCTGGAGGAGACGGTCGGCGCCGCCCTGGACGTGGACTTCTCCGCCCCGTCGGCCGCCGAGGCCGCCAGGATGGGCGCCTGGGGCTACCCGGCCGCGCCGCCCTACAACGGCCTGAAGATGTTCCGGTGCGTCGACCGTCCGGGCCGGCTGTCGCTCAGCCCCGCCCTGCCCACGATGTACCGCATCGGCTGCACCATGACCGGCGGCTCGTCCGGCGGCGGCTGGTTCCGGGTGGTCGGCGGCAGGACCGAGCTGGTCTCGAACACGTCGATCGGCCCGTCGGACCACACCTGGCTGGCCGGACCGCAGCTCGGCCGGGGCGCCGAGGCGCTCTACCAGAACATGAGCCGGACGTACGGCGGCCGCTGACGACGGCAGCGCGAAGGCCCGCCTCCCGCGATGCGGGGGCGGGCCTTCGCGCTGCCGGTGGCGCGGTCGGTCAGAGCGCGGGGGTGGGCACGTACGGCGCCAGGTCCGCCGCGAGCTCCTCGTGCACCCGGGCCTTGAGCAGGGTGCCCTCCGCCGTGTGCTCCTCGGAGATCACCTCGCCCTCGGTGTGGGCACGGGCGACCAGCTTGCCGTGGGTGTACGGCACGAGCGCCTCGATCTCGACGGACGGCCGCGGCAGCTCGTCGTCGATGAGCGTGAGCAGCTCGGCGATGCCCCGGCCGGTGCGGGCCGAGACGGCGATGGAGTGCTTCTCCACCCGCAGCAGCCGCTGGAGCACCAGCGGATCGGCCGCGTCCGCCTTGTTGACCACCACGATCTCGGGCACGTCGGTGGCGCCGACGTCCCGGATCACCTCGCGCACGGCGGCGAGCTGCTCCTCCGGGTTCGGGTGCGAGCCGTCCACCACGTGCAGGATCAGATCGGAGTCGCCGACCTCCTCCATGGTGGAGCGGAACGCCTCGACCAGGTGGTGCGGCAGATGCCGGACGAAGCCGACGGTGTCCGCCAGCGTGTACAGCCGGCCGCTCGGGGTCTCGGCCCGGCGCACGGTCGGGTCCAGGGTCGCGAACAGCGCGTTCTCGACCAGGACGCCCGCGCCGGTGAGGCGGTTGAGCAGGGAGGACTTGCCGGCGTTGGTGTAGCCGGCGATGGCGACGGACGGCACCTTGTTGCGGCGCCGCTCCTGGCGCTTGATCTCGCGGCCGGTCTTCATGTCCGCGATCTCCCGGCGCATCTTCGCCATCTTCTCGCGGATCCGGCGCCGGTCCGTCTCGATCTTGGTCTCACCGGGGCCTCGGGTGGCGAGGCCGCCGCTGCCGCCGCCCATCTGCCGGGACAGCGACTGACCCCAGCCGCGCAGCCTCGGCAGCATGTACTGCATCTGGGCGAGCGCGACCTGCGCCTTGCCCTCCCGGGACTTCGCGTGCTGGGCGAAGATGTCGAGGATCAGCGCCGTGCGGTCGATGACCTTGACCTTGACGACGTCCTCCAGCTGGATCAGCTGGCCGGGACTCAGCTCACCGTCGCAGATGACGGTGTCGGCGCCCGTCTCGAGGACGATGTCGCGCAGCTCGAGGGCCTTGCCGGAGCCGATGTAGGTGGCCGCGTCCGGCTTGTCGCGGCGCTGGATCACACCGTCGAGCACGACCGCGCCCGCGGTCTCCGCGAGCGCGGCGAGCTCGGCCAGCGAGTTCTCCGCGTCCTGCACGGTCCCCGAGGTCCAGACGCCGACGAGCACGACCCGCTCCAGGCGGAGCTGGCGGTACTCGACCTCGGTGACGTCCTCGAGCTCGGTGGAGAGACCCGCGACTCGGCGCAGGGCCGCGCGGTCGGAGCGGTCGAACTGGTCACCGTCCCGCGCTCCGTCGACCTCGTGGCTCCAGGCGACGTCCTCTTCCATCAGGGCATCGGCCCGAAGACCTTCGGGGTGGGACTGCGCGAGGCGCTTGGTGGCCTGGGAAGAGGAAGAAGAGGAGGTCATTGGGTCCTTACGTCGTTGGGGAATCCGTAGTGCGGCGACGGAGCCGCGGCGGAACCTCAGGGGCCTCGACAGCCGCTCCGTCACTGCTCACAACGCTCGGGTGCCCCGGGAGATTCCCGAGCCCCGTGCCGTGCCGACCCGAAGATGGTCGCACGGCACGGTTCGTCCCGCCACGGTGTTATTCCCTCGCTCGCGAAGCTACTTCTTGACCTTCGCCGGCTTGGACGGGTTGGGCTTCCAGTCGGGGTGGCCGGGCATCGGCGGCGTCTTCTCGCCGTACAGCCAGGCCCGGAAGAAGCCGCTGAGGTCGCGTCCGGAGATCTGTTCGGCGAGGCGTTCGAAGTCGGCCGTGGTCGCGGTGCCGTCCCGGTGCGTGCGCACCCAGGCGCGCTCCAGGCGCTCGAAGGCGGGCTTGCCGATCTCCTGGCGCAGCGCGTAGAGGACGAGCGCGGCACCGTCGTAGACGTTCGGGCGGAAGATGCTGATCTTCTGGCCCGGCTTGGGCGCCTTGGGCAGCGCGGGCGGGCCGCCGGACGCGCGCCAGCCGTCGGAGGCGCCGTAGGCGGCCTTCATACGGACCGCCATGGGCTTGTCCGCCTTCTCCTCCGCGTACAGGGCCTCGTACCAGGTCGCGTGTCCCTCGTTGAGCCACAGGTCGGACCAGGTGCGCGGGGTGACGCTGTCGCCGAACCACTGGTGGGAGAGCTCGTGCACCATGACCGACTCGACGTACCACTTGGGGAAGGCGGGCTGGGTGAAGATGCCCTTCTCGAAGAGGGAGAGGGTCTGCGTCTCCAGTTCGAAGCCGGTGGCGGCGGATGCCATGAGCACGCCGTAGGTCTCGAAGGGGTACCGCCCGACCTTGCCCTCCAGCCAGGCGATCTGGTCGGGGGTCTTGGCGAGCCAGGGTTCCAGCGCCGCGCGGTCGGCGGTGGGGACGACGTCCCGCACCGGCAGGCCGTGCGGACCGGTGCGGTGCAGCACCGTGGAGCGGCCGATGGAGACCTGCGCCAGTTCGGTGGCCATGGGGTGGCGGGTGCGGTAGGTCCAGGTGGTCCCGCCGCCGGTCCGGCCGACGCGGGCGGGCACGACGCCGGTGACGGGCAGGCCGTTGGCGACGGCGGTGTAGCCGTCGGGTGCGGTGACCCGGATGGTGAACATCGCCTTGTCGGAGGGGTGGTCGTCGCACGGGAACACCAGGTGGGCGGCGTCGGCCTGGTTGGCCATGGCGAGGCCGTCCTCGGTGCGCACCCAGCCGCCGTCGCGTCCCTTCTCGGGCACGGGGTCGCTGGTGTGGTGCACGGTGATCCGCATCCTGCTGCCCCGGGGCAGCGGCACGGCCGGGGTGACCACCAGGTCCTCGCCGGCGGCGGCGAACGTCGCGGGCAGGCCGTCGACCTGCACCGAGTCGACGGTGCCGTGCGCGAAGTCGAGGTTCACGCGCTCGAGCGTGGAGGTGACCCGCGCGTCGATCGTGGTGACGGCGCGCAGCGGCTCGCTGTTGCGGCCGGGATAGGTGAAGGAGAGGTCGTACGACGTCACGTCGTACCCGGGGTTTCCGAGGGTCGGGAAGAGCCGGTCGCCGACGCCCAGCGCCACGGGCGGGGCGCTCGCGGCGAGGAGGCCGAGGGAGGCGGCGCTCGCGAGCAGTGCCGCCGTCAGGGGGCGTCGACGGGCCGCGGTGCGCGGGCCGGTCGGCTCCATGTCGTGGGGGTGGACGTCGGCGCCTGGATCGGAGGAGCCGGGGCCGGAGGGGCGGACCTGGTTGCGGAAGGTGATCGCCATGCACCACGGCTACCAGCGCGCGCGGGCGGGGCGGCGGCGGCGCGCGCCCGGCCCACCCGAACGGGGTTTTCCCCGGCGGTCGGGTCCGCTCAGGCGTTCGGCGGTCAGGGCTGGGGCTGGGTGCGGCTCACGTCGTACACGCCCGGGACGTTGCGCATGGCCCGCATGAGGGCGGGGAGCCCGGCCGCGTCGGGGAGTTGGAGGGTGTACGTGTGGCGGACGCGCTGCTGGGCCGGAGGGGCCACGGTCGCCGAGACGATCTCGACGCCTTCGAGGGCGATGGCCTCCGTGAGGTCGGCGAGCAGATGCGGGCGGCCGAACGATTCGGCGAGCAGGGTGACCCGGCACGCGGTGGTGTCACCCCAGCGCACGGCGACCTCCGCGCGCCCCGCGTCCTTCATCCGCTCCACCGCGGAGCACTCCACGCGGTGCACCGTCACCACTCCCCCGCGTACGGAGAACCCGGTCACCTCGTCGGGCGGCACCGGAGTGCAGCAGCCGGCGAGCCGCGCGGTCGCCTCCGGCCGGTCCACGACCACCGCGCTCGCCCGGCCGGGGCGGCGGGCCGGGCCGCTCGCGGACGGGCCGTCTGCGGACGGTGCGGCCTGCGCCGCCCGGGCGGACTGCGCGGACTGTCCGGCCGGTGCGGCGTGTTGCCCGTGTGCGGTCCGTGGGACGGTTGCGGTCTGTGGGGCGTGTGCGGTCCGCGCTGTTCGTGCGGCACCCGTTGCCGGGAGGGAACACGCGGCGTCGCCTTCCCCGGCCTCCGCGCCGTCCCGCCCTCCCGGAACTGCGCCCTCTCCCGTCCCGGCGGAAGTCCCCGCACCCGCCGGGCCGTCCGGCGCGAGGACGCCCGAGGCGCGTCGCGCGGCCTCGCCGGCCCCCGGGCCGGGAGCGGCGGAGTCGGCGGCGACAGCCTCCCCGGTCCCGTCGCCGACCGGTGCAGGATGGGCCGTCAGCCACCGCTGGATCGCGATCCGCGCGGCCGGGGTGTGCGCGTGGTCCAGCCACTCCCTGGAGGGCTCCGAGGCGGGGTCCTGGCCCATGAGGAGCTGCACGGTGTCGCCGTCCCGCAGGACGGTGCTCAGCGTCGCCAGGCGGCCGTTGACCCGGGCGCCGATGCACGCGTGCGCGTCCTCGCCGTACTGCGCGTAGGCGGCGTCCACGCAACTGGCCCCCTCGGGCAGGCCCAGCCTGCCGCCGTCGGGCCGGAAGACGGTGATCTCGCGGTCCTGGGCGAGGTCCTCGCGCAGGGTGGACCAGAAGGTGTCGGGGTCGGGCGCGGCCCGCTGCCAGTCGAGGAGGCGGGAGAGCCAGCCGGGCCGGGTGGGGTCGACGCGCTCGCCGTCGGCCGGGGCGTCGAGGGCGGTGGCGTCGGCGGCGGAGGGGTCGGAGACCGGGGCGTAGGGGTTGCCCAGCGCCACGACGCCGGCCTCGGCGACCTTGTGCATCTGGTGGGTGCGGATGAGGACTTCGACGACCTGGTCGTCCGCCGGGAGCCCGGCGGAGCCGTCCGGTCGCGCCTTCGGGAGGGCCACGGCGGTGTGCAGCGACTGGTACAGGTTGAACTTCGGTACGGCGATGAAGTCCTTGAACTCGGAGACGACCGGCGTCATGCAGGTGTGCAGTTCGCCGAGGACCGCGTAGCAGTCGGCGTCCTCGTTGACCAGGACCAGCAGGCGGCCGAAGTCGCAGTCGCGCAGCCGTCCGCGCTTGCGGGCCACCCGGTGCACGGAGACGAAGTGCCGTGGCCGGATGAGGACTTCGGCCTGGATGTCGGCCTCGCGCAGGACGGTGCGGACCTTCTCGGCGGTCACGGCCAGCGAGTCGTCCGGGCGGGTCGCGTTCTGCGCGATCAACTCGCGGGTGTGCTCGTACTCTTCGGGGCGCAGGATCGCGAAGACGAGGTCTTCCAGTTCGGTCTTGAGCGCCTGTACGCCGAGTCGTTCGGCGAGCGGGATGAGGACGTCCCGGGTGACCTTGGCGATGCGGGCCTGCTTCTCCGGGCGCATGACGCCCAGGGTGCGCATGTTGTGCAGCCGGTCGGCGAGTTTGATCGACATCACGCGGACGTCGTTGCCGGTGGCGACGAGCATCTTGCGGAACGTCTCCGGCTCGGCCGCGGCGCCGTAGTCGACCTTCTCCAGTTTGGTGACGCCGTCGACGAGATAGCGCACCTCGGCGCCGAACTGCTCGCCGACCTGATCCAGGGTCACGTCCGTGTCCTCGACCGTGTCGTGGAGCAGGGATGCCGTCAACGTCGTGGTCTCCGCGCCCAGTTCGGCCAGGATCAGGGTCACGGCGAGGGGGTGCGTGATGTAGGGCTCCCCGCTCTTGCGCATCTGGCCGCGGTGCGAGGACTCGGCCAGGACGTAGGCACGGCGCAGCGGTTCGAGGTCGGCGTCGGGGAAGTGGGCGCGATGGGCCTCGGCCACGTGGCCGATGGCGTCGGGCAGCCGGTCGCGGGAGGCGGTGCCGAGCAGGGCCGCCCGGCCGAGGCGGCGCAGGTCGATCCGGGGGCGCGCCCTTCTGCGGGGCGCCGCGGGAGCGACTGGGCCCGGCGTCGCAGGATTCGTGGCATCCGCACTCATGGGCACCTCCGGCTGCGTGGACCGGCGGACGGGGTGCCCCCAGGGCGTACACGGCTCAGGGGATGGCTTCGGATTCCCCCGTCCGGGCCGGTGCTTGATGCTACCGACCCCAGCACCCACAACCGGCCGTCTCTCGACGAGCGTGAAACGGATCACCCATTCGAGCGATGGTTGCGAGGTTTACGATTTCCGGTCACCTGATGGGCGGTCAGCCGTGGATTCACTTCCCGGCCCGGCCCGCGAGCGGGCGAGAGGGGGTGACGAAAGGCGGCCCGGGCTGCGATGCCTCGCCGGCCGCGGTGTCAGCGAACCGCGGTTTCCAGCCACTCGGCGTCGATCTCGCCCTCGGCGACGATCACCGCCGGACCGGTCATCTCGATCTCGCCGTCCGGCCGTTCGGTGATCACCAGGGTGCCACCGGGCACGTCGACCGTGTACGTCACCGGGCTGCCGGCGACCGCGGGGTCGGCGCCGTCCCGCCGGGCGGCCGCCACCGCGACGGCACAGGCGCCCGTGCCGCACGAGCGGGTCTCGCCGGAGCCGCGCTCGTGCACGCGCATCGCCACATGGCGGGGTCCGCGGTCGACCACGAACTCGACGTTCACCCCGTCCGGATAGGCCGAGGCCGGGCTGAACGGGGGCGCGGAGTACAGGGTGCCGGCGTCCGAGAGGTCGTCCACGAAGGCGACCGCGTGCGGATTGCCCATGTTCACGTTCCGCGCGGGCCAGCTGCGGTCGCCGACGCTCACCGTGACGTCGCCCTCGGGGAGCCGGGCCCGGCCCATGCCGACGGTGACGTCCCCGTTCTTGGCGATGTGCACGGTCTTCACTCCCCCGCGCGTGGCGATCGCGAGGTCGCCCTCGGCCACGTGCCCGGCGTGCTGGAGGTAGCGCGCGAAGACCCGGACGCCGTTGCCGCACATCTCCGCGACCGAGCCGTCGCCGTTGCGGTAGTCCATGAACCACTCCGCCTCGGCGGCCATCGCCCCGGCCTCGGGGTGGGCGGCCGACCGTACGACGTGCAGCACGCCGTCCCCGCCGATGCCCGCGCGGCGGTCGCACAGGGCGGCGACGGCGGCCGGGGACAGGTCGACGGTGTTCTCCGGGTCGGGGACGATCACGAAGTCGTTCTCCGTGCCGTGCCCCTTGAGGAAGGCGATCCGCGTGCTCATGCCTCGATCGTACGTGGTCGGTACGTCCACGGGACCGCCGGCCGATCACGGTCGGTAGCGCGTGGGCACGACCTGCCGGTCAGGGGCTGCCGGGCTTCGGTCGCCCGGCTCGGCACAGGCGCACAGGCAAGGACATGGGCACGGGCACGAGCAGGGGCACGGGCTGCCGGGCGTGCCTAGCGCAGCCGGGCCACTCTCCACACGGCGAGCAACACGACGACGGCGACGAGGAGGGCGTACATGCCGGCCACGCGCCAGTCGGGGCGGCGGCCGGAGCCCCGCTGCGGGAAGCCCGGCCAGGTGTGGCCGACCCGGCGGGCGGCCATCATGCCCCAGCCGGCCGCGCAGGAGCAGATCAGCAGGCCCAGCATGGCGATCACGGCGCCGCTGTCACCGAAGTCGAAGGCCAGCGGGAAGGCGAACATCAGGGAGCCGACCGCGGCCAGGCCCACGATGGGGGCGAGCTGCCAGATGCGCAGCCGCCGCTGCGGGCGCAGCTCGACCTCGACCTCGGGCCCGGCGAACATCTCCTCGGGCGCCGGGCCGTCGTCGGTCACACCGCCGTGCGTCTCGTCGGGCCCGTCGGGGCTCAGCGAGCCCTCGTCCGGATCCGCGTCACCGCGTTCCACGATGATGTGCTCGGTGCCTTGTGCGGTGTCGCGAGGGCCGGCCTCCATCGCCACGCGCCCTCCCAACTCGGACTCCACTTGGTCGATCGAAGCTCGATGATGGCATGGCGCCGGAGGCGCGGATGACGGCCTGGGCGTCCCGATGCCATCACGTGATCAGGCTGTAACCGGTCGTTCGACCAATGCCAGGGCGCGGTGCGGAAGTTCTGTGACATCCGCCGCAGCTCCGCTCAGCCAGTGCACCCGCGGGTCCCGGCGGAACCAGGTGTCCTGGCGGCGCGCGAAGCGCTTGGTGGCGCGCACGGTCTCCGCGCGCGCGTCGTCGAGGGTGCACTCCCCGGCGAGCGCCGCGAGCACCTGCTGGTAGCCGAGCGCGCGCGACGACGTGCGCCCCTCGCGCAGGCCCTGCTCCTCCAGCGCGCGCACCTCGTCCACGAGGCCCGCCTCCCACATCCGGTCGACCCGGCGGGCGATGCGCTCGTCCAGTTCGGGGCGTGCCACGTCGACGCCGATCTGCACGGTGTCGTAGACGGAGTCGTGGCCGGGCAGGTTGGCGGTGAAGGGGCGGCCGGTGATCTCGATGACCTCCAGCGCCCGGACGATGCGGCGGCCGTTGCTGGGCAGGATCGCCCGCGCCGCCTCGGGGTCGGCGGCGGCGAGGCGGGCGTGCAGCGCGCCGGAGCCGCGCAGCGCGAGCTCGTCCTCCAGCCGGGCTCGGACCTCGGGGTCGGTGCCGGGGAACTCCAGGTTGTCGACGGCTCCCCGGACGTAGAGACCGGAACCGCCGACCAGGACCGGCCAGCGTCCCGCGGCGAGCAGCGCGTCGATCCGCTCCCGCGCGAGCCGCTGGTACTCGGCGACGGAGGCGGCGACCGTGACGTCCCAGATGTCGAGGAGGTGGTGCGGGACGCCCTGGCGCTCATCGGGCGTCAGCTTCGCGGTACCGATGTCCATCCCTCGGTAGAGCTGCATGGAGTCGGCGTTGACGACCTCACCGCCCAGGTGCTGGGCCAGGAAGACGCCGAGATCGGACTTTCCGGCAGCGGTGGGGCCGACGACGGCGATGACACGGGGGGCGGTGGGTGCACTGCTCACCGCCCCAGTCTCGCAAACGTCCTGGCGGCGCCTCGAACGAGTTACGTGACGGCGCGGGCCGGGGTTCGTTGCGCGTTGTGAGACACCCGTTGCCGGATTCCGGCGGCCGCGGTCCGCACCGTGCGGGACATCGCGGTCGGACGCGCCGCTCCGGTCGGGTTTTCGCCCGCACACAGGAGCCATCTAGGGAGTGGACATGGGCGTATTCGCGCGACTTTTCGGCAGGTCGAAGGCTGCGGAGGAGGCATCGGCCGCCGGGGAGCGAGCGGACCGGACCGACCTCGACCCGCAGCCGGCCGGCCCGGAGGCGGAGGGCGTCGGCGAGGGGGACGCGGCGGAGGCGGCGCGGACCGACGACGGTGACGCGGCGGCCGCCGGGGCCGAGGGCGACACGACGGCTGCGGGGGCCGAGGACGGAGACACGGCGGCTGCGGAGGCCGAGGAGGGCGTCGCGGCGGCGGCCCCGGACGGCGTGGCGGAGTCGGCCGCCGACGACCCGCAAGGCCCGGGCGGCGCGGGCGGCGACGCCGACGGTGTGGAGCTTCCCCGGCAGCAGACCTCTTCGGAGTCGGCCGGGCACGAGGTCGGCGAGAGCGCCCGCACCTGACACCCGGGGCGCCAGGACGCGGCGCCGTCACGACCAGGTGGCGACCAGGTATCCCACCCCGTACGGAGCGTCGTCGTACAGCAGGGCGCCGGAGAGTCCCGCCTCCTCGGCGGCGCCCGCGAGCACCTGCCAGGGGGCCCGGCCCGACGCCTTCAGCTCGTCGGCCAGCCCGGGGTCGAGCGCCTTGAGGGCCGCGACGTCCGCCTCCCCGAGGGCGCGCGCGACCTCCGCGTCGAAGGGCGCGGCCCGTTCGTCGAGGTATCCCGGCGCCTTGAGGGTGCGGCAGGCGCTGGCGTCGCCCATCACCAGCAGGGCGACCCGCTCGGAGCGCGCGGCGATGTCGCGCCCGGTCTCGGCGCACCGTTCGGGCTCCAGCGTCTCCCCGACGCCGAGCCCCTCGATCGGCGCGGCGGACCAGCCGGTCCGGCCCAGCAGCCAGGCGGCGACGGCGAGCGAGGGCGGCAACGCGCGCCCGGACGCGGTCCCCGTGTCCCGGCCGAGCCGTACGTCGAGGTCCACGCCGAAGCCCCGGAACGAGCCCGGGGTGCCCTCGGGGTGCGGGCCGCGCCCGGACCGCGCGGCCGGTCCCACGACCACGAGCCGGTCGGGCCGGGCGGCGGCGAGGACGCCGAGGGCGCCGGTGCACGCGGCCCGCGCGACGTCCAGCTCGTGCGCGGCTCCCGCGGCGACCGCGGGTACGAGAAGGGGCGGGCAGGGGCAGACTGCGGCGGCGACAAGCATGATCGGCAGGGTAACGCCGCTCGCCGCCGGTACGGCATTCCCGGGGCGGGGCAGCCGGAACCCGGGCCCCGCAGCCGGCGCTCAGCGGCCGTCCGCCGGTCTCGTACCGGAACTCACGGCCGTCAGCCGGAACCCCCCGTCCTCAGCCGCGGGCCGCCGACCAGTCGCAGCCGTTTCCGCCCATCAGTCGCAGCCGCAGCCGCTGCCCGTGGCCGCCGGGAGCGGGGCCGGGACACCGATCCTGGGCAGCCCGAGCATCACGCCGGCCGGCTTGGCCGCCTCGGCCGCGTTGCGCTTCTCCCAGGCGTCGCCCGCGCGGGTGCGGCGCACGCCGAGCACCGCGCCCTCGGCGAGCAGGTGGTGCGGAGCGGCGTAGGTGATCTCCACCGTGACCACGTCGCCGGGGCGGACCTCCTGCTCCGGCTTGGTGAAGTGGACCAGCCGGTTGTCGGGGGCACGGCCGGAGAGGCGGTGCGTGGCGCCGTCCTTGCGGCCCTCGCCCTCGGCGACCATGAGCTCCAGGGTGCGGCCGACCTGCTTCTTGTTCTCCTCCCAGGAGATCTCCTCCTGGAGGGCGACGAGACGCTCGTAGCGCGCCTGGACGACCTCCTTGGGGATCTGGTTCTCCATCTCGGCGGCCGGGGTGCCGGGCCGCTTGGAGTACTGGAAGGTGAACGCCTGCGCGAACCGGGCCTCGCGGACCACGTGCAGTGTCTGCTCGAAGTCCTCCTCGGTCTCGCCGGGGAAGCCCACGATGATGTCGGTGGTGATCGCCGCGTCCGGGATGGCGGCCCGGACCTTCTCGATGATCCCGAGGTAGCGCTCCTGCCGGTAGGAGCGGCGCATGGCCTTCAGGACCGGGTCGGAGCCGGACTGGAGCGGCATGTGCAGCTGCGGCATCACGTTCGGCGTCTCCGCCATCGCGGCGATGACGTCGTCGGTGAAGTCGCGCGGGTGCGGGGAGGTGAAGCGGACCCGCTCCAGGCCGTCGATGTTCCCGCAGGCCCGCAGCAGCTTGCTGAACGCCTCGCGGTCGCCGATGTCGGAGCCGTAGGCGTTGACGTTCTGGCCGAGCAGCGTGATCTCGGAGACGCCCTCGCCGACGAGGGCCTCGATCTCGGCGAGGATGTCGCCGGTGCGCCGGTCCTTCTCCTTGCCGCGCAGCGCGGGGACGATGCAGAAGGTGCAGGTGTTGTTGCAGCCGACCGAGATGGAGACCCAGGCCGCGTACGCGCTCTCGCGCCGCGTCGGCAGCGTGGAGGGGAAGGCCTCCAGGGACTCGGCGATCTCGACCTGCGCCTCCTCCTGGACGCGGGCGCGCTCCAGCAGGACCGGCAGCTTGCCGATGTTGTGCGTGCCGAAGACGACGTCCACCCAGGGCGCCTTCTTCACGATGGTGTCGCGGTCCTTCTGCGCGAGGCAGCCGCCGACCGCGATCTGCATCCCGGGCCGCGCGGCCTTCTTCGGCGCGAGGTGGCCGAGGTTGCCGTAGAGCCGGTTGTCGGCGTTCTCCCGCACGGCGCAGGTGTTGAAGACGACGACGTCCGCCTCGCCGTCCGCGCCCTCCGGCGCCCGCACGTAGCCGGCGTCCTCGAGCAGCCCGGCGAGCCGCTCGGAGTCGTGGACGTTCATCTGGCACCCGTAGGTGCGGATCTCATAGCTGCGAGTGACGCCCACTTCTCGGCTCCGGTCGATGCTGCTCATGCCACAAGGGTAGGCGGTCCGCGAAGTGCGTCCGGACGGCGGAAGGACGGGGAACGCCTCGCCGGAATCACCGGGAAATGGGTGCAAAGAGCACAAAATGGGGTTGCAGTACGGCAGCCGCGGAGCACCCTCCCGCGGGCCCTCCCGGACAGGCAGGTGTGATGCAGCTTCGTGACGCCCTCCGGAGGACCGCGCCCGGCGCCCCCTCGATCGGCGCCCCCCGGGCCGGCGCCCCCTCGGCCGGGGCGCTGCGCGCGTGGCTGCTGCGTCCGGCCGGGCCGGTCGCGATCGCGCTCCTCGCCGTGGTGCTGGCCGCCCGGGCCGCGCGGGTGGCGGTCGCCTTCGCGGGGGGCGGCATGGACAACGCCTTCGTCGTCCACGCCGGGCAGGTATGGCTGCACGGTGGCGCCCCCTACGCGGACCGGCGCTTTCTGTACCTGCCGAGCGCCGTGCTGTTCGCCGGGGCGCAGGCCGCACTGCCGGCGTCCGTGCTGCGCGTCGCCGCCCCGGTGGTGTGCGTGGCGCTGATCGCCGGCGGCTGGTGGTGCGCCCTATGGCTGTTCCGGGTGCCGGCGCGCAGCCGGTTCGCGGTCCTCGGGCTGCTGGGGCTGGTGCTGGCCTGGGCTCCCGTCGGCCACCTGGTGAACCTCGGCAACTGGACCGCCGTCAGCGCCCTCGCCCTGCCGCTGGCGCTGCTGCTGGCGGACCGCGGACGCTGGGACGCCGCCGGGGTGGTCCTCGGGATCTCCGTGGCCGTCAAGCCGCTGCTGCTGCCCGTCGTCCTGCTGTTCGTCCTGGCCCGGCGGTGGCGCGCGCTGGCGTGGATGGCGGGGCTGCCCGCGGCCCTGTCGCTGGGCGCCGCCCTGATGATGCCGGATCCGGGCGGGTTCTTCACCCGCACGCTGCCCTTCCTCCTCAAGGGCGGGGACGCCCTGATGCGGCCGTTCGACTCCTCCCTGCCCGCGGTGCTGCCGCGCCTCGGGGTGCCGCCCGCCCTCGCGGAGGGGGTGGCCCTGGTCGCGGCGGCGGCCGGGGTGGGGTGCGCCTGGCTGCGCCGCCGCCGCGCCGGCCCCGGCCCGGCGCGGCTCGCGGACACGGCCGCGATGCTCATGCTGGCCTCCTACCTGGTGTCCCGCCCGTCCTACGACCACTATCTGGTCGTCGTCGTGCCGCTGCTGCTGGCCGGTGCGCTGGAGAGGGACTCGGTGGCGCGCTCGCCGTGGTTCTGGGCGGCGCTCGTCCCCCAGGTTCCCGAGTTCACGTTTCCGCTGCTGGACGCCTCGACGCGCAGGGCGTTCAAGGACGCGGTCACCCTGTTCCTGCTCGCGTCGGCGCTGGCCGTGCGGTGCGCGCGGCCGTTCTCCGCGCGGGCGGCCGCCGAGCCGGCGCCGTCCGGGGACCGGGCGCTGCCCGCGGACCGCGCGCGGACCACGGGCCGTCCCGTTCCCCAGGTGCCGCTTCCGCCCTCGGGTCGCGCGACGGCCCGGAACGGCGTACGCGAAGGCAGTCGCTGACCGCGCCGGACGGCCGGACCGCGGCGGGTGTCGGACGCGCCGGGGGCACCGCACCGCCCCGGGGCGTGGAGGTCAGGCGCCCTCGGGCGCCCAGCCCTGACGTCGCAGGACGGCCGACACGTCGGGTGCGCGGTAGTGGTCGCCCTTGAGCACCTTGCCGTCGGCGCGGCGGGCGACCTGCCCGCCGGGGCCGAGCTTGGTCATGTTGGAGCGGTGGATCTCGGCGATCACCTCGTCGAGGTCGATGCCGTGCACCAGAGCTGTGCCGTACGCCACGTACACGACGTCCGCCAGTTCGTGCGCGAGCCGGTCCAGCGGTCCGCCGACCGAGACCTCGGCGACCTCCGCGGCCTCCTCGGCGAGCAGTTCCCCGCGGTGCGCGGCGAGTTCCGGTGACACCTCGGCGGGTGTGCCGCGGGTGTCGAGCCCGAAGGCGCGGTGGAACTCACGGACGAGATCGGCGGGCGAGGAGCTCATAACGGCGACTGTAGCCGCCGCCCGGGACCGCCCCGGCCGGGCAGGCGGGCGCCCGGCCCTGGTCAGCACCGCGCCCCGGCTGGCAGGATCGCGCGCATGTCCAAGATGTTCTCCCGGATCGGCAGGCGCGGGGCCCTGCGGGGCGCGGCCGCCGGCGTCGTGGCGCTCGGCCTGCTGCTGTGGTGGCTGCTGCCGCTGGGCGACGAGCCGCCGAGCGGGACGATCACCTTCAGCACCGGCACCTCCCGCGGCGTCTACCAGGAGTACGCCACGCTGCTGCGCACCGAGCTGGACCGGGAGATGCCGGGCCTGAAGGTACGGCTGCAAAACAGCGAGGGTTCCCAGGAGAACGTCACGCGTGTGGCGACCGGGCAGGCCGACTTCGCGATCGCCGCGGCCGACGCGGTGGAGACGTACGAGCTGGACGACGGACCGGGCGCCGCCCGCCTGCGCGGGGTCGCCCGCCTCTACGACGACTACGTACAGCTCGTCGTCCCGCGTGACTCGCGCATCGCCTCCGTCGCGGATCTGCGGGGCAAGCGGGTGGCGATCGGGCCCCGGGACTCGGGGGTGCGGCTGATCGCCGGGCGGGTGCTCAAGGCGGCCGGGATCGACCCGGCCAAGGGGATCCGGCCGCGGAGCGACGGCATAGACACGGCGCCGGACCAGCTGCGGCGGGGAGCGATCGACGCGTTCTTCTGGTCGGGCGGGCTGCCGACGGGCGGCCTCAAGCAGCTGGCCTACAAGTTCGCGTTCCGCTTCGTGCCGATCGGGCCCGACCTCGTGGCCCGGCTGCACGCGGCGGGGGGCGCCACCCGCTACTACCGCGCCACGAACATGCCGGAGTCGGCCTATCCGAGCGTCCAGCAGGGCTCGACCGTGCCGACGATAGCCGTGTCCAATGTGCTGATCACCCGCAAGGACATGGATCCCAGACTCACCGACTGGGTGACCCGTACGGTGATCAGGAGCCGAGACAAGATCGGCCAACACGTCCACTCGGCCCAGCTGGTCGATCTGCGCACCGCGATCTACACCGACCCGCTGGTCCTGCACGAGGGCGCGCGCCGCTACTACCGCTCGGTCAAGCCGTAGCACCCGCCGCGCGCGCCTCCGCGTCACGGCCTTTACGTCTCCGCCCCACGGCCCTGACTCGTGGGGCGCCACGCGCCCTTACGCCTGGGCGCCACGGCTCCTACGCCCGGGCGCGCCGGACTTCACGCCTGGGCGCCCGAGGTCCGGCGCCTCCGCCACGGCACACCGGCCCCGGCGCCTGCGCCTGCGCCCGCGCCCAGCGCCTGCGATCAGGCCGCGGGGACTACCCCGCCCCCGGCTCCGACCTGGGCACCGTCACCGTCACCCTCAAGCCGTGCGGTGCGTTGCGGTCGTAGGCGATCGAGCCGCCACCCGCCGCGAGGAGCGCCCGCGCGATGGACAGGCCGAGGCCGGAGCCCTTGACGTTCTGGTGGCGGCCGCTGCGCCAGAAGCGGTCTCCGACGCGGGCGAGTTCCTCCTCGGCGAGGCCGGGGCCGTGGTCGGCGACGACGATCGTCGAGGTGCCGCCGTCCGCGGAGGCCGTCACCTCGACCCGCTCGCCCTCCGGGGTGAACTTCACCGCGTTGTCGATCACGGCGTCCAGCGCCGACGACAGCGCCACCGGGTCGGCCCATGCCGTGGTGGCCGGGCAGTCCGCCACCAGCCGCACCCCCTTGGCCTCGGCGGCCGGGGCCCAGGCGGCGGCCCGTTCCTCGGTCAGCGCGCCGATGTCGGTGAGCCGGATGTCCGCCTCGGCGTGCTCGGCGAGCGCCAGGTCGAGCAGGTCGTCCAGGACCTGGGCCAGGCGCTTGCCCTCGGTGCGGACCGAGGCGATCTCCTCGTTGTCCTCGGGCAGTTCCAGCGCGAGGAGCTCGATGCGCAGCAGCAGAGCCGAGAGCGGGTTGCGCAGTTGGTGCGAGGCGTCGGCGACGAAGGCGCGCTGCTGCTCCAGCACGTCCTCGACGTTGTCCGCCATCTCGTTGAACGACCGGGCCAGCCGTCGCAGTTCCGGCGGTCCGCTGGCCACCGCGACCCGTGACTTCAGCCGTCCGGTGGCGATGTCGTGCGTGGTGGCGTCGAGGACTCCGACGGGTTTGAGCACCCAGCCGGTCAGCCTCAGCGCGGCGCCGACGGCGAGCAGCATCGCGGCGATCTCCCCGGCCCCGATGAGCAGCCAGCCGCGGAGTGTGCTCGCCCGCATCTGCCCGGTCGGCGAGTCGGTGACGACGACCGCGACGACGTCGCCGTCCCGGATGACGGGCGAGGCGACGACCAGCCGACGGCGCTGCCAGGGCCAGACCTGGGCGGGGTCGTGGCTGCGGCGGCTGAGCAGCGCCTCCTGGAACGCGTCGTGGACCTCGCCCGTCCGGGGGAGGAACCAGTCCGTCGGCGCGTTGGCCATGGGGGTGCTGGTGCGGTAGAAGACCCCGGCCCGAATGCCGTAGACCTCGTAGTAGCTCGCGAGTTCCCGGGCGAGGGTCTCGCGGCGCTCGTCCGGGGTCGTCTGGCGGGAGCCGGAGGGGCGGTCGGTGACGAACTGGGCGAGGGCGGCGAAACGTGCCGTGTCGTCGATCCGGTCGACGACCACCTTCTGCTGCTCGGCCGCCGCCACGCTGACGGCGAGCGGGACGCCGAGCGCGAGCAGCACCGCCGCCATCAGGACGATGAGCAGCGGCAGAAGACGCGTGCGCACCCGTGCCCGCTACGCGGCCGGGGCGACGAGGCGGTAGCCGACGCCGCGTACGGTCTCGATCAGGGCCGGCATGCGCAGCTTGGAGCGCAGGGAGGCGACGTGCACCTCCAGGGTGCGTCCGGTGCCCTCCCAACTGGTGCGCCACACCTCGCTGATGATCTGCTCCCGCCGGAAGACGACACCCGGGCGCTGGGCGAGCAGGGCGAGGAGGTCGAACTCCTTGCGGGTGAGCTGGACGACCGAGCCGTCGACGCTGACCTGCCGGGTGGGCAGTTCTATGCGCACGGCGCCGAGGCGCAGCGCGGTCTCGCCGCCGCCGTCCTGCTCCTCGTGGGCGGTGCGTCTGCTGACCGCGTGGATGCGGGCGAGCAGCTCTCCGGTGTCGTAGGGCTTCACGACGTAGTCGTCGGCGCCGAGGTTGAGGCCGTGGATGCGGGAGCGGACGTCGGAGCGGGCGGTGACCATGATCACCGGGGTGCTGGTGCGCTTGCGGATCTTGCCGCAGACCTCGTAGCCGTCCTGGTCGGGCAGGCCCAGGTCGAGCAGGACCACCCCGAAGCCGGCGCTCTCCGGGACGAGTGCCTGGAGGGCCTCCTCGCCGCTGCGGGCGTGCGTGACGTCGAAACCGTGCCGCGCCAGGACCGCGGACAGGGCGGCGGCGACGTGGTTGTCGTCCTCGACGAGGAGCAGTCTCATCCCGGCCCCCTCCGGTTCATCGGTCGTACGATCGTGGTCTGTAGAGGCGCGTGCACGCACGTGTGCACCATGGCAGTCACGCTGATGGACGACGACGGAGTCAAGAGGGTTCCGGTAGCGCGCGGCTTCCGTTATCCAGCCGGTACGCGGCCCGGCGGCTACTGCTACGACACGTGTCCGATTGCTATCGGATCGTGATGCTCAGATCTCCCTCAGATGTAATGACGCAGGTCGTACGGGGAAATTAGTGTCCTCCGAAACCGAGGAGGACGGAGCCAGAGAAGCGATGACCGAAGTATCGATGGCCAAGGAAGACGTGGCGTCGACCGGGGATCTGGTCGCCCTGAAGAGCGTCAACAAGCACTTCGGCGCGTTGCACGTGCTCCAGGACATCGACCTGACGATCGCCCGCGGCGAGGTCGTCGTGGTCATCGGGCCCTCCGGGTCCGGAAAGTCCACCCTGTGCCGCACCATCAACCGCCTGGAGACGATCGACTCGGGCACGATCACGATCGACGGCAAGCCGCTGCCCCACGAGGGCAGGGAGCTGGCCCGGCTGCGCGCCGACGTCGGCATGGTCTTCCAGTCCTTCAATCTCTTCGCGCACAAGACAGTGCTCCAGAACGTCACCCTGGGCCAGGTCAAGGTCCGCAGGGCGGACAAGAAGAAGGCCGAGGAGCGGGCCCGGGCCCTGCTCGACCGGGTGGGCGTGGGCGCCCAGGCCGACAAGTACCCCGCCCAGCTCTCCGGCGGCCAGCAGCAGCGCGTGGCCATCGCCCGGGCGCTGGCGATGGACCCGAAGGTCATGCTCTTCGACGAGCCGACCTCCGCCCTGGACCCGGAGATGATCAACGAGGTCCTGGAGGTCATGCAGCAGCTCGCCCGGGACGGCATGACGATGATCGTCGTCACCCACGAGATGGGCTTCGCCCGGTCGGCCGCCAACCGCGTGGTCTTCATGGCCGACGGCCGGATCGTCGAACAGGCCACACCCGACCAGTTCTTCAGCAACCCGCGCAGCGACCGGGCCAAGGACTTCCTGTCGAAGATCCTGCACCACTGAGCCCTGACGGCTCCGCGCCGCCGCGCCCGGCCCGGGCTCCACTCGGGTCGTTGGGGCCGTCCGGACCGGGCGGTCCGCGTGACCCGAGCGGCCGGCGGTCCGTGCCCCACGACCTCGTCGCCCGTCCCTGACGGCCGAATCTCCTCATCAAGCGAAGGATGTTCCCCATGAAGCTCCGCAAGGTCACTGCCGCCTCGGCCGTCGTGCTCGCCCTCGCCGTCTCGGCGACGGCGTGCGGCTCGAACGACAAGAACGGCGGGGGGTCCTCCGGCGGCGGCAAGAAGATCGCCATCGGCATCAAGTTCGACCAGCCGGGTCTCGGCCAGAAGACGCCTCAGGGCTACTCCGGCTTCGACGTGGACGTGGCCAAGTACGTGGCCAAGAAGCTCGGCTACAGCGAGGACCAGATCGAGTGGAAGGAGTCGAAGAGCGCCGACCGCGAGACCATGCTCCAGCGCGGTGACGTGCAGTTCATCGCCGCCACCTACTCGATCACCCCGGAGCGCCAGCAGAAGGTCGACTTCGCCGGCCCGTACCTGCTCGCCCACCAGGACGTGCTGGTCCGCGCCGACGACAACTCGATCAAGTCGCCGGCCGACCTCAACAGCAAGAAGCTGTGCTCGGTCACCGGCTCCACCTCGGCGCAGAACGTCAAGGACAAGCTGGCCCCCAAGGCCAACCTGCAGCAGTACCCGACCTACTCGGCCTGCCTGAGCGGTCTGCAGAACAAGGCGATCGACGCCCTGACGACCGACGACTCCATCCTCGCCGGCTACGCGGCCCAGGCCCAGTTCAAGGGCAAGTTCAAGCTCGGCGGCTTCAAGATGACGAACGAGAACTACGGCATCGGCGTCAAGAAGGGCAGCGACCTCAAGGCCAAGATCAACAAGGCCCTTGAGGAGATGGTCTCCGACGGTTCCTGGGACAAGGCCGTGAAGGCCAACTTCGGTCCGGCGAACTACAAGAACGAGCCGGCGCCGAAGATCGGCGACATCAAGAGCTGAGTCAGCGTGCTCCGGGTGCGCCGTTCACGGGGGCGGCGCACCCGGGGTCCCTTCACACGCGGAAGCGCGGGAGATCGTGTTCGACTTTCTTCAAGGCTATGACCTGCTGGGAGCCTTCTGGGTGACCGTGCAGCTCACCCTGCTCTCGGCCGCCGGCTCCCTGGTCTGGGGCACCCTGCTGGCCGCCATGCGCGTCGGCCCGGTGCCTCTCATGCGCGGCTTCGGCACCGCCTACGTCAACATCGTGCGGAACATCCCGCTGACGGTGATCATCCTGTTCACCTCGCTGGGTCTGAACCAGACCCTCGGCGTCAGCCTCGGTGCCCAGGCCTTCGACAGCATCAACTTCCGGCTCGCCGTCCTCGGACTGATCGCCTACACCTCGGCCTTCGTCTGCGAGGCGATCCGCTCCGGCATCAACACGGTGCCGGTGGGGCAGGCGGAGGCGGCCCGCGCGCTCGGGTTGAGCTTCACCCAGGTCCTGACCCTGGTGGTGCTGCCGCAGGCGTTCCGTTCGGTGGTCGGCCCGCTCGCCAACGTCCTGATCGCGCTCACCAAGAACACCACGGTGGCCGCCGCCATCGGCGTCGCCGAGGCGGCTCTGCTGATGAAGAAGATGATCGAGAACGAGGCACAACTCCTGCTGATCTCCGCGGTCTTCGCGTTCGGCTTCGTGTGCCTGACGCTGCCGACCGGCCTGATCCTGGGCTGGGTGGGCAAGAAGGTGGCGGTGAAGCGATGACCTCCGTGCTGTACGACGCGCAGGGCCCCCGGGCCAAGCGGCGCAACGTCCTCTACACGGTCGTGTTCCTCGTCGCCCTCGCGGCGCTGCTGTGGTGGGTCTACAAGAGCCTCGACAGCAAGGGCCAGCTGGACTGGGAGAAGTGGAAGCCCTTCACCGGTTCGGAGGCGTGGACCACCTACCTCCTGCCCGGCCTGGAGAACACGCTGATCGCGGCGGCCCTGTCGATGGTCATCGCACTGCCCCTCGGCGCCGTCTTCGGCATCGCGCGGCTCTCCGACCACTCCTGGATCAGGGTGCCGGCCGCGGTGGTCGTGGAGTTCTTCCGCGCCATCCCGGTGCTGATCCTGATGATCTTCGGCAACGCCCTGTTCGCGCAGTCCACCGCCATCAGCTCGGACGACCGACCGCTGTACGCCGTGGTCACCGGCCTGGTGCTCTACAACGCCGCGGTCCTGGCGGAGATCGTCCGCGCGGGCATCCTGGCCCTGCCCAAGGGGCAGACGGAGGCCGCCCACGCCATCGGTCTGCGCAAGACGCAGACGATGACCTCGATCCTGCTGCCGCAGGCGGTCACCGCGATGCTGCCGGCGATCGTCAGCCAGCTGGTGGTGATCGTGAAGGACACCGCGCTCGGCGGCGCGATCCTCACCTTCCCGGACTTGCTGGCGGCGGTCAGCTCGATGAGTTCGTACTACGGCGCGAACGTCATCGCCTCCTTCACCATCGTGGCGTTGATCTTCGTGGTGCTCAACTTCAGCATCACCAGTTTCGCGAGCTGGCTGGAGCAGCGACTGCGGCGCGGCAAGAAGTCGACCGGTGTGGTGCTCGCGCCGGCGGCGGTGGGCGGTGGCGAGTCCACCGGCGCCAGCAGCTGAGTGGCGGGCGGCTACGCAGGGAAGACGCATACCTGACGGACGGTCACGGAACGCGTGTGACACGGGGGCAGTGGAGTGATCACCACTGCCCCCGTCACTTGACGCAAGCAGCGGCAATGGGTTGCATACGTTCTGTGATCGTGCACCCTGCTCCAACCGTTTGTTCACGTCTGTCCGTCAGGACATCGCCGCGGGCAGGGGGCGCTGCGTCGTGGATCCGGTGATCGTCGTCGGGGCGGGTCCCGTCGGGCTCACGCTCGCCCTGGCGCTGGCGCGTCAGGAGGTGCCGTCCGTCGTCCTGGACGAGGAGCCGGGCAGGGACGCTGCGCGCGCCGCGCGCACCGTGGTGCTGCGCGCCGACACGGCCGCCCTGGTGGAGCGTCTCGCGCGGGTCCCGCTCGGCGACGCGGGACTGCGCTGGTCCGGCTGGCGGTCGATGCGGCGCAAACAGGTGATGCGCGAGGTCGCCTTCGACGACGCGGCGTCCGCTCCCCTGCACCTCGCCCAGCACGTCCTGACCGGCGCCCTGCGCGCCGCCATCGCCGACGAACCGCTGGTCGAGCTCGCCGTGGACAGCCGCCTCGACGCCATCGAGCAGGAGCCGTCAGGTGTGACCGCGCACACCCGCGGTCCCAAGGGCACGTGGTGGCGCGGCAGTTACCTGGTGGGCTGCGACGGCCCGCGGTCGACCGTGCGCAAGCTGGAGGACATCCGCTTCCCCGGCCGTACGGCCGTCGAGCGGCACGCCGTCGCCGCGTTGCGCGCGGAACTCCCCCGGCCGGGCGAAGCGTTCCTCCACCGTCTGCCGCCCTGGCGTACCACCGGCCCCTCGGCCGGGGAGGTCTCCGCCCGCCCGCTTCCCGGCGGGGCCTGGCGCCTGGACTGGCTGCTGCCGCCCGGCAAGGACCTGGTCACGCCGGAACTGCTCGTCAATCGCGTCCGCGAGACCCTCACCGGCTGGACCGGCGACCCCACACCGGCGTACGAGTTGCTGGACACCGGCGTCCACACGGTCCACCACCGGCTGGCCCGCCGCTGGCGCGCCGGGCGGGTCTTCCTCGCCGGCGACGCGGCGCACCTGCTGGGCGCGTTCGGGACCCAGGGCCTCGACGAGGGGCTCCGGGACGCCGACAACCTCGCCTGGAAGCTCTCGCTCGCCTGGCACCACGGGCCGCACGAGGCGCTGTTGGACAGCTACCAGGCGGAGCGGCGGGCCGCCGTCGCCGCCCGGCTGCGTGCCGCGGACCAGGCCCTGCCCCTGCTGCGCGGGGGCGGCGGGCTGCGCTCGTACGTCCCCGGGACGTCACGCGGGCACGACGCTCTCTTCCTGGACGCCCATCTGGGGCGCGGGCCGCTGGGCGCGCCGGGGACGTACGCCGACTCGCCGCTCGCGCCCGCGCCCGCCGAGGGCGAGACCCCGGTCGACACGCCGGTCGGCGCGCAGGTCGCCGATGTACCGGTCACCGCGGAGGACGGCTCCCTCGTACAACTGCGGGACCGGCTCGGCCGCGGCGCGCTGCTGGTGGTGCTGGTCGCGCCGGGCACCGTCGTGTGGGAACGCCGGCACTGGGTGAGCGCCGGTCTCATGCCCCGGCTGGCGGCCGCGGTGACCGCGCTGCCCCGACCGGCCGAACTGCTCGTCGCCGAGAGCTACCCGGGCGCCGCCGCCCACACCGTGCTCCTCGTACGGCCCGACGGACACCTCGTCACCGCGCTGAGCGGGGTACGGCCGGCCGACCTGTACTCGGCGGCGGAGGCGGCACTCGGCGGCCCCCTTCCGTCGACGGCACGGGCCGAGGCGGGGGCGCGCTGAGGATCGGCGGGTCGGTTCGCCGACACCTGCGGCGCGGGGACGCACTGAGCGCGGGGCGCCGGGGCGCGGGCTGTGGGTGGGCGCCGGGACGCGGGCCGGTGGGCGGCCGCGGTCCGTCGCGGGCGCCGGTCTGCGGGTTCCCAACGCGCCGCCCCGTCCGCATGGTGAGGGTCGGTTGACCGTTTCGCACCCCCGTGGTGTACTCCGGATCATGACCGACACCGATGTGTGCCTGTGGCGGAGGGTCCACATGGACCTCGTCCGCTACGCGGGCTGCGTGTGTCGTCCGTCCTGCTGAATGCGCATCTCCCCTCCTCGGGCGCCACGCCGCCTCCCTGCCGCGGCGCGCCCTTCTCGACGCATTTCCAGGACGGTGTACGTGTCTGTCTCCCCCTCGCCCTACCCCTCCACGTCCGTTCCCGTGACCGCGCCCGCCGCGCAGGCGCCCACACAGGCGGACCTCCTCGACTTCGTACGGCGCACCGCCGCCGACGCCGCGCTGATCGCCTCGCTCCCGCTCGATCCGCAAGGCCGCACCTGGGTCCGCCTGGAGGGCCCCGGCGGCAGCGAGGCGTGGCTGATCGGCTGGCCGCCCGGCAGTGGCACCGGCTGGCACGACCACGCCGAGTCGGTCGGCGCCTTCTTCACGGCCTCCGGCGAGCTGAGGGAGAACTCGCTCGCCGCCCGGCTGCCCACCGACGGTTGGAAGACCCTCGAGCTCACCGACGGCGTGGACCGCGAGCGGCGTCTCCCGGCGGGACGGGGCCGCTCCTTCGGCCGCCACCATGTCCATGAGGTGCTCAATGAGTCCCCCGACCGGCACGCCGTCTCGGTGCACGCCTACCACCCGCCACTGCCTCGGATCCGCCGCTACAGCCGCACCGGGCAGGTGTTGCGCCTCGAGCAGGTCGAGCGCCCGGAGGACTGGCAGTGAGCGCGGGTCGGCCGCCGGTCGGCATCGACGAACTGCTGGAGCGGGTGCGCCAAGCCTACGACCGGATCGAACCGCGGGAGGCGCACTCCGCCCACCGGGCCGGCGAGGCCCTCCTGGTGGACATCCGCTACGCGGCGCTGCGCGACAGGGACGGCCTGATCCCCGGCGCTCTCGTCGTCGAACGCAACGAGCTGGAGTGGCGACTCGACCCCCGGGGCAGCCACCGCGTGCCCGAGGCCACCGGCCACGACCTGCGCGTCGTCGTCATCTGCAACGAGGGCTACGCGTCGAGCCTGGCCGCCGCGTCCCTGCACCGGCTGGGTCTGCACCGGGCGACCGACCTCGTGGGCGGTTTCCAGGCTTGGCGGGCGGCCGGGCTTCCCGTGACACCGCCACCGGTTCCCGACGCCCCGGCTTGACCGGTCCGCGACGGCCCGGTGCGGCCTGACAGGCGCTGCACACCGCCGGACACCGGGGCCCGACACCGGGGTACGGGGAAGAGGGCCTTGAGGCGCCTTCGCAGTACCCCTCAGTACGCCTCAGTACCCCTCGTTCCCGAGGAACTCCGGGTCCTCGCCCTCCTCCTCCAGTGCCCGGCGGACCACCCGCAGGGCCATGCCCTCGGAGTAGCCCTTGCGGGCGAGCATGCCCGCGAGGCGGCGCAGGCGCTTGTCACGGTCGAGGCCGCGCGTGGCGCGCAGTTTGCGGTCGACGAGTTCGCGCGCGGTGGCCTCCTCCTGCTCGGTGTCGAGCTGGTTGACGGCCTCGTCGATCAGCGCCGCGTCGACGCCCTTGGTGCGCAGCTCCTGCGCGAGGGCCCGCCGGGCCAGTCCCCGCCCGTGGTGCCGGGACTCCACCCAGGCGTCCGCGAACGCACCGTCGTCGATCAGCCCGACCTCCTCGAACCGCGACAGCACCTCCTCCGCCGCGTCGTCCGGGATCTCCCGCTTGCGCAGGGCGTCGGCGAGCTGCTTGCGGGTGCGCGGGGTCCCGGTGAGCAGGCGCAGGCAGATCGCGCGCGCCCGCTCCACCGGGTCCCCCGGAGACTCCTCCCGCTCGGCCCTCGAAGAGGAGAAGGCGTCTCCGTCCTCGGCGGAGGTATCGCCGAACCCGCGCCGACGACGCCCACGGCCCCGCCGCGGCCCACCGTCACGTGAGCCGCCTGTGCGCGAGCCGCCCGCGCGTGATCCGGTCTCGGCACCCCCGTGCGCGCCGAGACCGTCCCTCGCGCCGTCCGTGACGGAGCCGGTGTCGTCACCGGTGCCCCTCCCCCGTGGGGCACCGGGAACGGCGTACTCCTCGGCCCAGTCCGTTCGTCGTGTCACGGGTCAGCTCTTGGCTGCGGCGGCCTTGGGCTTGGTGGCCTTGGCCGCCGGCGCGGGCACCGCCTTCGGGGCGTCCCCGGCGCCGGCGGAGACCGCGGCGTCCGTGCCCGGCTCGGCGGTCGGCTCCTCCGGACGGACGCCGACGCCCAGCTTCTCCTTGATCTTCTTCTCGATCTCGTTGGCCAGGTCGGGGTTGTCCTTCAGGAAGTTGCGCGCGTTCTCCTTGCCCTGGCCGAGCTGGTCGCCCTCGTACGTGTACCAGGCGCCGGCCTTGCGGACGAAGCCGTGCTCCACGCCCATGTCGATCAGACCGCCCTCGCGGCTGATGCCCTGGCCGTAGAGGATGTCGAACTCGGCCTGCTTGAAGGGCGGCGCGACCTTGTTCTTGACGACCTTGCAGCGGGTGCGGTTGCCGACCGCCTCCGTGCCGTCCTTCAGCGTCTCGATGCGGCGGATGTCGATACGCACCGAGGCGTAGAACTTCAGCGCCCGGCCACCGGTCGTGGTCTCCGGCGAGCCGAACATCACGCCGATCTTCTCGCGGAGCTGGTTGATGAAGATGGCCGTGGTCTTGGACTGGTTGAGCGCGCTGGTGATCTTCCGCAGGGCCTGGCTCATCAGCCGGGCCTGCAGACCGACGTGGCTGTCGCCCATCTCGCCCTCGATCTCCGCGCGCGGGACGAGTGCGGCGACGGAGTCGATGACGATGAGGTCGAGGGCGCCGGAGCGGACCAGCATGTCCACGATCTCCAGGGCCTGCTCGCCGTTGTCCGGCTGGGAGAGGATCAGGTTGTCGATGTCGACGCCGAGCTTCTTCGCGTACTCGGGGTCGAGGGCGTGCTCCGCGTCCACGAAGGCGACCTGGCCGCCGGCCTTCTGGGCGTTGGCCACGGCGTGCAGGGTGAGGGTGGTCTTACCGGAGGACTCCGGTCCGTAGATCTCCACCACGCGGCCGCGCGGCAGGCCGCCGACGCCGAGCGCCACGTCGAGCGCGGTCGACCCGGTGGGGATGACCTCGATGGGCTCCCTCGACCGCTCGCCCATGCGCATGACCGCGCCCTTGCCGAATTGCCGTTCAATCTGTGCGAGCGCGGCGTCGAGCGCCTTCTCGCGGTCGGTTCCTGCCATGGGTTCCACCCGGTTTGCTTGAGTCGATCGCTTCACGTCAAAGACGCTAACGCCTGCCACTGACAATGCGCCCCGACGCCCGTCCGGCCTGTGGATAACTCGGGCACTTCTACCCCTTGAACGGGGCGAAATCCCCCTTGTCGAGCCGCGCCGGAGACTCCATAAGAATGGATGTTCGATTTTCGTGTCAAGCGCATCACGCGGCGCGGCGCCCCGGGCGAACCGGCCGCCTACCGCCCCGTCCCCGGCCGCTCCCCGGACGGCCCGTGCCCGGACTCGCCCGCCACCGGTGTCTCCGCGGCCCCGGCCTGCGCCACGACCCGGGTGCCCTCCGCCCCGGCCCGCGGCCCCTCCGGGCGCCGCGCCCACAGTCCGCGCGCCCGCGTGAACAGGCCCCGCGCCGAACCCCCTCCGCGATGACCGTGGACCCGGGGGTCGTCCATGACGTCGTACCGCTTCACGTAGGCCCCGAGGAAGGCCTGCAGGGTGGCGACCGCGGGAATGGCGATCAGGGCGCCGACGGCGCCGAGGAGCGCGGTGCCCGCGATCACCGACCCGAAGGCGACCGCGGGGTGGATGTCGACGGTCTTCGAGGTCAGCTTGGGCTGGAGCACGTAGTTCTCGAACTGCTGGTAGATGACGACGAAGACCAGCACCCACAGCGCGTACCACGGGTCGACCGTGAAGGCGATCAGCATGGGCAGGGCACCCGCGAGATAGGTGCCGATGGTCGGGATGAACTGGGACACCAGGCCCACCCAGACACCCAGCACGGGGGCGTAGGGCACGCCCAGCGCCTGCAGCAGGACGTAGTGGGCGATCCCCGAGATCAGCGCCATCAGACCGCGTGAGTACAGGTAGCCGCCGGTCTTGTCGACGGCAATCTCCCACGCGCGCAGCACCTCGGCCTGCCGGGCGGGCGGCAGGACGGAGCAGAGGGCGCGGCGCAGACGCGGCCCGTCGGCGGCGAAGTAGAAGGAGAACAGGCCGACGGTGAGCATCTGGAACAGGCCGCCGAGCACCTGGGCTGAAACGTCGAGCACACCCGCGGCGCTGTTCTGCGCGTACTTGCGCAGCCAGTCGGAGTGCAGCAGGCCTTCCTGGACGTCCACGCGCCGGAGCTCGGTGTGGAACGTCGTGTTGACCCAGTTGATCACCGAGTCGAGGTACTCCGGGAAGCCCTCGACCATCTTGATGATCTGCCCGGCGAGCATCGAGCCGAGCAGGGTGACGAAGCCCGCCACGGCGATCATCAGGCCCAGGAACACCAGGAAGGTCGCCAGGCCCCGGCGCATGCCGCGGGCGGCCATGCGGCTCACCGCCGGCTCTATGGCGAGGGCCAGGAAGAACGCGATGAGGACGTTGATCAGCAGGCCCGTCACCTGGTGGAAGGCCCAGCTGCCCAGCTGGAACGCGGCAACCAGCGCGAGCGCCAGCACCATGGCGCGCGGCAGCCAGCGCGGCATCCGGGCGCCCGCCCCGGCGGCACCCTCGGCCGGGAGCCGGGCGGGCGGCGTCGGGTCGGACGGGGATGCGTGCCGGGGGATCCGCCCGGTGTCGTCAGTGGGTGCCACGCTGCAAGTCTCGCCCACGCCGCCGACAACGAGCGCCGGTCGTGCGGGGCCCGGTCCCGGTCAGCGCCTCTCCGGCGGAACGTTCATGACCCGGCAGACCACGCGCCACACGTCCTTGGCCTCCCAGCCCGCGTCCAGCGCCTCGTGCACCGTGCGCCCGCCGAGTTCGGACATCACATGGTCGCGCGCGAAGGTGTCGGCGTACCCCGTGCCGAAGTGCTCCGCCATCCGCTCCCAGAAGACCGTCAACCGCATGAGTCCAGTATCCCGCCCCTGGGGGTGGGCCCGAGCCGGGACCGCGTGCCGAGACCGCTTTCCGCCCTACGGTCTGACTCATGCCCGAAACCGGAGCCTCCCCACTCCCCCCGACGCCCCCGGCGTCCTCCCCGCTCTTCCGCGCCGAACACTTCGTCTGGCTCACCGCGCGCGTGCTGGAGCAGCGGCTGTTCGCGCACCACTTCCTGAACGGCGCCGCCGACCCGGTGGAGACCGCGCTGGACGCCTACCGCAACGAGGACGGCGGCTTCGGCCACGCGCTGGAGCCCGATCTGCGCGGCCCGGTCAGCCAGCCGCTGCACACCGCTCACGCGCTGCGCGTCCTGGACTCCATCGGGCGCTGCGGCGGACAGCGGGTGGAACGCGTCTGCCGGTACCTGACCTCCGTCTCCACGCCGGACGGCGCCCTGCCCGCCGTCCACCCCAGCCAGCGCGGCTATCCGGCGGCTCCCTTCGTGCCGATCGTGGACGACCCGCCGAGCGACCTCCTCGCCACCGGTCCCGTGGTGGGGCTGCTGCACCGCAACGAGGTGTGGCACGCCTGGCTGTTCCGGGCGACCGACTACTGCTGGCAGCGCATCGAGTCCCTGGACAGGTCCCACCCCTACGAGATCGAGGCGGCCGTCACCTTCCTGGACGCCGCCGCCGACCGCAAGCGCGCGGAGGCGGCCGCCGACCGGCTCGGCCGCCTGGTCCGCGACCACCGGCTCGCGGCGCTGGACCCGGAGCACCTGGAGGCCTTCCCGGTCGCGCCCGGCTACGCCCCGGAGGAGCACCACTTCCCGTACGACTACGCGAGGACCCCCGGCTCCCTCGCGCGCGCGTGGTTCACGGACGACGAGATGAACCGTTCGCTGGACTTCCTGGCGAGCCGGCAGCGGGAGGACGGCGGCTGGCCGATCACCTGGCGCCAGTGGGCCCCCGGCGTCGCCCTGGAGGCGCGCCCCATGGTGACGATCGAGGCACTGCGCACCCTCCGGGCGTACGGCCGGGCCATCGGCTGAGGCGGGACCGTCCCTGCGGCACGCGCGCGTGGTTGCCGCACGCCATCCGGCCCGCCGTGCCACCCGCGGCTCACGCCCTCCGCCCGTTCCCCCTCCTCCGCCGCCCGCGGCTCGGGTCATCCGCCCATGGCCCGCACTCCCGCCGTCACCACCACGGCCGCCGCGACGACGAGCAGGAACGGCGCACGCAGCAGCAGCGCGACCGCGGCGGCCGCGAGGCCGGCGGCCCGCGCGTCGAGGACGAGCGTGTGCCCGTCGGCGAAGGTCTGCTGGGCGGTGAGAGCAGCGAGGAGGGCGACGGGCAGCAGCGCGGCGAGCCGCTTCACGAGCGGGCGCTCCAGCGCGCCCGCCGGCACGAGCAGCCCGGCGAGCTTGACGGCGTAGCAGCCGAGGACGGTCGCGGCGATCGCGATCCAGGCGTTCAACGCTTCCCCTCCCGTCCGCCGTCGCGTGCGCCGCCCCTGCGCCGGCCGTCCAGCCAGAGCACGGCCGGTGCCGCGAGCGCGGCCAGCAGGACGGGCGCCCCCGCGGGCAGCACGGGCAGCAGCCCGAGCCCGAGCAGCACGGCGAGAGCGGCGACGGCCCGCTCGGTGGCGGTCCTCAGCATGGGCGCGAGCAGCGCCAGGAACACGGCGGGACCGGCCGCGTCGAGACCCCACGCCGCGGTGTCGCCGATGGCCTTGGCGCCCAGCGCGCCGAGCAGCGTGGTGAGGTTCCACAGCACGTACAGGGTGATCCCGGTGACGGTGAAGCCGAGCCGCGCGGCGCGCCGGGTGGGCTGGGCCAGGGCCACCGCGGTGGTCTCGTCGATGACCCACTGGGCGGCCAGCGGGCGCAGCGCGCGCGGGAGGGCCAGCACCTGGGACAGGCGCAGGCCGTAGAAGGCGTTGCGCACCCCGAGGAAGAAGGCGCCCGCCGCAGCCGTGAAGGGATTGCCTCCGGCCGCGAGCGCCCCCACGAGCGCGAACTGGGAGGCACCGGTGAACACCAGCAGGCTGAGCGCACAGGTCTGGAGCAGCGTGAGTCCGCTGCCCGCCGAGGTCACCCCGAAGGCGAACCCGGACAGGCCTACGGCGATTCCGACTCCGAGGGCGTCCCGTACGACCGCTGCGTCCGGTTTGTCTCCGTCGTCGGGGCGTATGTCTGCGAGTGCTGTCTGTTCTGCCACGCCCGCGACGGTAGGAGCAGCCGCTGCCGCGCGTCTTGTACGTTCTTGCGCTCACGCCGGTAGGCCCCCGGAGGCACGCCCACGATGCGGGAGAAGTGCCGGCTGAGGTGCGCCTGGTCGGTGAACCCCACCACGGCGGCGGCCTCCGCCGGAGGCGCGCCCGCGTCGAGCAGCCGTCGGGCGCGCCGCACGCGGGCGTCGGTCAGCCAGGCGTGCGGCGGCATCCCGTAGGCGTCCCGGAACGCCCGCAGCAGCGCGAACGGGCTGGTCCCCAGGTCGGCCGCAAGCCGCTCCAGGGTGGGCGGCCCGGCCATCCGCTCCTCCAGCACGGCACGCGCGCGTGCCGCGAGGCGCGTGCCGGCCGTCCGCACCTCCCGACGCGGGAGCGTCCCGCCGTTCGACCGCAGCAGCCGGGTCACGGCCACCCGCAGCAGCGTGTCGGCCGCCAGCGCGTTCCCCTCGTCCGCGGCCCGCAGCACCTGATGGACCAGGCGGGCGGCGTACGGATCGTCGAGCACCGGGCTCGCGAAGCCGGGCGTCCCGCGGATCCCCGTGGTCTCGCCCGCGATCTCGGCCACCAGCTCCGGCGCCGGATACACCGCCCCGTACCGCCACCCCTCCGGCACGCCCGCGCGCCCCGTGTGCGGGGTGTCCGGATTGACCAGCGCGAGCGATCCCGCCCCCGCGTACTGGTCGGACCCGCGGTGGTGGAACACCTCGACGCCCTCGGCGATGGCGGCGATCACGAAGTGCTCGTGCGTGTGCCGCACGAACGCCTTCCTGACGTACCGGGCCCGCAGCAGGTCGACACCGGGCAGCTCCTCGTAGCTCCAGTGCCGCGCCCGCTCCTCGCCAGACCCTTCCATGCGTCCATCTTCCGTCACGCCGGACGGGCGGCGGACCGCCCCGCCGCTCCGCCGGCTCCGCCACGGGGCATGACAAAGCCGCAGCTCAGAGGGGATTGTCAGTGGCCGGGTGCAGGATTGATGCATGTCCAGCTCAGCGCACCGGGCCCTCGACGGCTTCTCCCCCGCGACCCGCGGCTGGTTCACGGGGGCCTTCTCCGCGCCCACCGCCGCCCAGTCGGGCGCGTGGCGGGCCATCGCGGAGGGCTCGGACGTGCTGGTGGTCGCCCCGACCGGTTCCGGCAAGACGCTGGCCGCCTTTCTCGCCGCCCTCGACCAGCTCGCCTCCACCCCGCCCCCGGCCGACCCGAAGAAGCGCTGCCGCGTCCTGTACGTCTCCCCGCTGAAGGCCCTCGCCGTCGACGTCGAGCGCAACCTCCGCAGCCCCCTCACCGGCATCCGCCAGGAGTCCGTCCGCCTCGGGCTGCCCGAGCCCGAGGTGAAGGTCGGCATCCGCTCCGGCGACACCCCGGCCGCCGAGCGCCGTGCCCTGTCCACGCGCCCGCCGGACATCCTGATCACCACCCCCGAGTCGCTGTTCCTGATGCTCACCTCGGCCACCCGCGACGCGCTGACCGGCATCGAGACGGTGATCCTGGACGAGGTGCACGCGGTGGCCGGCACCAAGCGCGGCGCGCACCTCGCGCTGTCACTGGAGCGGCTGGACGAGCTGCTGCCCCGGCCGGCCCGCCGCATCGGCCTGTCCGCGACGGTCCGCCCGGTCGACGAGATCGCCCGCTACCTCTCGCCCCGCCGCAAGGTGGAGATCGTCCAGCCGGAGTCCGGCAAGGAGTTCGACCTCTCGGTCGTCGTCCCGGTCGAGGACCTGGGCGAGCTCGGCGGCTCCCCGGTGGCCGACGGCGACGACGGCGCGGAGCGTCCCTCCATCTGGCCGCACGTCGAGGAGCGGATCACCGACCTGGTCCAGGCCCACCGCTCGACGATCGTGTTCGCCAACTCCCGCCGGCTCGCCGAGCGCCTGTGCAACCGGCTCAACGAGATCGCGTACGAGCGGGCGACGGGCGAGTCCCTGGACGAGCACCACTCCCCGGCCGAACTGATGGGCGGCTCCGGCGCGGCGCACGGCGCGCCGGCGGTCATCGCGCGCGCCCACCACGGCTCGGTCTCCAAGGAGCAGCGCGCCCTGGTGGAGGAGGACCTCAAGGCGGGCCGGCTCCCCGCCGTGGTCGCCACCTCCAGCCTCGAACTCGGCATCGACATGGGCGCCGTGGACCTCGTCGTCCAGGTCGAGTCCCCGCCGTCCGTCGCCTCCGGCCTGCAGCGCGTCGGCCGCGCGGGACACCAGGTCGGCGCGGTCTCCACCGGCGTGGTCTTCCCGAAGTACCGCGGCGACCTCGTCCAGGCGGCGGTCGTCACCGAGCGGATGCGGTCCGGCGCCATCGAGGCCCTGCGGGTGCCCGCCAACCCGCTGGACGTCCTCGCCCAGCAGGTCGTCGCGATGACGGCGATGGACACCTGGCAGGTGGACGACCTGCTCGCCGCGGTCCGGCGGGCCGCGCCGTTCGCCTCGCTGCCGGAGTCCGCGTTCACGGCCGTCCTCGACATGCTCGCGGGCCGCTACCCCTCCGACGCGTTCGCGGAGCTGCGCCCGCGCGTGGTGTGGGACCGGGTGACGGGCACCGTCACCGGCCGCCCCGGCGCGCAGCGCCTCGCCGTCACCTCCGGGGGCACGATCCCCGACCGCGGCCTCTTCGGGGTCTTCCTCGCCGGCTCCGACCCCAAGAAGGGCGGGGGCCGGGTCGGCGAGCTGGACGAGGAGATGGTCTACGAGTCCCGGGTCGGCGACGTGTTCACGCTCGGCACGAGCTCCTGGCGCATCGAGGACATCACCCGCGACCGGGTCCTGGTCTCCCCCGCGCCGGGCGTGCCGGGCCGGCTGCCGTTCTGGAAGGGCGACCAGCTGGGCCGGCCGCTGGAACTGGGGCGCGCGGTGGGCGCGTTCCTGCGTGAGGTCGGCGCGCTGTCGAAGGAGGACGGCCGGCTGCGCCTGCTGGCGGCCGGCCTCGACGCCTGGGCCGCGGACAATGTGCTGACCTACCTGGACGAGCAGCGCGAGGCCTGCGGTCACGTCCCCGACGACCGGACGATCGTCGTGGAGCGCTTCCGCGACGAACTCGGCGACTGGCGGGTGGTCGTGCACTCCCCGTTCGGCGCGCAGGTGCACGCCCCGTGGGCGCTGGCGCTCGGCGCCCGCCTGTCGGAGCGGTACGGCATGGACGCGCAGGTCATGCACGCCGACGACGGCATCGTGCTGCGGCTGCCCGACGCCGACCTGATGGGCCTGGACCTGCTGGACCAGGAGCCCGTGAAGGCGGGCGCCCCCTTCGGCGGCGCGGGCGACGCCGACCAGGCGCCGGTCGGCGCGGCGGACGTCGCCTTCGACAAGGGCGACGTCGACCAGATCGTCACCGACCAGGTCGGCGGCTCGGCCCTGTTCGCGTCCCGCTTCCGCGAGTGCGCGGCGCGCGCCCTGCTGCTGCCCCGCCGCAACCCCGGCAAGCGCACACCGCTGTGGCAGCAGCGGCAGCGCGCGGCCCAGTTGCTTCAGGTGGCGAGCGAGTTCGGTTCGTTCCCGATCGTCCTGGAGGCCGTCCGCGAGTGCCTCCAGGACGTCTTCGACGTTCCGGGTCTCGTGGAGCTGATGGGCGACCTCGAGTCCCGCAAGGTGCGCCTGGTCGAGGTGACCACCCCGGAGCCGTCGCCCTTCGCGCGCTCCCTGCTCTTCGGCTATGTCGCCCAGTTCCTGTACGAGGGCGACTCGCCGCTGGCCGAGCGTCGCGCCGCCGCGCTGTCCCTGGACTCGCGGCTGCTGGCCGAGCTGCTCGGCCAGGCGGAGCTGCGGGAGCTGCTGGACGCCGAGGTGCTGACCGAGCTGGAGCGCGAGCTGCAGTGGCTGACCGAGGACCGCCGCGTCAAGGACGTCGAGGGCGTCGCCGACGTGCTGCGGGTGCTCGGTCCGCTCACCGACGGCGAGCTGGCCGAGCGCGGTGCCGAGCCGCACTGGGCTCAGGAGCTGGCCTCCGCCCGCCGGGTCATCCGGGTGCGGATCGCCGGGGCCGACCACTGGGCGGCGATCGAGGACGCGGGCCGGCTGCGCGACGCCCTCGGCACGGCGCTGCCGGTGGGTGTCCCGGAGGCGTTCACCGAGCCGGTCAAGGACCCCCTGGGCGACCTGCTCGCGCGTCACGCCCGTACGCACGGCCCGTTCACGTCGGCCACGGCGGCGGCCCGCTTCGGCCTGGGCGTGGCGGTCACGGAGGGCGCGCTACAGCGGCTCGCGGCCGGCGGCCGTGTGGTGCAAGGGGAGTTCCACCCGGCCGGGATCGGGCAGGAGTGGTGCGACGCAGCCGTCCTGCGCCGGCTGCGCCGCCGGTCACTGGCCGCGCTGCGGCACGAACTGGAACCGGTGCTGCCGGCCGCGCTCGCCCAGTTCCTGCCGCAGTGGCAGCACGTCGGCAAGGGACACGGACTGCGCGGCATCGACGGACTGGTGCGCGCCGTGGAGCAGTTGCAGGGCGCGTCCGTACCCGCCTCCGCGCTGGAGAAGCTGGTACTGCCGTCCCGCGTCGCGGGCTACACCCCCTCGATGCTCGACGAACTCACCGCCGCCGGCGAGGTGGTGTGGGCGGGCGCGGGCGCGCTGCCCGGCAAGGACGGCTGGGTCTCGCTGTATCTGGCGGACGCGGCCCCGCTGCTCCTGCCGCCACCGCACCCGCTGGAGCTGACCGCGCTGCACCAGTCCGTCCTCGACACCCTCGCCGGCGGCTACGGCCTGTTCTTCCGTCAGATCGCCGACCAGGTCCGCGCCACAACCCACCCCGAGGCCGGCGATCCGCAACTGGCCGACGCCCTCTGGGACCTGGCCTGGTCCGGCCGCCTCACCAACGACACGCTCGCCCCGATGCGCTCCCTGCTGGGCTCGGGCCGTACCGCGGGGTCCACGGCCCACCGCGCCAAGCGCTCGGTCCCGCGCGGACGGTACGGCTCGCTCACGGCCGCCGCACGTGCCGCGTCGCGCACCGGCCCGCCGACCGTCGCCGGCCGCTGGTCCCTGCTGCCCGGCCGGGAGGGCGACGCCACCGTGCGCGCCCACGCCCTGGCGCGCACGCTCCTCGACCGGCACGGTGTGGTCACCCGGGGAGCGGTGGCGGCCGAGGGCGTCGAGGGCGGGTTCTCGGCCGTGTACCGGATCCTGTCCGCCTTCGAGGACAGCGGGCAGGCCCGGCGGGGCTACGTGGTGGAGGGCCTGGGCGCCGCCCAGTTCGCGATGGACGGCGCGGTCGACCGCCTGCGGGCGGTGTCCAACGCCCTCGAGCGGGGCGAGGGTTCGCCGGCAGCGGCCTTGGGAAGCGGCGGCTTCGCACCCGACGACTTCGGCGCCACTCACGGCATCGGCTCCCCGGACGGCTCCGGCGCCCCGGACGGCTTCGGCGACTCGGCCGCGTCCGAGGGCCCCGCCCCGCAGGCCGACCCCTGGGACGGCGGACCGGGCCTCGACGGCGACTGGCCACCCCCCGCACCCCCTCGGCCCGGCGAGTACGGGTCGCCCCACGACTTCGCGGACCCGGGCGCGGGCGGCCCCCGCGGCGGCGGCCCGAGAGGCAGCGGCCCCTACGGCACCGGTCACGGCAACGGCCACGAGTCCGGCACCCGGCCCGGCTACGGCAACGGCTTCGGGAGCCGCGGATCCAGTACCCCCACCGCCGACTCCCGGGCCGTCGTCCTCGCCGCCTCCGACCCCGCGAACGCCTACGGCGCCGCCCTGCCCTGGCCCGAACCACCGACCGGCGCGGGGCACAAGCCGGGCCGCAAGGCGGGGTCCCTGGTGGTCCTCGTCGACGGTGAGCTGACCCTCTACATGGAGCGAGGCGGCAAGACACTGCTGGCCTGGCCCACCGACCCGGAGGAGAAGGCCACCGAGGACGCGCGGCTGCGGGCGGCCGCCGGTGCGCTCGCCGCGGCCGCCCGCGCGGGCTCCCTCGGCACGGTCACCGTCGAGCGGGTCAACGGCACCCCGGCGCTGACCTCCCCCATCGGCACCCTCCTGGAAGGAGCGGGCTTCATCGCCACCCCGCGCGGCCTGAGGCTGCGGGCGTGAACAGGACACGCCCGCCCGGAGCCGGGACATACGCGTGCTCCCGGGACACGCGAGGCGCACGAGGCCCGCGGGGCATACGAAGCGCACGGGGCGCAGCCGTCGTGGCACCCTGGACACATGCCCGAAGGTGACACGGTCTGGCAGGCCGCACGACGGCTGCACGACGCCCTGGCGGGCCAGGTGCTGACCCGCAGCGACCTGCGGGTGCCGAAGTACGCCACGGTCGACCTCACCGGCCGGGCCGTCCTGAACACCGTCGCGCGCGGCAAGCACCTGCTCACCCGGGTCGAGGGCGGCGTGACGCTGCACTCGCATCTGCGGATGGAAGGCGCCTGGAAGGTGTACGCACCCGGCGAACGCTGGCGGGGAGGCCCCGCCCACCAGATCCGGGTCATCCTCGGCACCGCCGACCGCACGGCCGTCGGATACCGGCTCCCGGTCCTGGAGTTCCTGCACACCAGCGCCGAGGAGCGCGCCGTCGGCCATCTGGGCCCCGATCTGCTCGGGCCGGACTGGGATCCCGAGCGGGCCCTGGCCAATCTCCTCGCCGACCCCGCCCGCCAGCTCGGCGAGGCCCTGCTCGACCAGCGCAACCTCGCCGGCATCGGCAATGTGTACAAGAGCGAGGTCTGCTTCCTGCTCGGCGTCACCCCCTGGCTCACCGTCGGGGCACTGCCCGCCGACCGCGCCGCGAAGCTGCCCGCCCTCGCCAAGAAGCTCCTGGAGGTCAACCGCGAGCGGGTGGTCCGCCGGACCACGGGCCTTCCCCACCAGGACCTGTTCGTGTACGGCCGCGCACCCCGCCCCTGCCTGCGCTGCCGGACGTCGGTCCGGGTGGCCGACCAGGGCGACGGCTCCCAGGAGCGGCCCACCTACTGGTGCCCCACCTGCCAGGCGGGCCCCGCTCCGGCACCGGGTTCCCCCCAGCGGTGGCGGGAACGCTACGCCCGTACAAGTCCTCCGAGCCGCAAGCCTGATTGACGGCCCGTCAGAACCATTCGTCCAGCTTTCGCCATGCCTGGGACGGGTCCGACCCTGCCGTCCCGGTCGCCCCGGACTTGGGCACGCAGTGCACCGGCAGCAGGCTCAGGCCCCAGCCCCCGGCCGCGACCGCCCCCTCCAGCACCCCCGCGTCGTCCGTCAGCGCCAGCCGCAGTACCGCCCACCACCACACCAGCGCCATCGCCAGACCGGCCCCCCGGCGCACTATCGGCCCCGTCATCGCTCCCACCTCCAGCCCGACGCTAGAACGCGGCCCCCTCCCGCAGGAGGGCGCACCGAGTCGCACAGAGGGCGCGTCCGTCCCTTCCCGCGCCGGTCACCCGAACGAAGCCCGCCCTCCACCATGACCGCACCTCACCCCACCGGCAAACGGGCACGGCCAGGACGGCGCCGTAGCCCCCGCGGACATGCGAAAACCCCGGCCGGCGTCCCTCCGGGTCTTCCCGGAGAAACCCCGGCCGGGGCCTCACATCGTGTGCGTCAGTGCACGCAGGCAGGTGCGTGGCAGGTCACGCGGCGACCACGTCCACCGCTTCGGCGGGGGCCTTGATGGTCACCCGTTCCGGCGGCACACCGGTCACCGACACGGAACCCAGCATCGGGCGAACCGGCGTGGGCACGGGCTCGGTGGCCCCGGCAGACTGGGCCAGCTCGGCGAGGGCGAGCTCGTCGCTCACTTCCCGCATGAGCTCGGACATCCGTACGTCCAGCGCGTCGCAGATGGCGGAGAGCAGCTCGGAGGAAGCCTCCTTCTGCCCCCGCTCCACCTCGGAGAGATAGCCGAGCGAGACTCGGGCGGACGAGGAGACTTCGCGCAGAGTACGGCCCTGGCGCTGGCGCTGCCGACGCAGCACGTCACCCAGCAGGCGACGGAGCAGAATCATCGGTGGCTCCCTCCTCGGACCGCGTAGCCGCATCCTTCACGCCCCACCGTACCGCCTCGCGCCGCGGCCGTGCGGGGAGCGATGTCGTGTTCACTCAGGGCTGCAAACATCAAAACCCCCCGTTCCGTTCCGTATCCTGTGCCCGCTCATTTCCGGTCTGTTCGCTCGCGAGCCGCTGGAGAAGCAGTGCGAGTACGCTCCGTACACTCTCCATACGAATTTCCGCCCGGCTGCCGTTCAACCGCAGCGAGGCCGTTTTCCCGCCGTGAACGGCGCCTTTTCCCGCCTCCGAGGGCCCGTCCACGGCCACGAAGACCGTCCCGACGGGTTGCCCGTCCTGCGGGTCGGGGCCCGCCACTCCGGTGGTCGCGATGCCCCAGTCGGCTCCCAGCGCCTTGCGCACTCCGGCCGCCATCTGGGCCGCGACCTGCGGATCCACCGCTCCCCGCTCGGCCAGCAGGGTGGCGTCGACGCCGAGCAGCTCGTGCTTGAGGTCGGTGGCGTAGGCCGTCACCGAGCCCCGGAAGACCTTGGAGGCCCCGGGCACCGTGGTGATCTCCGCCGCGACCAGGCCACCGGTCAGCGACTCGGCGACGGCGAGCGACTCGCCCCTCACCGTGAGTAGTCTCACCACTTCGGTGACCGGGGAACTCACGCTTCCGACTCCTCCAACGCCGCCCGGCGCTCGGCGATTCCCTGCCTGCGCAGCACCACGGCCTGCCTCACGTAGTCGAGACCGGTCACCACGGTCAGGACGACCGCCACGGCCATCACCCAGAACCTGAGAGTGGCCAGCCACCCCGTCAGCGCCAGCACGTACATCCCGACGGCCACACCCTGCGTGAGGGTCTTCAGCTTGCCGCCTCGGCTCGCGGGGATGACGCCGTAGCGGATCACGAGGAAACGCAGAAGGGTGACCCCGAGTTCCCGGCCGAGGATCACGGCGGTCACCCACCACGGCAGATCGCCCAGGCCGGAGAGACAGATCAGCGCCGCTCCCATGATCGCCTTGTCGGCGATGGGGTCGGCGATCTTCCCGAAGTCGGTGACGAGGTTGTAGGTCCGCGCCAGATGCCCGTCGAAGAGGTCGGTGATCATGGCGACCGCGAAGGCCGCCCAGGCGAGCGAGCGCCAGGCCGGGTCGTATCCGCCGCCGGCGAGCATCAGGGCGACGAAGCCGGGGACCAGCAGCAGCCGCAGCATCGTCAGCAGATTGGCGACGTTCCAGACGCTGGCCTGGTTGACCGCCGCTGCCGCGATCTTCCCGCCGCGCAGCGGCCGGACACCGCCCTCCTCGCCCGCCCCGGACTCGGCACCGGCGACTTCGGCGCCGGCATCGACTCCCTCGGCGCCGAATCCGACCCCGGCACCCGTGCCCGCACCGGCGCCGACACCGGCGCCGGAAACGGAAGCCGAACCGGCAGCACGGGAGTCACCGTCGACACCGCCGGACGCCCCAGGAATTCCGGGCACGCCGGACACACCGGGGTCTCCGGCACCTCCGGAAACACCGGACTCCCCCGGCCCGCCCGCGACGCCCCCGGACGCACCGGAACCCCCCGTCATCGCGGGAACACCCACCTGACCGCCGGCCAGGGCGCCGGAGCCGGGACGACCGGCACGAGGGGAGGCCCCGCCCGTGTCGGCACGGCCCGAGACCGTCCTCGCGGTCGCCCCCTGCCCGCCGGAGGAGCCGCCTGCGGCGGATGCCGGGACTCCCGTCATCTGCCCGCCTCCTCACTGCACGCGAGCGAGCCCTGGAGCGGCTCCGCCACCAGGTCGACGCCTTCCGTACCGACCACCTTCGCCTCGACCATACGGCCGACGTCCAGGCCCTCGCCGCTCGTGAGCAGCACCTGACCGTCGGTCTCCGGCGCCTGGTGCGCCGCACGGCCGTACACGCCCTCCTCGGCGTCGACCGACTCGACGAGCACGCGCACCGTCTCGCCGACGCGCTCCTCGGCACGCTGCGAGACGAGTTCCTCCGCGAGCCGCGAGAGGTGGGCGAGCCGCTCGGCGACGACGTCCTCGTCGAGCTTGCCGTCGTAGCCGGCGGCCTCGGTGCCCTCCTCGTCCGAGTAGCCGAAGACGCCGATGGCGTCCAGTCGCGCGCCGTTCAGGAAGCGCTCCAGCTCGGCGAAGTCGGCCTCCGTCTCGCCGGGGAAGCCGACGATGAAGTTGGAGCGCACGCCGGCCTCGGGGGCCTTGGTGCGGATGGTGTGGAGCAGCTCCAGGAAGCGGTCGGTGTCGCCGAAGCGGCGCATGGCGCGCAGCACACCGGGCGCGGAGTGCTGGAAGGACAGGTCGAAGTAGGGGGCGACCTTCGGGGTGGCGGTCAGCACGTCGATCAGGCCGGGCCGCATCTCGGCGGGCTGGAGGTAGCTGACGCGGACACGCTCAATGCCGTCGACCTCGGCGAGGTCGGGCAGCAGGGACTCCAGCAGGCGGATGTCGCCCAGGTCCTTGCCGTAGGAGGTGTTGTTCTCGGAGACCAGCATGACCTCCTTGACGCCCTGCTCGGCCAGCCACCGCGTCTCGTTGAGCACGTCGCTCGGGCGGCGGGAGATGAAGGAGCCGCGGAAGGACGGGATGGCGCAGAAGGAGCAGCGCCGGTCGCAGCCGGAGGCGAGCTTCACCGAGGCGACGGGGGCGCCGTCGAGGCGGCGGCGCAGGGGCGCGCGGGGGCCCGACTGCGGGGCGAGCCCCTCCGGGAGGTCCGCGGGGGCGCCGTGCCCGGGCAGGGCGACGTCGGTCGCGGAGTGCCGCTCGGCGGGGCTGATCGGCAGGAGCTTGCGGCGGTCCCGCGGGGTGTGCGCGGCGTGGATGCCGCCGGACAGGATGGTCTGCAGGCGGTCGGAGATGTCCGTGTAGTCGTCGAAGCCGAGCACACCGTCGGCCTCGGGAAGGGCCTCGGCGAGCTCCTTGCCGTAGCGCTCGGCCATGCAGCCGACCGCCACCACCGCCTGCGTTCTGCCCTGGCCCTTGAGGTCATTGGCCTCCAGGAGGGCGTCGACGGAGTCCTTCTTGGCGGCTTCCACGAAGCCACAGGTGTTGACCACGGCGACGTCCGCTTCCGCGGCGTCCTCCACGAGCTGCCAGCCGTCCGCCTCCAAACGGCCTGCGAGCTCCTCCGAGTCCACCTCGTTACGGGCGCAGCCGAGAGTGACGAGTGCGACGGTACGGCGTTCAGGCATGGGCTCAAGACTACTTCGTCCCGCTGACACCCCACGTCGACGGGGTTGGCCGATCTTGGCCAACCCCGTCACAAGCGCACCCCTTGCGGCCCTCGCGGGCCTATCCGACCTGCGGGTCGCCCTTGGTGTACGTGAGGCGTTCCACGGCGCCCGGCTGGAACTGGTCCTCGATCTTCTTGCCGTTGACGAAGAGCTGGATCGCTCCGGCGTCACCGAGGATGAGGTTGATCTCGGAGTCGTCCTGGAAGGTCTTGGAGTCGCCCTTCTTGAGCAGCCCGTCGAAGAGCATCCGGCCGTTGTGGTCCTTGGCGGAGATCCAGCTGCGTCCGCCCGCTGCGCTGACCTTGACGGTGACCTTGTCCTGCGGGGCGGCCGCGATGGCGCTGTCGGAGGGCTCGGGCTTCTGGTCGGCGGGCTTGCTGCTCTTGGGGGTGGGCGAGGCCGGCTTGCCGGCCGTCGGCGTGGTCCCCTCGGCGACCTGGGTGCCGGCGCCGTCACCGGAGTCGCCGCCCTTGAAGGCGGTGAAGCCGACGAAGCCGACCACGGCGACGATCGCGGCGACCATGGCCGCGGTCCAGTTCGGGCCGCGCCGCTCGGGGCGGATGCGTTCCGCCTCGAACAGGGGGGCGGCCGGGGTGGGGGCGGGGCCCGCGCCGTGCTGGGCGCCGTACCGCGCGAGGAGCGGGGCGGGATCGAGGTGCACGGCCTTCGCCAGGGTCCGGATGTGCCCGCGCGCGTACACGTCTCCGCCGCAGGGGGCGAAGTTGTCGGACTCGATGGCGTGCACGATGGTGGTGCGGACCCGCGTGGCGCTGCTGACGTCGTCGACGGTCAGCCCGGCGGCGATGCGAGCCTGCCGCAGGGTCTGGCCGATGGAGGGGCGGTCTTCCTCGGAAACGTCTTCGAACGGACGCTCGTCTTCAGGGGAGTTGCCGATGGACACGGGGGCGCCTTTCGAGCGTGTTGCCGCCTGTGCTGGAGGTTCAGTCTAGGGGGGTGCGAAAGGTGGAGCGACCCGGCGGTAGGACTTTGTACGCCATCGGAATGGCCGGACGATCCGATGGTGGGACAGATCCGGAGCCCGGGGTGGGACCCGCGCCCGTCCTTTCGCTCAACTTGACGTATGTCCAGGGGGAAACGGTTGCCCTTCGCTCGCTAACGGGTGGGTCACGGTGCACGCACCTCACCCACCCGCAGCAAGCGGATCCGCCGGACGGCCGTTCCGCTGCTACCCGGCGGACTCCCCGCGAATCACCGCCAGCACACCGTCCAGGTCGTCGGGTTTCACCAGAACGTCACGTGCCTTGGAGCCCTCGCTGGGGCCGACGATGTTCCGCGACTCCATGAGGTCCATCAGCCGCCCGGCCTTGGCGAAGCCGACCCGCAGCTTGCGCTGGAGCATGGAGGTCGACCCGAACTGGGTGGAGACGACCAGTTCGGCCGCCTGGCACAGCAGGTCGAGGTCGTCGCCGATGTCCTCGTCGATCTCCTTCTTCTGCTTGGTGCCCACGGTGACGTCGTCCCGGAAGACGGGCGCCATCTGGTCCTTGCAGTGCCGGACGACGGCCGCGATCTCCTCCTCGGTGACGAAGGCGCCCTGCATACGGGTCGGCTTGTTCGCGCCCATCGGCAGGAAGAGCCCGTCGCCCTTGCCGATCAGCTTCTCGGCGCCGGGCTGGTCGAGGATGACCCGCGAGTCGGCGAGCGACGAGGTGGCGAACGCGAGCCGTGAGGGCACGTTCGCCTTGATCAGACCGGTGACGACGTCCACCGAGGGCCGCTGGGTGGCGAGCACCAGGTGGATGCCGGCGGCCCGCGCGAGCTGGGTGATGCGCACGATGGCGTCCTCGACGTCGCGCGGCGCGACCATCATCAGGTCGGCGAGCTCGTCGACGATCACCAGCAGGTACGGGTACGGCTGCAGCTCCCGCTCGCTGCCCTCGGGGGGCTTGACCTTCCCCTCGCGCACCGCGCGGTTGAAGTCGTCGATGTGCCGGAAGCCGTACGCCGCGAGGTCGTCGTACCGCAGGTCCATCTCCCGGACGACCCACTGGAGCGCCTCGGCGGCCCGCTTGGGGTTGGTGATGATCGGCGTGATCAGGTGCGGGATGCCCTCGTACGCGGTGAGCTCGACGCGCTTGGGGTCGACCAGGATCAACCGGACGTCCTCGGGCGTGGCCCGCATCATGACCGAGGTGATCAGGCAGTTGATGCAGGACGACTTGCCGGAACCGGTCGCGCCGGCGACCAGCATGTGCGGCATCTTCGCCAGCGAGTGCATCACGTAGCCGCCCTCGACGTCCTTGCCGAACGCGACGAGCATCGGGTCGTCGTCCTCCGCCGACTCCGCCAGGCGCAGCACGTCGCCGAGGTTGACCATCTCCCGGTCGGTGTTGGGGATCTCGATACCGACCGCGGACTTGCCGGGGATCGGGCTGATGATCCGGACGTCCGGGCTGGCGACGGCGTACGCGATGTTCTTGGTGAGCGCGGTGATGCGCTCGACCTTGACGGCGGGCCCGAGTTCGACCTCGTACCGGGTGACCGTCGGCCCGCGCGTGAAGCCGGTGACGCGGGCGTCGACCTTGAACTCGGTGAAGACGGTGGTCAGGGAGGCGACGATCGCGTCGTTGGCCGCGCTGCGCGACTTGCCCGGGCCGCCGCGCTCCAGCAGGTCCAGCGAGGGCAGGGAGTAGGTGATGTCGCCGGACAGCTGGAGCTGTTCGGCGCGCGGCGGCAGCTCGCGGGTCTCTGCGGGCGGCGTCTTGGTGAGGTCGGGGACGCCGGCCGGCCGCTCCTCCTGCGGGGGGCGGGGGGCCGCGGCGGCCTTGGCCGGGCGGGCGGCCGCTTCGTCCCGGTCGGGGCGGGGGGCGGGGGTGTCCTGCTCGGGGCGGGCGGCCGGGACCGGGGTCGGGGTCGTCTCCACGCGGTCGCCCACGCTCACGCCCTGGGTGAGGTCGGCGACGACCGGCGAGGGGGGCATGCCGTGCAGGACCGCGCCGTCGAGCGCCGCCGCGGCGGCCGCGGCGACGTCCACGGCGTCCATCTGCCGCCCCATGTCGGGCTGCGGCACGGCGGAACGCCGGGGGCGGCCGCGGCGCTTGGCGAGCGCCTCCTGCTCCGCGCCCTCGGGGTCGTACGCCTGAGGGGCGCTCTGGCGCTTGCGGGGCCGCTCGGGCAGCGCCTCGCGCCACTCCTCGTCGTAGCGCGCGTCGTCCTCGGCGTACGCGAGTTCGTCGTCCTCGGGCTCGGGCAGGATGCCGAGCCTCACCCCGAGCAGCCGCAGCCGCTGCGGGATCGCGTTGACCGGGGTGGCGGTGACGACCAGCAGGCCGAAGACCGTGAGCAGCACGAGCAGCGGTACGGCGAGCACGGCGCCCATGGCGTACGTCAGCGGGGTCGCCGCGCCCCAGCCGATGAGGCCGCCGGCGTCCCTTATGGCCTGCATGCCGTCGCTGCGGGCCGGTGAGCCGCAGGCGATGTGGACCTGGCCGAGCACGCCGATGAGGAGCGCGGACAGGCCGATCACGATGCGGCCGTTGGCCTCCGGCTGCTCGGGGTGCCGGATGAAGCGCACGGCGACGACCGCGAGCAGCAGCGGCACGAGCAGGTCCAGGCGGCCGAAGGCCCCGGTCACCAGGATCTCGACCAGGTCGCCGACGGGACCGCGCAGGTCGGCCCAGGTGCCGGCCGCGACGATCAGCGCGACCGCGAGCAGCAGCAGGGCGACGCCGTCCTTGCGGTGCGCGGGGTCGAGGTTCCTGGCGCCCTGCCCTATGCCGCGGAACACGGCGCCGACGGCGTGCGCGAGGCCGAGCCAGAGGGCGCGCACGAGCCGGTAGACGCCCCCGGTCGGACTCGGCGCCGGCCGGGGCGCGGGCGCCTTGGCCGCGGCCTTCCTGACGGGTGCCTTGCGCGCCGGCGCCTTCTTGGCCGGGGCCCTCTTCGTAGCGGCGGCCTTCTTCGCCGCAGCCTTCACGGGAGCGGCCGCCTTCCTGACGGGCTGCTTCTTGGCTGCGGAGGGACGTGAGGCCATAGGTGTGAGGTTACCGGTGCAGACGACGCCGGACACGTGTGCCCAGTGCTTCACCCGTTCGTGTCGTGCCGACGGGGCCGGGAAACTGACGGCACCTCATGAGCCGACGGGCCGTCACCCGCACACCGCGAACAGCGCATCCGACATGTCCGGAAGGCGCCGAACGTCCGGGCGGCGCGAATCAGTTGGCCGACGAGACCGAGGAGGTGCTGCCCGCCCCCGGCTCCAGGGCGTCCAACGCCCGCCGCAGGCCCGTCAGCTTGCGCTCCAGATGGGCCGCGGTGGCCACCGCGGCCGCGTCCGCCGAGTCGTCGTCGAGCTGCTTGGACAGCGCCTCGGCCTGCTCCTCCACGGCCGCGAGGCGGGCGGAGAGCTCGGCGAGCAGCCCGGCCGACTCCTTGCCCTCGCCGACACCGGCCTTGCCGCCGCCCTCCAGCTGGAGCCGCAGCAGGGCCGCCTGCTCCTTCAGCTGGCAGTTCTTCATGTACAGGTCGACGAAGACGGAGACCTTGGCGCGCAGCACCCACGGGTCGAAGGGCTTGGAGATGTAGTCCACGGCGCCCGCCGCATACCCGCGGAACGTGTGGTGCGGGCCGTGGTTGATCGCGGTGAGGAAGATGATCGGGATGTCCCGGGTCCGCTCCCGCCGCTTGATGTGCGCCGCCGTCTCGAAACCGTCCATACCCGGCATCTGCACGTCGAGCAGAATCACCGCGAAGTCGTCCGTGAGCAGCGCTTTCAGCGCTTCCTCCCCGGACGATGCCCGCACCAGCGTCTGATCGAGCGCAGAGAGGATGGCCTCCAGCGCCAGCAGATTCTCCGGCCGGTCATCGACCAGGAGGATCTTGGCCTTCTGCACCATGGCCCGCCCTCCTCGCCCCGGCGTGGGGCCACCCCTGTCCGCGTGAACCGGGGAGACACCCGCGGGTGCCGCCCCAGGGGACGGCTCCCTTACGCCGTCCGTCCTTGTGCCGGTCATCGTAGCCGCACCCCGCCCGTCGCCACACCCTGTCACCGTGATGTCACTGTGCATGTCACTGTGTCCGTAGCAGAAACGTAGCGGGAGACCAGAAGGTTCCCCGAATCCCGTGCTCCTACACGGCTTCGGCCGCACGCGTCGCCAACTCCGCGTGCGCACCCCTGGTTCTCCCGGGCGTCACTCCTCCCGCATCCACTGCCGCATCACGGCCAGCAGGTGGTCGGGGTCGACCGGCTTGGTGACATAGTCGGAGGCGCCCGACTCGATCGCCTTCTCGCGGTCGCCCTTCATCGCCTTGGCGGTCAGCGCGATGATCGGGAGCCCGGCGAACTGCGGCATCCGGCGGATCGCCGTGGTCGTCGCGTACCCGTCCATCTCCGGCATCATGATGTCCATCAGCACCACCGCCACGTCGTCGTGCTGCTCCAGGACCTCGATGCCCTCACGGCCGTTCTCCGCGTACAGCACGGACAGCCCGTGCTGCTCCAGAACGCTGGTCAGCGCGAACACGTTGCGGATGTCGTCGTCGACGATCAGCACCTTCTCGCCGCCGAACCGCGCGTCGCGCTGCTCCTGCCCGGCGGCGTCCTGCTCCCCGGCGGCCGGCCACTGCTCCGCCGCCGGCCGGCCCTGCACCGCGGGCCGCGGCGCGGCGGGCGGCAGCGCACGGCGACGGCGCCGGAACAGAGCCGCGGCTCCGTTCTGCGTCTCCCGGTACGACTTCACCTCCGCCGGCGTCTCGATCTCCGCGGCGGACAGCTCGGACAGGTCGGACGGCGCCGGCTCCGAGGACACGACCAACTCGTCGGCGTTCAGCGCCGATCCGGGCTGCTGGTAGCCCTGGGGCGGCAGTTCGCCCGGGTGCAGCGGCAGGTACAGCGTGAACGTCGAGCCGCGGCCGGGCTCGCTCTGCGCGTGGATCTCGCCGCCGAGCAGCTGCGCGATCTCCCGCGAGATGGACAACCCCAGTCCCGTACCGCCGTACTTGCGGCTGGTGGTGCCGTCGGCCTGCTTGAACGCCTCGAAGATGACCCGCATCTTGCTGCCCGCGATGCCGATACCGGTGTCGGTGACCGAGAAGGCGATCATCTCGGCGTCCGGGTCGGTCAGCGAGCCCGTCTCCAGCAACTGCTCCCGGATCGCCTGCGGGACGTCGCCCCGCGCGGGCCGGATGACCAGCTCCACCGAACCGGAGTCGGTGAACTTCACCGCGTTGGACAGCAGGTTGCGCAGCACCTGCAGCAGCCGCTGCTCGTCGGTGTGCAGGGTGGCGGGCAGTTCCGGCGACACCCGCACCGACAGGTCCAGGCCCTTCTCCGCGGTCAGCGGCCGGAAGGTGGCCTCCACGTAGTCGATCAGCTGGACCAGGGCGATACGCGTCGGCGAGACGTCCATCTTGCCCGCCTCGACCTTCGACAGGTCGAGGATGTCGTTGATCAGCTGGAGCAGGTCGGAGCCCGCGCCGTGGATCGTCTCGGCGAACTCCACCTGCTTCGGCGAGAGGTTCCCCTCCGCGTTGTCGGCGAGCAACTTGGCCAGAATCAGCAGGGAGTTGAGCGGGGTGCGCAACTCGTGCGACATGTTGGCCAGGAACTCGCTGCGGTAGCGCATGGAGACCGCGAGCTGCTCGGCGCGCTCCTCCAGGACCTGCCGCGCCTCCTCGATCTCGGAGTTCTTCGCCTCGATGTCGCGGTTCTGCTGGGCCAGCAGCTCGGCCTTCTCCTCCAGCTCCGCGTTGGACGCCTGCAGGGCCTTCTGCCGCTGCTCCAGCTCCTCCGAGCGCAGCCGCAGCTGCTCGGTCAGCTCCTGCGACTGCTTCAGCAGCAGCTCGGTCTTGGTGTTGACGGAGATGGTGTTGACGCTGGTGGCGATCATCTCCGCGATCTGGTTGAGGAAGTCCTTCTGGATCTGCGTGAACGGGGTGAAGGACGCCAGCTCGATCACGCCGAGCACCTTCCCCTCGAACAGCACCGGCAGCACGATCACCTGCGCGGGCGGCGCCTCGCCGAGACCGGAGGAGATCTTCAGATAGCCGCTGGGCGCGTTCTCCACCAGGATCGTGCGCTTCTCCTGCGCGGCCGTGCCGATCAGCGCCTCACCCGGCCGGAACGACGCCGGCATGGAGCCCATCGAGTAGCCGTACGAGCCGAGCATCCGCAGCTCGTACTCGTCCCCGCTGTCACCGCCGAGCTCGGTGCCGTCGGCCGGCGACATCGCGACGAAGAACGCGCCGTGCTGCGCCGAGACCACCGGCGTCAGCTCGCTCATGATCAGCGAGGCCACGTCCTGCAGATCGCGCCGGCCCTGCATCAGGGCGGAGATGCGCGCCAGGTTGCCCTTCAGCCAGTCCTGCTCCTTGTTGGCGATCGTGGTGTCGCGCAGGTTGGCGATCATCTTGTTGATGTAGTCCTGGAGTTCCTGGATCTCGCCGGAGGCGTCGACGTCGATCTTCAGGTTCAGGTCACCGCGGGTCACCGCGGTCGCCACGCGCGCGATGGCACGCACCTGCCGGGTCAGGTTCCCGGCCATCTCGTTCACCGACTCGGTGAGGTCGCGCCAGGTGCCGTCCACGTCCCGCACACGGGCCTGACCGCCGAGCTGCCCCTCCGTGCCCACCTCGCGGGCCACACGCGTGACCTCCTCGGCGAAGGAGGACAGCTGGTCGACCATCGTGTTGATCGTGGTCTTCAGCTCCAGGATCTCGCCGCGCGCGTCGATGTCGATCTTCTTGGTCAGATCACCCTTGGCGATGGCGGTGGTGACCATGGCGATGTTGCGCACCTGGCCGGTCAGGTTGGACGCCATCTGGTTCACGGACTCGGTGAGGTCCTTCCAGGTGCCGGCCACACCCGGAACGTAGGCCTGCCCGCCGAGGATGCCGTCCGTACCCACCTCGCGGGCGACCTTGGTGACCTGGTCGGCGAAGGAACTCAGCGTCTTCACCATGGTGTTGAAGGTGTCCGCGAGCTGCGCGACCTCGCCGCGCGCCTCGATCGTCACCGTCCGCGTCAGGTCGCCGTTGGCCACCGCGGCCGCGACCTGGGAGATGTTGCGCACCTGCATGGTCAGGTTGTTGGCCATCAGGTTGACGTTGTCGCTCAGGTCCTTCCAGATGCCCACGACGCCCGGCACGTGCGCCTGGCCGCCGAGGATGCCCTCGGTGCCCACCTCACGGGCCACCCGGGTCACCTGCTCGGCGAACGACGACAGCTGGTCGACCATCGTGTTCACCGTGGTGACCAGCTCGAGGATCTCGCCCTTGGCGTCGACGGTGATCTTCTTGGACAGGTCGCCCTTGGCGACCGCCGTGGTGACCTCGGCGATGTTGCGGACCTGGATGGTCAGGTTGTTCGCCATGAAGTTCACCGACTGGGTGAGGTCCTTCCAGGTGCCGGAGACGCCCTGGACCTCGGCCTGACCGCCGAGGATGCCCTCCGTGCCCACCTCACGGGCCACCCGGGTGACCTCCTGGGCGAACGACGACAGCTGGCCCACCATCGTGTTCAGGGTGTTCTTCAGCTCCAGGATCTCCCCGCGCGCGTCCACGGTGATCTTCTGGGACAGGTCGCCGCGCGCCACGGCGGTGGCGACCTGCGCGATGTTGCGCACCTGGGCCGTCAGGTTCCCGGCCATGCCGTTCACCGAGTCCGTCAGGTCCCGCCACACACCGGCGACGCCGGGCACCTGCGCCTGACCGCCCAGCCGGCCCTCCGTGCCCACCTCGCGGGCGACCCGCGTGACCTGGTCGGCGAAGGCGGAGAGCTGGTCGACCATCGTGTTGATGGTGTTCTTCAGCTCCAGGATCTCCCCGCGCGCGTCGACGTCGATCTTCTGGGAGAGGTCACCGCGCGCCACCGCCGTCGTCACCTGGGCGATCTGCCGCACCTGCGAGGTGAGGTTCCCGGCCATGAAGTTGACGGAGTCGGTGAGCTCCTTCCACGTGCCGGAGACGCCGTCCACCTGCGCCTGACCGCCCAGCCGGCCCTCCGTGCCCACGTCCCGGGCCATCCGGGTCACCTGGTCGGCGAAGGACGACAGCTGGTCCACCATCGTGTTCACGGTGTTCTTCAGCTGGAGCATCTCGCCGGAGACGTCCACCGTGACCTTCTGCGACAGATCGCCGTTGGCCACCGCCGTCGTCACCTGGGCGATGTTCCTCACCTGACCGGTGAGGTTGCGGAACGCGGTGTTGACGGAGTCCGTCAGGTCCTTCCACGTCCCCGCGGCCCCCGCCACCTGCGCCTGACCGCCCAGCTCACCCTCGACACCGATCTCCCGCGCCACCCGCGTGACCTCGGCACCGAACGACGACAGCTGGTCGACCATGCCGTTGACGGTGTTCTTCAGCTCCAGCATCTCGCCGGCCACGTCCACGGTGACCTTCTGCGACAGGTCACCGCTGGCCACCGCCGTCGTCACCGCGGCGATGTCCCGCACCTGCGTGGTGAGATTGCGGAAGACGGTGTTGACCGAGTCGGTCAGGTCCTTCCACGTGCCCGCCGCGCCCGGCACGTTCGCCTGCCCGCCGAGGCGGCCCTCGGCGCCCACCTCGTTGGCCACGCGCGTGACCTCGTCGGCGAAGATCCGCAGCGTCTCCGTCATCTGGTTGATCGTCTCGGCGAGCTGCGCGACCTCGCCGCGCGCCGGAACCGTCACCTTCTGCGACAGGTCACCGTTGGCGACCGCCGTGGTGACCTGCGCGATCCCGCGCACCTGGGCCGTCAGGTTCCCGGCCATCAGGTTCACCGAATCGGTGAGCTCCTTCCACGTCCCGTCCACGCCGGGCACATGCGCCTGGCCGCCGAGGATGCCGTCCGTGCCCACCTCCCGGGCGACCCGCGTCACCTCGGAGGAGAACGCCGAGAGCTGGTCGACCATCGTGTTGACGGTGTTCTTCAGCTCCAGCATCTCGCCGGCCACGTGCACGGTGACCTTGCGCGACAGATCGCCCTTGGCGACCGCCGTGGTCACCAGCGCGATGTCCCGCACCTGGGCGGTCAGCCGGTACGCCATGGTGTTGACGGAGTCGGTGAGGTCCTTCCACGACCCGGACATGCCCCGCACCTGGGCCTGCCCGCCCAGCTTTCCCTCGGTGCCCACCTCGCTGGCCACCCGCGTGACCTCGTCGGTGAACGTCGACAGCTGGTCGACCAGGTTGTTGACGGTCCGCCCGACCTTCAGGAACTCCCCGCGCAGCGGATGCCCGGCCCCCTCCGGCGTCTGCGAGCGCAGCTCCATCCGGGGGGACAGGTCGCCCTCGGCCACCGCCGACAGCACCCGGCCGACCTCGGACACGGGCCGTACCAGGTCGTCGACGAGCGCGTTGGAGTTGTCGATCGCGGTGGCCCAGGAGCCCTCGCAGGCACCCGTCTCCAGGCGCTCGGTGAGTTTGCCCTCGCGCCCGACCATGCGCCGCACCCGCGACAGCTCACCCGTCAGATGCAGGTTGCGGTCCGCGACCTCGTTGAAGACCGCCGCGATCTCCGAGATCACGCCGTCCCCGGACACCGTGAGCCGCTTGCGGAAGTTCCCGTCGCGCATGGAGACGAGCGCGGCGAGCAGCCGGTTCAGGGCAGCCGTGTCGACCGCGGTGGTCCCGCCGCGGGGTTTGCGCTGGCTGCTCAGGGACTGTCCGCCCTTCGCGCGCGTCTTCGTGCTCCGCGCCGCTGCGCCAGACTCCACTGTGTCCCTCCCGCAAGGGTCGACCATTCACGCTCTGTGCCCGGGTGTCACCCGGCGTGCCAGTTACTGCTGCGTATTCCTGCCCGATGTAATCAGGTCACCTAAAGGGTTGCTGCCCCCCATGCGAAGAACACACTCAGCCTGCCCGGACCTTCACCGGAAGCTTGCCCAGTGTTTCACCCCGCCCGAACCAGGCCATAACAGTTCGGCAGCTTCGCACACCGTCCGCACACTCTCCGGGCGGAAACACTGCTGACCGGCATCCGCGGGGGCGCCGAAGGTAAGTAACCTTGCATGCGGCTGTCCAGCCACGCCGGTCCGGTCCCGGCCTGGGCGGTGGCACGGAACGAGCGGGCATGGAGGCGGCCGCACACAATGACCACCGGAGTGATCCCGGGGGGACAGTCCCCGGAGCCACGGCCGACCGACCCGCAGCTGCCCGAGCAGCGGCGCGAGCCGGGCGGCCACGGACCCCTGCACGTCGACAACCGGACGAGGAGTGCTGTGATCACCGCGCGCGCGGCCGCCAGCTTCGAGCCCGTCGGACGATCGGTCGCGACCGCCCGCTCCTTCGTCCGCGACACCCTCCAGGGGTGGGGCTTCGGCGACATCGTCGACGACGCCGTGGTCCTGACCAGCGAGCTGGTCACCAACGCCGTCGTCCACGCGGGCACCGCCGCCGACGTCCTGTGCCTGCGCAGCGACGCGGGGGTGCGGATCGAGGTCGCCGACCGCTATCCCGAGCGGGAGATCCCGCTCCAGGGCGCGGCGATCAACATGGGCAGCCCCGACCGCGAGGGCGGACGGGGACTCCAGCTGTGCGCCGCCCTGGCCGGCCGCTGGGGCGTGGAGTACACGCCCACGCACAAGAACGTCTGGTTCCTGCTGGACCTGCCCGAGCGCCCGGTCGGCACCCGCGCCGCCGGCCCCGCCCTCCCCGCCGCCATGCTCCCCCTCGCCGACGGCCGGGTCCGCGTGGCCGTCGTCCAGATCGACCGCGGCGGCTCCATCACGTCCTGGAACGAGGACTCGGAGACCCTCTTCGGCTACGCCGCCGAGCAGGTCACCGGCAAGCCGCTCACCGACCTCGCGGCCTGGCCGCACACCCCGGGCACCGGCACCGGCATCGCGGAGGCGCTCCAGCTCTCCCGCTGGGAGGGCAGCTACGGCATCCGCGGCGCCCACGGCCGCGTCATCCCCGTCTACGCCTCACACCTGCGCGTCCGCGACACCGCCGGCGAGCCGTCAACCGTGTGCCTGCTGGTGCAGGACCACGAACGGGCCGTTCTGCAGACCCCGTCGCGCGTCCCGGCGTCCACCGACGCGGGCACCGCCTCCGACGGCCAGAGCGCCGACCCGTTCGAGGTCTTCATCGGCTCCCCCGCCCCCGACGACCTCGACGGCCTGCTCCAGCGCACCGTGGAACGCGCCCGCGACATGCTCGACGCCGACGCGGCCTTCCTCCTCCTCGCGACCGACGACGAGACGGAGCTGGAGGTCCGTGCCTCGACCGGCCTGCCCTCCGCCCGCCAGCGCTTCGCCCGCGTCCCCGTCGAGGCCGGCCCCGGCCGCTACGGCTCCGCCCGGATGCCGGCCGTCCACGACGACCTGGCGGCCGTACCGGGCGCCGTGCCGCTGCTGCACGGCACCGGCATGCGCTCGGTCGTCACCGTCCCCCTCAAGGTCGAGGGCCGCCTCACCGGCTCCCTCGGCGTCGCCGCGGAGGCCCCCGGCAGATACTCCAACGAGGAGGCGCTGCGTCTGCAGTTCGCCGCCGACCGGATCGCCCTGGCCGTCGAGTCGGCCCGCCTCGGCGAACTGGAGCGGCTGCGCCGGGGCTCCCTCAGCTTCCTGGTCGAGGCCTCCGACCTGCTCGCCGGCACCCTGGACCGCGACCAGACCCTGGCCCTGATGGCACAGATGACGGTCCCGACCCTGGCCACCTGGTGCGCCGTCTACACGATCGCCGACCAGGCCTCCGAGCCGTACCTGTCGTACGTCCTGCACGAGGACGAGGACCTGATCGACGGGATCAAGTCCCTGCTGTCGAAGGTGCCGCCGCCGGACCCGGTCCCCACCCCCGGCGCCCGGGTCTGGACGACCCCGGCCGAGGCGGCCCACCAGGCCGCGCTGCGCACCTCCATGCGCAGCCTCGGCCTGGGCGACTCGCACCACCGGGTCGGCACCTCCGTCGGCCCGACCCTGGCGACGGCCTCCGCGATCGGCGGCGAGACGGTCGTCCTGCCCCTGGTCGCCCGAAACCGCGTCATCGGCATGCTGACCCTCGGCAAGCCCACCGACGAGCACTTCCGCCAGGAGATCCTGGAACTGGCCGAGGACCTGAGCCGCCGGGCCGCCCTGGCCCTGGACAACGCCCGCCTGTACTCGGAGCGCACGGCGATCAGCCAGTCCCTCCAGCGCAGCCTCCTGCCGCCCGGCCTGCCCGAGGTCGCCGGCGTGGAGGTCGACGTCATCTACCGCGCGGCCGGCGAGGGCAACGAGGTCGGCGGCGACTTCTACGACCTCTTCCCCATCCGCGACGGCGCCTACGGCTTCGCCATCGGCGACGTCTGCGGCACGGGCCCGGAGGCGGCGGCGGTCACGGGCCTGGCCCGGCACGCGCTCCGGCTGCTGGCCCGCGAGGGCTTCGGCGGCCCCGCGGTCCTGCAGCGCCTGAACTCCGCGATCCTCGACGAGGGCGCCCGCAGCCGCTTCCTGACCCTGCTCTACGGCGAGCTGTGGCCGCAGGAGGACGGCAGCGCGGTCCTGAAGGTGGTCTGCGCCGGTCACCCGCTGCCGCTGCGTCTGCGCCAGGACGGCACGGTCGAGCCGGCCGCCGAACCGCAGCCGCTCCTCGGCGTCATGGAGGACCTGGAGCTGTACGAGCAGACGGTCACGCTGGACCCGGGCGACGTCCTGCTGTGCGTCACGGACGGCGTCACCGAGCGCCGCGAGGGCACCCGGATGCTGGGCGACGACGGCCTCGCGGACGTCCTCACCACCTGCACGGGCCTGACGGCCGGCGCGGTGGCGGCCCGCATCATGCGCGCCGTGGAGCGCTTCGCGTCGGACGCGCCGTCGGACGACATGGCGATCCTGGCGATGCGGGTCCCGGAGATCATGACGGACTGAACCGGCGGTCGGACCCCACGGACCGGCCCGGCGGACCGAACCGTCCGGGCCGGACACGGACATGCGCGCGGACCTACACGCGGATATGCGAAAGGCCCCACCCGGTAGGGTGAGGCCTTTCGTTCTGGAGCCCCCAAACGGAATCGAACCGTTGACCTTCTCCTTACCATGGAGACGCTCTACCGACTGAGCTATAGGGGCCTGTCGCCTTCTGCGAGGTTTCCCTCGCGGCAACGGAATAGATAATACCCCGAACGAAGCCGTGCTCCCAACCTCGACGGTCGGTCACGCGACCTGTCACGGACGGCCGTCACAGCGCGGGCTGCAGCAGTCCGCCGAGCGCGTTGCACGCGGAGACGATCCGCTGCATCTCCCGCCGGGTCAACGCGGCGTCCACCGGCAGCGCGAGCGTCTCCTCCGCGGCCCGTTCGGTCTCCGGCAGCGACACGCACCGCCGGTACTCGGGCAGCCGGTGCACGGGGGTCTTCACGGGCACCCGGCAGTCAACTCCCCTGGTCCGTATCGCCCGTGCGAAGGCGTCCCGGTCCGGCCGGCCGTTCCCCGGCACCCGCACCACGTACTGCTGGTAGGTGTGCCCGGCGCCGCCGTCCGGCGTGCGCACGCCCCGCAGCTTCGCGTCCAGATAGGCGGCCCGTTCCCTGCGCTGGGCCGTCTCGTCGTACGGCGCCTCGGACTCGCCCTGTTCCAGCACCAGCAGACCGTGCCGCCGTCCGAGCGCGTGCAGCCGCGCGATGTCGGCCGACCGCCCGAAGCGGTGTACGGCAACGACGCCCGCCGTCCGCGGAGTTACGGCCGCCTCGACGGCGGTCACGTCGAGGCAGTACGTCACCGGGTCTATGTCGGCGAACACCGGCAGCGCGCCGACCTGGACCACGGCCTCGGTGACTTCCACGTTCCCGAACGCCGGTACGACGACCTCGTCACCGATTCCGACGCCGGCAGCCCTGAGCAGTGCAGCAGTACCCATGCCACGGATGCTGGTTGCGCAACGTGAACTTCAAGTGACGGCAAACAAAAAAGGGTTGGACCCGGAACCGAAGTTCGGGGTCCAACCCTTTGAAGAATTGTTCGGCGGCGTCCTACTCTCCCACAGGGTCCCCCCTGCAGTACCATCGGCGCTGTGAGGCTTAGCTTCCGGGTTCGGAATGTAACCGGGCGT
>NZ_JBIVBI010000013.1:0-252280 GCF_044746005.1 Streptomyces sp. NPDC086766 | reverse complement strand
GTGGACGTGGACCGCCCCGACCGCAAAGCCCGGCGGGCCAACGGCAAGTCCGACGCCGTGGACGCCTACGCGGCCGCGACCGCCGTCCTGTCCGGCCGCGCTAACGGCCGGCCCAAGAGCCGCAACGGCATCGTCGAGGCCATCCGGTTCCTGCGGGTGGTCCGCCGCTCGGCCATCAAGTCCCGCACTCAGACGATCAACCAGATCCGCACCCTCATCATCTCCGCCCCCGCAGAAGTGCGCGAACGCCTGCGCGGCCTGCCCACCTACCAGCTGATCGCGCAGCTGGCCCGCTCCCGCCCCGGCACCGACCTCGCCGACCCGACCTGCGCGGTCCGAACCGCACTGCGGCGTCTTTCCCGCCGCTACCAGCACCTCACCGAGGAAATATCCGAGGCCGACGCCGAACTCGGACCCCTCGTCGCGCACGCGGCCCCGGGCCTGGTCGAGCTGGTCGGTGTCGGCACCGAGACAGCCGCCCAGCTCTTGATCACCGCAGGCGACAATCCCGACCGGCTGAAGTCCGAAGCCTCCTTCGCCCACCTCTGCGGAGCGTCCCCGATCTCCGCCAGCTCGGGACGGACCAACCGCCACCGTCTCAACCGCGGCGGCGACCGCCAAGCCAACCACGCACTCCACACGATCGCCCTCGTGCGGATGCGCTACGACCCTCGCACACGGCTCTACGTCGCGCGGCGCACAGCCGAAGGCATGTCGAAGAAGGACATCTTCCGCTGCCTCAAACGCTTCATCGCGCGCGAGGTCTACAAACACCTGACCAGCACGAACATCCCACAACAACTTCTACAGGCCGCCGCTTGACGATCTATAGGAGCTTCCTGGACGCCATGGGCCGCGTCTGCTCGGCTCTGCCTGGGTCGACGGTGGACGGGATGGGAGCCCCAGCGCTCGCCACGATGTGCCCGCGGCCGGGAACGGCGCCCCCTCCCACCCGGTGTCGGCCGATCCCCCGCCGGAGGCATCGTCTGTGACCGTGGGCCGCGTCGTCGGGTGATTCGACTCATGCTCCGGCCTATCCACCAGTGGGCGGGCGTCGGCGCAGCCGGGGCGGAGCGGGCCGAAGGCAGGAGCGGCGCCCCGAGCGGAGCCGGGTGCTTGAACCAGTAGAGAAAGTTGTAACTCAGTCTGAGCTGTGGGGCTTGAAGTTCTGTGAGCACGGTGGAAGTTCAGCGCCCTGTCGGTGTGCGAGTGGCAGGAAGGGCACTGGGCGGATCGTCCATGTGATGCGGTTGCCTGCGTGGGTGATCGTCACCGTGCACGGCTCCTGACGCAACAGAGCACGCCTCGTGCCAACTCGGCCGTCGTAGAGCCACGTCCATGCCTCGTCTGAGGCGTCGGGGTCGAGTGCCGGAGTGATCGTGCGGAGGGCGACCGCTACCCATCTGTCTGCCTGGGGTGCGGAGTAGGCGTCGAAGGATGCTCGGAAGGTCGGCATCCGGTTTGGGTTGGTGAGGCTTTCTGTCCAGCACTCGCACCAGTAGCCGCGGCGGGGCTTGTTCATCGTCACGGGTGGGCTCCCGGGCGGGTGTCCGTGTAGAGCTCCGCAGTGACGGTGTGCCCGGCCTGGCTGCTGTGGACCACGACCCGGTGAGCGATCGCGCTGACCATGCCCAGCCCCCGGCCGTGCTCCGCGTCCTGGTCCTGGTGCTCGACCTTCGGTGCCGTGCCGGCGCCTCCGTCGTCTGTGACCGACAGGGCAATCACCTGTGGAGAGACCGCAAGGGCCAGATGGAAGCTGCCGCAAACCTGGCCGCTGGCCGTGTGCAGGATCGCGTTCGCGCTCAGCTCGCTCACGATCAGCTCGGCGTCCTCGGCTAAGGGGGAGCCTTGCAGGATGTCGCGGGTCCATCGGCGGGCCCGACTCACCTCTTCCGGGAATCCTGGGCAACTCAGCCCCCAGACCCGAGCACTACTCGTATACTCGTGCATACAAGTTCCTTCATGCAGGTAGGCCGCCATGTGCAGCGGGTTCGGACTAGACGAGTTTCACGCCGTCGTGGGCGCGGATGGACGGCGGGGTCGTCGCGTCGAGTGCGTCCAGGACGCGGATCGCGTACGCCTCGTCGGCGAGTTCGGTGACCTCTTCGCGGGTGGCCCAGCGCAGGGCCCGGGTCTCGTCCCCGGTGGTCGGGGCGCCGTCGATCGCTTCGCAGCGGAAGACCAGCGAGACGATCAGGCCGGTCATGTTCTTGTAGACGCCGGTGAGGGTCGCGGGAAGTGCGATCTTGATGCCGGTCTCTTCGAGGACCTCGCGCTGGAGGCCGTCGGGGATGGTCTCCTCAGGTTCGAGGACTCCGCCCGGCGGTTCCCAGTGGCCGTTGTCGCGGCGCTTGATCAAGAGGGCCCGGCCGCGGTCGTCGACGATGACCCCGGCGACGCTCACGGAGTGCGGGCGTTCTGTGCTCACGTTCCTCGGCCCTCTCGGCTGGCTAGGCTCTCCACCGTAGCAACAACACTCGCCCACTCGTCTAGATACCTAAAGGAGTATCCGTGACCTCTCTACCGAGCGCTCTCGGCGCCCTGGACCCCACGAGTGATCGTGCGGTCTTCCGGCAGATCGCCGACCAGCTGCGCGAGGCCATCGACCGTGGGCGGTTCAAGGAAGGGGAGAAGCTGCCCTCCGAGGCCGAGCTGGTCGAGCACTACGGCGTTTCCCGGATGACGGTCCGGAACTCCTTCTCAATCCTCACGGGCGAGGGCCTGGTCCACGCCGAGCACGGCAAGGGCGTCTTCGTCCGCCCCCGGCCGCCCGTGCGCCGGCTCGCCTCCGACCGCTTCGCCCGCCGCCACCGCGAGCAGAGCAAGTCCGCATTCATCGTGGAAGCCGACGCCGCCGGAAGCCACCCGCAGGTCGACAGCCTGGAGGTCAAGGAGGAGAAGGCGAGTCAGGACATCTCCACGCGCCTCGGCTCCGTGCGTCGCGTGCTCGCTCGACGGCGCCGGTACCTGCTCGACGGGCGCCCGGTCGAGTTCGCCACGTCGTACCTGCCGCTCGACATCGCCCGCGGTACGCAGATCGCCGAACCCAATCCCGGCCCCGGCGGCATCTACGCCCGGCTGGAAGAGCTGGGTCACCACCTCGACCACTTCGAGGAAGAGATCCGGGCGCGGATGCCCTCGCCGGATGAGGTCCGCACGCTCCGGCTGGCCCCTGGTGTGCCGGTCATCCATCTCATTCGCACCGCCTACGACACCGAGGGCCGGGCCGTGGAGGTCTGCGACACGGTGATGGCAGCGGACGCGTACGTCCTCTCCTACCAGCTCCCGGCGACCTGATCGACGGTGCGCGAGGCCGCTTTTCGGACTCGTACACACCGACACGCATACTCGTATAGACGAGTGGGCAAGTTGTGTGGCAAAGTGATCTCGTTCCCGGCGATGACGGGTTCTCGGATCGCTTCTTGTATAGACGAGTAGATGGGAAGAAGCCTTGCGCACCATCCGTGTGGAGACCTCGGCGGCGACGATCCTGCTGACCGAGGCGCCCGAGCCCAAGGTCCGTGACCGGCAGACGGGCGAGATCGCGAAGGACGCCGTCAGCGGCGAGGCGCTGATGACGATCGGCGTCGTGTACATCGAGGAGGGGGAGTCGTCCCTGATCAAGGTGACCGTTCCGGAGAGCGGGGTGTCGGAAGGACTCGCGCTCGGTGCGCCGGTCTCGCTGCCCGGTCTGGCCGCCCGGCCGTGGGAGAGCGTCTTCAACGGGCAGCAGCGGCACGGCATCGCCTACCGGGCCGCCGCCGTCACTCCGGCCGCCTTCCCGGCCGCCGTGGGGGCCACGGCCTGATGACCGACCTGACAACGCTCCTGGAGGTGGGTGGCCCCGTCGCAGCGCTCGGCGGTGGGGCCGCCTACGCACGGGTGCGACACCCCGGCATCTACTGGTCCACGGTCGGCTTACCTCTCTCGATCGCCCGGCTGCTCGGCTCGTACGCCTCCGTCATGGAAGCCTGCGGCCTCACCGTGGCTCCCTCTCGGCTCCGGGTCCTGGCGGTGAAGGCGACCAGTCGCCGCGAGGTCCGGCCCGTACCGCCGCGTCGCGGCATCATCCGACCCACCACGACCGGGCTGCGGCTCCGTCTGCGACTCGCCCCCGGCCAGGAGCCGGCCGACGTGGCCGCCTCCGCCGAACGGCTGCGGCACGCCTGGGGAGTCCACGCCGTCTACGTCACCACGGTGAAGCCGGGCGCGGTCGACCTGCGACTCGTCGGCTTCGACGTGCTGAACCGGGTGCGCATGCCGCGCAAGACCCGGGCCGAACTCCTCCGGGTGCCGGTCGCACTGCGCGAGGACGCCACGCCCTTCCTGCGCGACTACCGCACCGTGCCGCACCAACTCACCCTCGGCGCCACTCTGTCCGGCAAGTCCATGTACCTGCGTCACCTCGTCGCCGGACTCGCCCTCCAGTCGGTCGCCCTGGTCGGCATCGACTGCAAGCGGGGCGTCGAACTCGCGCCCTTCGCCCCACGGCTCTCGGCCCTCGCCACGAACCCGGAGCAAGCCGCCGAACTGCTGCCCGCGCTCATCAGGGAAATGGAGGAACGGTACGACCTGATCAAGGCCCGACAGGGCATCGCCTCCGGCACGCCGGATGAGGAGATCACCTCCGACATCTGGGGTCTGCCCGAGCGTGAACGCCCCGTACCCGTCGTCCTGTTCGTCGACGAGGTTGCCGAACTCTTCCTCGTCGCAACGAAGAAGGACGAGGAACGGCGGGACGAGATGGTCACCCAGCTCATCCGGCTCGCCCAGCTCGGCCGCGCCGCCGGCATCTACCTGGAGGTGTGCGGGCAGCGCTGGGCAAGGGGGCGACCATGTTGCGGGCCCAATTGACCGGCCGCGTCTGCCACCGCGTCAACGACGAAGCCTCCGCGAAGATGGCACTCGGCGACATTGCCCCGGAGGCCGTCTTCGCCGCCTGCGCCATCGCTCCCGAACGGCCCGGCCTCGCCGTGGCCGGGGACACCTCCGGCGGCTGGTCTCGTATCCGCACGCCGTACCTCTCCCCCGGCGACGCCGCCGAGACGTGCCGCGACTCGGCCCACCTGGTCCCCGACGTTCCCGCGCTCAAGCCCTTCCGGCCCGACGTTCCCGTGCCGCCGGTCGAGATTCCGTCCCCGGTCGTGAAGCCGCGACCCGTGACCGACTGACCCGGCGCTTCCTCCATCACCCCCGGTCGGCGTGACCGCCTTGCGCCACGTCCCTACCCCTCCCATGCCCGAATCCGGAAGGAGCCGCAGCATGCGCGCCCACCTGGCCCGCGTCGACGCGGTGCTCGTCCAGGCGGTCATCGCCGCCGCGCTGTCCTTCGCCCACCTGCACGACATCGCCTCGGCCGCTGGTCAGGACGGGTGGAAGGCGTGGGCCTACCCCATCTCCGTCGACCTGCTGCTGGTCGCCGCTTGGCGCCGACTGCGCTCAGGCGACGCCAAGGCGGCCGGGTGGTGCTGGTTTGTGATCGCGCTGACCGCATCCCTGGGCGCCAACGTCGCCACCGCCGGACTGCTCGACATGGACCAGGTACCGGCCTGGCTCCGCATCCTCGTCGCGGGCTGGCCAGCCGTCGCCTTCCTCGGCGGCACGCTCCTCGCCCACTCGACCCCGCCGACAACGGACGACCACCCCGAGACCACAGACGAACTGGAGCGGCCACGGCTCATCGAGGACCAAGAGGACGCGCCCGATCCGACCGAGGCCATTCCGGCTGCGCCGGCCATCGAGCCGAGGCCCGCTCCGCCCGCGGTCTCCGTCCCGGCCGCCCTGGTCGAGCACGCACGCAAGGTCGCCACCGAGCACCACACCCGCACTGGCGCTCCGATCGACACGCCGACCCTCCGCGCTCGTCTCGGGGTTCCCTCGCCCATGGCTGAAGCCATCGCCGCCCAGCTCTGAAGGCGAATCTCGATGAGGGGGCTATCTCTTCCGCCGTACCAGCTGGATTCCCAGGACGCCCAAAACGATCAGCACCTCAAGGAAACACATGGTGATCACGGTGGCCCAGGATTCACCCACCCACCACCGGCCCGCTACACAGCCGAGTCCAAGTGCCAACGCGATCCCCCCGAAGGCGATCAACCTCCGTACTCCTTGCGACATTCCGCCTATCTACACGTCGTCACACCCAACAGGCAAGCAAACAAAGGGAAGGACACCGCTCTTGCCAGCCAACCGTCGCTTCCGCTCCGTCACCCGCATCGGCCCCGTCCAGGTCGGCACGTCCTACGACGGAGGCGGCCGGGAGAAGCACACCGCCGCCTGCACGGCCCCGCGCTGCGGCTTCTCCGCCGATTACGACAGCCGTGCCGCCGCCGAACTGGCCGCCCGCACCCACCGCTGCCCCGTCCGCTGAAAGGACCCGCCTCCCGTGACCGTCAGCCTCCCGCTCGTCGTCGTCCTCGGCTTCTTCGCCTGGGGAGCGGTCAAGTTCCTCGGCGTCCGCACGTGGATCGTCGTCCTGATCGCCCTCTTCGGCTTCTGGCTCTCGCACACGTTCATGGCCCCAGCCATCGAGTCCGGCACGCGCTCCGGCGTCGGTGTCGTCAACGGCTGACATGACTAGACGAGTAGGTAAGGAGAGCTTCGCCGTGTTCCTGCCCAAGTACCCGGACAACCCGACCCCGCCGCCCGCGCACCCCCACACCGTGGCGGCCGACCACCACGTCTCCACCCGGCGCCCGGTCCCGCAGATCTCCGTCAGCACCGGAGCCGTCGCGGCCGGCCTCGTCGGCGGGGTCGTGCTGACCGCGCTCCTGGCCGCCGTCGCCGTCACGGCCGTTTCCGTGGCCGTCGCCGCCGTGGTCCTGCGTTCGATGCTCCGCGACCAGCGCCGCCGCTGACGCATCAGACCCCCGGGCCGGCCTCGATACCGCCAAGCATCCGCCGCCCCGGGGGCCTTCACCCCTTCCAGCCGAAGCCAGAAGGAGCAAGCCCATCATCACCCGCGCCACGCCGCCCCCGCTGACCGAACTTCGTGACCTGGCCGCCCTCGGCACCATGCCCGCGCTCCTGTGCCAGCTCTCGGCCCTCGGCGGCTGCACCCACCCGATCCGCCTCGACGGCCACCGCACCGAGTACGACGTGAACACCCGCACCGGCGAGATCGGCAGCGTCCTCCACCACCTCGACTCCGCCGCCCTTCCGGCCGGTCACCTCCTCGTCCGCTGCAACAACCGCCGCACGACCCGCTGCGCGGCCTGCGCCGAGGTCTACCGCCGGGACACCTTCCACCTGATCACCTCCGGCCTGCGCGGCGGCAAGGGCGTCCCCGAACGCGTCGCCGCACACCCCCGCGTCTTCGCCACCTTCACCGCCCCCGGCTTCGGCCCCGTTCACAACCGCCCCACCGGCCCGGCCGGTTCGATTCGCCCCTGCCGCTGCGGCGCCCTCCATGACCAGGACGACCCCGCCCTCGGCACCGCCCTCGACCCGGACACCTACGACTACGACGCGGCCGTCCTCTGGAACGCGCACGCCGGGTTGTTGTGGCGCCGCTTCTCGACCTACCTGCGTCGCGAGGTCGCCAAGCGCGCCGGTCTCACACAGCGCGCGTTCCGTGAGTACGCCCGGGTGTCGTTCGCCAAGGTCGCCGAGTACCAGAAGCGCGGCGCCGTCCACTTCCACGCCGTCATCCGCATCGACGGCCCCGGGGGCGGCGACACCCCGCCTCCCGTCTGGGCGACCGCCGAGCTGCTGACTGACGCTATCCGGGCAGCCGCTGCCACCGTCCGTGTGGACGGACCCGTCCTCGACGGCCGGGCTCACGTCTTCAGCTTCGGCCGTCAGCTCGACGTACGCACGATCCGTTCTGCCGACTTCGACGGCGGCCAGGAGCTGACCGAGCGGGCGGTCGCCGCCTACATCGCCAAGTACGCCACCAAGGGCGCCGAGACAGCGACGGGAGCTCTCGACCGGCCTCTGAAGTTCGTCGCCGAACTCGCCCAATTCGACATCAACGACCACGCCCGCCGACTGATCCGCACCGCCTGGGCCCTCGGCGGCCGCAAGGACCTGGAAGACCTCCGCCTGCGGGCCTGGGCCCACATGCTCGGCTTCCGCGGCCACTTCTCCACCAAGTCCCGCCGCTACTCCACCACCCTCGGAGCCCTCCGCGACGCCCGCGCCGAATGGCGCCGCGCCCAAGCCGCCGCCGAATCCCGGACCGAGCCCGACACGACCCTCGTCCTCGCCCATTGGGTTTTCGCCGGAACCGGCCTCACCGACGCCGAAGCCTGGCTCGCCGAAACCCTCGAACCCGCCCCCGGAACGGAAGGGGAACCCACCCGTGCCTGACGGCGAACTGCTCACGGTGCCTGAGGCGATGGCCCGGCTCAAGCTCGGCCGCTCCACGGTGTACGACCTCGTCCGTTCCCGTCGCCTGCCCTCGCTCACCATCGGCCGTTGTCGGCGTATCCCGGCGCGTGCTGTCCGCGACTACATCGCCAACGGACTGGAGGTGGCTGCCTGATGGCCACTCAGCGCAAGCGCAACCCGAACGGCGCCGGCACCATCACCAAGCGCAAGGACGGCCGCTACCAGTGCGCGGTCTACGTGCTCCAGCCGGACGGCACCCGAGCCCGCAAGTTCGCCTACGGCAAGACCTGGGCCGAGTGCGACACCAAGCGCCGAGAACTGCTCGCCAAGGTCGACCAGGGCGTGCCCGTGCCCACACGGTCGGCCCGGCTCTCCGAGTGGCTGCCGTACTGGCTGGACAACGTCATCAAGCCCCGGCGGAAGCTCAGCACCTACGACAAGTACGAAGCGCACGTGCGGCTCTACCTGGTTGCTCGGCGCGAAGCAGCTCGACGCCCTGGGCGTGGCCGACGTCCGGCGCTTCCTCGTCCGCCTGGAGCAGCAGGCCACCGCGGCAACGGCCAAGGAAGCGCACCGGGTTCTGCGCTCTGCGCTGTCCTCCGCATGCCGCGAGGAACTGATTACGCGCAACGTCGCCAAGCTCGTCGAGCCGCCGCGCACCGACAACCGTGAGCTGAAGCCCTGGACCCTCGACGAGACGCTCGACTTCCTCGCCGCCTCCCGCAAGGACCCGCTCTACGCGGCCTTCGTGCTCGCCATCGCCATGGGCCTCCGCCGTGGTGAGATCGTCGGCCTCCGCTGGTCCGACCTCGACCTCGACTACCGGGTGCTCTACGTCCGCCAGCAGACCCAGCGGCGCCGCGGCGTCCTTTACGACGACGATCCCAAGAGCCGCCGTCGCCGCGCTGTTCCGCTGCCCGCACTTTGCATCGCGCCCCTGCGCTGGCACCGCCTGCGGCAGGCAGCTGCTCGCGCCAAGGCGGGGGAGGGGTGGCAGGAGTCGGCGTACGTCTTCACCACCCGCACGGGGCGTCCGGTCGAGCCGCGGAACGTCTACCGCTCCTTCACTCGGGTCGCCGAGTCCGCCGGCCTTCGCGTGATCCGGCTGCACGATGCCAGGCACGGCACCGCGACGCTCCTCACGGCGGCCGGGGTTGCGCCTCGCGTCGTGATGGAGATCCTGGGCCACTCGCAGATCAGCATCACCATGGACGTCTACACGCACGTCGTGCAGGACACCCAGCGCGAGGCCATGAGCCACATGGACCGGCTGCTGCGGAAGCGCCCTGGTCGTCAGTGACCACCCGCGTTGATGTCAGAAGTGGATGTCAAAGGCCCCGGACCATGATCGGTCCGGGGCCTTTTGCCTGGTGCCCCCGGCAGGATTCGAACCTGCGACACCCGCTTTAGGAGAGCGGTGCTCTATCCCCTGAGCTACGAAGGCGGATCGTGACCGCGTGGGTCACAGGCGTCAGCGTACCGGATGTGGGGGGTCGCAGGTGGGGGGGCGCTGCGCGTCAGGTCAGGGGGACGTGGGTGAAGTGGGTGGCCACGTGGAGGTCTGCCTCGATGGCGGTGGCCGTGCGGCGCAGGGCGGGGAGGAGGTGTTCGAGGCACTGTTCGCGGGTGTGGCGGGCCGTGTGCATGGCCACGCCGGCCGCGGCGACCACCCGGCCCGCGCGGTCGTGGATCGGGACGGCGAGGGAGCGGAGGCCCGCTTCCAGTTCCTCGTCCACCAGGGCGTAGCCGTGCTCCGCGCTTTCGGGGTGTGTCTGCCGCACGGGCGGTGTGTCCGACAGGAGGACGCGGCCCAGGGCGGTGGCGTGGGCCGGGAGGCGGGTGCCCACGGTGATGTCCACGCTCATGATGCGGGCGGTCGTCGCCCGGGCCGTGTACTGGATCTCCTCGCCGGAGGGCGTCAGGACCGCCAGCGACGTCGACTCCTGGACGTGGGACGCCAGTTCCTCGAGGTGCGGCAGCGCCATCCGGGGGAGCGAGGTGCGGGACAGCGGCGGGAAGCCCAGGGCCAGCACCCTCGGGGTGAGGGTGAACGTCCGGTCGTCCTCCTGGCGTACCAGGCCCAGGTGCTCGTACGTGATCAGCGCGCGCCGTGCCGTCGCCCGGGACAGCCCCGTCGCCCTGGCCACCTGCGCCGACGTCAGCGCGGCCCTGCCCTCGCCGAAGGCGGTCAGCACGGTCAGGCCGCGGGCCAGCGACTCGACGAACTCCCGGCCCAGTTCCTGCTTGGACGCGGCCGTCCACGTCGCCAGGTTCGAGGGGGGTGAGGTGACCGAGAGGGGCGGGGCCGCGCGGAGGTCCGCCTCCATCGCCGCGACCGTCCTCCGCAGGCGGGGCAGGAGGGTGGTGCGCAGGTCGTCCGCCGAGTGGCGGCTGGTGTGGCTCACCACGCTCGCCACGCACGCGATGCGGCCCGTGTCCGGATGCCGTACGGGTACGGAGACCGCGACCAGGCCCGGCTCGATCAACTGGTCGTCCAGCGACCAGCCGTCCTCCCGCGCGCTCGCCGCGCGCCGCTCGAAGTCCGCGCCGATCGCGTCGGTCGCACTGATCCCGCCGATTCCGCCGATCGCCTCGGTCACGTCGATTGCTTCGGTCGCGTCCCACGGTCCGTCCGTCGGCGGCACCCGTGGGGGTACGGCCGTGAAGCCTCTGTCCTCCGGGTCGGCCGCCCGGCGTGCGTGCCAGAGCCGCCAGTCCGCGTCGGTCCACTCCGACGCGAACAGCGGGCCCGGTGCGGTGCGTTCCGCGGGGAGCAGGTCGCCGATGCGGAAGCTCAGCGACATCGCGCGGCGGCGGGTGGCCTGGTGGATGAAGCGGATGCCGTCCCGGTCGCCGACCGCCAGGGAGACCGACTCGTCCAGCTCGTCGGCGAGGGCGTCGGCGCGCGCGTCGAGCAGCGCCGGCAGCCGCAGGGCGGCCAGGTAGGCGTTGCCCAGCTCCATGAGGCGGGGGGCGAGTACGACGTCCCGGCCGTCCGGACGCACGTACCCCATGCGGGCGAGCGTCGCCGTGATCCGGTCCACGGTGGAGCGGGCGAGGCCCGTGGCCCGTTCCAGGGCGCTCGGGCTCAGCGTTCCGCCGGCCTCCGTCAGCTGCCGCAGCACCGCCACGCCCCGCATCAGCGGGGTGACCGCCTCGGCGGGCGGGACGGCCGCGGTGGGCGCGGTGGCTGCGGCCGGGGAGCCGGTGCCGGTGACCCGGGGGGCCACCGGCGGGGTGTTCGGGGGCATCGCATCTCCGGTACGGGGGTGGCGGCAGGCCTACCGTAAGCCCGCACCGCGCGTTCCCTCCTCCATCCTTCCGCGAGGCCCGCGCCGACCCCGAACCGGCCCGCACCGGCCCGCCCCGACCCCGAACCGGCCCGCACCGGCCCGCCCCGACCCCGAACCGGCCCTCACCGCCGGGTGACCCGCACCCGGTAGTTCCCGTCCAGGTCGGCCGCCGCCACGTCGATGCGGATGCCCGCCCGGGGGTCCCGGAAGGACTGGCCCGGTGCGAAGGGCGCGTCGGAGAGTTCGGCGTGGACGTTGGGGCTGCGGGTGCAGCCGCCGGAGTCGCGGTGGGCGTCGTAGACCTTGATCGGGCCGCGGCCGGTGTCGACGTCCGCGTCGACCTTGTAGATGAGGACGCCCGGTTGGCAGACGGTCTCGTCGTTGCCGGCGCGGGTGCGCAGTTCCAGGGCGTAGCCGCTGTGGGCGTCGAGGGGGACGAAGACCAGTTTCGGGCCGCCGGGGCGGGCCAGCGGCGTCAGCGGGTACTCGACCGAGCCCCGCTTGGCCGCGCAGCTCACCTGGGAGGCGTCCAGCCAGCCCAGCTTCCACTTGTGCCAGCCGAGGAGATCGTTGCCGGCCCCCCAGTCCTCGCTCATGATGTCCCAGTGGCCGACCGCGCCGCCGCCCTCCGGCGTGTACAGGTCGGGCAGGCCGAAGACGTGGCCGTTCTCGTGGGGCAGGACGCGGTAGCCGGTGGTGTCGTACGAGCCGGAGCCGTCGTCCTGGCGGGAGTAGACGAAGGAGGCGTTCGCCACCGGGACGCCGTCGGCGACCGGGGCCGCGCTGTTGCCCGCGAACGTCACCGACAGCACCGTCTCCAGCGCGGACGGGCCGGCGTTGGGGGTTATCAGCACGTTCAGCAGGTCGTAGTGCCGGAAGTCCACCTTGGGGTCGGCCGCCGTGACGATGTCCTGGACGAGTTGACGGTAGCCGGGGTCGAAGGGCGCGCCCCGCTCTATGTCGTACGCCTTGAAGGGCTTCGGCATGCGCAGCCACCCGGATATCGGGGTTTCGGGGCGGTAGTCGAGCCGGCCGTAGGAGGCGGTGCGGAACCACTCCTGGGTCCGCGGGAAGAATTCGTGGAAGCGGTCGAGCGCTTTGCCCTCGCCCGGTGCGTCCGGGAAGTCGATCATGACGGTCAGGGCGTGGACGGTGCCGACGGAGCGGGCGTACCCGCTGCCGGTCGGTATGCCCTCCGACATCTGCACGGCCGAACCGCCGCTGATCAGGCAAGGGGTGAGGGCGGGAGAGCGGGCCAGGAGGGCCGAGCCGGCACCGGTGGCCGATGGCCCCGTCGTGAGGCGCCCCGACCCGGCCGATGTGCCGACCGCCAGGGTCAGCGCGGTCACGGAGGCGAGGGCGGCCGCACGACGCTTGCGTATCCGGCGGCGGGGCTGCGGCTGCATCCGTAAACCTTTCGCGCCAGGCAGCCACCGGTCTCCGGCTGCACCCTTTCGATCACCCTGTGTCGTCGGGGCGGGGGGCGCGCGCTGGAGCGGCCGATCGTGCGACGGCCGATCGGGAGGAGGAGCCGGTCGGGGATCCCGGGGTCTCACCTACGGCAATGTGTGACCCAGGTCACCGAAAAACTTGGCGGGCGTGGGAAATAACCGGGGACCGTTTCCCCGTTTAGCCTTGTGTCGAAGCGAAACGGGGAGTCCTTCCCCGGATCGCGGCGACGCGACAGAACTCAAGACCGCAGGTTCGGGGCGTGAGGCCCAAGGCCCCCTGCCCGAGCCACCGGACCAGCAAGCCCCACGATCAGTCGAGGAGTACGCCGTGCAGACCGCGACCGCCCATCCGCGCAAGGCGACCCGGCCCCGCGCCGACGCCCTGCGCAACCGGGAGCGGATCGTCACCGCCGCCCGGGAGATGTTCGTCGAGTTCGGACCCGAGGTGCCGCTCGACGAGATCGCCCGCCGCGCCGGCGTCGGCAACGCCACGCTGTACCGCAACTTCCCGGACCGCGACGCTCTCGTCCGCGAGGTCGTCTGCTCCGTCATGGACCGTACGGCGCTGGCGGCGGAGCAGGCGCTCGCGGAGACCGGCGACGCCTTCGACGCCCTGGAGCGCTTCGTGCACGTCGCCGCCGACGAGCGGATCAGCGCGCTGTGCCCGATGATCTCCAGCACCTTCGACCAGCACCACCCCGATCTGGAGGCCGCCCGCGAGCGGGTGGAGCGTCTCGTCGAGGAGGTCATGGACCGCGCCAAGGCGGCCGGGCAACTGCGCTCGGACGTGGGCGTCGGCGACCTGATGGTGGCCGTGGCCCAGCTCAGCCGGCCTCCGGCCGGCACCGGCTGCCTCGGCACCGACCGCTTCGTGCACCGTCATCTGCAGCTGTTCCTGGACGGGTTGCGGGCTCCGGCCCGGTCCGTCCTGCCGGGTGCGGCCGCGACCATGGAGGACCTGAGGACCTGCTCCAGGCTGCCTGAGTAACGCGGCCACCGAGCCCCGCCACCCCACCGCCCCGCCACCCCACCGCCCGTCGCGCCACTGCTCCACCGAGGCGCCGAGCCACCCGGCCTCCGAGCCACCCAGCCGCCAAAGCCACCCAGCCACCAGAGCCGACCAGGCCCCGAGCCACCCGGCCACCAAAGCAGTCAGACCCCCGCGGCCGTCACCGACGACGGGCCGCCGGCACACGTCACCCTTTTTCCGTCACGAAGTCCCGAAGTGGGTACCCCCATGTCCGAAACAGCCGTGAAGGCTCCCGGCGTCATTCCCGACGCCAACCGCTGGAAGGCGCTCGTCTTCATCGCGCTCGCCCAGCTGATGGTCGTCCTGGACGCCACCATCGTGAACATCGCCCTGCCCTCCGCCCAGCAGGACCTCGGCATCTCCGACGGCAACCGGCAGTGGGTCGTCACGGCGTACGCCCTGGCCTTCGGCGGTCTGCTGCTGTTCGGCGGACGCATCGCCGACCTGTGGGGCCGCAAGCGCGCCTTCGTCACCGGCCTGGCCGGCTTCGCCGCCGCCTCCGCGCTCGGCGGCGCGGCCACGAGCGGCGCGATGATGTTCGGGGCCCGCGCCCTGCAGGGCGCGTTCGGCGCACTGCTCGCGCCGGCCGCGCTCTCCCTGCTCGCGGTGATGTTCACCGACGCCAAGGAACGCGCCAAGGCGTTCGGCATCTACGGCGCGATCGCCGGTGGCGGCGGCGCCGTCGGCCTGATCCTCGGCGGCTTCCTCACCGAGTACCTGGACTGGCGCTGGACGTTCTTCGTGAACATCCCGTTCGCCGTCGTCGCCGCGGCCGGCGCCTACCTGGTCGTCCGTGAGCCGGAGGGCAGCCGCAAGCGCGCGCCGCTCGACATCCCCGGCGTCGTGCTCTCCACCCTGGGCCTGGTCGCGCTGGTCTACGGCTTCACCCGCGCCGAGTCCGACGGCTGGGGCGACTCCGTGACCGTGGGCATGTTCGTCGGGTCGGCCCTGCTGCTCGCGGCCTTCGTCTTCGTCGAGTCGAAGATCAAGGCGCCGCTGCTGCCGCTGCGCGTCGTCACCGAGCGCAACCGCGGCGGTGTCTACCTCTCCCTGGGCCTGGCGATCATCGCGATGTTCGGCCTCTTCCTCTTCCTCACCTACTACCTCCAGGTCGTGAAGGGCTACTCGCCCGTGAAGACCGGCTTCGCCTTCCTCCCGATGATCGCGGGCATGATCACCGGCTCCACCCAGATCGGCGCCCGGCTCATGACCCGGGTGGCGCCGCGGCGGCTGATGAGCCCCGGCTTCCTGGTCGCGGGCCTCGGCATGCTGCTGCTGACCCAGCTGGCGATCGGCTCCTCGTACGCCACGCTGCTCCTGCCGGCGATGCTGCTGCTCGGCCTCGGCATGGGTACGGCGTTCATGCCGGCCATGTCCCTGGCCACCCTGGGCGTCGAGCCGCGTGACGCGGGTGTCGCCTCGGCGATGGTCAACACCTCGCAGCAGGTGGGCGGTGCGATCGGTACGGCCCTGCTGAACACGATCGCGGCCTCCGCGAAGACCGGGTACGTCAGGGACCACATCGGGGCCGCCGCGTCCAAGCCGCAGCAGCAGCTGGTCCAGCTGGAGGCCATGGTGCACGGCTACGCGAGCGCCATCTGGTTCGCCGTCGGCATCCTGGCCGCGGCCTCCTTGATCGCGCTGTCCTTCGTCAACGCCGGCCGCCCGGGGAGCGCCTCGGTCACCGGTTCGGGCTCCGGGGCGGGCGAGGGCGTCGAGGACGAGGTGGCGGTCCCGGTCGTCGCCCACTGACCCACCGGCCGTCCACCGACCGGACGGCCTGGCCTTCCTCGCCCGGTTCCTCCGCGCACTCCGCTCAGCGGAGCCAGGGCAGGTCCGCACCCGCTTCGTCCGGCTGAAGTCCCTCGGCGACGATCTGCATGATCTCGCCGAGGGACTTCTGCTGTTCCGGGGTCAGCCGGTCGAACAGGGCCTGGCGTACGGCGGCCACATGGCCGGGCGCGGTACGGCGCAGGACGTCCCGCCCCTCCTCGGTCAGCACCGCGAACTGGCCCCGCTTGTCGGAGGGGCAGTCCTCACGGCGTACCCATCCGTTCTTCTCCAGGCGCGCCACGGCGTGCGAGAGACGGGAGCGGGTGATCTTCGCGTTCCTGGCCAGCTCGGTCATCCGCAGCCGGCCGCCCGGTGCCTCGGCGAGCTGGACGAGGAGGCCGTAGTAGATGTGCGGCATTCCCGCGTCACGCTGCAGCTGCCGGTCGAGGTGGTCCTCCAGGAGGGTGGTGGCGTGCAGGTAGGAGCGCCAGACGCGCTGCTCCTCGGCGGTGAGCCAGCGGTGGCCCCCGGTGGGGCCGGAGCCGGTCGCGGATGCGGGTGCCGTGTTCATGGCTCCACTGTACGAGGCCGCTTCTTGAAACTTAAACAATCAGGAGTACTCTCGCGAGTGAAGCTTTAGCTTTCAAGCAATATCCGGAGGGAGCAGCCACCATGTCCGAAGCCACCCAGGCGCACACGCAGCAGGCCCGCAGCCGGGAGGGCGCGGCGGAGCGCGCCCCGGGCCGCATGCCCGCCCTCTACCTCAGCCACGGCGCCCCGCCGCTCGCGGACGATCCCGTCTGGCCCGGTGAACTCGCCTCCTGGTCCGCCGCGCTGCCCCGCCCCAGGGCGATTCTCGTGGTCTCCGCCCACTGGGAGGAGGCGCCGCTCGCCGTCGGCGCCACCGAGCCGGTTCCCCTCGTCCACGACTTCTGGGGCTTCCCGGAGCACTACTACCAGGTGCGCTACGACGCTCCCGGCGCCCCCGAACTCGCCGCGAGCGTACGCAAGTTGCTGCGTGCCCCCGGTATGCCGGTGCAGGACGTGCCCGGCCGCGGCCTCGACCACGGCGCCTACGTCCCGCTCGTCGAGATGTTCCCCGCGGCCGACGTCCCCGTCCTGCAGATCTCCATGCCGACCCTCGACCCGGTGAAGCTCATGGAGATCGGCCGCAGGCTGGCCCCGCTGCGCGACGAGGGCGTGCTGATCGTCGGCTCCGGCTTCTTCACCCACAACCTGGCCGCGCTGCGTCACGCCGGGCGCGGGGTGCCGAGCTGGTCCTCCGAGTTCGACGACTGGGGCCGCCGCGCGCTGGAGGCCCGCGACTGGGACGCCCTGCTGGACTTCCTCGACAAGGCCCCCGCCGGCCGGTACGCCCATCCGCGCACCGAGCACTTCGCCCCGCTATTCGTGACCATGGGCGCGGCGGAGTCCGGCGGGGAGCTGGACACGCAGAAATCCGTGATCGACGGCTTCTGGATGGGAATGGCGAAGCGGTCCGTGCAGTTCGGCTGAAACAAGCGCACGCGCGCTGCGTACCTCTGGATTGGAGAGTCTGGGAATCTCCTGAGAGTCCGGGTTTGCGGCAACCTCCGGCCGGTGCCACCCGTCCTTGAGGGTGGGAGAACGGCCGAGGGTGACGCTCTCCGCGGCTCTCCCCGTGACGGACCGGCCGCTACACGTGTGACCGGAGTCTCACGGCGGCGCGGTCCGTGGAGTCCGCGGGGTTCGCGGGCGCCTCGGAGGAAAGGGCGATCAACGCTCTGACCTGCGTATTCGTGGGGGCTGTCGGCGGTGCTCGGGCGTTGCGGCCGTGCAGGGTACTGCATGATCAGAAAAATTGGGGGGCGGGTTGGGAATTCTGTCCGGATTCCAGTCGTTGTTTCCATCGGATGCGGGGCACCCGAGGAGAGTCCCCCAAGACAGTGTCCAGCGTCCGAAGCCCACCCGCTGACCCACCATCGCAAGGGAGCACGCATGGCAACCCGTGCCGTCGCCCGTCGTCAGTCCGCCACCGGCGAGACGGCCGACGCGGCAAACAGTGTTCGCGCCCATGGCGGCGAGATCGCCGACCGCGACCTGGTCGGCATGTATCTCGACGAGATCGCGCGTACACCGCTGCTCGACGCCGCGAAGGAAGTCGAGCTGTCCCAGGTCATCGAGGCGGGTGTGTTCGCACAGCAGATCCTCGACGGGCTCGAGGAGTCCCAGGCGGACGCCTCCCGCGAGGAGCTCGAGGCCCTGGTCGCCGAGGGGGAGCGGGCCAAGGACGTCTTCATCCGTTCCAACCTCCGCCTGGTCGTCGCCGTCGCCCGGCGCTACCCGCGCAGCGGCCTGCCCCTGCTGGACCTGATCCAGGAGGGCAACGCCGGCCTGGTGCGCGCCGTCGAGAAGTTCGACTACCGCAAGGGCTTCAAGTTCTCGACGTACGCGACCTGGTGGATCCGTCAGGCGATCACCCGCTCCATAGCGGACCAGTCCCGCACGATCCGCCTGCCCGTCCACCTCGTGGAGGAACTCGGCCGCATCCGCCGGGTCCAGCGCGAGTTCAACCGTGAGCACGGCCGCGACCCGGAGCCCGCGGAGATCGCCACCGAGCTCGGCTCGACGCCGGAGCGCGTCGCGGACGTCCTCGACTGGGCCCGCGACCCGGTCTCGCTGAACATGTCGGTGGACGACGAGGGCGAGACCCAGTTCGGCGACCTCCTGGAGGACACCTCCGCGGTGTCGCCGGAGCAGTCGGTGCTCACCCTGCTGCGCAGCGAGGAGCTCGACGACCTGATCGGCCGCCTCGACCAGCGCACGGCCTCCATCATCAAGATGCGCTACGGCATCGACGACGGCCGGGAGCGCACGCTGACCGAGGTGGGCAAGGAGCACGGTCTGACGCGCGAGCGCATCCGCCAGATCGAGAAGCACGCCCTGCTGGAGCTGAAGAAGCTGGCCCGCGACACCGGCTTCGACGCGGCGGCCTGACGCGGGTCCCGAGGCGTCGGCGTGACGCCACCCCTGGCGTCGGCGTGACGCGGGCCCCGAAAGGGGAGCCCCGTCCGCCGGCCGCGAGGGGGAACCGCGGCTGTCCGCAGATCGCGCGGAAGGTTCCGCGCGGCTCGCGGCTGCCGGAAGTCCCGTCGATGCCGGGGGAAGGCGGGCGAGCGCCGCGCACCGATCGCGTACGCGGGCGACCGCGTACGCCGGGTGGCCAAAGCACGCGCGAACAATGGCGCTGTACCGCCGCTTCAATCCGGCGGGCCGTGGGAACAACCTTTCAGGGCACGGCAGTTCGATCTGTACGCGCCCCGCACGAAACCGCCCGCATCGACCCCGGAACGCCGCCGGCGGCCACCGGACGAGTCGGCGGACGGACCAACCGAGCCAAGTCCCGACGCACACCCCCCGGCGCCGGGACTCTCCCCAGCCGGGCTTCGGCGCCACCCCCCCCGGGTGCCGGAGCCCGGCTACTTCCTTCGCCGCCTCCGGACACGCCGAGAAAAGCGGGGCACCCCGGACCTGAACCCCGGGGTGGCCCGCCCAGATGGCAGATTGTGCCACACAGGCATAACCTGCCGATGTGAGCAGTTCCACCCCCTCCCCGAGACGTACCCCCGCCTCGCCTACGCTGACGGAGCGCCGCAAGGCCGTCACCCGGATGGAGATCGCCCGGGCCGCGGCCCGCCTCTTCGTCACCCGGGGACTGCGGGCCACCCGCGCCGAGGACATCGCCCAGGCCGCCGGCGTCGCCCCGCGCACGTTCTACCGGTACTTCGCCACGAAGGAGGAGGCCGTGGCCCCCCTCTACGCGGCCGGCGCCGGACGGTGGACACAGGCGGTGCGCGAAGCCCCCGACGACCTCCCCGTCCTGCGGGCCCTGGAGCACGCGGTGCGCTACACCCTGACCCCCGGCGCCGGGGTCCCGGAGGCCTCCTGGCAGTGGGTCCGCACGCTCATCCGGCTGGCCGACACCAATCCGGCGGTGCGCAAGGTCTGGGCGGAGGAGTGCCAGGCGTCGGAACGGAGGCTGGCGGACGTCCTGGTGGACCGCCTCGACAACGTTGCCGAGCGGCCGCCCGGCTCCCAGGAGGTGCGCTTCGCCGCCGCCGTGGCCAGCGCCGCCGTACGCGTGGCGGTGGAGAGCTGGGCCGCCGGGGAGTCCCGTGCCGACGGTCCGGACGGCCCCGCGGAGCTGGCCCTGCGCAACCTCGCCGCCCTGCGCGACTTCCACTGGACCTGACCCGCGCCCCCGAACGCGACCGCCCCCGAACGCGGACCGCCTCCGAACGCGGACCGCCCCCGCCGCTGCCCCGCTGCCCTCGCCGCCCGCGTCCCGCTCAGGCGTCCCCGGCCGCCCGGCTCAGCCGCGCCCCCAGTTCGCGGACGCGGTCGACCAGTTCCGCGGGCTCCCGCACCACGAACTCGAATCCCGTCATCAGCAGCCGCACCGCCAGCCACTCCAGCCGGTCACCGGTGCTCGCCCGCAGGCGGCACCCGCCGTCGCCGAGCGGCTCCGGGGCGCCGAGCCAGGCCGGCAGCCGCTGCGCCACGACGTCCGCGGACTCGGCGAACGTCACGCTGAACTCGTACGTCTCCTGCTGCCGGTGCATCGACTGCCGCAGGTACTCCGCCGCGCTCCCGGTCGGCAGTTCCCGCGGAGCGAACCGCGCCCCCGTCGCGAACGGCTCGCTCACCCGGTCGACCCGGAACGTCCGCCAGTCCGCGCGATCGAGGTCGTAGGCCACGAGGTACCAGCGCCGCCCGGTGGAGACCAGGCGGTGCGGCTCGGTCAGGCGGCGCGTCTCGGTCCCGTCCCCGGCCCGGTAGGAGAACCGCAGCCGCTCCTGTCCCGCGACCGTCGACGCCATGACGGTCAGCGTCTCGGGCGCGATGCTCGCCCCGTCCCCGCTCACCAGCGGGGTCGTCGCGGCCTGCAGGGTGGAGACCCGGTGACGCAGCCGGGCCGGCAGTACCTGCTCCAGCTTCGCCAGGGCCCGTACCGACGCCTCGTCCACGCCCTCCACCGCGTGCCCGGCCCCCGCCCGCAGCCCCACCGCGATCGCCACCGCCTCCTCGTCGTCGAGCACCAGCGGCGGCATCGCCTTGCCCGCGACCAGCCGGTAGCCCCCGTCGGAGCCCCGCGTCGCCTGCACGGGATAACCCAGCTCCCGCAGCCGGTCGATGTCGCGCCGGACCGTACGGCGGGACACCCCGAGCCGGCCGGCGAGTTCACCGCCGGGCCATTCACGGGGCGTCTGGAGGAGGGACAGGAGCGTCAGCAGCCGAGCCGGAGTGTCCGTCGTCATGAGTCCGAGAATGCCGTACGTCTAGGACATCTTCTGACCTATTGCGCTTCTACCGTGAAGCCATGACCACCGACACGCCCCGCCCCACGCCCCGCGACACGCCGCCCGAACCGGTGGCCGCCACCGGCGCCCGGGGCGCCTCCGGCCCCGCCCCGCACACCGCCGGGTCCTCGGGCGCTTCCGGCGCGGCCGACCGCCGCCGCTGGTTCGCGCTCGCCATCGTCATGACCGCGGCCTTCATGGACCTCGTGGACGTCACGATCGTCAACATCGCGATCCCCTCCATCCAGCGGGACGCCGGCGCGTCCTTCAGCCAGATCCAGTGGATCACCGCCGGTTACGCCCTCGCCTTCGCCGCCGGCCTGATCACCGGCGGGCGCCTCGGCGACATCCACGGCCGCAAGCGGCTGTTCCTCCTGGGCATCGGCGGCTTCACCCTCGCCTCCGCCCTGTGCGGCTTCGCCGCGAACCCGGACATGCTGGTCGCCTCCCGCATCCTCCAGGGCGCCATGGCGGCGATGATGGTGCCGCAGGTCCTCTCGATCGTGCACGCCACCTTCCCGGCGCACGAACGCGGCAAGGTCTTCGGCCTGTTCGGGGCGATCGTCGGGCTCGGCGCGGTCTCCGGTCCGCTGCTCGGCGCGCTGCTCACCGAGTGGAACCTCTTCGGCCTCGAATGGCGCCCGATCTTCCTGATCAACCTCCCGGTCGGCGTCGCCGCCCTCCTCCTCGGCGGCCGCTTCATCACCGAGTCCAGGGCCCCGCGCGCGCTGAGACTGGACCTCGTCGGAGTCGCGCTGGTCACCCTCGGCCTGCTGATGCTGCTCTACCCGCTGACCCGCGGCCGTGAGCTGGGCTGGCCGCTGTGGGGCTACGGATCGATGGCGGGCGCGTTCGTGGTCTTCGCGGTCCTGGTGGCGTACGAGCGGCGCAAGGCGGCGCGGGACGGCTCCCCGCTGGTCGAACTGTCCCTGTTCCGGGTCAAGAGCTTCGCGGCGGGCATCGCGGTCCAGACGGTCTTCGGTGTCGCGCTCGGTGTGTTCTTCCTGGTCTGGACGCTTTACATGCAGATCGGGCTGGGGTGGAGCGCACTGCGGGCCGGGCTGACGGGCGTCCCGTTCTCGATCGCGGTCTCGGTGGCGGCGGGGATGTCGGTGCAGAAGCTGGTCCCGCGGTTCGGCCGCAAGGTCCTCCAGGCGGGCGCGCTGACCATGGGCGCCGGTGTCGTGCTCTACATCTGGGAGTCCGGCCGCTACGGCCTGCACATCGCCTCCTGGCAGATGGCGCTGCCGCTGGTCGTGATGGGCGCGGGCATGGGGCTGATCGTCGCCCCGCTGACGGACGCGGTGCTCTCGGAGGTGCCGCGCGAGCACGCCGGTTCGGCGTCCGGTCTGATCAACACCGTGCAGCAGATGGGCAACGCGCTGGGGCTCGGCCTGGTGTCGGTGGTGTTCTTCGGCGTGATCGGCGACCGGTTGGCGCCGGCCCAGGTCGGCCCGGCCTTCGTGCACGCCTTCCGGCACGCGCTGGTGTACGTGGCCGTGGTGATGGGCGTCATCTTCCTCCTGATGTCCGCGCTGCCCGGACGCCCGGCGCAGCACCTGGAGGGCGCGGGGGAGGAGCCGGCGGCGCCCGGAACGCCGGAGCGGGAGCGCGCGCTCGTGGGCTGACCCGCCCCGCCCGTGCTCCGGCAGACTCCGAAAGCCCGTTCATGCCCGATTCGAGTCCGAACCTGTTTACTTTCCCCAAACGGGGGCGTAGCCTCGCAGGGAAACCACAGGTTCGGGCATCGGTCGGAGGCAAACGGACATGTACGCACCGGAGCGGCAGCAGGAGATTCTCCGGCTCGCCCGTGACGGCGGCCGGGTGGACGTCGTGTCGCTGGCCGAGGAGTTCCAGGTGACCGCGGAGACCATCCGCCGGGACCTCAAGGCACTCGACCGCGCCGGCCTGGTCCGCCGGGTGCACGGCGGTGCCATCCCGGCCGGGCGCCTCGACTTCGAGCCGGACCTCACCGAGCGCGAGTCCACCGCCGCCGACGAGAAGGACCGGATCGCCAAGGCCGCGCTCGCCGAGCTGCCCACCGAGGGCACGGTGATCCTCGACGCCGGCACGACGGTCGCCCGCCTGGCCGCGGCCGTCCCGCTGGAGGCCACCCTCACCGTCGTCACGCACAGCCTCCCCATCGCGGCCCGCCTCGCCGACCACCCGGGGATCCAGCTGCACCTCGTCGGAGGGCGCGTGCGGCACCGTACCCGTGCCGCCGTGGACGCCTGGGCCCTGCGCGCCTACGGCGAGATCCGCGCCGACGTGCTGTTCGTCGCCGCCAACGGCTTCTCCGCCGAGCACGGTCTGACCACCCCCGACCTCGCCGAGGCCGCCGTGAAGCGCGCGGCGGTCGCCGCCGCCCGCCGTGTGGTGCTGCTCGCTGACTCCGCCAAGCACGGCCAGGAGCACTTCGCCCGCTTCGGCGACCTGAGCGACGTGGACCTGCTGATCACCGACAGCGGTCTGAGCCCCGAGGTCGGCGCCGCCATCGAGCGCGGCGGCACGGAAGTGGTGCGCGCATGATCCTCACCGTCACCCCCAACCCGTCCCTGGACCGCACCTACGAGGTCCCCGCGCTCCACCGCGGCGAGGTCGTCCGCGCCACCGGCGAACGGATGGACCCGGGCGGCAAGGGGGTCAACGTCTCCCGCGCGATCGCCGCCGCCGGACGGCGCACGGTCGCCGTTCTTCCCCTGGGGGGCGCACCGGGCGCGCTGGTCGCGGAGCTGCTCGACGCGCAGGGCATCCAGGTCGCGCCGGTGCCGGTCGCCGGGGCCACCCGCTCCAACATCGCCCTCGCCGAGGCCGACGGCGTCCTGACGAAGATCAACGCGCCGGGGCCGGAGCTGTCCGCCGACGAGCAGGAACTGCTCCTGGACACCGTGCGGCGGCAGTCCCGCGGCGCCGACTGGATCGCGTGCTGCGGCAGCCTGCCGCGCGGACTCGCCCCGTCCTGGTACGCCGACCTGGTCGCGCGGGCGCACACCGCCGGCGTGCGCATCGCGCTGGACACCTCCGGACCCGCGCTGCTCGCGGCGCTGCGCGAGGGCCCGGACGTGGTGAAGCCGAACGCCGAGGAGCTCGCGGAGGCCGTCGGACGCCCGCTGGCCACGGTGGGCGACGCACTGAAGGCGGCCGAGGAACTGCGCGGGCTGGGCGCGGGCGCCGTGCTCGCCAGCCTGGGCGCCGACGGCCAGCTGCTCGTAGACGGTGCGGGCGCCTGGTTCGGCTCCGCGCGCGTCGACGCGGTCCGCAGCAACGTGGGGGCCGGCGACTCCTCGCTCGCCGGCTTCCTGATCGCGGGCGGCAGCGGCCGGGAGGCCCTCGCCTCCGCCGTCGCGCACGGCGCGGCCGCCGTCCGGCTGCCGGGCAGCGTGATGCCGACCCCGCGCGACCTGGACCCGGCGGCGGTGACGGTCACGGCCGAGGTGCCGGTCGACCGCCCCCTGAAGGAGCCGGTGCCATGAACGTACGTACGACGTCTCCCGCTTCCCCGCACAGCACCCCCGCCCCCGTCCCCGCCCACCGCACGCCCCGGGCGACACGCGTGCTAAGGAGCCCGCGATGAGCAGCGTGATCACCGCGGATCTGGTCGACCTCGACCTGTCCGCCGACACCAAGGACGCGGCGGCCCGTGCCCTCGCCGAGCGGATGGTGGCCCAGGGCCGGGTGACCGACCTGGACGGTTTCCTCGCCGACGTGGCCGCCCGCGAGGCGCAGATGCCGACCGGCCTCGACGGCGGCATCGGCATCCCGCACTGCCGCAGCGAGCACGTCACCGAGCCCACGCTCGCCTTCGGGCGCAGCGCCGCCGGGATCGACTTCGGCGCGGCGGACGGCCCCGCCGACCTGATCTTCCTCATCGCCGCGCCGGCCGGCGCCGACGACGCCCATCTGACGATCCTGTCCTCGCTGGCGCGGCAGCTGATGAACGCCGAGTTCACCTCCGCACTGCGCTCGGCGGACGACGCGGCCGCCGCGGCGGCGCTGATCCGCGGCGACGAGGCCCCCGAGGCGGCGCCGAGCGCCGGCGAAGACTCCGCTGCGGCGCCGGGGGCGGCCTCCGCCGGCGCCGCAGCGGGCAGCACGAGGGCGGCCTCGGCGCCGGCCCGGGACAACGCGCCGACTTCCGAGGCGACTTCGGCCGCGGCTTCGGAAACGACTCGGGCCGCGGCTTCGGGCGCGCCCGAGACGGACACCGCAGCCTCCGCCGCAGTCCCCACTCCGGCGCCGGGCGCCACCTCCGGCGGGCCCGCGTCCGGCGCTCCCGCCGGGGCCGACGCTTCCGCCGGGTCCGAGGCGGCCGGTGCATCCGGCGGGCGCCCCTTCCGGATCGTGGCCGTCACCTCCTGCCCCACCGGCATCGCCCACACCTACATGGCGGCCGAGTCGCTGGAGAACGCCGGCCGGGCGGCGGGCGTCGAGGTCGCCGTCGAGACACAGGGCTCGGCCGGCTTCACCCGGCTCGACCCGGCCGTGATCGCCGCCGCGGACGGCGTGATCTTCGCCCACGACGTGCCCGTGCGCGACAAGGACCGCTTCGCCGGGAAGCCGACCGTCGACGTCGGGGTCAAGGCGGGGATCAACCGTCCCGGCGAACTGATCACCGAGGTCCGGGACAGGGCCGCGCGCGGCGAGGTCCCCTCCGGTGCGGCGCCCACACCGGTCGAGCGGACCGGTGACGCCCACGAGGGGTACGGCACCAAGCTGCGCAAGTGGCTGATGTCCGGCGTCAGTTACATGGTCCCCTTCGTCGCGGCCGGTGGTCTGCTGATCGCCCTCGGCTTCGCGATCGGCGGGTACAGGATCAACAAGGCGCCGTCGGTGATGGACCACTTCGTGTGGACCCAGGGCGACAGCTGGGCCGCGCTGCTCTTCCAGATCGGCGTGGTGTCCTTCGGCTTCCTCGTCCCGGTCCTCGCCGGGTACATCGCCTACGGCATGGCCGACCGCCCCGGCCTGGTCCCCGGTTTCGTCGGCGGCTCGATCGCCCTGACCATCAACGCGGGCTTCCTCGGCGGCCTCGCGGCCGGCCTCATCGCCGGCGGTGTGGTGATGGCGATCCAGAAGGTGCGGATACCGCAGGCCCTGCGCGGCATCATGCCCGTGGTGGTGATCCCGCTGATCTCCTCGGCGGTGGTCGGTTTCCTGATGTTCGTGGTCATCGGCAAGCCCATCGCCTCCGCGCAGAAGGCGATGACCGACTGGCTGAACGGCCTCACCGGCACCAACGCCGTCCTGCTCGGCGCCCTGCTCGGCCTGATGATGTGCTTCGACCTCGGCGGCCCGGTCAACAAGGTCGCCTACACCTTCGCCACCGCCGGCATCGCGGTCGCCGGCCCGAGCGACTCCGCGATGAAGATCATGGCCGCGGTGATGGCGGCGGGCATGGTGCCGCCGCTGGCGATGGCGCTGGCGACCACCGTGCGCGGCCGGCTCTTCACCCGGGCCGAACGGGAGAACGGCAAGGCCGCCTGGGTGCTGGGCGCCTCCTTCATCTCCGAGGGCGCGATCCCGTTCGCCGCCGCCGACCCGCTGCGCGTCATCCCGTCCGCCATGATCGGCGGCGCGGTCACCGGCGCACTGTCCATGGCCTTCGGCGCGACCCTGCGCGCTCCGCACGGCGGCGTCTTCGTGGTCCCGCTGATCGGCAACCCGGTCCTCTACCTGATCGCCATCGCGGCGGGCGTGTGCGTGACGACGGCCCTGGTGGTCGCCCTGAAGAGCCTGCGCAAGCCCGCCCCCGGCGCGGGGGCCCAGGGCACGGGCGAGGACGCGCAGGCGCCCGCGGCCGACCGGAAGCAGCCCGTGGCCGCGTGAGCCCGTGGCGCCGGCCGCGGCCCCCGGGAACGGCCCGGGGGCCGCGGCCGACGCACTGCGCGGCCGCGTCTGCCCCCGTCCCTTTGGGGCACTGTGAGTTGTTCCACGACACCTGCGAGATACGTCACGGTCCGGGGTCAAAGTCCCGGCCGTGGTGTCTACTGGAACGCATGCCTGAGCATGTCTCGCCCCTGATGTGGATAGGTGTGGCCGTCCCCGCCGCGCTGACCGCCGCGTGTCTGATCGGCCTGGCCCGCATCCGACGCGCCGTCCGCCTCGAGACCGCTCACCGGCCCACCCTCCCGCGCCTGCCGGCCGTCCCCCACCAGTCCGAGTCCGGCCCCCGGCGCGAGTCCGTCGAACTCACCCCGGCGGAACGGGACGCCTTCGTGGGCCTGATGCGGCAACTGGACGAAGGCCACTGAGCGGCCGCTGCCCGGCGCTCGCCCCTACGGAACCTGCGCCGCCCGCCGCTCCATCGCGTCCCGGGCCGCGTCCTCCGTCGCGTACACCTCGCACATGTGCCGGCCGTCCGGAGTCGCCGTGTGCTCGACCTCCCACAGGGAGATCTCCCTCCCGTCACCGAGCAGGAAGGCGTGCTCGTAGAGGGAGAAGCACAGCCCCGCGCGGCCCGCGCGGCAGGGGCGGCCGAAGGCCTGGGTGATCTGGTGCGCGGCCGCCGCCGCCAGCAGGGAGGCGATGTCCGCGCCCGGCCGGTCCGGGTTCTCCGCGCGCCGCAGCAGACGGCGGGCGTGATCGGCCGAGCCGTCCGGCACGTACGTCTGCCGCGTCTCGGCGACCTGTGAGAGCTGCATCAGCACCGGCAGTTCGAAGTCCGGCGCGTCCGCCGGGAGCGGCAGCCGGCCGGTGGCGGTGCGCAGCTCCTCCTCGTCGACGTAGACCTCGTGCTGCGGCTCGCTTCCCGGCGCGGTGTTGTGCACCAGTTCCCAGAGGGTGAGCGCCGAGCCGTCGGCGAGCAGCCAGGTGTGCCGGTACGTCTCGCGGTGCAGCCCCGCGCTGTGGTGGGCGGAGTGCAGCGAACCGTCGTACGCGAGGGCGCGGTCGAGCCGCCGTATCGTCTCGTCGGGCAGCTCGAAGGAGTTCAGGGCGCGGCCGAGCAGTCGCGCGAGGTGCTCCTCCGGAGACTCGGGCGACTCGCGTGGCTCGTACGCTGCCGTCCCGTACGGAACGCTCAAGGTCTCTCCCGGCATCGCTGCATGTCACCTTGTGGGTGCATACCGTAGCCCCTCGGTCGGACATCATGTCCGGGAACCGAGAAAACGTACGCCCGGAAAACGGCCGGGCCGCGCGGGAAGTTCCCGCACGGCCCGGCGATGGGTCAAAATCCGCTGCTGGAAGGCCTGTTGGCGATCACGCGGCGCTTCCCGCGGCCCACTGGCTCCAGTCCATGTTCCAGCCGTTGAGCCCGTTGTCCGGGGCGACCGTGGAGTCGGGGGAGTGCTTGACGACCACGACGTCGCCGACGAGCGAGTTGTCGTAGAACCACTTGGCGCTGGTGTCGCCCTGCGCGCCCTGCACGTCCGCCAGCCCGACACAGCCGTGGCTGGTGCCCTCGCGGCCGAAGGGCGGGTTGCCCTTGTTGTACCAGTAGTTGCCGTGGATGAACGTGCCCGACGAGGTCAGGCGCATCGCGTGCGGCACGTCCGCGATGTCGTACTCGCCGCCGAAGCCGACCGTCGAGCCGTTCATGCGCGTCTGCACGAACTTCTCCGAGATCACCATCTGCCCGTTGTAGGTGGTGTGCTGCGGGCTGCCCGCCGAGATCGGCACCGTCTTCAGGGTCCGCCCGTCCCGTACGACGGTCATCGTCTGCGTGCCGACGTCGACCGTGGAGACCTGCGAGCGGCCCACCGTGAAGGTGACGGTCTTCTTCTGCACGCCGTAGACGCCGTTCGCGCCCTGCACGCCGTCCAGGTCGATCCTCATCGTCACCTTGGAGCCGGCCTTCCAGTACTCCTGGGGGCGGAAGTCGAGCCGCTGGGTGCCGAACCAGTGGCCGACGACCTGCTGTCCGCTGCTGGAGGTGACCGTGATGTGCGACTGCACGGCCTTCTTGTCGCTGATGGCCTTGTCGAAGGTGAACGACACCGGCATGCCGACGCCCACCGTCGCGCCGTTGTCCGGCGTGTAGGTGCCGATGAAGCTGTTCGCCGTGCTGACCGTGGTGAAGATGGAGTTGGCGGCGGCGGGACGCCCGCCCTCGTCCTTGGCGGTCGCCGAGATCTGGTACTTCGTGCCGCGCTCCAGCTGCTCCTTCGGCTTCCAGCTCCTGCCGTCCGCCGAGATCGAACCCGGCACGGCCTGGCCCGAGCCCGCCACCGTCATCTTCACCTCGGTCAGCCTGCCGTCGCTGACCTTCACCCCGGTGGCGTTGATCGAGGCACCCGTCGAGCCGTCCTTGGCCGAGATGGCGATCTTCGCGGTGGACGTCTTGGGGTTGCTCTTGTCACCGTCCTTGCCGTCATTGGCGGTGGCGTCGCCACCGCATCCGGTGAGGGTCAGTGCGCCGACCATCAGGGCGGCACAGGCCACCAGTGCGCGCCGCGCTGCTATGTCCGGCGTTGTCACGGGCTGCTCCAGGTTCGAGTGGTGGGGTGATCCGCTGCAGTGCGTCGGTAAAGAGCGATCCACCACCCGCGGGGGTTCCCGCCGATCGCGCTACGGGCCATCGCGTGACAGAACCGGGACAATCGCAGGCATCACGAGATCTACGAGCCGTCCCGCCCGCCTCCCACTCCGTACAACTCCTCGTACGCCGGCCAGGCCCCGCCCGGCCCGTCCACCGGCTCGGCGGCGCGGACGGCCCGTACGATCGCCCGGGTCACCACGTCCGCGCCCGCGGCCAGGACGGCGTTCAGGGCGAGGGGATCGCCGGAGTCCAGCGGGCGTTCACCCGTGGCCAGCGCGAACACCGTGTCCCCGTCGTTGAGCAGATGCACCGGGCGCACGGCGCGCGCGATGCCGTCGTGCGCCGTCCCGGCCAGCTTCTGCGCCTGCGCCTTGGACAGGTCCGCGTCGGTGGCGACCACCGCCAGCGTGGTGTTCAGCGGCGGAGTGCCGTTCCGTTCGGCGGACTCGGCGAGCCGCCGGCGCGCGGCGTCGTGGACCCGCGCGTCCGGGTACGCGACCCGCCCGCGCCCCGACTCCCCGTACAGCACCCCCGTCTCCGGATCCAGCGCCGATCCCACCGCGTTGGCCGCCACCAGAGCCGCCACCGTGATCCCTGAGTCCAGCACCGTGCTCGCGGTGCCGACCCCGCCCTTGAGCGGACCCACGGCCGCTCCCGTCCCGGCGCCCACACAGCCCTCCGGCACGGGCGCACCCGGTTCGCTCGCTGCCGCCGCCTCGACCGCGGCGCGCCCGGTGGCCGCGTCCGGCCGGGCCCGGAAGTCGCCGCCCCGCCCCAGGTCGAAGAGACAGGCGGCGGGCACCACCGGCACGACCTGCCTCGGGTCCGGCCCGACCCGCACCCCCCGCCCCTGCTCCTCCAGCCAGGCCATCACACCGGAAGCCGCGTCGAGTCCGTACGCGCTGCCCCCCGTCAGCACGATCGCGTCGACCTTCCGCACCAGGTTGCGCGGATCGAGCGCGTCGGTCTCCTTGGTGCCCGGGCCGCCGCCGCGCACATCCACGGCGGCGACGGCACCGCCCTCCGGTGCGAGCACGACCGTGGTGCCGGTGAGCCACCCGCCGCCCCTGCGCGTCGCGTGTCCCACCCGCACACCGGCGACGTCCGTCAATGCGTCAACTCTCATGGGGGCAGTCTCCCGCCGCCGCCCGCGTCCCGGAGCGGACTTCACCGACGGCCGCGGTCGCGGCGGACCGTACCCTGGAGGCATGAGTACCGCCCCCGAGCCGCGCGATCCCAAGAGTGCGCTGATCTTCGACGACCCGCTGAGCCAGCAGTCCACCGACGACACCGACCGCGGGTGGGGCGAGCGGACGGAGAGGGACAGCGCCGCCGACCTGAAGCGCTTCCTCGACGAGAAGCCGCCCCACCACATCTGAGTCCCGCGCCACCGCCTCCGGCGTCAGCCCTGCGGCCTCCGGGGGCAGCCCCACCGCCTCCGCACCCGGCCCCACCGCGGCCGCACCCGGCCCCACCGCGGCCGGCGGGCCTCGCCGAGTTCCGGCGCCCGAGGCCGCTACCGCCGGCTCCGCTCGGGGTCGCGCTGCGCGACCAGCTCGTCGCGGATCTCCTTGAGCACTTCCAGCTCGGTCACCTCGATGATCTCCCGGGAGCCCTCCCGCGCCTTCCTCCGCGCCTCCTGGCGGGCCAGGAACTTCGCCATGGGCAGGACCATCAGGAAGTAGACCACCGCCGCGGTGATCACGAACTGGAGGGTGGCGCCGAGCACCGATCCCCACAGGATCTGGATGCCCTCGGCACCCTTGCAGGTGCCCAGGCACGAGCTGTAGTGGTCGAGGTTCTTGGTGCCGATCGCCCCGATGACCGGGCTGATCACACCCTTCACCACGGCATTGACGATGTTGGTGAAGGCCGCGCCGACGACCACCGCGACCGCAAGGTCGACGACGTTCCCGCGCATCAGGAAGGCCTTGAAGCCATGCCAGACGCTCGGGTCCTTCTTGTCGCTCACGTCGGAGCCCTCCTCGTACGAACAGGTTGTGGAACAAACAGCTCCGCAACCTACGGCTCACCACAGCGTCACCGCTAGCCGGGACGTCACACCGGCCCCCGCCAGACGCGCCGCCGTGGCGCGCGGCACCGAGAGAGCCACCAGCGCGCCGCTGTCCGCCGTGCCGCCGTCCACGGGTTCCGGCACCTTCGTCACCCGTGCGCCCCGCGCGACCACACGGGCCTCACCCCCCGCCGCCGGATCCTCCGCGGCGATGACGTCGACCCGGTCGCCCGGCCGCAGCAGCCGGACCGTGGCCGCGTCGGCGATCCGCACGGGCGCGGTCACCAGGGCCTGGCCGTTCCCGCCGGGGTGCTCCCGCGTCCGGGCCGCCGGCGGGTGGCCACGGGGCCGCCCGTGCCGAGGAGAGTCCGGCCCGTCTCCCGGACCCGCCGCCACCAGCGCGGCCGCGGTCACGGCGAGCCCGGCCGCCACCGCCCGCCTCCGGTGCCGTACGAGCCGCCGCAGCCCGTACCCGCCGCCGCGCACCCGCACCGGTGCGAAAGAGGGCACCTGGCACGGGGCGGGAGCGTCCGCGCCCGGCGGGAGCAGCGACGACGAAGCGGCCGGGGGCGTCACCGACGACGGGTGCGATGAATCCGACGGATACGGCGAAGAGGGCGGAGGCGCCGGATGCGATGGGTACGGCGAGGAGGAAGGAAAGGAAGGAGACGACGGAGACGACGGAGACGAGGACACGGGAATCCGCTGAACCACCTGGGACCACCACCTGTGGACGACGTGGAATCGGTTGCGATGCCACGATCCACGAAGTGGCGGCCGTCCGCCGGGGCCCGTGTGCTACTGCCGGGTTGTGGACAACCGCCTCACCCGAACGGGACGTTCCGCCAGGCGGAGGAGGCGGAGGAGGCGGAGGAGGCAGAGAAGGCAGAGGAGGCAGAGGAGGCAGAGGAGGCAGAAGGGACAGCTGACACAGGGGGCTACGGCAGCACGAACCCCGGATCCATCCCGCCCAGCGCGTTCGCGCACAGGCAGTCCCGTTCCGCCTCCGCGGGCAGCGCGGCCACCGCGTCGAAGAGCACGCCCCGCAGCCGTTCCACGTTGGACGCGAACACCCGGAGCACCTCCTCGTGCGAGACGCCCTCGCCGGTCTCGGCACCCGCGTCGAGGTCGGTGACCAGGGTCAGCGAGGTGTAGCAGAGCTCCAGCTCGCGGGCGAGCGCCGCCTCCGGGTGGCCGGTCATGCCCACCACCGACCAGCCCTGCGCCTGGTGCCACAACGATTCGGCACGGGTCGAGAAGCGCGGCCCCTCCACCACGACCAGCGTGCCGCCGTCGACGGGTTCCCAGTCCCGCCCGCGCGCCGCCTTCAGGGCCGCCGCGCGCCCGGCGGGGCAGTAGGGGTCGGCCAGGGACACGTGCACCACGCGCGGCACCGTGCCGTCGGGCAGCGGCAGCCCGTCGAAGTACGTCTGCACCCGGGACTTCGTACGGTCGGCGAACTGGTCCGGCACCAGCAGGGTGCCGGGCCCGTACTCGGGGCGCAGGCCGCCGACTGCGCAGGGGCCGAAGACCTGGCGCACGCCCACGGAGCGCAGCGCCCACAGGTTGGCCCGGTAGTTGATGCGGTGCGGCGGCAGGTGGTGTCCGCGGCCGTGCCGGGGCAGGAAGGCGACCCGGCGGCCGGCGATCTCTCCGAGGTAGAGGGAGTCGCTGGGCGGCCCGTACGGCGTGTCGACCTGGATCTCGGTCACGTCGTCCAGGAACGAGTAGAAGCCGGAACCGCCGATTACACCGATCTCTGCGTTCGCCATGACCAGCACACTATCCGCCCGCGACCGGCGTGAGGAGGCCGCTCCGGGAACGCCGGGAACCCCGCCGTCCGGCGACGGCGGGGTCCGGGGAGAAGAGGTGTCAGGCGGCGGAGGTGCCGGCCGAGCTCGACGGCGAGGCCGAGGACGTGCTCGCGGCCGACGAACCCGAGTCGGAGGACGACGACGAGCTCGAGGACGTGCTCGACGGCTTCGACGACGACGCCGGGCTGCTGCTCGACGAGGAGCCGCGGCTGTCGTTGCGGTAGAAGCCGGAGCCCTTGAAGACAATGCCGACCGCGGAGAACACCTTCTTCAGGCGCCCCTGGCAGCTCGGGCACTCGGTCAGGGCGTCGTCGGTGAACTTCTGCACCGCCTCGAGGCCCTCGCCGCACTCGGTGCACTGGTACTGGTAGGTGGGCACTGTCTTCCTCCTGGCACTCTCACTCGATGAGTGCTAACGACGATCCATAGTGACGTATTCCTCGAGATCAGTCCACCGACACGGGCGCGCGGTGACCGACGCCACGTGCGACCGTCCGGGCGCGGGGCCCCGCGTCGAGCCGTGACCGCAGCGCCACCAGGGTCGTCAGGGCCAGCACCGTGCCCGCCAGCGGGACCAGGAAACCGGCGCCGCCCCACAGCCGGTCCTCCAGCTGTCCGGCGACGGTGACGGCGGCCGCCTGGCCGAGCGCGACGGCGCCGGTGAGCCAGGTGAACGCCTCGGTGCGGGCGCCGGCCTGCACCAGGCCCTCGACCAGGGTGTAGCCGGTGATCAGGGCGGGCGCGATGCACATGCCGACCAGGAGGCCGAGCGCGGCGAGGACGGCCGCCGAGTGGGCGGTCCACAGGGCCGACGCGGTCAGCGCGAGGGCCGCGTAGCCGAGGACGAGGCGGCGTTGCGGGGCGGCCTTCCAGGCCACGGCGCCGCAGACCACGCCGGAGAGCATGTTGCCCGCGGCGAAGACCCCGTACAGGACGCCGTTGAGGCCCGGCTCGCCGATCGACTCGGTGAACGCGGCCAGCGAGACCTGCATCCCGCCGAAGACCGACCCGATGCCCAGGAAGGTCACCACCAGCACGCGCACGCCGGGCACGCGCAGGGCGGAGGCGTGCTCCACGCGCGCGGGGCCCTCGGCGGCGACGGGCGGCTGGGTGTGCTTCTGGGCGGCGAACAGCAGACCGCCGGCCAGGGTCAGCGTGGCCTCCGTCAGCAGGCCCGCGGCCGGGGCGACGGCCGTGCACAGCGCGGTGGCCAGCAGCGGGCCGACGACGAAGGTCAGCTCGTCGGTGACCGACTCGAAGGCCGCCGCGGTGCTCATCAGCGGGGAGTCCTTGAGGGTCACGCCCCAGCGGGCCCGCACCATGGGGCCGACCTGCGGCACCGAGGCCCCGGTCGGCACGGCGGCCGCGAACAGCGCCCACAGCGGGGCGTGCGCGAGGGCGAGCGCCGTCAGCGTCAGTCCCGCCAGGGCGTGCACCAGGACGCCGGGCACCAGCACGGCGCGCTGCCCGTGACGGTCGGCGAGACGGCCGCTGTAGGGGGCGAACAGGGCCATGGAGACCCCGGTGGCGGCCGCGGTGGCGCCCGCCGCGCCGTAGGAGCCGGTGGTGTGCTGGACGAGCAGCACGATGGAGAGGGTGAGCATGGCGAACGGCTGGCGGGCCGCGAAGCCGGGGAGCAGGAACGTCCAGGCGCCGCGGGTGCGCAGCAGCTGCCCGTATCCGGGACGGGAGGACGAGGCCGCCGGACCGGCCGGGTGCGCCGGACCGGTGGGGGCGGCGGGGTCCCCCGAGCGCGTCGGGCCGGCGGCGCTGGCCGCGTGCGCGGAGTCCGTCGAGGTGCCCGGCTCCGTCGTGTTCCGCGCCGGTCCGGTGGAGACCGTGGATGCCACGGCCCGTGCCTTTCTGCCGCCTGGTAGCGCGGGCCCACGGGCGGGGCTCCGGGCGCCGAGAGCTGTCCTCTTGCGCGGACTGCGGTAGATACCGGCGCCCACTGCGGGGGGCGAGACGGCCGCCATACGGTCGCGCCAGCTCTGCGTCAGGCAGAGTTGGTTCGATCAGGGTGCGCCTTCATCGTACAGGGGCCGGTGCCTCGTACTCCTGTGAAAAGGAGCACCGCGGCGGCCGTTCGCCTGTGATTGCCGCCGGTGTGAGCCGTGCGGAACGTGCCCTCAACGCGAGCCGCCGGGATGCCGCCCCTCGCCGCGGCCGTCTCCGCTCGTGCCCAGCCAGCCGGCCAGCTTGCCGCCCCGGCCCACCGCGCGCAGCCGCCGTTCCGCGGCGTCCCGGACGGGGTCCGTGGCGACCACGAGCAGTTCGTCGCCGCGCCGCAGGGCCGTCGTCGGCGACGGGACGAACGACTTTCCCTCGCGGACCACGAGCGTGACCGCGGCCCCGGCCGGCAGCCGCAGCTCGTTGACCTCCACGCCGTGCATCCGCGACCCCTCCGGGATCGCGACGGAGAGCAGATGGCCGCGCAGCCGCTCCAGCGGCGCCGCCTCGATGCCGAGGTCGGCGGCCTCCGGGCCCACGCCCAGGCGCAGCGTCCGGGCCAGCCACGGCAGGGTCGGTCCCTGCACCAGGGTGTAGGCCACGACCAGGATGAAGACGATGTTGAAGATGCGGTGGGTGGAGTCGACGCCGTTCACCATCGGGATCGTCGCCAGGATGATGGGCACGGCGCCGCGCAGCCCGGCCCAGGACATCAGGGTCTGCTCCTGCCAGGGCACCCGGAACGGCGCCAGGCTGGTCACCACGCTGAGCGGCCGCGCCACCATGGTCAGGGCCAGGCCGATGACGAGGGCGGGCCAGACGTCGTCGCCCAGTTCGTGGGGTGTGACCAGCAGGCCGAGCAGGACGAACATGCCGATCTGGGCGATCCAGCCGAGCCCCTCGGCGAAGCCGCGGGTGGCGGGCCAGTGCGGCAGTTTCGCGTTGCCGAGCGTCATCGAGGCGAGGTAGACGGCGAGGAAGCCGCTGCCGTGCGCGAGCGCGCCGGCCGCGTAGGCGGTGACCGCGATCGCCATCACCGCGATGGGATAGAGGCCGGAGGCGGGCAGCGCGACATGGCGCAGGCCCCAGGAGCCGAGCCAGCCGACCGCGAGGCCGATGGCCGCGCCGATGGCCAGTTCCAGGGCTATCTCACCCAGCAGCACGTACCAGTGCTCGATCGGGCCCGCCGTGGAGAAGGCGACGACCAGGATGACCACCGGGGCGTCGTTGAAGCCGGACTCGGCCTCCAGCGTGCCCGTCACGCGCGCGGGGAGCGGGACCCTGCGCAGCACCGAGAAGACCGCCGCCGCGTCCGTGGAGGACACCACCGCTCCGATGATCAGCGCCGGCCGCCAGTCCAGCCCGATGAGGTAGTGCGCGCCGGCCGCCGTGACGCCGACGCTCACGCCGACCCCGACCAGCGCCAGCACGGAGGCGGCGGGCAGGACCGGCTTGATCTCTTTCCACTTCGTGCCCAGACCGCCCTCGGCCAGGATCACGACCAGGGCCGCGTAGCCGATGATCTGGGTCAGCTGGGCGTTGTCGAAGTGCAGGTGGACCAGGCCGTCCCCGCCGAGGAGGACACCGATCCCCAGGTAGACGAGCAGGCTGGGGAGCCCGCTGCGCGAGGAGATCCGGACCGCTGCCACGGCCACGAGCAGGACGAGCGAGCAGACGAGAAGGAGCTGGTTGAGGTGGTGGACAGTCAGCGGCGGTTCCTCCCCCGGAGGTCTCGGGTTACTTCGTTACCTTACCTAACTCTTGACGCTTTCTTGACGCTTCGCGGGGCAAGATCGAACGTCCGCCCGCGCCTGGACCCGACTCCGCGTCAAGAGGTATCGGGCCCTGCGCCTATGGTTGCTCCAGCACTCCAGTACCGCCTGCCGCTCGCGTTAGGACAGCAAGGACAGCGATGCCCCCCAACACCACCGCCTCAACGGGTGACAAGCCCGGCAAGTCCGGCAGGAAGAAGGGGCGAAAAGCCCGACTGATCGTGCTCGTCCTGGTGCTGGCGCTCATCGGAGGCGTCGTCTACGGGGCCTACTGGTCCATCAGCACGGTCCGCTCCTCCTTCCCGCAGACCAAGGGCACCGTCACGCTGCAGGGCCTGTCGGGCCCGGTCGACGTCAAGCGCGACGGCTACGGCATCCCGCAGATCTACGCCTCCTCGGCCGAGGACCTGTTCATGGCCCAGGGCTTCGTCCAGGCCCAGGACCGGTTCTACGAGATGGACGTGCGCCGGCACATGACCTCCGGGCGCCTGTCGGAGATGTTCGGCAAGGGCCAGGTCAAGAACGACGCCTTCCTGCGCACCCTGGGCTGGAACCGGGTCGCCCAGCGGGAGTACGACACGAAGCTGTCGGCCTCCACCAAGAAGTACCTCCAGGCGTACGCCGAGGGAGTCAACGCCTACCTCAAGGGCAAGGACGCCTCGGACATCTCCCTGGAGTACGCGGCCCTGGGCTTCACCAACGACTACCGGCCCGGGCGGTGGACCCCGGTCGACTCCGTCTCCTGGCTGAAGGCGATGGCCTGGGACCTGCGCGGCAACATGCAGGACGAGGTCGACCGCGCCCTGATGACCAGCCGACTCGGCCCCAAGCAGATCAAGGACCTCTACCCGGACTACCCCTACGCCCGCAACAAGGCGATAGTCACGGAGGGCCAGTACGACACGCTCGGCAGGACGTTCCGGGCGAGCGGCGGCACCGGCACCCCGACGGGCACGACCGGCTCGGCCGGCACGGGCCGCTCGTCCGGCGCCGCGGGCACCGGCGGCACCTCCGGGACGGCGGGCGCGAGCCGGTCGCCCGGGGCGGGCGGCACCCCGACGTCCTCCGGTTCGGGCGTGCAGAGCCAGCTGATGGGCCTGCACGACGCCATGCAGGACCTGCCCTCGGCCGTCGGCGTCAACGGCGACGGCATCGGCTCCAACTCCTGGGTGGTGTCCGGGAAGTACACCATCACCGGCAAGCCGCTGCTGGCCAACGACCCGCACCTGGGTCCCGCGCTGCCGTCGGTCTGGTACCAGATGGGCCTGCACTGCCGCACGGTCTCCAGCGCCTGCCCCTACGACGTCACCGGCTACACCTTCGCGGGGATGCCGGGCGTGGTGATCGGCCACAACCAGGACATCGCCTGGGGCATGACCAACTCCGGCGTCGACGTCACCGACCTGTACCTGGAGAAGCTCAGCGGCGACGGCTACCTGCGCGACGACAAGGTGGTGCCCTTCACCACCCGGCAGGAGACCATCAAGGTGGCCGGCGGCGCCCCCAAGACGATCACCGTCCGGGAGACCGGCAACGGGCCGCTGCTGTCCGACCGGGACGACGAACTCGTCACGGTCGGCCGGAAGGCCGCCGTCGACACCGCCGCGCCCGACCGCGGCGACGGCTACGCCATCGCGCTGAAGTGGACCGCACTGGAGCCGGGCACCACCATGGACGCCGTCTTCGCCCTCGACAAGGCGAAGGACTTCGGCGACTTCCGGTCGGCGGCGGCCCTGTTCGACGTGCCCTCGCAGAACCTGATCTACGCCGACACCCGGAACCACATCGGCTACACGCTGCCCGGCCGCATCCCGATCCGCGCCAAGACCGACGACGGCTCGATCCCGGCGCCCGGCTGGGACTCGAAGTACGACTGGACCGGCTACCTCAAGCAGAACGAGCTGCCCTACGAGTACGACCCCAAGCGCGGCTACATCGTCACCGCCAACCAGGCCGTCGTCGACCCGAAGACCTACCCGTACGCGCTCACCACGGACTGGGGCTACGGCGCCCGCAGCCAGCGGATCAGCGACCTGATCCAGTCGAAGATCGACGGCGGCGGCAAGATCTCCACCGAGGACATGCGGCAGATGCAGCTGGACAACAGCAGCGAGATCGCCAAGCTGCTCGTGCCCAAGCTGCTGAAGATCGACATCGGCGACAAGGACGTCCGCCAGGCGCAGAAGCTCCTGGAGGGCTGGGACTACACCCAGAACGCCGACTCGGCGGCGGCCGCGTACTTCAACGCCGTCTGGCGCAACGTGCTCAAGCTCGCCTTCGGCAACAAGCTGCCCAAGGAGCTGCGGGTCAAGGGCCAGTGCCTGTGGGTGGAGCCGTCCGACACCACCGGCCCGGCCGACGAGGCGCAGAAGGTCCGCGAGTGCGGTGAGCGCGACTCCGACCAGGCGCAGCCCGACGGTGGCGACCGCTGGTTCGAGGTGGTGCGCACCCTCATGGACGACGAGAACAGCGACTGGTGGAAGGCGCCGGCGGCGGGCACCCGCCCCAAGGCCGACAACCGGGACGAGCTGTTCCGGCGCGCCATGATCGACGCCCGCTGGGAGCTGACCGCCAAGCTCGGCAAGGACATCGACACCTGGAGCTGGGGCCGGCTGCACCGCCTGTTCCTGAAGAACCAGACCCTGGGCACCGACGGACCCGGCTTCCTGCAGTACGCCCTCAACCGGGGCCCCTGGAAGCTCAGCGGCGGCGAGGCCGCGGTCAACGCGGCGGGCTGGAACGCGGCCGGCGGCTACGGCGTCATCTGGGTGCCGTCGATGCGGATGGTCGTCAACCTCGCCGACCTGGACAAGTCACGGTGGATCAACCTCACCGGCGCCTCCGGCCACGCCTTCAGCGCCCACTACACCGACCAGACCGGCAAGTGGGCCAAGGGCGACCTGCTGCCGTGGTCCTACTCGCCGGACGCGGTCGACCGGAGCACGAGCGACAAGCTCACGCTCAAGCCCTGAGCGGCCGGCGACAAGAGGGGCCCGCACCCACCTCGGGGGCGGGCCCCTCGCGCTCGGCACGTTCGGCACCGGCGCGGCATCTCCCGGACCGTGCCGGGCAATCACGAGGCCGACAATCGTGCCGCCGGCGTGTTTCCGGTTATCGGAAAGCCGAACAGGAAGCCGAAGTCCGGATGCGGCCGGCGAAGTCCTGATCGCGGTTTGGCCGGCGCTCCGATAAAGCCCCGACAATGCCCGGATCAAGCTCTGAAACGCCGCACCCCCGAGGGCGTCACGACCGCCTGCACCGGCCGGTCGTGCGCCTCCTCGGGGACGTGCCCGACGACCTCGCAGTCGTACAGCAGCACCACCAGCGCCGGACGGGCGCCCGCGAGCTCCAGACGGGCCAGGACCCGGTCGTAGGAGCCGCCGCCGCGGCCCAGCCGCATCCCGCGCGCGTCGACGGCGAGTCCGGGCAGCAGGACGACGTCCGCCTCCGTCACCGCGTCCGGGCCGAGCCGCTCGCCGGCCGGCTCGAACAGCGCCATCCTCCCGCCGTGTTGCACCCGCGTGAGGGAGCCCTCCCCGCCGTACACGCCCCAGTCCAGGTCGTTGTCGGGAAGCAGGGCCGGCAGCAGGACGCGCACCCCCCGGGAGCGCAGCGCGTCCAGCAACGCGAGGGTGCCCGGTTCGGCGCCCACGGAGACATACGCGGCCACCGTCCGCGCCCCCGCCAGTTCGGGCAGCTCCAGCGCGCGCCCGGCCAGCCCGGCCGCCGACTTCCGCACGTCATCCGCGGTCAACCTGTTCCTCACCGCGAGGAATTCCCGGCGCAACATTCGCTTGTCAGGCTCGCCTTTGTGTCCGGTGTGACGCAACGTCGTTCCCGTACCCTTTCCCGTGCGCTCATACGAGAGCCGAATGACCGGAGCCACAGATTCCCTGCAAAGGCACCGGATAAGGTTGCGGACATGACTCAGTCGCACCCCAGGATCAGCAAGGCTGTCATTCCCGCAGCAGGTCTCGGTACCCGGTTCCTGCCGGCCACCAAGGCCACTCCCAAGGAGATGCTGCCGGTCGTCGACAAGCCTGCGATCCAGTATGTGGTCGAGGAGGCCGTCACCGCGGGTCTCAACGATGTCCTCATGGTCACGGGCCGCAACAAGCGCCCCCTGGAGGACCACTTCGACCGCAACTACGAGCTGGAGTCGGCCCTGGAGAAGAAGGGCGACGAGAAGCGGCTCGCCAAGGTGCAGGAGTCCAGCGACCTGGCGATGATCCACTACGTCCGCCAGGGCGACCCCAGGGGGTTGGGTCACGCCGTGCTCTGCGCGGCCCCGCACGTCGGCCACGAGCCCTTCGCCGTGCTCCTCGGCGACGACCTGATCGACCCCCGCGACCCGCTGCTCCAGCGGATGATCGACGTCCAGGAGACCCACGGCGGCAGCGTGGTCGCGCTCATGGAGGTCGCGCCCGAGCAGATCCACCTCTACGGCTGCGCGGCCGTGGAGAGCACCACGGACGGCGACGTCGTCCAGGTGACCGGCCTGGTCGAGAAGCCGGACGCGGCGGACGCCCCCTCCAACTACGCGATCATCGGCCGGTACGTGCTCGACCCGCACATCTTCGACATACTCCGGACCACGGAACCCGGTCGCGGCGGCGAGATCCAGCTCACCGACGCGCTGCAGCAGCTCGCCCAGGACGAGAAGATCGGCGGCCCGGTGCACGGCGTCGTCTTCAAGGGCCGCCGCTATGACACCGGAGACCGTGGCGACTACCTGCGTGCCATTGTCAGACTCGCGTGCGAACGTGAAGACCTGGGCCCCGACTTCAAGGCCTGGCTTCAGCGCTACGTAGCCGAGGAGATGTAACGACGTTGAGCAGCGCCGCGACCCCCGCCGCCGACCCGGACCGCCTGTGGTCGGTGGACGAGCACCTTGAGGACGTCCTCACCACCGTCCGCCCCCTCGACCCCATCGAGCTGAACCTGCTCGACGCCCTGGGCTGCGTCCTGGTCGAGGACGTGACGGTGCCGGTCTCCCTGCCGCCGTTCGACAACAGCTCCATGGACGGCTACGCGGTACGGGTCACGGACGTCGCCGGCGCCAGCGAGGAGTTCCCGGCGGTGCTGGAGGTGGTCGGGGACGTCGCCGCGGGCGCGGCCGGCCTCACTCAGGTGGGACCCGGCCAGGCCGCCCGCATCATGACCGGCGCGCCGCTGCCGCCCGGCGCCGAGACGGTGGTCCCCGTGGAGTGGACCGACGGCGGCCTCGGCGAGGGCCCGGTGCGGGGGATGCGCGCCCGCAGCCTGGCCCCCGAGGGAGCGCGCGGGCACGTGCGCGTGTACCGGTCGGCCGAGGCACGCGCGCACGTGCGCGCCAAGGGCAGCGACGTGAAGGCGGGCGACCTCGCCCTGGAGGCCGGCACCGTCCTCGGGCCGCCGCAGCTCGGGCTGCTCGCCGCGATCGGCCGCGGCACGGTCCGGGTGCGCCCGCGCCCCCGCGTGGTCGTGCTGTCCACCGGCAGCGAACTCGTCCAGCCCGACGAGCGACTGGGCCAGGGCCAGATCTACGACTCCAACAGCTTCGCGCTGACCGCGGCCGCCCGGGACGCCGGCGCCATCGCCTACCGGGTGGGCGCCGTCGCCGACGACGCCGACACCCTGCGGTCCACCATCGAGGACCAGTTGGTCCGCGCCGACCTGATGGTCACCACCGGCGGCGTGAGCGTCGGAGCGTACGACGTCGTCAAGGAGGCGCTGGCGCACGTCGGCGACGAGGACGAGTCCGGCGGCGGCGTCGACTTCCGCAGGCTGGCCATGCAGCCCGGCAAGCCCCAGGGCTTCGGCACCGTCGGCCCCGACCACGTCCCGCTGCTGGCGCTGCCCGGCAACCCCGTCTCCTCGTACGTCTCCTTCGAGCTGTTCGTCCGCCCCGCGATCCGCGTCCTCATGGGCCTGGAGGACGTCCACCGGCCCCGGACCCGGGCGACGCTGGCCGCCGGCAAGGCGCTCGGCTCGCCCAAGGGGCGCCGGCAGTTCCTGCGCGGCACGTACGCCGACGGCGAGGTGACCCCCGTGGGCGGCGCCGGGTCCCATCTGGTCGCGGCCCTCGCCCGGGCCGACGCGCTGATCGTCGTCCCCGAGGACGTCGAGTCCGTCGAGCCCGGCACCGAGGTCGAGGTCGTCCTGCTCGGCTGACCCCTCACGTGCCGGAGTGCGCGGCGGGCCCCACGCGCGCGGGTGCGCGGCCGGCCCGGGGGTCCTGGTCCGCTGCCCGCTCCGCCCGGGCGGTACCGTGTCGCGCACAACAGGCCCGCGCACCGCACCGCGGCGGGCCCCAACCGGGAGCGCCACACGATCATGACCGTGCCTTCCCGGGGGGAGACCCCCGGACCCCCTGCGCAGGACCGACTGACGCACCTCGACGACGCGGGCGCCGCCCGCATGGTCGACGTCTCCGGCAAGGAGGTCACCGCGCGCACCGCCCGCGCCGCAGGCCGCGTCCTCGTCTCGCCCCGCGTGGTCGAGCTGCTGCGCGGCGAAGGGGTCCCCAAGGGCGACGCCCTCGCCACCGCGCGGATCGCCGGGATCATGGGGGCCAAGCGCACCCCGGACCTGATCCCGCTGTGCCACCCGCTGTCGGTGTCGGGTGTGAGACTGGACCTGTCGGTCGCGGACGACGCCGTGGAGATCACGGCCACCGTGCGGACGACGGACCGCACGGGCGTGGAGATGGAGGCGCTCACCGCGGTCTCGGTCGCCGCGCTCACCGTGATCGACATGGTCAAGGCGGTCGACAAGGGAGCGGTCATCACGGACGTGCGGGTGGAGGAGAAGACGGGCGGCAAGTCGGGCGACTGGAGCCGGACATGAGCGGCGGGCCGGACGCGCCGTACCGGGCACTCGTCGTGACCGCCTCCAACCGGGCCGCGGCAGGGGTGTACGAGGACAGGGGCGGCCCGCTGATCGTGGACGGCCTGAAGGGTTTCGGGTTCGCCGTGGACGGCCCGCGAGTCGTCCCGGACGGCGACCCGGTCGAGGCCGCGCTGCGCGCCGCCGCCGAGGCCGGCTACGACGTCGTGGTCACCACCGGCGGCACCGGCATCTCGCCCACCGACCGCACCCCCGAGGCGACCCGCCGGGTGATCGACCACGAGGTGCCGGGCATCGCCGAGGCCGTCCGGGCGTACGGACGGCAGAAGGTGCCGACCGCGGCGCTCTCCCGGGGCCTGGCCGGAGTGGCCGGACGGACGCTGATCGTCAACCTGCCGGGCTCCACCGGCGGGGTGAAGGACGGACTGGCCGTCCTGGAGCCCCTGTTGACGCACGCCGTCGACCAGCTGCGCGGCGGCGACCACCCCGGATCGGGCGGGCAGCCGGCTCCGGCCGGCGACCACCGGTCCAGACGCCCCGGGGGTGCGAGCTGAACAGCCCGTCCTGGCCCGCGGTGCTCGCGGAGGGCGATGTCGTCCTCCGCCCGATAAAGCTGCGCGACCAACGGGTCTGGCGCGAGGTCAACCGGCGCAACCGGGACTGGCTCAGACCCTGGGAGGCGACCATCCCGCCGCCCACGCCCAGCGGCCCGATCACCCACCGGCCGACCTACCGCCAGATGGTCCGCCACCTCAGGTCCGAGGCGCACGCGGGCCGGATGCTGCCGTTCGTCATCGAGTACCAGGGGCGGCTGGTCGGGCAGTTGACCGTCGCCGGCATCACTTGGGGCTCGATGTGCTCGGGCCACGTCGGCTACTGGGTGGACGAGGCGGTGGCCGGCCGCGGGGTGATGCCCACGGCCGTGGCGCTCGCCGTGGACCACTGCTTCCGCACCGTCGGCCTGCACCGCGTCGAGGTCTGCATTCGCCCGGAGAACGGGCCGAGCCGCCGGGTGGTGGAGAAACTCGGATTCCGCGAGGAGGGCCTGCGGCCGCGGTATCTGCACATCGACGGCGCCTGGCGCGACCATCTGGTCTACGCGCTCACCGCGGAGGAGGTGCCCGACGGACTGCTGAACCGCTGGCGGCGCACCCGCGCCCAGCGGGCCCGGAACACGGCCTCCGGCGACCAGAACACCCGGGGGAATCCCGCATGGCCCGGAAATTGAATAAGTGTTCGAAATTGATCGACCCTGGATCTGCTCCCGACCGTCTCGGGGGCATTGAATTCGCAGGGTTGACGGCCGACTGATCGCATCGGTCACAAAAAAAGTTCGAAATATCAGCCAGATCGTGCGACACACCGGCCCAATTGGCAGATGGCCTCACGCAAACCCCTCTACCGTGTGAGACGTGAGCAGCAGCGGCCTCATCTACGCAGTCATTGTCGGGGCCTGGGCCGCCTACTTGGTGCCGATGTGGCTCCGTAGGCAGGACGAGCTGAACGAGGCCCGTCCGACGGAACGCTTCAGCACAGCCATCCGGCTGCTGTCCGGACGGGCGGGCATGGAGCGCCGGTACGCCAGGGACCTGCGGGCGCGCTCCACCGACGAGGGGGAGCGCGACGCCACGGGACCGGACGCCGTCACCGACTCGGTGGACGTCCGGGCCTTCGCCGTGTCCCCGACCCGGGCACAGGAGCCCGCTCCGATGCCGGCACCGGAGCGCGAGCAGGCACCGGACCGCGAGCGTCCGGGTACGGCACCCGGGCGGCCGGGCAGACCCGCGGCCCGGTCCGCCTCCGCGGCGGCCCACGCCGCCGGACCGGCCGTCACGGCCGGCGAGGTGGCCGCACGCGCGCGCGTCCCCGCTGCCCGGCGGGCCCCCGGAGCGGAGGCGGCCGCAGCGCGCGCGCGGCGCTCGAAGGTCCTCGCGCGCCGCCGGCGCACCACCGTCATCCTCTTTCTCGCCTTCACCCTGGGCGCGATCGTGGCGGCCGTCGGCGGCCTGGCGCTCCTGTGGGCCCCCGCCGTGCCCGCCGTCATGCTCAGCGGATACATCGTGTACCTGCGGGCGCAGGAGCGGCGCCGCTTCGCCTTCCAGATGGACCGCCGCCGCGCGGAGGCCGCCGCGCAGCGGCTCCGCGAGCGCCAGCCGCGCCGGCGGGCGGCCGTGGAGGCGGCCGCGGACGAGCCGGAGGCCGGACCCGAGCCGGAGGCCGACCAGGAACTGGCCGCGCTCGCCGCCGACCGCCGCGCCCTCGTCGAGCAGACCGACCACGCCGAGTGGCTCGACCAGCAGCGCGAGCGCCAGCGGCGTCCCGGCCAGGGCGACAGCTGGGACCCCGTCCCGGTGCCGCTGCCGACGTACGTGACCGCGCCGGTCGCCCCCCGCGCCACCTCCGACGTCGACCTCGGGGCGCCCGACGCCTGGAGCTCGGCCCGGTCCAGCTCCGTCGCGCCGGAGCACGAGGCGGCCCCCGCCGTCCCCGACGCCGCGCCGCAGCAGCAGTCGGCCCACGACGAGGACCGGCCGGCCGCCGACGAGCGCAGCGACGCCCGCCGCGCCGCGTCCGCCCGCCGCTCCCGCGAGCGCGGCCGGACGCCGCTCTTCGACCAGTACGAGGACGGGGACCGCCCGCGGGCGGCCAACGAGTAGACCCCGGGGCGGCGGGACTCCGGCGGAAGCACCGCCTCCGGAGACCCGCCCCTGACCAGCCGGGCAATGGATTTCCGACCACCCGGATGGGGATGCTAGAGTTTCACTCGTTGCAAGGGCCTGTGGCGCAGTCCGGTAGCGCACCTCGTTCGCATCGAGGGGGCCAGGGGTTCAAATCCCCTCAGGTCCACGCAGCTCAGAGCCCCGGTCGGTGAATTCCGACCGGGGCTCTGACACGTTGTGGGCCCCGGTGGCCGGGCGCCCTCCGCCGAGGCCCCTCCCGCGCCGAAGCCCCGCGAGGGCAACTGGCGGGGACTCCGGCCGGGTTGGCGGTCTCCGCGCGGCTACAGCAGCTTGGCGAAGCACATGCTCGACTCGTACTCCCGGTAGTAGCCGAACTTGGCGCACGGTTCGTAGCCGCTGGAGGTGTACAGGGCGATGGCCTCGGGCTGCTGGTCGCCGGTCTCCAGCACCATGCGGACCCGGCCGGCCGCACGGGCGTCCTCCTCCAGCGTGGCGAGCATCCGCCGGGCCAGACCGCGGCCGCGCATCTGCTCGACCACGAACATCCGCTTGAGCTCGGCGTCGCCGTCCTCGTTGCCCTCGGGGTTGCTGTCCTGGCTGCGCCAGCCGCCCGTCGCGACGGGGGTGTCGTCGGCGTCGTACGCGATCAGGTACACGCCGCGCGGCGGCCGGAAGTCCGCCGGGTCCAGGTGCGTGGCGTCGCCGCCGTCGCCGTAGCGCAGGTGGTACTCGGCCTGGACCTCGTCGTTCAGCTTGACGGCGTCGGGGTGGTCGAAGGACACGGGGTGGAAATTCATGTGGGGAACCGTATATCAATGCAGTAGCGGGCGGGATCCGTCTCGGACGAGACCGCGTCCAGTGTGCCGGTAAGGTGCCCGGGTGCTCACTGTGACGTCCGCCAATGTAAATGGACTGCGGGCCGCCGCGAAGAAGGGCTTCGTGGAGTGGCTCGCGGACACCTCCGCCGACGTGCTCTGCCTGCAGGAGGTGCGCGCCGAGCCGCACCAGCTCCCCGAGCACGTGCGCGCCCCCGAGGGCTGGCACGTCGTCCACGCCCCGGCCGCCGCCAAGGGCCGCGCGGGCGTCAGCCTCTACACCCGCCGGGAGCCCGACCGGGTCCGGGTGGGATTCGGGTCGGCCGAGTTCGACGCCGCCGGACGGTACGTCGAGGCCGACCTGCCCGGCGTCACGGTGGCCAGCCTGTACCTGCCCTCCGGCGAGGTCGGCACCGAGCGCCAGGAAGAGAAGGCGCGCTTCATGGGCGAGTTCCTCGCCCACCTCAAGGAACTGCGCGAACGGGCCGCCGCCGACGGCCGCGAGGTCCTCGTCTGCGGCGACTGGAACATCGCCCACCGGCAGGCCGACCTCAAGAACTGGCGCGGCAACACCAAGAACTCCGGCTTCCTCCCCGAGGAACGGGAGTGGCTGGGCACCGTCCTGACCCCCACCGCCGGCGGCTACGTCGACGTCGTCCGCACCCTCCACCCGGACACCGAGGGCCCGTACACCTGGTGGTCCTACCGGGGGCGGGCTTTCGAGAACGACGCGGGATGGAGGATCGACCTCGCCGTGGCCACCCCCGGGCTCGCCGCTCGAGCCGTCAAGGCCGTCGTGGAGCGGGCGGCGAGCCATGAGGAGCGCTGGTCTGACCATGCCCCGGTGACCGTGGTCTTCGAGATGTGAGGTCGGCACCGGGTGGGGTTTTAGGTGGCGTTCCGGACCGCAGCCGTCGCCTCAGTCCGCGCGCTGCTCGCCGACGCGATCGGCGATGGTGAACGTCAGGCGTGAGGTGTCCGGTCCAGCCAATCGGCCGGGCCCGCCGCCGCTGCGGCCTTTCTCGACAGTGACGCGGACCCCGTCGCGGAGCAGAGCCTCACGCGACACGGGGGCGTCCGCCCCCGTCGCCCGGCGATAGCGGTCGAGCGTGTACTCGTCCAGCCAGTCGGAGCGCATGCCTGCCGGAGCAGCGCACACCTCGCCTCTTGCGGTCGCCCGACAGACGTAGTCGCCGTACGCGTAGCCCTTGCGTGCGGCGAAGTACATACGGCCTCTGCAGCCCGCGCACTGCACGATGCCGATGAGCAGGGCCGTGGTCCGCCTTCGCGGGCGCCGGGTGCCGTTCGAGCGTGCTGAGAGAATGTCCTGCAGTGCGTCGAACTCCTCTTGGGAGAGGATCGGCTGACCGATCAGCACCGGGTCCCCCGACGGGTCGAGGACTGTTCGCCCGCCGTGCGTTCGGTGTCCGGCCAGCGACGGGCTGCGCAGTACTTTGGACAGGGTGCCGGACGTCCAGCGAAACCGTTCGAAGTCCCGCCCATGGCGTCGGCCGCCCGTGCGACGCCCCTGCAACTGGGCGTGGCGATCACGCGGGACCGGCGCGCCCTGCTGGTTCAGGTGGCGCGCGATCGAGATCAAGGACCGCCCTGCGCGCACGTCGTCCACGATGGACCGGACCAGGGAGATGGTCTCCGGGTCGGGAACGAGGTACCAGCCCCTGCCGTTCGGGTGGGGCGCCTTGCGGTAGCCGAAGGGGACCAGTCCACCGCCGTAGCGGCCTGCCGCCCGCAGCGACTCGTGACTGCTGCTGAGGCGGGCGGAGATGGTGCGTGATTCCTGCTCGGCGTCGCGGGCGAGTGCCATGCAGTGCCGTACGACGGTGGGATCCCCGTGTGGAGTGACCACGAGTGGGTGCTCGGCTTCGATCCTCCCGAAGACGAGCGTCCGGTCCTGCTGCCGTCCCCGGGCGATCAATTCGGCCATGTGTGTCGTGGATCGCACGGCGCGATCCACATGAGCCCAGACGATCGCTTCGTACTCGTCAGGCCGGCGCAACCACGAAGACAGCGACGGCCTGTCGAAGGGAGAGGTGCTGCGCGCCGAGACACCCAGATCCGCGGACTCGGCAACGAGCGTCATGCCGCGTCTGTCCGCGTGGAGCTGGATGGTCGCGCGCTGTCGCTCGGGCGAAGTGGTGACAGAGGTGAGACAGCTCAGGCGAAGGGCGGCGACAGCCCTCGGGCGCCCGTTCGGGGGCGAGTGAAGCTGAGCTTGCGAGACAAGTTGAGGACTGCGCTGGGGCACGTCGACGCTCCTGAGCAGAGTCGGCCATACCCCGGGGCTGGTCCCACAGCCGCCGGGGACTTTTCGATCTCACTCTCGGAGTCCGAACTCGGTTTCGCGGTCCGTTGTGTGGAAAGTGGCCCGATGGGATGAACTGGCAGGAAACGTGGGACGCGGGGGCGAGGGGGTGCCGCGTCGGCGCCCGGCGTGGGCTGTCGGCCGGTCGGCCGCAGGTCAATGCCTGCGCAGGCGGCGGTCCAGGGCCATGGAGAGTTCCGCCTCGACCACGCTCTTGGCCAGGGGGCGCAGGCGGTGGAGTTCCTCCTCGGGGGCGTGGCGGGTGACGAGGTCGGTGAAGAGTTCGGCGAGGGCGTCGGCGTGCTCGCGGACGCGTTGTCCGGCGGCCAGGACCTCGGCGAGCGGGATGCCCTCGCGGACCAGGGCGGCGGAGACGTCGAGCAGGCGGCGGCTTATGTGGACGATCTCGTCGCCGTCGGTGCCGAGATAGCCGAGCCGCATGGCGGCGGCGAGGTTCTCCGCGGTGACCTGGCCGGCGAAGTGGTCGGCGAGTTCCTCGGGAGTGAGGCGGACCGGGGTCTCCTCGGTGGGGGCGCCGAGGCCGAGCAGGTCGCCGACGTCGCGGCCGTGGTCGAAGGCCTCGGCGAGTTCGGCGATGCCGCTGAGGGTGTGGCCGCGTTCCAGCAGGGCCGAGATCGTGCGCAGCCGGGCCAGGTGGTGGTCGTCGTACCAGGCGATACGGCCCTCGCGGCGGGGCGGCGGGATGAGTTTGCGCTCGCGGTAGAAGCGCAGGGTGCGCACCGTGATGCCGGCCAGCCTGGCCAGCTCCTCCATGCGGTACTCGCGTCGTCCACCGTCTGCTGCCACGTCAGAAGCCTATGTTGTACCGCCGGTAACTTTCGTCGTCCCGACCCCTACCGCTCGGTACGGACCTCCTCTACTCTCCCCATTGCGCCAGTGTTCACTGGCATGGTCGGCCGGCCGGGACACCCGGACCGGCCGGCGGATTTCGCCGCAGGACTACGCGAGGCATGGAGGGGCGCGCAATGGCCGAACACGAGCATGTGCGGGTGGCGGTGATCGGGTCCGGGTTCGGCGGACTCGGCGCGGCCGTGCGGCTGCGCCGCGAGGGGATCACCGACTTCGTCGTCCTGGAGCGGTCGGACAGCGTCGGCGGCACCTGGCGCGACAACAGCTATCCGGGGTGCGCCTGCGACGTGCCGTCCCACCTGTACTCGTTCTCCTTCGCGCCCAACCCCGACTGGCCGCGCGCCTTCTCCGGGCAGGAGCACATCCGCGCCTACCTGGAGCACGTCGCCGACGTCTTCCGCCTGCGCCCGCACATCCGCTTCGGCGCCGAGGTGGCCCGGATGACCTGGGACGCCGAGAAGCTGCGCTGGGACATCGAGACGGCGGCCGGGAACCTGTCGGCCGACGTCGTGGTCTCCGCGACCGGGCCGCTGTCCGACCCCAAGGTCCCGGACATCCCGGGCCTGGACTCCTTCCCCGGCAAGGTCTTCCACTCCGCCCGCTGGGACCACGACTACGACCTGCGCGGCAAGCGGGTCGCCATGGTCGGCACCGGCGCCTCCGCCATCCAGATCGTGCCGTCCATCCAGCCCGAGGTCGCCCACCTCACCCTCTTCCAGCGCACCGCGCCCTGGGTGATGCCGCGCGCCGACCGCGCCATCAGCGGCCTGGAGCGCCGGCTGCACCGCGCGCTGCCGTTCACCACGCAGCTGCGCCGCGGAGTGCTGTGGGGCATCCGGGAGTTGCAGGTCCAGGCGTTCACCAAGCACCCGGGCGAGCTCGGCTTCGTGGAGAAGCTCGCCAAGGGCAACATGGCCCGGGCGGTCAAGGACCCGGCGCTGCGCGCCAAGCTCACCCCCGACTACCGCATCGGCTGCAAGCGGATCCTGCTGTCCAACACGTACTACCCGGCGCTCGCGCAGCCCAATGTGGACGTCGTCACCGGCGGGCTCGCCGAGGTCCGCGGCTCGACCCTGGTCGCCGCCGACGGCAGCGAGGCCGAGGTCGACGCGATCGTCTTCGGCACCGGCTTCCACGTCACCGACATGCCGATCGCCGAGCGTGTGGTCGGCGCGGACGGCCGGACGCTGGCGGAGACCTGGAAGGGCGGGATGGAGGCGCTGCGCGGCGCGAGCGCGGCCGGGTTCCCGAACTGGATGACCATCATCGGGCCCAACACCGGCCTCGGGAACTCGTCGATGATCCTCATGATCGAGTCCCAGCTGAACTACATGGCCGACTACCTGCGCCAGCTGAACGTCCTCGGCGGCCGCGCCGCCCTCGACGCCCGCCCGGACGCGGTGGGGGCGTGGAACCACATGGTGCAGGAGCGCATGAAGCGCACGGTGTGGAACACCGGCGGCTGCACCAGCTGGTACCTGGACGCGAGCGGCCGCAACACCACCGTCTGGCCGGGCACGACGGCGGAGTTCCGGCGCGCCACCCGGCGGGTGGACCTCGCGGAGTACGAGGTGCTGCGGCCGCCCGCGCGGGACGTCGGCGGGACGGCCGCCCCGGGTGGCACCTCGCGGGACGCCGGCCGGACCGCCGCGGCCGGCGGCGCCGCGCCCGACGCCGCCGGCTCCCCGGCGCCCGCGGAGGTGGACGCGTGAGCCGTCCGACGCACGTGGCCTCCGGCCCGTACGCCCCGCCCGCCCCCACCCGCGAACTGACGGCCGTCTCCGCCGACGGCGCCCGGCTGCACGTCGAGGTGCACGGGCCCGCCGACGACCCCGCCGCCCCGGTGGTCGTCCTCGCCCACGGCTGGACCTGCTCCACGGCCTTCTGGGCCGCGCAGATCCGGGACCTGGCCGCCGACCACCGGGTCGTCGTCTACGACCAGCGCGGCCACGGCCGCAGCCCCGCGAGTCCGGCGTGCAGCACGGACGCGCTCGCCGACGACCTGGAGGCGGTGCTCGCGGCGACCCTCGCGCCCGGCGAGAGGGCCGTCGTCGCCGGGCACTCGATGGGCGGCATGACCGTGCTGGCCGCGGCCGGGCGGCCCCGGTTCCAGGAGCACGCCGCGGCGGTCCTGCTGTGCAGCACGGGCAGTTCGCGGCTGGTCGCCGAGTCGACGGTCGTACCGATCCGGGCCGGGCGGCTGCGGACCTGGCTGACCCGGAACGTGCTCGGCTCCCGGGCGCCGCTCGGACCGGTCACGCCGCTCGCGCGGCGGATCCTCAAGTACGCCACGATGGGTGCCGGTTCGGCGCCGCACATGGTCGAGGCCTGCGCGCGGATCGTGCACGCCTGCCCGCGCCGGGTGCGGCACTCCTGGTCGCAGGTGCTCGCCGCCCTCGATCTCGAACACGGAGTAAGGGAGTTGAGGGTTCCGACGGCGGTGCTGGTGGGCACGGCCGACCGGCTGACCCCGCCGGTGCACGCGCGGGCGCTCGCGGCGGCGCTGCCGCTGTGCGTCGGGCTGACGGAGCTGCCCGGACTCGGCCACATGACGCCGGTGGAGGCTCCCGATGCGGTCACGCGCCGCATCCAGGAACTGGTCACCGCGCACGCGGTATCGGACACGGCGAAGAACACCGACGAGGCAGGGATCAGGGAGGGCGCATGAGCAGGGTGAGCCTGGAGGGGCAGGTCGCGGTCGTCACCGGAGCGGCACGGGGCGTCGGCGAGCTGCTCGCGCGCAAGCTGTCGGCGCGCGGCGCGAAGGTCGCCCTGGTCGGCCTCGAACCGGACGAGCTGAAGCAGGTGTCGGAGCGGCTGCACGGCGAGAGCGACCACTGGTACGCCGACGTCACCGACCACGAGGCGATGAGCCGGGTCGCGGCGGAGGTCAAGGAGCGGTTCGGGAAGGTCGACATCGTGGTCGCCAACGCCGGTGTGGCGACCGGCGGTCCGTTCGTCGACTCCGACCCGGAGTCCTGGCGGCGGGTGATCGAGGTGAACCTCATCGGGTCGGCGGTGACCGGCCGGGCGTTCCTGCCGGTGCTGACGGAGAGCCGGGGCTATCTGCTCCAGATCGCCTCGCTCGCGGCGATCACCCCGGCGCCGATGATGACGGCGTACTGCGCGTCCAAGTCGGGCGTGGAGGCGTACGCGCACAGCCTGCGGGCCGAAGTCGGCTACCGGGGCGTGCGGGTGGGCGTCGCCTACCTGTCGTGGACCGACACGGACATGGTGCGCGGGGCCGATCAGGAGGACGTCATGCGGGAGTTGCGGCAGCGGCTGCCGTGGCCGTCCAACAAGACCTATCCGCTGGGTCCGGCGGTGGACCGGATCGTGGCCGGGATCGAGCGCCGGGCCGGCCATGTGTACGGGCAGTGGTGGCTGCGCGGGATGCAGGGGGTGCGCGGCTATCTGCCGGGGCTGATCGGGACGGTGGGGCAGCGGGAGATGCGGCGGTTCGCGGACCGGCTGACGGGGATGAGAACGGGCCTGGTCGGGGCGGGTGGTGCGGCCGACGAACACCAGCGCGCTACGCACCGTGACTGATCGACATGCGCAGGGTCACCGCCCGTGTGAATCTGGTCGAGCCCGATCCCCTCACCCACTTTGGGAGTGAAACCGCATGGGCATGAAGGACAAGTACCAGGACCAGGCCGAGCAGCGGCACCAGCAGGGCAAGCAGAAGGCCGGTGAGGCCCGCGAGAAGGCGGGGCAGCACGCGGGGCAGCACCCGGGCCAGCACGCGGGCCAGCAGCGTGAGCGCTCCTCCGAGTCCCGTGAGCGTGGCCGCCAGGGCGGCGAGCACCCGCGGGACGAGATGGAGGACCGCTTCGACCAGGACTACGACGCCTAGTCGCTGCGTTCGGCTTCGGCCGTGAAGCGTGGGGTGCCCCTTGCCGGTTGGGGTGCCCCACGTTCGGCGTTGTCCCTCCGGGGGCGTGAAGGACGCCGTCCTGGGCCCGTGCCGTTGGCAGGGACGGTCACCGCTCTTACGGTTACCGCTCCTTCGAGTCGGGCCGTGGCGGGAGGGCGGGGCGGGAGAGGGTGGGGATGTCGTGGTGGGGCGGGGGAGTGGCCGGGGGGTTGGTGGTGAGGAGGTCCAGGGCCAGTTCGACGGCGTCGTCGAGTTGGGCGTGGCGGCCCTCGGCCCAGTCCAGAGGGGTGCGCAGGACCTCCAGGTCGGGGGCGACGCCGTGGTTCTCCACGGACCAGCCGTAGGCGTCGAACCAGGCCGCGTTCATCGGCACCGTGATCACCGTGCCGTCGCCCAGCCGGTGCCTGCCGGTCATGCCGACCACCCCGCCCCAGGTGCGCTGGCCGACGACCGGTCCGAGCTTCAGCAGTTTGAAGGCCGCGGTGATCATGTCGCCGTCGGAGGAGGTCGCCTCGTCGGCGAGGGCCACGAGGGGGCCCCTGGGCGCGTTCGAGGTGTACGACACCGGCTCGGCGTCCCGGGTCAGGTCCCAGCCCAGGATCGTACGGGTCAGCTTCTCGACGACCAGTTCGCTGATGTGGCCGCCCGCGTTGCCGCGCACGTCGACGATCAAGGCCGGCAGCGAGACCTCTTTGCGCAGGTCCCGGTTGAACTGCGCCCAGCCCGAGCCGCCCATGTCGGGGATGTGCAGATAGCCGCACCGGCCACCGCTCACCTCGCGCACGACCTCGCGGCGTTTGGCCACCCAGTCCTGGTAGCGCAGCGGCCGCTCGTCGACGAGGGGGACGACGGCGACCCGGCGTGGCGGTCCCGCGCCCCCGGCGGGCGAGAAGGTGAGCTCCACCGTCGTACCGCCGGAGCCCGCGAGCAGCGGGTACGGGCCCGCGACCGGGTCCACCGGGCGGCCGTCCACGTGGGTCAGGACCGCCCCCTCGCGGATGCCGGTGCCCGCCAGCGGGGAACGGGCCTTGGAGTCGGAGGAGTCGCCGGGCAGGATGCGCCTGACCGTCCAGCCGCCGTCCCGGCGCACCAGGTTGGCGCCCAGCAGCCCCTGGTGGCGCTGGTAGTGCGGCGGGCCCTCGTTGCGGCGGGCGGCCGTGACGTACGCGTGGGAGGTGCACAGTTCGCCCAGCACCTCGCGCAGCAGATCGGCGAACTCGTCCGGTGAGGCGACCCGTTCGACCAGCGGGCGGTACTGCGCGAGCACCCCGTCCCAGTCGATGCCGCACATGCCCGGATCCCAGAAGTAGGCGCGGATCAGCCGGCCCGCCTCCTCGTACGCCTGACGCCACTCGGCGGCCGGGTCGACGACGTGCAGGATCCGGCGTACGTCGATCCAGGTCGTGGAGTCGCTGTCGCCGACCTCGGTGGACGGCACCGCGCGCAGCTCGCCCTCGTCGACCACGACCAGCCGGGTGCCGTCGCCGCTGACCGTGAACCAGTCGAGGTGGCCGACGAGTTCGTGCTTCTTCGCCGTGGTGAGGTTGAAGTGCTCCAGCGTCGGCCGGCCGGTGGTGTCGTCCGGGTTCGCGAACGTCTCGCCCAGCGCGCCGGAGATCGGCCAGCGCAGCCAGACCAGGCCGCCGCCCGCGACCGGGTGCAGCGCCGAGTACTTGGAGGCGATGACCGGGAACGGGGTGACCCGGTTCGCCAGGCCCTCGACCTCCACGGTCACCGCGCCGGGCTCGCCGGTCTCCTCCTCCTCGGCCGGGTCGAGCCCGCCGGCCGCCGGGCGGCCCTCGGGGTTGAGCGCGAAGGGGGAGGGGGTCGCCGAGGACAGGGGGACGAGATAGGGCTTGCAGCCGAGCGGGAAGGACAGGTCCCCGGTGTGCACGTCGTAGACCGGGTCGAAACCGCGCCAGGAGAGGAAGGCGAGGTAGCGGCCGTCCCGGGTGAAGACCGGGTTCTCGTCCTCGAAGCGGCCGTCGGTGACGTCGACGGTCAGGTGGTCCTTGATGCGGGCCATCTTGATCTGCCGGAGGGTGCGGCCGATGCCCGGGTGCGACCAGGTCAGCCAGGCCCCGTCCGGGGAGAACGCGAGGTCGCGCACCGGGCCGTTGGCCGACCGGATCAACTCGGTGACCGCACCGCCCGGTTCACCGGCGGCACCCGGGTCCGCGCCCCCCTCCGCCCCCGCCCCCGCGTCGGCCTCCGCTCCCGCCTCCGCCCCGGCCGGCGCGCCCGTCTCCTCCCGCACGTCGAGCAGCAGCAGCCGTCCGTCGTGGGAGGCGACGGCCAGCCGTTCGCCCTCGGGGTCGCAGACCATCTCCAGGACGCGGCCCAGGGCGCCCGAGGCGAGCCGTCGGGGCGACCGGTCGCCGGTGGCGCGCGGCAGGAAGGTGATCTCGACGGCGTCCTCGCCCTCGGCGTCGGTGACATGGGCGACCCGGCCGGTCTCGCCGAGCATCTCCGGCAGCCGGACGCGGACGCCCGGGGTCTCGACGAGGGTGCGCGCGGGGCCGTCGCGGTGGGTGAGCCAGTACAGGGAGCCGCGGACGACGACGGCGCTGGCCCGGCCGGTGTCGTCGACCGAGATGCCGTCCACGTGCTGGGCGGCCGGCACCTGGTAGGGGCGGCGGCCCGCCCGCGGCCCGCTCAGCCGTACGTCCAGCCGGCGCGGCACCGAGTCGGGGGCGAGGCCGTCGACGATCCACAGGTCGCCCGCGCACTGGTACACCACCCGGGTGCCGTCGGTGGAGGCGTGGCGGGCGTAGAAGGAGTCGTGGTCGGTGTGGCGGCGCAGGTCGGAGCCGTCGGGCGCGCACGAGTAGAGGTTGCCCACGCCCTCGTGGTCGGAGAGGAAGGCGACCCGCCCCCCGACGGCCATGGGGGAGTCCAGATGGCCGCCGATGTCGGCGAGCAGGCGCTGACCGTGCAGCCAGAGCCGGCCCGTGGCGCCGCCCCGGTAGCGCTTCCAGGACGCCGGTTCGTGCGGCGGGGTGCCCGTGAGCAGCAGGGTCTTCCGCTCGCCCGCGATGTCGGCCACCTGGATGTCGGAGACCGGGCCCCAGGGGAGCTGGTGGCCGGGGCCGCCGTCGGTGGGCACCTTGTAGGCCCAGGTGAAGTAGGAGAAGGGCTCGCCGTGGGAGGTGACGGCGAGGATGTGGCTGCGTCCCTGCTCGTCGGGCGCGCTCCAGCCGCACACCCGCGTGTCCGAGCTGCCCCAGTACGTCAGCTGCCGGGCCGGCCCGCCGTCGACCGGGACCAGGTGGATCTCGGGCACCAGGCTGCGCCAGCTCGTGTACGCGATGGCGCTGCCGTCGGGGGAGAAGCGGGGGTGGCCGGCCTTGGTGCGGTCCACGGTGAGCCGCCAGGCGCGCTCGGCTCCGTCGAGCGGCGCGAGCCAGAGGTCGTCCTCGGACACGAAGCACAGCAGGTCGCCGCTGAGGTGCGGCAGGCGCAGATAGCTCACCTCCCCATGCTTCGCCGGGGCATGGGGAGGAGCAACTTGTGGAAAACCGGCAGGCGTGCCCCGGGGCGTCGGCGCCGCCTCGGCGCCCGGCTCTCCTCACCGGACTCTTCTCATCGACCCCCGTCCCACGTGGCGGAATTCGCTCGTGACGGCCCGGCCCCGGCGGCTAGCCTGCGGGTCATGAGCACGTCTTCCGAGTCGGGAGCCCACCCGCGTTTCGCCGAGGCCCTGCGGGAGCGGGGACTGGCGGACCTGATCGACGAGGTCCGGCGGTTCCCGGACGGGGCGCGGACCGCCGCCGAGGCCGCCGCCGCGATCGGCTGCGAGTTGAGCCGGATCTGCAAGTCGCTGATCTTCGCCGCGGACTCCGTGCCCGTGCTGGTCCTCATGGACGGCGCCTCTCGCGTGGACGTCGAACGGGTGCGGCGGGAACTCGGCGCCGAGCGGGTGACCCGGGCGCGGGCGGACGTCGTCCGCGAGACGACGGGGTACGCCATCGGCGGCGTCCCGCCCTTCGGGCACCGCACGCGGACCCGGGTGCTCGCCGACCGCTCGCTGCTGGAGCACGACGTCGTGTGGGCCGCCGCCGGCACGTCCCACGCCGTCTTCCCCATGGCCCCGAAGGAGCTGGTCGCCCAGGCCGGCGGCACCCTGGTGGACGTGCGCGAGCGCACCTCGTGACGCCCGTCGTCACCGCGGCCGTCCTGCTGGCCGCCGTCACCCACGCCGGCTGGAACGCGATCGCCCACCGCATCACCGACAAGCTCGTCGGCTTCACGCTGATCGCGGGCGGGGGCGTGCTGATCGGGCTGGCCCTGACGCCGTTCGCCGCGCTGCCGGCGGCCCCGGCGTGGCCGTACCTGTTCTGCTCGGCGGCCATCCACGTCGTCTACTACGCCCTGCTGATGACGTCGTTCCGGCTGGGCGACTTCGGGCAGGTCTACCCCCTCGCGCGCGGCTCCGCCCCGCTGGTGGTCACCGCGCTCGCGGCCGTCTTCGCGCACGAGGTGCCCGACGGCTGGGCGGCGACCGGCATCGCGGTGTCCTGCGCCGGGCTGACCGGCGTCGCCCTGTGGGGGCTGCGCGGGCACCGGCCGCACTGGGCTGCGATCGGGGCGGCGCTCGCGACGGGTCTGACCATCGCGGCCTACACGGTCGTCGACGGGCTCGGGGTACGGGCCTCGGGGTCGCCCCTGGGATACATCGCGTGGCTGATGGCGATCCAGGGGGTCGTGATCCCGGGGTACGCGGCGTGGCGGTGGCGCGGGCGGACGGCCGCTCTGCTGCGGCCGTTCGCCGCCGTGGGGCTGCTCGGCGCCGTGCTGTCCGTGGCGGCCTACGCGCTGGTGCTGTGGGCGCAGACGAAGGCGGAACTCGCGCCGATCGCGGCGCTGCGGGAGTCCTCGATCCTCGTCGGCGCGGCGATCGGGGCGGTGTTCTTCAAGGAGCGTTTCGGGGCGCCGCGCATCGCGGCGGCGGGGCTGCTGGTCGTCGGCATCGGCCTGATGCTGCACACGGGCTGACCGGGCGGACTCCGGCCCGTCCTCTTGGGTGCGCGGCCGGCGTGCGAGGGGCACTCTGGAAGCAGATGTTCCGGAGGTGACCGTCATGATGCACACCACTGTGGGATGGCATGTCGAGCTGGAGTTCGAGGAGGACGAGACGCACACGCGGGCGGCGGCGCTCGTGCGCCTGCCCGACGGTTCCGAGGTACGGGGCCACGGGCGGGCCAGCCGGCACTACACCGACACGAATCAGCCGCGGGTCGGCGAGGAGATCGCCGGAGCCCGCGCCCTCAACGACATCGCCATGGAACTGCTGACCAAGGCGCACGGGGAGATCGACCAGGCGTCCGGGCACACCTCGCACCCGATCCACGTCTGACCGGTCCGGGCAGGCCCTACGCCAGGGACGTCAGGGACGCCCGTACCGCCCCGATCAGCGCCTGCGCCCTCGGGTCCGCCGTCACGCTGGTGCGGAAGCCGTTGGTGACGTAGCCGAAGGCGATGCCCGACTCCGGGTCGGCGAAGCCGAGAGCGCCGCCCCGGCCCGGGTGGCCGAAGGAACCCGGTCCGAGGAGGGGGGAGGCGCTGCCGTGCAGCATGTACCCGAGGCCGAACCGCGTGTTCACCACGAGCACGCGGTCCGGCCCGAAGGAGTGCTCCGCGCGGGCGAGTTCCATGGTCGCGGGGGTGAACAGGCGCCGTCCGCCGTCCACTTCGCCGATCAGCGCGGCGTAGAAGCGCGCCAGGCCGTCGGCGGTGGCGATGCCGTTGGAGGCGGGCAGCGCGGCGGCACGGTAGTCGGGGTCGTTCTCGTCCGGCAGGGGGCTGATCGCCGCGAACGCGCGCCGGGTCAGCGAGCCGGGGTCGGCGTACGCCTCGGCCACCGACCGCTTGGGGCGGGTCCGCAGCGCGCCCGCGGACCGAGGGGCCTCGGTCTGCCCCACCCGGCCCGCGCGCCCGGTCTCGCGCTCCGGCAGGCCGACCCACAGGTCCGCCCCGGCCGGCTCCGCCATCTCGCGCGCGATCCACTCGCCGATCGGGCGGCCGGTCACCCGCAGGACCAGCTCGCCCGTCAGCCAGCTGTACGTCTGCGCGTGGTAGCCGTGGTCCGTGCCCGGCTCCCACACCGGGGGCTGCGCCGCCACGGCGGCGGCGCCGAGCACCGAATCGGCGGCCTGCTCCGGGGTCAGCGGGCGTTCCAGCACCGGCACCCCGGCGCGGTGCGCGAGCAGGTCGCGGACGCGGGTGCGCTCCTTGCCGGCCGTCTTGTACTCGGGCCAGTACGCCCCCACCGGCGCGTCCAGGTCCAGCTCCCCGCGCTGGTGCAGCAGCAGGAGTACGGCGGCGGCGACGCCCTTGGTCGCCGAGCGCACGATCTGGGCGGTGCCCCGCTCCCAGGGAGCCGGGCCGTCGACGTCCTTCGTGCCGCCCCACAGGTCGACGACCTTGTGCCCGTCCCGGTACACGGCCACCGCCGCGCCCCGGTCGCCCAGCCGGTCGAAGTTCGCCGCGAACGCCTCCCCGACCGGCTCGAAGCCCTCGGCCACTGTGCCGTGCACGTCCACGCCCGCGTCCCTCCCTGTGCCTCGCCTACGACATCGAGTGCAACACGGTCGTCCAGCCTGCGATTCCTGTGTGGCGCCCGCCGGGCACGATCGTTACATCGATGTTGCCGACCCGGCCGGTGACCCGGTTTCCCGGCCCCGGTGCGCGGCGGCCCCGGCGGCCCGTCCCGGTCAGCCGGCCCCCCCCCCGCGTCAGCAGACCGGTCAGCAGGCCCCCGCCCCGGTCAGCGAACCCGGTCCGCCGCCCGGTCGGCGCGCCGTGCGAGCCGCCACAGCTCCTCGCGCAGCCGCTCGGCCTCCGCCGCGTCCAGCTCCGCCGCCGCCAGCATGGCGCCCGGGACCCGCGCCGCCCGCTCCCGCAGCTCCTCGCCGCGCCCGGTGACCGCGACCAGCACCGACCGCTCGTCGCGCGCCGAGCGCTCCCGGCGCACCAGGCCCGCCGCCTCCAGCCGCTTCAGCAGCGGGGACACCGTGCCGTAGTCGAGACGCAGGGCCGCGGTCAGTTCCTTCACCGTCGTCTCGCCGCGCTCCCAGAGCACCAGCAGCACCAGGTACTGGGGATAGGTGAGCCCCAGCTCGTCTAGGAGCGGCCGGTACGCGGCCGTCACCGCGCGCTGGGCCGCGTACAGCGCGAAGCACAGCTGGTGGTCCAGGAGCAGCGACCCGGCCGCCCCCTGGTTCTCGTCCCGGTTCGTCACGCGCCCATTGTCACGGAGCGCGGGTCGAATCCGAAGGGCAGCTCCAGCCGATGGGCTCCCATCAGCGCCTCGTCGGAGAGGAGTTCGCCGGTCGGGCCGTCCGCGGCGATCACGCCGTCGCTGAGGATCAGCGAGCGCGGGCACAACTCCAGCGCGTACGGCAGGTCGTGGGTGACCATGAGCACCGTCACGTCCAGCGAGCGCAGGATGTCGGCCAGTTCGCGGCGCGAGGCCGGGTCGAGGTTGGACGACGGCTCGTCCAGCACCAGGATCTCCGGCTCCATGGCGAGCACGGTCGCCACCGCCACCCGGCGGCGCTGGCCGAACGAGAGGTGGTGCGGCGGGCGTTCGGCGAAGTCCGCCATGCCGACCCGCTCCAGCGCGGTGCGCACCCGCTCCTCCAGTGCCGCCCCCTTCAGCCCGGCCGCCGCCGGGCCGAACGCCACGTCCTCCCGCACGGTCGGCATGAACAGCTGGTCGTCCGGGTCCTGGAAGACGATGCCGACCTTCTGCCGGATCTCGGCCATGTGCGCGCGCCCGACGGGCAGTCCGGCCACCGTGACGGTGCCGGTCCCGCCGCTCAGGATGCCGTTGAGGTGCAGCACGAGGGTGGTCTTGCCGGCGCCGTTCGGGCCGAGCAGGGCGACCCGCTCCCCGCGCGCGATGCGGAAGTCCACGCCGAACAGGGCCTGGTGGCCGTCGGGGTAGGCGAAGGCGAGGCCGGAGACCTCGAGGGAGGCGGGGGAAGCGGCAGTCACAGGATCCATCCCAGCAGACAGACGACGAGGGCGGCGAAGGGGAGGGCGAGGGCGTACGACCACTGCGCCCGGGAGGCGGTCACCTCGTCGATCACCGGCATGGCGCCGGCGTAGCCGCGGCTGACCATCGCCAGGTGCACCCGCTCGCCGCGTTCGTAGGAGCGGATGAACAGCGCGCCCGCCGACTTCGCGAGCACGCCCCAGTGCCGGATCCCGCGCGCCTCGAAGCCGCGCGACTCCCGGGCGATCCGCATCCGCCGCATCTCGTCGGTGATGACGTCGCCGTAGCGGATCATGAAGGAGGCGATCTGCACCAGCAGCGGTGGCAGCCTGAGGCGCTGCAGGCCGAGGAGGAGTTCGCGCAGTTCGGTGGTGGCGGCGAGCAGGACCGAGGCGGCGACGCCGAGGGTGCCCTTGGCCAGCACGTTCCAGGCGCCCCACAGGCCGTGCACGCTCAGCGACAGCCCGAGGACGTGCACCCGCTCGCCCTCCGCCACGAACGGCATGAGCACGGCGAACGCCACGAACGGCACCTCGATCAGCAGCCGCCGCAGCAGGAAGCCGGCCGGCACCCGGGCCGCCTGGGCGACCAGGCCCAGCAGGACGGCGTACAGGGCGAAGGCCCACATCGCCTCGCGCGGGGTCGAGACGACCACGACCACGAAGGCGAAGGCCGCGGCGAGCTTGGTGTGCGGCGGCAGGCCGTGCACGGGCGAGTGCCCGTGCCGGTAGAGCTTGTGCGCGTGTCCCGCCCCCATGTCAGACGCCCCGCGAGGAGGAAGCGGCGGACTCGGCGGCGCCACGGCGCCTGCGCACGGCCCAGAACACCGTGCTGCCCGCGACGACGGTGGCGCCGACGCCGATCACACCCGCGAGACCGCCGGACAGGCGGCCGTCGGAGACGTCCCTGACGCCGTAGCCGGCGAGCGGGGAGCCGTCGGAGGCGTGCCGCCGGGTCTGCCGGTCGATGCCCTGGTCGTGGGCGACCTTCATCAGCCCGTCCGGGCTGGCGGAGGCGTAGAAGCTGACGAAGCCGGCCAGGACCAGGGAGGCGACCAGGCCGGTGAGCCACACCTTGCGGTGCGAGCGCGTGGCGGGAACCGGGCCGGCGGGCGGTGCGTCGACCAGTTCGCCGTTCACCCGCAGCTTCAGCCGCTGCCGCAGCCCCCGCGCGCCGTACACGAGGTCCGGCCGTACGGCGATGACGGCGCCGACGGTCAGCGCGGTGATCGCGGCCTCGCCGAGGCCGATGAGGACGTGGACGCCGATCATGGCGGTGGCGACCTTGCCGATGGCGACGTCGGTGGTGCCGCCGAGCGCGTAGATCAGGGTGAAGGCGACGGCGGCGGCCGGGACGGAGAGCAGGGCGGCGGCGAAGGAGGCGACGGTGACCGAGCGGCGCCCGCGCGGCAGCACCTTCACCAGGCCGCGGAAGACGGCGTACCCGACGACCGTCGTGACGAGCGCCATGTCGGTGATGTTGACGCCGAGCGCGGTCAGCCCGCCGTCGGCGAAGAGGATGCCCTGCATCAGCAGGACGACGGAGACGCACAGGACCCCGGTGAAGGGGCCGACGAGTATCGCGGCGAGCGCCCCGCCCAGGAGGTGGCCGCTGGTCCCGGCCGCCACGGGGAAGTTCAGCATCTGCACGGCGAAGATGAAGGCCGCGACCAGGCCGGCCAGGGGCGCGGTCCGCTCGTCGAGTTCCCGGCGGGCCCCGCGGAGACTGACCGCGAGGGCACCCGCGGCGACGGCTCCGGTGGCTGCGGACAAGGGGGCGTCGATGAATCCGTCAGGCACATGCACGGTTCGATGATAGAGGCTTGTTGCGAACACCTTGCAAGAGCGAGAAGGTCGTGCGTGCCGGACGGGAGGCCGCGCGAGGGGTGGGGGAGGCCGGGCGCTCGACGGGCGCCCTCGCGAAAATGTGCGAGGCTGGAGGGAAAGCGGAATGTCAGCTTTCGGATAGGTCACCCAGCGTGAGGGGTCGTCCGATGTCGGTAGTCGAACAGTACGCACGAGCTCACATAGTCACGGACCACGACCTGCGGGATGACAACGCTGCCGTACCGGTCGTCCTGCGCTACGACCCCGAGTCCGACCCGCGTGTGGTGCGGATCGGCCTTCCCGGCCCCCACGAGTGGGCGTTCCCCCGGTCGCTGCTGGAGAAGGGCCTGCGCGCCCCGACCGGCACCGGCGCCGTCCGGGTGTGGCCCTGCGGCCGGGTGCAGGCCGTCATCGAATTCCACTCCGCCGGAGGCGTCGCGGTGGTCCAGTTCGAGACCAAGACGCTGATCCGCTTCCTGCAGCGGACCTACCGGGCCGCCGCGGAGCCCGTCGCGGAGCCCGTCGGACACCGGTGACGTCGCGGAGATCACCGGACACCGGTGACTTCGCGAAGGCCGTCGGACACCGGTGACGTCGCGGGCGGGGCTCAGCTCCCCGTCTTCAGCAGGGTCGCCACGATAGGGCCCGCCGTGTCGCCGCCGTGGCCGCCCCGCTGCACCACGCCGGCGGCCGCGAGGTCGCCGCGGTAGGCGGTGAACCAGCCGTTCGGCTTCTTCTGGCTGTCGACCTCCGCCGAGCCGGTCTTCGCGCCGTAGTCCGGGCCGAGACCGGACATGGCCTCGGCGGCCGTGCCGTAGTCCGCGGTGAACTTCATCAGCTCCCGCAGCTGGGACAGCGTGGACGCGGACAGCGTGCGGGAGGCCGTGGCGAGCGTGCGGCCGTCGGTCTTCGGGGACACCAGATACGGCTGGTGGAAGCTGCCCGCCTTGACCGTCGCGGCCACCGACGCCATGTTCAGCGGGTTCATCCGCACCCCGCCCTGGCCGATCAGCGAGGCCGCCATCTGGGCCGCGCTCTGCACCGGCACCGCGCCGTCGAAGGACGGCACACCGATCGCCCAGTTGTTCATCGACAGGCCGAAGACCTGCTGGGCCTGCCGGGTCAGGTCGGCGTTCCCGAGCTTCGGGGCCTGGCTGATGAAGGCCGTGTTGCAGGAGCGGGCGAAGCTCGCCTTGAACGTGCCGTTCTTGATCTCGAAGTCGTTGTCGTTGTGGAACTTCCACCCGCCGTAGGTGAAGGTCTTCGGGCACGGGTGCTGCTTGTCGGCCGAGGCGAGGTGCTTGTCGATCAGCAGCGAGGAGGTGATGACCTTCATCGTGGAGCCGGGGGCGAGGGAACCCTGGAACGCCGTGTTGAAGCCGTGGTCGGTGTTCGCCACCGCCAGGATCTCGCCGGTCGACGGCCGCACCACGACCACCGACGCCCGCTGCCGCTTGGCCACCTGCTTCTCGGCGACCGCCTGGAGGGTCGGGCTCAGCGTCGTCCGCACCGTGCCCGGTGTGCCCTTGCTCAGCTCCACCAGCGTCTTGTCGGAGAGCTCGGCCTTCTGCGACGCCTTGCCGCGGATCACCCGCAGTTCGACGCCGGCCTTGCCGCCCGCCGTCTTGCCGTACTTCTCGCGCAGCCCGTCCAGCACGGTGCCCAGCGACGGGTAGTCGGCCGTGGTCAGCTCGTCGCCGTCGCGGTCCAGCGCCTTCACCGGCGGAGTGCCGGAGGCGCCCGTCACCAGGGTGTCGCCGTCCTTCAGGTCGGGGTGGACGACGGAGGCGTGCCAGTCGACCACCGGCTTCCCGTCGGTGGCGCGCCGGACGACGGTGAGCGCGCTGTCGTACGCCAGCGGCTTGGTCAGCCCCTTGTACGCCACGGTCGCCCGCACGGAGAACGGGACCTTGCCGTCGGTGCCGGTGCCGGTGCCCGCGGTCAGGGTGACCTGCTCCAGGTGGGCGTCCCGGGTGTAGCCGGTGAGCAGGGCGGTGGCCGCGGCGGAGTCGTTCGTGGCGGCCGCCGCCCCGGCGGGCCTGCCCTGCTGCCACGCCGTCAGGAAGCGCTCGGCGGTGGTCCGCACCTCGGCCGCCGTCAGCGGGCCGGTCTTCACCGTGTCGTGGTGCCGCGGCGCGGACTGGGTCCCCTTGCCGTCGTCGGGCGCCGGTCCGCCACCCCACAGCGCGTACGCGCCGAAGCCCGCGCCGCCCACGGCGACCACGGCGATCACTCCACCGAGTACCGCCGGATTCGTTCTCCGCTGCTCGGCGACGCGCCTTCTCTTGCCCACTGCCTTCCGTCCTTCACGATTCCCCAGGGCCCCCGCCACCCTCACGCACCCCAACGACGGCTCCTACCCTAGGGGCCCGTTCTGTGTGCGTGACTTCGGACACCTGTCCGTAGCAGACCTGCGACATTAGCCCGGGGGCACGGGACGGTGGGCGCGCGGGGTCCCGCCGCCGGGGGCCAGGCCGCCTCAGCGGCCCGCGCGCAGGACGGCCGCCACGATCGGGCCCGCCGCGTCGCCGCCGTGCCCGCCCTCCTGGGTCATCGCGGCGGCGGCCACGTCGTTCCGGTAGCCGGTGAACCAGCTGTTGGACTTCGCCTGCCCGTCGACCTCGGCGGACCCGGTCTTCGCGCCGATGCTCCCGGTCAGCCCGGACATCGCGACGGCCGCGGTGCCGCTGGTGGCGGTGCGGTTCATCATCTGCCGCAGCTGGGCGACCGTGCCCGCCGACAGGCCCTGGGCCCGGGCGAGTTCACGGTCGTCGAGGTCCTGCGGGACGATGACGGGCTGCCGGAACGCGCCCGTCATCGCGGTCGCCGTCACCGACGCCATGTTCAGGGGGCTCATCTGCACCTGCCCCTGGCCGATGAGGTTGGCCGCCTTGTCCGGGCCGCCGGAGGCCGGGACCGAGCCGTCGAAGGACGGGATGCCGGTCTTCCAGTCGTCCCGTCCGAGCCCGAAGCGCCGCTCCGCCTCCTCGTTGAGCGACTCCACCTTGAGCGAGTCCGCGAACTTGATGAAGGCGGTGTTGCAGGAGCGGGCGAAGCTCTCCGAGAGCGTCGACCGGGGGTTCGGAGCCATGTCCTTGAGGTTGTGGAAGGTCTGGCCCTCCCACATCGCCTCGGGCGGGCAGGGCGCGGCGCCGCTCGCCGTCGTGAGTCCCGTGTCGATGAGGGTCGCGGCACTGACGATCTTCATGGTGGAGCCCGGGGCGAGGCGGCCGAGGAAGGCCGCGTTCCAGCCGTCGGCGCGGTGGTTGGCCACCGCGAGCACCTCGCCGGTGGAGGGTTTCACCGCGACCACCGACGACTCGGCGTACCGCTGCACCGCCCGCTCGGCCGCCGCCTGCGCACTCGCGCGGAGCGTCGTGCGCAGCCTGCCCGGGCGGCCCTTGGCGAGGGAGACCAGCGGGGTCTCGGCGGCGTCGGCGCTTGCGCCGCTCTCGTGCCGGATGCTCAGCTCGACGGCGGGCCTGCCCCCTGCCTTGTCCCCGTACTTGGCGCGCAGTTCGTCCAGAATCGGCCCGAGAGAGGGGTACTTGTCCTTCGTCAGCACCCTGCCGTCGCGGTCTACCGCCTCGATCGGCGGGGCGGCCGACTCGCCCGTGACGAGCGTGTCGCCCTTCTTCAGCGCGGGATGCACGACGGACGGCTGCCAGTCGACCAGCGGGCGGTGGGTGCTGGTACCGCGCACCACGGTCAGCCGGCTGCGGTAGGCGAGCGGCTCGGACCTGCCGCCGTAGGACACGGTGGCCCGTACGGAGAAGGGCACGGTGGTGCCGGCGGCCGCGCCGGGCGTGACCCTGACGTCCGTGATGTGCGCGTCCCGCCCGTAGGCCGACAGCAACCGCTCGGCCGCGTCGGGGAAGTTCGTGTACGACGCCGCGGTCGCCGCCCGCTTCTTCTCCCAGGCCGCGAAGAACTTCGCCGAGGTGTCCTTCACCTCGTCCCCGCTCGGCGGCCCGGTCCGCACGGGCGCGGGCCCGCTACCGCTGAGCGCGGACACCACGTTGAACGCCCCGTACCCGGCCCCGCCCACCAGCACGACGACCACCCCGCCGACGATCGCCGCCTTGACCCCCTTGCGCATGGAAGCGCTCCCTCCCCGTTTCTCCCCCGCACTGTAAGTGGCGGGAGGGGCTTCTGTGAGGGCTGTTTTCGGATGTTGCCGAACTCGGCTGACCCGCACGGCTCACCGGGCCGTGCGGGTCAGCCGAGTGCGGGTCAGGCGCAATAGAAGAGGAGTGAAACATGGAGGCTTACGCCCGGATGCGTGACGTCTCGTGTCGCATCACACTGCGAAGGGATCGCCTGCCACGCCACAGAGTCGCGTGAGGCCGGGCTGCCCCTCGTCGCTGACCTTCACGTAGACCGTGTACGACCATCCACGCGACTTTGCTTCGCCACGCGTCCAGTCCAGCACCTCGTCAATATCGGCCTCTGTCACCTCAAATTCATGCGAGTGATTCTTGGCCGTGTCCCAGAAATATACGCGGTAGACGGCATGGTCCTGCTCCCACGTCATATCCCTGGGGTCCACTGGACGAATGTTCATGGCTTCATCCTAGAACCCGGGCGACGGCGACTCCCCTTCCCCGGAGGGCTACTTCACGTAGACCGTCTGGCTGATGCCGGTGTCGATGTTGCCCGGTGTCGGGGCGGTGATCTGGCCGTTGATGACCCCCGTGTAGCTGCCCGCCTTGCGCACCTGCTTTCCGCCTTCGAGCGGCGTGTAGAAGGTCGCGGTCTTCCCGCTCTTGATCACCTGGGTCTGGCTGGAAGTCGCCATGACCGGCCTTGGCCCCATGCGGGGACCCAATTCCAGCCTGCCATTGATGTGCACGGTGACCGACGGGTAGGTGCTCTGGCAGGTGACGCGGGTCTTGAACAGGATTCGCCCGTCGGGCTGCCCGGAGGACCGGTGGGGGTTCTGCGGCGTCGCGATGCAGCTCGCGCCGCCGGCAGCGGAAATCTTGAAACTTCCCGGCTGGGGCGATTCCGTGGCGACGGCGGGGGTCGATATCAGAACGGTCGCAGTGAATCCGACCGCTCCCAGAGCGGTTATCGTTCGGCGCTTCATGAGCGCGGCTCCTTCTTGTGGGGGGTGAAAGGAAGGAGGGCCATCGGCAGCCCTGCCCTACGCGACCCGACCCTACGCCCAAGATCATCTGACTTATGATCACTTTTTTGCCATTTTTCGGAGTTGAGCGACCTCGGTCGACGGCCTCTGCGGCCGGGCCGACGCGCTCTTCGACCTCACCGACGCGATCTCGTGCACCGGCGGGCCGGTGAAGAGATGGAGGAGGCGCCGTTCCCGACTGCGGGCCCGTAGTGGCGTGCGCGGGGTGCTCCCATCCCGTCCACCGTCGACCCAGGCAGAGCCGAGCGGGCGCGGTCCAGGGCGTCCAGCGGCGGACGGGATGGGAGCCGGGGTGAGTGGTGGGCGGGGGCGAGTGGGATGATCGCGTCTCATCGGGTTGCCAGCAACTGAGTTCTTCGACAGGAATTTCCATCCCAGAAAAGATCGGAGTAATAGTGAGAATTCTGTTTTGGTGTATCGGTACGGTGCTCTTGCTCGCCGCTTTTTTCTGCGTTGGGCTTGCGAATACTGCCTGGTACGACCGCAAGAACATGTCGTCGTTCGACCCTGCGAAGCACAGGATTTACTCGTGGAAGATCGCGATATGGATCGTCATTGGGTTTCTGTGTCTCGCGCTGATGTGGTTCGTATTTGGTCTGTGAGAAATCAGGCTGGTTTAAGGGTAGGGGCGACGGTATGAGGTGCCAGCCTGCCGCGTGGGCCGCGTTCGATCTACGCGGTTGGCGCACTGCTGTTGTCATGCGGGCTCATGTCAACCCACCGCAGTTTCCTGACACCAGCGACTGACACCAACAACGGCGGACGGGCCCGGTCGAGCGCGTCCTACAGCGGTCGGCAGGCCGTTGCCGGGCAGGGATCACCCCAGCTTCCAGGTGCACTGTGATCGACCTGATAAAGATGCGGCCACAGGGTCAAGTCCCCGGCTAGGCCTCGGGTCCTCCGCCGACTTACGAAACCGCCTGCTTGCCTCGGTCGTTGAGGCTCCGTTGACCGCGTAGCTTGCAGAGCCTCGGCGGCGCGGCGGGCGGGCTGGGGGGAGGGTGGTGTACCCAGCCCGACCTTGATCCGCTGGAGCAGGAAGGTCGTGCCACACTCGTGCGCACCTCAGTAGGTGCAGGTCGAGAGGGGTGGACATTGTCAGAGGGCGTGAAGGCAAAGCCGGCCTGGAAGTCGGGCCTGGCGTTTGTGGCGGTGGAGGCGGTCTGCATCGCCGTCGCTCTGGCGTACCCGGGCTTGCTCATTATGGCGTTTAGCACCGGCTGTATCGCTCCCGGCGAGTTGCCGGAAACCTCCCGGGAAGTGTTCGACCCATTCAGGCTGATCGCGGGCATGGCCTTGGTCATCATCGGCGTGGTTTCGTCCGTACTTGCTTGCCGGATACCCCTGCTGCAGCCGGCGGCGAAGCAACGTGCACGTGCGGCCCTGAAAGGGCAGTTGGGGTTGACTCTCGTGATCATTGGGACATCCATCGCCCTCCATGATCCGCACCGCGTGTACCCATGCGGGTGACCTCGACGCATGAGGCCGCCGCTGTTGCCGTACAGCAGTGAAGTACAGCAACCACCGGACCCGTGACCAACTGACACCAGCCCCAGACGACCGGACGGCGTGCCCAGCAGACCTCAGTGACCGCCGCGCCCATAGTTCGCATCGAGGGGCGCACCGCGACACCCCCGCCCGGGCCGTCTCTGGGCCGTGCGGGGGTGCTCAACGATGACAGATGACAACAGCCGACGACGGCTCCTCCCCTGCTCAGAGACGGTGCTCCGGGTACCGACGCAGGCGCCGACCAGCGAAGCACAGCTGAGGAAGGTCAGAAGTCGTCCGACGAAGCAGAACGGCCGAAAGGCTGACGGTTACTGGCCTGCGGCGCGACGCAGCGAGCGCCTCTGAAGCAGGCCGCCCAGGATGAGCAACGCCATGGCGAGGACGAAGAGCGTATCCAGCACGATCTCCGAATCCACTGCCACCTTAAAGGACATGATCGTCGCCAGGCTCGTGGCCAGCGACACCGTCCCATACCCCCATAGGTCCGACCGCACTACGCGGCCTCGCAGCCACGGCGCCAGCCAACCGGTGGCCAACGCCAGGGCGCCGCCCACAGCCAACAGGCCAATGCCCACCGCAGCCGCACCAACCAGGAGCCAGTCCATGCCCCACCCCTCCATTCGCGTGTCCCGTCACGCGGGCCTGATCATCGCACGGAGCCGCAGCCGGGTACGGGCAGTTGCCTGTGAGGGTCACTGGGCCGTCCCTGGGCCGTCCGAGGGTGGCCAGCGGCAACCACTGACGACCAACAACGACCGGGAGGGCGCGGCCATCGGGCGCGCCCTCCCGGCATGTTTGCCCAGCTACACCCAGGTGTCCAGCCACATCCGCGACCGCCACTGGTCGATCGGGATGGCGGTGCCGGTGTAGAGGGGCCAGAAGTAGATGAAGTTCCAGGCGATCAGGAGGACCAGGACGCCCGCGGCGGTGGCGCCGGTGACGCGGCGGGTGTCGGTGGAGCCGGGCGGGCCGACGAGCGCGCCGATCAGCATGGCTACCGCCAGGCAGAGGAAGGGCACGAAGACCACGGCGTAGAAGTAGAAGATCGTGCGCTCCTGGTACAGGAACCAGGGCAGGTAGCCGGCCGCGACGCCGCAGGCGATGGCACCCGCGCGCCAGTCGCGGCGGAAGAACCAGCGCCACAGCACGTACAGGAGGGCGACGCACGCCACCCACCACAGCACCGGTGTGCCGAGGGCGAGCACCTCGCGGGCGCACTTCTCGCCGGCGTCCGCCGGGCAGCCGTCCGCGCCGGGGGAGGGCGACTCGTAGAAGTACGACACCGGGCGGCCGTCGACGAGCCAGCTCCAGGGGTTGGACTGGTAGGTGTGCGGCGAGGACAGGCCGACGTGGAACTTGTAGACCTCGTGCTCGTAGTGCCACAGGCTGCGCAGCCAGTCCGGCAGGAAGGTCCAGTTGCCGCCCTTGCCGTCGGTCGCGGCCCAGTTGCGGAAGTAGCCGCCGGTGCCGTCGGTGGGGGAGAGGATCCAGCCGGTCCACGAGACCAGGTAGACGGCGATCGCCACCGGGACCGTCGCCAGGAACGTGATGCCGGTGTCCCGCTTCAGGACCGTCGCGTACGGGCGCCGGGCCCCGGCCACCCGGCGGGAGCCGACGTCCCACAGCACCGCCATCACGCAGAAGGCGGCCAGGATGTACAGGCCGTTCCACTTGGTGCCGATCGCCAGGCCCAGCAGCAGGCCCGTGGCCCAGCGCCAGGGTCGCCACCCCAGCCGGGTGTGCTCCGCCGCGTGCGCGTCGGGCCGGATCCGGCCGTCGGCGTCGGCCGGGAGGGCGGCGGCGAGCCGCGCGCGGGCCCGGTCCCGGTCGATCAGCAGGCAGCCGAACGCGGCCAGTACGAAGAACATCAGCACGCCGTCGAGCAGCGAGGTGCGGCTCATCACGAAGTGCAGGCCGTCCACCGCCATCAGCGCACCCGCCAGGCAGCCGAGGAAGGTGGAGCGGAACAGTCGGCGCCCGATGCGGCACAGCATCAGCACGGACAGCGTGCCGAGCAGCGCGGTCATGAAGCGCCAGCCGTACGGGTCGAAGCCGAAGACCAGTTCGCCCAGGCCGATCACGTACTTGCCGATCGGCGGGTGCACGACGTAGGCCGCGTCGGTGGGGACGCCGATGTGACTGCCCACCTTGAGGACCAGGTCGTTGGCGTTCTTGTCCCAGTTGACCTCGAAGCCGCGGTGGACGATCGCCCACGCGTCCTTGGCGTAGTACGTCTCGTCGAATATCACCGCCTTCGGGCTGCCCAGGTTCCAGAAGCGCAGCACGCCGGCCAGCAGCGTCACCAGCAGCGGGCCGCCCCAGCCCGACCAGCGGGTCAGGCGTTCGGCGAGCGTCCCCGGGATGTTGAGGGCGGCCCACAGTCTCGGGCTCGGCTGCGCGTACGGCGGCACCAGACGGTCGGTGACACCGCCGACGTCGCCGGTGGGCCCCGCCGGCCAGCCGAAGCGGCGCAGCCGCTGCTGCCACAAGGGCCGCCGGTCGTGCGGGGCCGGTCCCTGCCGGGTGTCCGTGGAGGACGCGGTACTGGTCACCGCGCCATCGTAGGGAACGGTTCTGTGTGAGTCCCGCGCATGGGCGGTTCCGGCCGCGACGCCGCCTTCGCGAGGGTGGCGGGACCGGCCCTCACGGGGGGCCGTGGCGGTGACCGGGGCGGCCCTCGCGGTTACGGGGCGGCCGTCGCGGCGGCCGGGAGGGAGGCGGCGCTCCCGGGCCTGCGCCCTTGAGAGGATGGGGGGCGTGACTGGAACCCTTGTTTTGGCGGGCACCCCCATCGGCGACCTTCAGGACGCGCCGCCCCGGCTCGCCGAGGAGCTGGCCGGCGCCGACGTGGTCGCCGCCGAGGACACCCGGCGGCTGCGGCGGCTGACCCAGGCGCTCGGCGTGCAGCCCAAGGGGCGGGTGGTGTCGTACTTCGAGGGCAATGAGTCCGCCCGTACGCCCGAACTGGTCGAGGAGCTGGCCGGCGGCGCGCGGGTGCTGCTGGTGACGGACGCGGGTATGCCGTCCGTGTCCGACCCCGGGTACCGGCTGGTCGCGGCGGCCGTCGAGCGGGGCGTCAGGGTCACCGCGGTGCCCGGACCGTCCGCCGTGCTGACCGCGCTGGCGCTGTCGGGGCTGCCGGTCGACCGGTTCTGCTTCGAGGGGTTCCTGCCGCGCAAGGCCGGCGAGCGGCTGTCCCGGCTGCGGGAGGTCGCCGACGAGCGGCGCACGCTGGTCTACTTCGAGGCTCCGCACCGGCTCGACGACACCCTCGCGGCGATGGCCGAGGTGTTCGGCGCCGACCGGCGGGCCGCGGTGTGCCGGGAGCTGACCAAGACGTACGAGGAGGTACGGCGCGGGGGGCTCGGGGAACTGGCCGCCTGGGCGGCCGAGGGTGTGCGCGGCGAGATCACGGTCGTGGTGGAGGGGGCGCCCGAGAAGGGGCCCGAGGAGGTGGGCGCCGAGGAACTGGTGCGGCGGGTGCGGGTCCGCGAGGAGGCCGGGGAGCGGCGCAAGGAGGCGATCGCGGCGGTCGCGGCGGAGGCGGGCGTGCCCAAGCGCGAGGTGTTCGACGCGGTGGTGGCCGCCAAGCACGCGGGCTGAGCCGGCTCCGGCGGACGTGGGGCCCCCGGGTGTGGCGCCCCCGGACGCGGCGCCCCCCGGGTAGGCGTCCTCGGGTGTGGCGCCCGCCGCGGGGCGGGGTGCCGGGCGGCGCGTGCCGCCGCGACGCGCGTGCCACCGCGACGCGCGTGCCGCCGCGACGCGCGTGTCGCCGTGGCATGCGTGCCTCCGCCGCGACGAGCGCGTGCCGCCGCGGCGTGCGGGTCACCGGGACGTCCGGGCCTGCCCGTGTGAGAGCGGTCACACCCCCTCTGAGCAGGGAGCATCTCTGGTGAGCGTGTGCCCCATCGGGCGGCAAAGCCGCGTCATGCAAGGCAAAGCAACCACCCGCCGTTCGGGTGCCCCGGGGCAAGCGTCCGCCAAATCGCCTCCAACGTTCGACAGGACTGATGCGTTCGCGCTGGTGGAGGCGTCCACTGGGACGAGGGACGCACCCGTCCCTCGCCCCTGACGGGATTCCGGGGGGAATCCCCTCGCCGGGGGCGCTTGTCCAGCGGACAAGAGGAGCTGGCATGAGTGAGATCTCAGGGCAGACCGGCCTGCGTGAAGGGGCCACCGCCGTCGTCAACGAGTCGTACGCGTTCGCCTGTATGCGCTGCGGACACGGCTGGGAGCAGTCGTACGAGATTGAGCACCACACGGACGCCGAGGGCGGCGATTTCGTGCTGTACGTCGCGGACGGCCGGGTGGTCCCGTCGCCGCTGAGCCGCCCGAGCTGCCAGAACTGCGACGGCCACGTCGTACGGATCATGCGGGCCGGGCAGGTGTCGTCCGTGCAGTACCACCTGCACCGCAACCAGCGCCCGGCGGGCCCGGTCATGAACCCCGCGCCGCCCGCGCCGGAGTCCCCGTCCGGGGAGGAGGCGGCGGACCGGGAGCGGCACGGCCATCACTGGCACCTGTCCGACCTGCTGCACCCGTTCCAGCGCAAGGCCGGCTGAGGCCCGCCCGGAGCGGTCGGGGCCTGCCCCTTTCGTAGGATCGGGGCATGCCTTCGAACGCCGACAAGAACGCGGCGCCACCGCTCCCGGAGCCCCTCCGGATCCCGGTCGCCGACTCCCACACCCACCTCGACATGCAGTCCGGCACCGTCGAGGAGGGACTGGCCAAGGCGGCGTCGGTGGGGGTGACCACGGTGGTGCAGGTCGGCTGCGACCTCGCCGGGTCGCGGTGGGCGGCCGAAACGGCCGCGGTGTACGACGCCGTCCACGCGACGGTCGCCCTGCACCCGAACGAGGCTCCGCGCATCGTGCACGGCGATCCTGGGGGCACCTCCCAGCCCCCTAGGGCTGGGGGAGGCTGGTCCCGGCAGGGGGCGCGGGAGCCGGGCGGCGACGCGGGCCTGGACGAGGCGCTCGCCGAGATCGACCGGCTGGCCGCGCTGCCCCAGGTCAAGGGCGTCGGCGAGACCGGCCTCGACTACTTCCGCACCGGGCCCGAGGGCAAGGCGGCGCAGGAGCGCTCCTTCCGCGCGCACATCGAGATCGCCAAGCGGCACGGCAAGGCCCTGGTCATCCACGACCGCGACGCCCACGCCGACGTGCTGCGCGTCCTCAAGGAGGAGGGCGCTCCCGAGCGGACGGTGTTCCACTGCTACTCGGGGGACGCGGAGATGGCCGAGGAGTGCGCCGGCGCGGGGTACTTCATGTCCTTCGCGGGCAACGTCACCTTCAAGAACGCCCAGCACCTGCGGGACGCCCTCGCCGTGGCGCCGCTGGAGCTGGTCCTCGTGGAGACGGACGCGCCCTTCCTGACCCCGGCGCCGTACCGCGGACGGCCCAACGCGCCGTATCTCGTTCCGGTCACGGTGCGGGCGATGGCCGAGGTGCGCGGCATCGAAGAGGACACGCTGGCGGCGGCCCTGGCGGCGAACACGGCCCGCGCCTTCGGCTACTGACGCGCAACCGACCGACAGCGCTCACCCGGGTTCGTCTCGTGACTGATCGTGACCTTGCGTATTCAGGCCGCTTTGGAGAGTGACGAACGCTCCGCTAGGTTGCGTGTGCCCGATCCGGACCCTCGGACCCTCGGCCCTCTGGAGCGTGTCGGTGTGAGCAACGGCAACTCGCCGTACGAGACGTACGAGACGCACGGGACGTACGAGACGTACGAGACGCACGGGACGTCGTACGTGATGTTCGGGACGTCGGGCGGGCCGTACGGGACGTCGTACGTGATGTTCGGGACGTCGGGCGGGCCGTACGGGACGTCGGACGAGATGTGCGGGGTGCCCTGCGAGACGTCCGGGACGCCGTACGAGACGTACGGCCCCGGCGTGGTCCCCGCCCCGGGACCGCCGCCCGACGTGCACAGCGCCGAGACGGTGGCCTCCAGGGTGTACGGCGGCTACGGCGGCCACGGCGGCGACATGTTCTTCCGGACCGCGGACGCCCCCGGCCCCTCCACGCCGCTCGCCGCCCCCACCGTGGTCGACGGCTTCGGCGCCTTCGCCGGGCTCGGTGCCGCCGGCACCACCGTCGCGGACGGGCTGTCCGGGGCTGCCTGGGCGGACACCTGCCGGCCCGCGTACGAGATCACCGAGCCGGTGCCGCCCCGGCAGGGCCGCGGCGCTCCGGCGTGCGAGACGCGGGGCCCGGACGGCGGCCGGCGGCCGGACACCACGGGGCGGCGCGGCGCCCGCCGGCGCAGGGCCCGCCCCGTGGAGCGCCCGGAGCCGAACGTGCGGCGGCTGCTGCCGCAGGCGCTGGTCGTCGCCTTCCTGGCCGGCGGCACCACTGCCTTCGTCGCCCAGGACAAGGCCGTCGAACTCGACGTCGACGGCAGCTCGCGCACCCTGCACACCTTCGCCGACGACGTCTCCGAGCTGCTCGCCGAGGAGGGCGTGGAGATCGGGGCGCACGACGTGGTGGCGCCGGGCGCCGACGCGGCGCTGGCCGGCGGGGACGAGGTGGCGGTGCGCTTCGGGCGGCCGCTGCGGCTCACCCTCGACGGACAACGGCACGAGGTGTGGACGACGGCGCACACCGTGGACGGGGCGCTCCGGCAGCTCGGCGTCCGCGCCGAGGGCGCCTATCTGTCGGCCGCGCGCTCCCGCCCCATCGGGCGCGCCGGGCTCGCGCTCGACGTGCGCACCGAGCGCACGGTCACGGTCATGGCGGACGGCCGGGCCCGCACCGTCCGCACCAACGCGGCCACCGTGCGGGAGGCGGTGGAGGCGGCCGGGGTCACCCTGAGGGGTCAGGACGCCACCTCCGTCGCGCCGGACAGCTTCCCGCGCGACGGGCAGACGGTCACCGTGCTGCGCATCACCGGGTCGCGCGAGGTGCGGGAGGAGCCGATCCCCTTCGCGGTACGGCGCACCGACGATCCCACGCTGTTCCGGGGCACCGAGATCGTCGAGCGGGCCGGGCAGCCGGGGGTGCGCCGGGTGACGTACGCCCTGCGGACCGTCAACGGGGTGCGCCAGCGGCCCCGGCGCGTCGACTCGGAGGTGCTGCGCGAGCCCCGCACGCAGGTGGTGAAGGTCGGCACCCGGGCGCATCCCCCGTCGGTGCGGGGGGCCGACCACCTCGACTGGCGGGGGCTCGCGGAGTGCGAGTCCGGGGGCCGGGCGCACGCGGTGGACCCCTCCGGGACCTACGGCGGGCTGTACCAGTTCGACACCCACACCTGGCACAGTCTGGGCGGCCAGGGGCGCCCGCAGGACGCCTCGCCGGAGGAGCAGACCTACCGGGCGAAGAAGCTGTACGTCCGCCGGGGCACCAGTCCCTGGCCGCAGTGCGGGGGGCGGCTGCGCGGCTGAGCGCGGTGCGGGAGCCGGGCGGGGAGCCCCGTACCCTTGCTCCGTGAGCAGCAGCCCCACCCCCGAAGCCCTGCTGGGCCCCGCCGACGTCCGCGAGCTGGCGGCGGCCCTCGGTGTGCGTCCGACCAAGCAGCGCGGCCAGAACTTCGTGATCGACGCGAACACGGTCCGCCGTATCGTCCGCACCGCCGACGTCCGTCCCGACGACGTCGTCGTGGAGGTCGGGCCGGGGCTCGGCTCCCTCACCCTCGCGCTGCTGGAGGTCGCCGACCGCGTCACCGCCGTCGAGATCGACGACGTCCTCGCCGCCGCGCTGCCCGCGACGATCGCCGCCCGCATGCCGGACCGCGCCGACCGGTTCGCGCTGGTCCACTCGGACGCGATGCGCGTGACCGCGCTGCCGGGCCCGGCCCCGACCGCGCTGGTGGCGAACCTGCCGTACAACGTGGCCGTGCCCGTGCTGCTGCACATGCTCGACACCTTCCCGAGCATCCAGCGCACCCTCGTGATGGTGCAGGCGGAGGTCGCCGACCGGCTCGCCGCCGGGCCCGGCTCCAAGGTGTACGGCGTGCCGTCCGTCAAGGCCGGCTGGTACGCGGAGGTCAAGCGGGCCGGCGCCATCGGCCGCAACGTCTTCTGGCCCGCGCCGAACGTCGACAGCGGGCTGGTCTCCCTCACCCGGCGGGCCGAGCCGGTCAGGACCACGGCCACCAAGAAGCAGGTGTTCGCCGTCGTCGACGCGGCCTTCGCGCAGCGGCGCAAGACCCTGCGGGCCGCGCTCGCGGGCTGGGCGGGTTCCGCTGCGGCCGCCGAGGCGGCGCTCGTCGCCGCGGGCGTCTCGCCGCAGGCGCGCGGGGAGTCGCTGACCGTCGAGGAGTTCGCGCGGATCGCGGAGGCGGCCGCGTCGCGGGGGAACGCTCCGTCACCGGCGGCCACGGAACCGGCACCGGCGGCCACGGAAGAGGGGTCCGAGTAAGTGAGCGTGACGGTACGCGTCCCGGCCAAGGTCAACGTCCAGCTGGCGGTGGGTGCCGCCCGGCCCGACGGCTTCCACGACCTGGCGAACGTCTTCCTGGCGGTCGGCCTGTACGACGAGGTCACGGCGACCGTGTCGCCGGACGGGCCGCGGGTCACCTGCGCGGGCCCGGACGCCGGGCAGGTCCCCCTGGACGGCACGAACCTGGCGGTCCGTGCGGCGCTCGCGCTCGCAGAGCGTCACGGCCGCCGCCCGGACGTGCACCTGCACATCGCCAAGGACATCCCGGTCGCCGGCGGCATGGCGGGCGGCAGCGCCGACGGGGCGGCCGCGCTGGTCGCCTGCGACGCGCTGTGGGGGACGAACGCCTCCCGCGAGGAACTGCTCGACATCTGCGCCGAACTGGGCAGCGACGTGCCCTTCAGCCTGGTGGGCGGGGCCGCGCTGGGCACCGGGCGCGGCGAGCTGCTCCGGCCGCTGGAGGTGGGGGGCACCTTCCACTGGGTGTTCGCGACGGCCTACCGCGGGCTGTCCACCCCGGCGGTCTTCCGCGAGTTCGACCGGCTCGGCGAGGGCACGCGCATCCCCGAGCCCGTCGCCTCGCAGGACCTGATCGACGCGCTGGCCAAGGGCGACGCGGACGCGCTGGCCGCGGCCGTCTCCAACGATCTGCAGCCCGCCGCGCTGTCCCTCTTCCCCGAGCTGGCCGGCACCCTGGCGGCGGGCCGCGCCGCGGGCGCCCTGGCCGCCCTGGTCTCGGGCTCCGGCCCGACCACCGCCTTCCTCGCCCGCGACGCCGAGACAGCGGCCCGGATCGCCGATGACCTCCGCGCGAGGGCCACCTGCCGCACGGCCCGCACCGCGACGGGCCCGGTGCCGGGGGCGACCGTGGTGAGCGGAGCGCCGTAGGGGCGGTGCCGGCCGGTCCGCGGTTACGGCGGTGAAGTCGCGAGGAGCCCGGAGGGGGAGCGGGCCCGCCGTGCGGTGTCACCCGATCGGCGTACGTCCGGTCCGACTACCCTGGAGGGTCGATCGCGTCCCCCGGGCAGGAGTGAAATGGCCGTCAATCTGGTCAATGTCGAGAACGTCAGCAAGGTGTACGGCACGCGTGCCCTGCTCGACGGTGTCTCGCTCGGCGTGTCCGAAGGGGACCGGATCGGGGTCGTCGGGCGCAACGGCGACGGCAAGACCACCCTCATCCGGATGCTGGCCAAGCTGGAGGAGGCCGACACGGGGCGCGTCACGCACTCCGGCGGGCTGCGGCTGGGCGTGCTCACCCAGCACGACTCCCTCGACCCCGCGGCGACCGTGCGGCACGAGGTCATCGGTGACCTCGCCGACCACGAGTGGGCGGGCAACGCCCGGATCCGCGACGTTCTGACCGGACTGTTCGGGGGGCTGGACCTGCCCGGCTTCCCCAAGGGCCTGGACACCGTCATCGGGCCGCTGTCCGGCGGCGAGCGGCGGCGGATCGCGCTCGCCAAGCTGCTCATCGACGAGCAGGACCTGATCGTCCTGGACGAGCCCACCAACCACCTGGACGTCGAGGGCATCGCCTGGCTCGCCCAGCACCTGCGCGACCGGCGCTCGGCGCTGGTGTGCGTCACCCACGACCGCTGGTTCCTCGACCAGGTCTGCACCCGCATGTGGGACGTGCAGCGCGGGGTCGTCCACGAGTACGAGGGCGGCTACTCCGACTACGTCTTCGCCCGCGCCGAGCGGGAGCGGATCGCCGCGAGCGAGGAGGTCAAGCGGCAGAACCTCGTCCGCAAGGAACTGGCGTGGCTGCGCCGCGGCGCCCCCGCCCGCACGTCCAAGCCCCGCTTCCGCGTCGAGGCGGCCAACGAGCTGATCAGGGACGTGCCGCCGCCGCGGGACTCCTCCGAGCTGATGAAGTTCGCCTCCTCCCGGCTCGGCAAGACCGTCTTCGACCTGGAAGACGTGTCCGTGGAGGCCGGGCCGAAGGTGCTGCTCAAGCACGTGACCTGGCATCTCGGCCCCGGTGACCGGATCGGCCTGGTCGGCGTCAACGGCGCCGGGAAGACGTCGCTGCTCAGGGCGATGGCCCAGGCGGCCCGCACCGAGGGCGAGGAGCAGCCGGCGGGCGGGCGGATCGCCGTCGGCCGGACCGTGAAGCTGGCGTACCTGTCCCAGGAGGTCGCGGAGCTCGACCCCGAGTGGCGGGTCCTGCAGGCCGTGCAGCGGGTGCGCGAGCGCGTCGACCTCGGCAAGGGCCGGGAGATGACCGCCGGGCAGCTGTGCGAGACCTTCGGCTTCAACAAGGAGAAGCAGTGGACGCCGGTGGGCGACCTGTCCGGCGGTGAGCGGCGGCGGCTCCAGCTGCTGCGGCTGCTCATGGACGAGCCGAACGTCCTCTTCCTCGACGAGCCCACCAACGACCTCGACATCGAGACCCTCACCCAGCTCGAGGACGTCCTCGACGGCTGGCCCGGCTCGATGATCGTCATCTCCCACGACCGGTTCTTCGTCGAGCGCACCACCGACACCGTGTACGCGCTCCTCGGCGACGGCGCGCTGCGGATGCTGCCGCGCGGCATCGACGAGTACCTCGAGCGGCGGCAGCGGATGGAGCAGCAGGCCGCCGCGGCCGCGTCGGCGGCCCCGTCGGCGGCGGCGCGCCCCGCCTCGGCCGCGCCCGAGAAGAGCGCCGCCGAACAGCGTGCCGCGAAGAAGGAACTCCAGAAGATCGAGCGGCAGTTGGACCGCATCTCCGACAAGGAGTCCACGCTGCACACCCAGATCGCGGAGAACGCCACCGACTTCGAGAAGGTCGCCCGACTCGACGCCGAACTGCGCGACTTGGCGGGCGAGCGCGAGGAGCTGGAACTGCGCTGGCTCGAACTGGCCGAGGACGCCTAGGACTCGGCCCCACCGGCGCATCCCGCGCACCCTCACCGGCGCATCCCGGCCGCCCTCACCGGGCACATCCCGCCCCCGTTCGCCACACATCCGGCCGGCCCGTCTCCGGCTCCGTCCCACGTCCGCCCCCGCCCACGGCCGAAAAAGCCCGGGCGTGGGGCGGCGTCGCGCGCGCCGCGTGAAGGGCGCGTGAAGGCGCGTAACGAGGGCATCACGGGCCGGTTCTCCCTTGGGAACAGGGGCTGATCCGAGCCGGTGCGCCGTCGGCGGTGGGTGATAGAAAGGGCCGACTGAGAACAATCTGAGTATCACTTCGGGTCCGTCACGAACCTCAGGGCGTGGCCGAAAATCAGTGAACTAGGGGGAACGCGCTGATGGCTCAGCCGCCCAATCAGCCGCCGCAGGGCGGCTTCGGAGCACCGCAGGACCAGCCTCCGCAGCAGCCGCCGCCGGGCGGCGGCTTCGGGGCCCCGCAACCGCCGCCCGCGCAGGGCGGTTTCGCCGCTCCCCAGGACCCGCGCCAGGGCACGCCCCCGCCCCCCGCCCAGCCGCCCCAGGCCCCGCAGCCCGGATACGGCTACCCGCAGCAGCCCGGCCCCCAGGCCCACCCGGGACCGTACGGCGCACCCACCGCGCCCGGCCCGTACGGGCAGCCCCAGCAGCCGGGACCGTACGGCTATCCGCAGCAGCCCGGCCCGTACGGACAGCAGCCCGGATACGGCTACCCGCAGCAGCAGTTCCCGGGCGCGCCCGGCACCCCGCCGCCCGGCGGCTCCCGCAACCCCTTCAAGGGCCGGCCCGCGCTGGTCGTCGGCGCCGCGGTGGCGGCGCTGCTCGTCGTCGGCGGCACCGTGTGGGCGGTCAACGCCGGTGACGGCGGTAGCAAGAAGCCGGTCGCCGGACCGAGCGGCGACGGCAAGGACACCGCCTCCGGCGGCCCGGCCGACCCCGGCGACGGCAGCGGCGACGGCGGCAAGGACCCGGAGGACCTCAACGCGGGCCGCAAGCCCGGCGAGTCGAAGGTGCTCTGGTACAAGGAGGCGCCCGACGCCCCCGGTTCCGGCGCCGACGCCCCCGGCATGTGGATCACCGGGAAGACCGCCGTGAAGGCGGCCTACAAGCAGGTCGTCGCCTACAACGTCGGTGACGGCGACCCCACCTGGGCGCCCCTCACCTTCCCGCAGAAGATCTGCGCCGTGACGCCCGAGAAGTCGGCAGACGACAAGGTCGTCGTGGCGTACATGAGCGGCAGCAGCGACCGCGCCAAGTGCAACCAGCTCCAGGAGATCGACCTGGACACCGGCAAGAAGGGCTGGACCACCCAGGTCGCCGACGGCCAGCTGTTCGACAGCACGATCACCGTCGAGCTGTCCCTGACCGGCAAGACCCTGATGGTGGGCCGCTCCCAGTCCGGTGTGGCGTACGACGTCGGGACCGGCAGGAAGCTGTTCGACAAGAAGCACTACGGCGAGGCCTGCTACCCGGCCGGGTTCGCGGGCGGCGCCCGGCTGATCGCCGTCTCCTCCTGCGGCGTCGGCGGCTCGAACGCGCACGACGAGGTGCAGGAGCTCGACCCGGCCACCGGCAAGGTGCGGTGGACCAAGAAGATCCCCAAGGGCTGGACGGTCGAACGCGCCTACTCCGTCGACCCGGTGGTCATCTACTCCACCGACAAGGACAAGAAGCACTGGAACATCTCGACGCTGAACAGCGACGGTTCCATTCGCTCCCAGGTCGACACCAAGGCCTCCTTCGACGCCCAGTGCGGCTTCGCCGTCCTCGACCGCGACCTCCAGGGCTGCCGGGCGGTCGCCGCCGACGCGAGCACGCTCTACCTGCCCACCGAGGCCACCAGCGGGGCGAACGAGATCGTCGCGCTCAACCTCGCCACCGGCAAGGAGAAGTGGCGGGTCAAGTCCCCCGCGGACACCAAGATGGTCCCGGTCAAGGTGGAGGGCGGGAAGCTCGTCGCCTACGTCGAGCCGTCCTACGACGCGGGCGGCCAGATCGTCTCCGTGCCGACCGCGGGATCGAGCCACACCATCACGAAGCTGCTGCAGAACCCGCAGGGCACCGCGCAGATCGAGGACGGCTTCTACTCCAAGGACGTCGACTGGGTCGACGGGCGCTTCTACATCTCCACCACCCGGCTGAACGGCAACGACGACACGAAGGAGAAGTTGATGCTCGCCTTCGGCAAGTGAGGCCGGTCGGCCGCTCCCGGGCGGCCGGCGCTCCCGCGCCGTTTCGATCACCCGGCTTCTCCGCAGTCCCCGTCGTCCCCCGCATTTCCGAGGTGCACCCGTCATGACCCAGTCCCCGCCGCCGCCCAACCAGCCCCCGGGGCAGGGCGGCTTCGGCCCGCCCCAGGACCAGCCGCCGCAGCAGGACGGTGCGGCCCAGCCGCCGGCGCAGGCCCCGCAGCCGCCGGCCGCCCAGCCCCAGCAGCCGCCGCAGACCCCGCCCCCGGCCGGTGGTCCGAACCTGACCAAGGGCCCGGCCCCGGCGCCCGGCTACGGCTACCCGCAGGCCCCGCAGGGCTCCCAGCCGCCCCAGGCCCCCCAGTCGCCCCAGGGCGCCCCGCGGACGCCCCCGCCGGCCGGACCGCCGCAGCCCCAGCCCGGGTACGGCTATCCGCAGGCCCCGCAGCCGCCCCAGACCCCGCCCGGCTACGGCTACCCGCAGACGCCCCCGGGCTACGGCCATCCCGGCCCGCAGCCGGGGCCGTACGCCCAGCAGCCGGGACCCTACGGCGCCCCGCAGCCGGGCCCCTACGGCACCCAGCAGTCCGGTTACGGCTACCCGGGCCAGCCCACCATGCCGATGCACCCGCAGGCCGGGCAGCCGGCCGGCGGGCGGAAGGTCAACGCGCAGCTGGCCATCATCGTCGCGGCCGTCGTCGCGATCGCGCTGATCGTCGGCGGCGGCGTCTGGTACGCCCACTCCTCCGGCGGGAGCGGCAAGGACGACACCGCGAGCTCCAGTGGCGGCACCGGCGGCAAGAGCGGCGACGGCGGCCAGGGCGGCCCCGGCACCTCCTCCGGCGGCAAGGAGAAGGTCCCCTCCGACCCCGCCGCCAAGGTGCTCTACCAAGTGCCGATGCCCGACGTGAAGGACACCTTCGTCACCACCGGTTCCTGGCTCACCGGCAAGGTGTACGCCAAGAGCGGGGTCGCCGAGATCGTCGGCTACGACCCCGACAAGGGCACCAAGCTGTGGACGATCAAGCTGCCCGGCCCGGTGTGCCAGGCCACCGAGCACACCACGGCGGACAACCGGACGGCGATCCTCTACCAGCCGGCCATGCCGACCAAGGCCAAGCCCTCGCAGGGCTGCAGCCAGATCGCGGCGATCGACCTCGACGCCGGCCGCAAGCTGTGGACGAACACCGTCAAGTCCGGTGACCGGCTGGTCTCCCTGGACAACGTCACCGTCAGCGCGGGCACGGTCGCCGTGGGCAGCACCAGCGGCGGCGCCGCCTTCGACATCGCCACCGGCAAGGCGCTGTGGTCCCCGAAGCCGACCGACACCTGCTACGACGCGGGCTACGGCGGCGGCCCCAAGCTGGTCGCGCTGCGCAAGTGCGGCCAGTACGGCCAGCGCGAGCTGCGCGTCCAGACCATCGACCCGAAGTCCGGGAAGGTGATCTCGGAGTACAAGATGTCCCAGGGCATCGAGTACGCGTCCGTGGTGTCCACCGACCCGCTGGTGGTGGCGGCCGACGTCGGCGACAGCGCGGGCGACGGCAGCGGCATCTCCGACTTCTTCTCCATCGACGACAAGACCGGCAAGCTGCGCGCCCACATCTCCGCGCCGGGCAAGGAGTACGCGGCCCGCTGCGACGGCATCTCCAGGATCGAGTACTGCACCGGCCTCGCGGTCGGCGACGACAAGCTGTACGTGCCGACCGAGGAGCACGACGGCGACGGCGAGTACAGCAAGACCAACGAGATCGTCGCCTTCGACCTCGCCACCGGCAAGCAGACCGGCCAGCGCGCCGACGCGGGCGACGGCTACACGATCACCCCGCTGCGCATGGACGGCGGCAACGTCATCGCCTACAAGCGCCCGCCCTACGACAAGGGCGGCCAGATCGTGAGCATCGACGGCGGCTCCTTCAAGGAGACCGAGCTGCTGGAGAACCCGGCCACGGAGGCGGTGCGGGACGCGGAGACCTCGATGTCCCCGGACTACGCCGAGATCCTCTACGCGCAGGGCCACCTGTACATGTCGGCGGTCTTCGCCCACAAGTCGAGCTCGTCCTTCGGCAAGGAGTACCTGCTGCTGGCCTTCGGCACCGGCGGCTGAGCCCGCCGCACGGCCGCGACCCGCACGGCCCCGCCCCTGCTCAGGGGCGGGGCCGTGCGCGTACCGCGCATCACCCTCGAATGCGGGGAATCCCGGGAATTACGTCGATCCGGGGCACTTCTCGCCGGTAGGGGAAGCGCAACGTCGAACAAGCGTGTAGCTTCCGGGGGATGCGAAGGGCGGTGTGCCGGGGGGCGCACCGCGCGTAGGGCTGCCCGTGGGATCCGGTGGGCATCCATGAGGGGCGTCCGTGGGGAGGACTGGGGGGTTGCTCGATGGGAGTGCGGCTGATGGTGGTCGACGACCACCGACTGCTCGCCGAGGCACTGGCCTCGGCGCTGAAACTGCGGGGACACCGCGTGCTGGCCGCGGCGGCGCCCGCCGTCGGCGCGGCGGAGCTGGTGATCAGCCGCGCGCCGGAGGTGTGCCTGCTGGGGACGGCGACACCGGCCGAGCCGGGGACGTTCGACCCGGTGGCGCGGATCAAGCGGGAGCGGCCGCAGGTCGCGGTGGTGGTGCTGGGCCCGGTCCCGTCGCCGCGCGGGATCGCGGCGGCCTTCGCGGCGGGCGCCTCCGGATACGTACGCCATGACGAGCGCATAGAGGGCGTGGAGCGGGCGATCATGAAGGCGCGGGCGGGGGAGGCGGCCGTGGCCCCGCAGCTGCTGCAGGGTGCCTTCGGGGAGCTGCTCAACCCCGCCGCCCAGCCCGACGACGAGGGGCAGCGGCTGCTGCACATGCTGACCCCGCGGGAGGTGGAGGTGCTGGTCAGGGTGGCCGACGGCGAGGACACGCGGCTGATCGCGGCGGGCATGGGCATCGCGCCGAGCACGGCCCGCACGCATGTGCAGCGGGTGCTGATGAAGCTCGGGGTGGGCTCCCGGCTGGAGGCGGCGGCCCTGGCGGCCCGCACCGGCCTGCTGGACCGCGCGGGCCCGCTCCCGCACACGGCGCCCGTTCCGCCCCCGCGGCCGGAGACGGGAGCGGCGGGGCCCCAGTAGGGACCCACGGGGACACGGGCGCGGGGCCGGGGACTCCGGCGGGGACGGGCGCCAGGCCTGAGACTCCGGCGGGGACGGGCGCGGGGCCGGAGGGAACTCCGGCCCCGAGGATCCCGGTGGCCCGCTGGGGGGGGGAGACGGGTCACCCTTCACCCACGGACCGCGCCGTGGCCGCCGTACGGCCGGGCCGTCCGGGGGCGGTCTGCCCGTGTCACTCCGTCCGCTGCTCTTCGGCCGGCTCCTCGGGCAGGTGCGGCGCCACCGGCCGCAGCTTCAGCCACACCAGGAAGAAGACGCCGAGCAGCAGCATCCCGATCCCGGTCCACAGGTTGATGTTGACGCCCTCCGCCTTGTCGATGGCGGCCTGGGAGTCGGTGAGGCCGGTGATCGTGACGATGACGCCGTAGAGGACGAACAGGCCGCCGATGATGCGCCGCAGGTCGAAGATGCGCGCGGCGGTCGCGGACTTGCCCTCCAGGTCGGTGACTTCCCGCTGGACGTCCTTCTCGGAGTATCCGTGGTTCTCGGACATGGTCTCTCAATCCTCCCGCGTCAGAACGAGAACGGGATGTAGCAGAGGGCGGCGAGGGCGACCGCGCCCCAGCCCAGCAGGGCGGGCTTGCGGTACCAGGCCTCGTCCCCGGGGGCGGAGGGCTCGGCCACGCCGGGCGAGCTGGTGCCGTAGACGAGCCCCTGGAGGTCCTCCTCCGGCTTGGGGCGGGTGAACAGCGACACGGCGACCATGACCACCGCGCCCGCGACGAAGCCGGCGATCGCGGAGACGAAGTTGGCCCCCTGGTCGGTGGGGATGCCGATGATGCCCTGCTTGTAGATGACGAAGTAGTTCACCATCGCCGCCGTGGTGCCGGCGAGCAGGCCCCAGAAGCCGGACTTCATCGACGCGCGCTTCCAGAACATGCCGACGATGAAGACCGCGAACATCGGCACGTTGAAGAAGGAGAACAGCGTCTGCAGGTAGGCCATGATGTTCGAGAACGACGCGGCGAGGAACGCCGTGCCGATCGACGCGAGCACGCCGACCGCCGTGATGAGCCGGCCGAAGCGGACGTAGTAGCCGTCCTCGCGGTGCCTGACCACGTACTTGGCCCAGATGTCGCTGGTGAAGACGGTGTTGAAGGACGACACGTTGGCCGCCATGCCCGCCATGAAGGCCGCGAGCAGACCGGTCACCGCGATGCCGAGCACGCCGTTGGGCAGCAGCTCCTGCATCAGGTAGGGGATGGCGTCGTTGTACTGCAGGCCGGAGGCGGAGGTGCCGATCTTCGGCACCAGGGCGGCGGCGACCAGGCCCGGGATCATCACCAGGAAGACGATGAAGATCTTCGGGTAGGCGGCGATCAGCGGGGTGCGCTGGGCGGCGGAGAGGTTCCGCGCGGACAGTGCGCGCTGCACCTCGGCGAAGTTGGTCGTCCAGTAGCCGAAGGACAGCACGAAGCCGAGGCCGAGGACGATGGTCAGCCAGTTGGCGCCGAGCGGGTTGGCGCTGCCGATGCCGGTGCCGCCCCAGGCGGTGACGAAGTTGCCGCCGTGCTGCCGGGTGAGCGTGTGGGTCAGGCCGTCCCAGCCGCCGACCTTCTTCAGGCTGAGCACCACGAGCGGGATGAGGGCCGCGAGGATCACGAAGAACTGCAGCACCTCGTTGTAGATCGCGGAGGACAGACCGCCGAGGGTGATGTAGGCGAGCACGAAGAAGCCCGCGACCACGATCGCCACCCACTGCGGCCAGCCCAGCAGCGCCTCGACGACGATCGCGAGGGCGTAGAGGTTCACGCCCGCGATGAGGATCGCGGCGAAGGCGAACAGCACCGAACTGAGCAGGTGGGCCGCCTTGTCGAAGCGCAGGAGCAGGAACTCGGGGACCGAGCGCACCTTGGAGCCGTAGTAGAAGGGCATCATCACCAGGCCGAGGAAGACCATGGCCGGGATGGCGCCGATCCAGTACCAGTGCACGGTGTAGGCGCCGTACTGGGCGCTGTTGGCCGCCATGCCGAGGATCTCGGTGGCGGCCAGGTTGGCGGAGATGAAGGCCAGGCCGGTGATCCACGCGGGCAGCGAGCGCCCGGAGAGGAAGAAGTCCAGGCTGGTCCGTACGGAGCGGCGGGCGGCGAATCCGATGCCGAGGACCACGACGAAGTAGATCCCGAGGATCGTGTAGTCGAGCCAGTTGGTGGGGAGCCGTAGCTCCGCTGCCAGGTAGGCGGGCGCATGTGTGGGGGTTTGCATGAGAACTCGCTTCGTTGCGCGAACTGATCCAGCGGGGAACCTACGCCTTTGTGTTCAGGAACTGAACACTTCTGTTGGTGGTCTTTGTTTGATTGTGATGTGCAGACTGGTTGGTTGGTTGTGACGTGTTATGTTTGATTGTGTTGAGTGATGGAGTGCGGCGCTAGGTGATCCCGTGCCGCGTCTTTCGGGGGCGACCCCCGGACCCCCGGCCGACTCGCAGGGGCCCCGGGCGCGACGAAGGGTGAGTTGCCGTGAAGAAGACCTCGACCCGACTGGCCGACGGTCGTGAGCTCGTCTACTACGACCTGCGCGACGACGTGGTGCGCGGCGCTCCCGACCGGCGCCCGCTGGACCCCACCGTCACCACCTCCGAGATCCGCCGGGACCCGCTGCTCGGCGACTCGGTCGCGGTGGCCTCGCACCGCCAGGGCCGCACCTACCACCCGCCGGCCGACGAGTGCCCCCTGTGCCCGTCCCGGGGCGAGCGGCTGAGCGAGATCCCGGACTCGTCGTACGACGTGGTGGTCTTCGAGAACCGCTTCCCGTCGCTGGCCGGCGACTCGGGCCGCTGCGAGGTCGTCTGCTTCACGTCCGACCATGACGCCTCCTTCGCCGACCTGACCGAGGAGCAGGCGCGACTGGTGCTGGACGCGTGGACGGACCGGACGTCGGAGCTGTCGCATCTGCCCTCTGTCGAGCAGGTGTTCTGTTTCGAGAACCGCGGGGCCGAGATCGGTGTGACGCTGCAGCATCCCCACGGTCAGATCTACGCCTACCCCTTCACCACCCCGCGCACCGCGCGGATGCTCCGGTCCCTGGCGGACCACAAGGACGCCACCGGCGGGGAGAACCTCTTCGACGCCGTCCTGGAGCGGGAGCTCGCCGGGGAGCGGATCGTCCTGGAGGGTGAACACTGGGTGGCCTTCGTGCCCTACGCGGCGCACTGGCCCTACGAGGTGCACCTCTACCCGCGCCGCCGGGTGCCGGACCTGCTGGGGCTGGACGAGGCCGCGCGCACAGAGTTCCCCCAGGTCTACCTGGAACTGTTGCGGCGCTTCGACCGGATATTCGGCGAGGGTGAGCCTCCGACCCCGTACATCGCGGCCTGGCACCAGGCCCCGTTCGGCACGCCGGAGGGGTACGGCGGGGTGAGCCGCGACGACTTCGCGCTCCACCTCGAGCTTTTCACCATCCGCCGCACTTCCGGCAAGCTGAAGTTTCTCGCGGGTTCCGAGTCCGGCATGAACGTGTTCATCAACGACGTGCCGCCGGAGCGCGCGGCCGAGCGACTGCGAGAGGTAGCGAGTTGATGAGCGGGAAGTACCTGGTGACGGGCGGCGCGGGCTACGTCGGCAGCGTGGTGGCCCAGCATCTGCTGGAGGCCGGCCACGAGGTCACCGTCCTGGACAACCTCTCCACCGGCTTCCGCGAGGGCGTCCCGGCCGGCGCCGGCTTCGTCGAGGGCGACATCCGCGACGCCGCCAAGTGGCTGGACCCCTCCTACGACGCGGTGCTGCACTTCGCCGCGTTCTCGCAGGTCGGAGAGTCGGTCGTCAAGCCGGAGAAGTACTGGGACAACAACGTCGGCGGCACCATGGCGCTGCTCGGCGCGATGCGCGACGCGGGCGTGCGCACGCTGGTCTTCTCCTCCACGGCGGCCACCTACGGCGAACCGGAGCAGGTCCCCATCGTCGAGACCGCGCCGACGAGGCCGACCAACCCCTACGGCGCCTCCAAGCTCGCCGTCGACCACATGATCACCGGCGAGGCCGCGGCGCACGGCCTCGGCGCGGTCTCGCTGCGCTACTTCAACGTGGCCGGTGCCTACGGCGCGCAGGGCGAGCGGCACGACCCCGAGTCGCACCTCATCCCCCTGGTCCTCCAGGTCGCCCAGGGCCGTCGCGACGCGATCTCCGTCTTCGGCGACGACTACCCGACCCCGGACGGCACCTGCGTCCGCGACTACATCCACGTCGCGGACCTCGCCGAGGCGCACCTGCTGGCCCTGAAGGCCGCCACCCCCGGCGAGCACCTGATCTGCAACCTCGGCAACGGCAACGGCTTCTCCGTCCGCGAGGTGATCGAGACGGTCCGCCGGGTCACCGGCCACCCCGTCCCCGAGGTCGTGGCCCCGCGCCGCGGCGGCGACCCGGCGGTGCTGGTCGCCTCCGCGGGGGCCGCCCGCGAGAAGCTCGGCTGGAACCCGTCCCGCGCGGACCTCGCGGGTATCGTCGCGGACGCCTGGGAGTTCGCGCAGAAGATCGCAAGGGAGCAGTAGTGGGGGCACAGCAGGTGCGGGACGGCTTCGTCGGGCTGTACGGAGCCGAACCGGAGGGACTCTGGGCGGCGCCCGGCCGGGTCAACCTGATCGGCGAGCACACCGACTACAACGACGGCTTCGTGATGCCGTTCGCGCTGCCGCACGTCACGGTCGCCGCGGTCTCCCGCCGCACCGACGGCCTGCTGCGGCTGCACTCGGCGGACGTCGGCGGCGGGGCATCGGCCCCCGTCGAACTGCGCGTCGACGAGCTGACCCCCGAGTCCGACCGGGACTGGACGGCGTACCCGGCGGGCGTGGTGTGGGCGCTGCGCGAGGCCGGCCACGCGGTGACCGGCGCGGACGTGCACCTGGCGTCGACCGTGCCGGCCGGTGCCGGACTGTCCTCGTCGGCGGCCCTGGAGGTCGTCGTCGCCCTCGCCCTGAACGACCTGTTCGAGCTCGGTCTGCGGGGCTGGCAGCTGGCCCGCCTGTGCCAGCGCGCCGAGAACGTCTACGTCGGCGCCCCCACCGGGATCATGGACCAGACGGCGTCCGCCTGCTGCGCCGAGGGGCACGCCCTCTTCCTCGACACCCGCGACCTCGCGCAGAAGCAGATCCCCTTCGACCTGGCCGCCGAGGGGATGCGCCTGCTGGTCGTCGACACCCGCGTCAAGCACGCCCACAGCGACGGCGAGTACGGCAAGCGGCGCGCGGGCTGCGAGAAGGGCGCGGCCCTGCTCGGCGTGGACGCCCTGCGCGACGTGCCGTACGCGAAACTGGACGCGGTGCTCGGCCGGCTGGGCGACGAGGAGGAGGTCCGCCGCCTGGTGCGGCACGTCGTCACCGAGGACGAGCGGGTCGAGCGGGTGGTGTCCCTGCTGGAGTCGGGCGACACCCGCGCCATCGGCCCCGTCCTGACCGAGGGTCACCTCTCGCTGCGGGACGACTTCCGCATCTCCTGCCCGGAGCTGGACCTGGTCGTCGACACCGCGAACGCCTCCGGCGCCCTGGGCGCCCGCATGACCGGCGGCGGCTTCGGCGGTTCGGCGATCGTGCTGGCCGAGGAGACCGACGTCCCGGCGATCACCAAGGCGATCGAAGAGGCCTTCGCCACGGCCGGCTTCACCACCCCGCGCGTCTTCGAGGCGGTGCCTTCGGCGGGAGCGCGCCGGCTCGCATGAGCCACGGCTGCCGTACCGGCCCCGGATGCGTGAGCGACCGCGCCCCGGGGCCGGCGCCGTCCCGCACGCGGCCCGCGAAGCGACCGAACCGCCGCCCAAGCGGAACCGCTACCATCACTTGCTCCGGACGTCGGCCGGTGAACGGGGAGAGGGGCAGGGGCATGGCGGACCGCCTGGTCGTCGACGGCGACGAACTCGCGCACTTCATGAAGATGCTGAAGGCGTCGAGCACTTCGCTGAAGGGGGTGCGCAAGGCACTCGGCGACGCGACCGTCACCGGTCTGGGAACGGACGATCTGGACTCGGCGTGCGAGGACTTCCAGGAGGACTGGAAGTACGGCACGGAGCAGATCGGCGAGCAGACCGAGGAGCTGGCCGAGATCATCGGTCAGAGCAAGGACAGCTACCGCGAGGTGGACAAGGCGCTGGAGGAGGCGCTGCGCAAGGGCGGGCACGGCAAAGGGGCGGGCAGGAAGTGACCGTCACTCCCGGCGTCGAACCCTCGCCCTACCCCGGCTCCGCGGCCCGCCGCAACGGCGACCTCCCGCAGGGCCTGAAGTCGGCCCCGCGCATCCCCGACCCCGGCTATCCCCACCTGGGCTTCAATCCCGTCCCGGGCAGCACCGACACGGTCCACGACCTGGGCGGGAAGCTCGCGAAGTGCGCGAAGGTCCTGGAGGAGACCCACGGCCTGGTCACCCGGCTGATGGACGGCAGCTACTGGCAGGGCGACGCGGCCGTCGCCTTCCGGGAGCAACTCGACGGCGGCCCGCTCCCGCTCAACCTGAAGAACGCCGCCCACTCACTGCGCAAGGCGGCCCGTCAACTCGACCGCTGGGAGACCGAACTCGACGACTTCCAGCGCCGCGCCAAGCGCCTGGAGGAACAGGCGAAGGACGCGCAGGCCGCGGTCGACGCGGCCAAGGGCCGCGCCCACAAGGCGAAGAACAGTCCCGACCTGCACAAGAAGGGCGCCGGCCACGACGCGGCCCAGAAGACGCTGACCCACGCGAACACGGCCGTCGAGGAGGCCCGGGCCGACGTCGACGCGATCATCGCCAAGGCGAGGAAACTGGCCGAGGAACACGAGGCCCGCGCCCGCCACCGAGCGGCCAGGATCCGCGACGCGACGAGAAAACTGGCACCGCAGGAGCCGGGGGCCTTCGACAGCGCCCTGGACTGGCTCGTCGACAACCTGCCGGACATCCTGAGCTGGACGGCGGCCGTCATCGGAGTCGTCGCCCTGTTCGTCCTCTCCGGAGGGACGGCGGCGGCGGTGCTGCTGCTGGTCGCGTCCGCGTTGAGTGCGGGGGCATTCGCAGCGAGGCTGTCGGATCCGGAGGTACGCGCATCGCTGTGGGACGGGATCCGCCACGGGGAACTCGACGCGGATTTCTGGAACAACGCGGTCGGTGTGGCTGCGGACGGGCTCGGCATGCTGCCCGGCTTGGGGGCCGTCGTAAAGGGGGCGCCTGCGCTGACGAGAGGCATCAGCGAAGCCGGCGAAGCGCTCACGGTCCTGCAACGAGGTGCGGCGGCAGGGCGCAAGACCATGGCGGCTGCCGGGGAATTCAGCGAGCTGCACAATCCGTTCACGGCCTGGGTGATCGAAAAGGCACCCCGGCTGAGCAAGGCCGTCGAGGTCGGCGAGGCGGCTGCCCCCTGGGCCGGTCTGACTACGTCGTCCTACGGTTTGGCCGCGAGTTTGGCCGACGCGTTGGACGACGACACAGTGAAGAACGTCGGTACCGGTGTGGACGGGTTCTTCCTGGGGCCCGTGGACGTGGGCGAGTCAGTGGATCTCGTGCGACGCGTCTTCCAGTGATCCTCAGGTCCGCGGCACCAACTTCCCCCCATCCACGACGAAGGCGAACCCCAATGCATTCCTCCGATCACAGCACGGCCTGGGACCATCCGCCCACGCGCGCCGCATGGTCGAGGCACATGGTCATGAACGTGGTCGGTCTCGTCGGTTGGGCCGGCGGATGGATCGCCCTGCTCGGCATCTCCACGTACACGCCGAACTGGGTCGTGTGGGTCTTCATGCCGTACTTCATCTACGGCTTCTACCGGTTCTGCAACCAACTGACGTACTTCCCCTGGGCCCTCCGCATGCGCCGCATCCTGCGGGCGTACCCGTGGCAGATCCTCCACGGTGTGCCCAGTGGCCTCGGCAAGTACCCCGGGGCCAGGGACGACGGGATCTGGTTCGAGTTCCGGGATCCGGCGCGTCCCGACGAGAAGATCCCGCTCGTGTTCATCAGGCACCAGCGGTCCTACTGGTGGCTGAAGCGGATGGACAGCCCCTGCACGAAGCCCGGAAGGCGCGCCCAGATCGAACCGCTGTGGTTCGCGGGCGACCCCCGCTTCCTCGGCGTGGTCGCCGCCCCCGGCCGGGGTGGCAAGGCGCCCAAGCGACTCCACGTCCTTTACCAACGCCCCCTGTTCGACAGTCGCTTCGTGCCGGAGACCTGGGGCGCGGACGCCGCCGCCATCGAGCTCGCCCGCCACGCCGGCGCCAGGCACCTCGACACCACCCCTCAGCCCTCCGCCTGACCGCGAACCCACCGGAGATCATGACCACGCAATCCGCGCCGGCCGTCGTCCTCGACCCCGGTGTCCACGCACCGGGGGACGGCGTCTGGTTCGCGCTTCCGCCCGGATTCACGACTCTGCCGCTCGGCGCCCTGCTCCCCGCGCCCGGCTCGCCCGAAGCGCAGGCGCTCCAGGAGACGGTCGCGCCCCTCCTCGCCTCGGCCCCGGACGAGGTGACCCGCCAGGCCTTCGGCGCGAAGCTCGCCACCACCCTGCGGATGCTGCACTCGCTGCGCGGGGAGGGCGTAGTCCACTGTTCGCTGGGGCTGCACCGCGACGACACCGGCGGCGGTGACAGCGGGCCCCTGCTCTCCTTTTTCACGATCGCCTGGGTGGACACCTCCTGGGCTCCGCGAGGCGTCACGGCTGCCCGGGCGGTCACGGAGGCCGAAGGGCACACTCATCTCGAATACGCGGAACTCCCCTGCGGCCCGGCCACCTTCAGCCGAATCGTCCGCACACCGACCCCTGAGTCCGGCCTTCCCCGGCAGCCGCTGCTCCAGTTGCACGCCCACCTTCCGCACCCGGACGGCACCAGCCTGGCACTCCTGACGCTGAGCACCACCGCGACGGAGCGCTACGAGGAGTACCAGGCGATCCTCCGTCAGATCGCCGAACTGGTCGGTTTCGACGAACCGTTCGCGACCGACGGGGAGGAGCGGAGCCGATGAGCCGTGAGGTGCCCCCGCTTCCGTGGGCCTCCCAGCCCGCCGTCGAGCACGGGCCCACGAGTCGGGCGATCAGGAGGCGTCTGATCCGGCAGGCGGTGTGGCACTTCGTCGTGTGGCCGACGCTCATCCTCGCCGCGCCGCTCTCCGGCGACACGCGGCTTGTACCGCTGTTCGCCCTGGTCCTCGTGATCGGCCTGCCGATCCTGCTCCCACTGAACATCGTCGCCGCTGTCACCGCCCTGCGGATCCACCGCACTCTCGGCGCGAACGCGTGGCGGGTCGTTCGGTGCGAGGCCGTCCCGGCCGGCTCGCACGGCTGGCGCCTGAGGGCGTACGAGGAGCAGCCGGACGGCCGTGAGATCCAGGTGCCCGCCGTGCTGCGGTTCGGCGAGGAGGTGCTGAGGGCCTAGCCCTTCAAGCGATACGTGAACGCGGGAATCACCGAGCTCTGGTGCGCCGGGCATCCCCGGCACGGCGCGGTGATGTCCGAACCCGGCGGCGCCCACCCGTTCCGGCTCGTCCGGCACGAGAGCCCCTCGCAGGTGGTGGCACCGTCGAACCCCAGGTGAGACGGGGCGGCCGCGGGTGTCGAGGGACCTGACCCTCACCCCAGTCGCTTCGTCAGGGTGTACTCCGTCAGGCCCGGGGGATAGTCGGGGATGACGCCGACCACGTCGTAGCCGTGGCGTCGGTAGAAGTCGGGGGCCTGGAAGTCCCAGGTCTCCAGGCGGGACGCCGTGCAGCCGCGTTCCGTGCGGGAGAGGTGCTCCGCGTCGGACAGCAGGCGGGAGCCGAGGCCCGCGCCGCGGTGGCGGGCGTCGACCCAGAGGTAGGTCACGTGCAGCCAGGCCGCCCAGGTGTGGCCCACGAGGCCGCCGGCGAGCGCGCCGGACTCGTCCGCCGCCCAGACGTGCAGCGGCACCTCGCGTGCGCCGGCCGTTCCGCGCAGCGCGGCGAGCACCGGGGACGCCGCCGTGTTCGTGTCCCGGAGGCGGGAGCGGAGAAGATCGCGCCGGTCTTTGTCGACTTCTGCCTCAATACGAAACATGCGGCACACCCTAAACGCGCTCGGTGGCCAGTTCTGTGAATTGCCTTCCCCTCCTGGCCACCGTCCGTACTCTGAGGAGCAGCACTGGTGGGGGCCGGTGCCGATCAGGGGGCGAGACAGTCGGGTACGACGCCCGAAGTGGGGGTAACTGTTCCGCATGGCGGCGGCCGTGCGGTCGTGGCCGCCCCCCGGGCGTCGTGCCCGCGCCGGTCGGTGTTCTCCGGACGTTGGGGATCCCCTGCTCTGCGAGGAGCGTGGGGGAGGGGGTTTTCAGTGGTTCGCATCCGAGTCCTGGTCGTCGACGACCACCGCATCTTCGCCGAGTCGCTCGCCGCCGCCCTGGCCGCCGAGCCCGACGTCGACGTCTCCGCGGCCGGCTCCGGCCCCGCGGCGCTGCGCTGCATGGAGCGGGCGGCCGCCGAGGGCCGCCGCTTCGACGTGCTGCTCGTCGACGCCGACCTCGGCGGCAACGTGCCCGGCGGACGCCCCGCGGTCCCGGTGCAGGAGGGCAACGCCGACGGTCTGGTCGACGGGATCTCCCTGGTCGCCGGGGTGCGCGGGGCCCAGCCCGGGGTGCGGACCGTGGTGCTGGCGGAGAAGGACGACCCCCGGCGGGCGGCGCTCGCCCTGCAGGCCGGCGCCTCGGGCTGGGTCGCCAAGGACTGCTCGCTGTCCCGGCTGCTGACGGTCATCCGGGGCGTGCTGCGCGAGGAGACCCATCTGCCGCCGGCGCTGCTCACCGGCGTACTGCGCGAACTGACCGCCGCGCGCAAGCACCGCACCGACAGCGAGCGCCTGGTGGAGTCGCTCACCCCGCGGGAGCGGGAGGTGCTGCGCTGCATGGTCGCCGGGCTCGGCCGCAAGGCCGTCGCCGAAAGGCTCTATCTGTCCCCGCACACCGTGCGCACCCACATGCAGAACGTGCTGGGCAAGCTGGGCGTGCACTCCACCCTCGCCGCCGTCGCCCTCGCCCGCCGGGCCGGTGTCGGTCCGGCCGACCTAGCCGGGGATGTTGTCGAACGGGGCGGTCAACTGGCGTAGCAGCGCCGCGAGTTCGCTGCGCTGCGCGGTCGACAGCTCACCGAGGATCGCCCGCTCCTGGGCGAGGAGCCCGGACAGCGCCTGGTCCGCGCGGTCGCGGCCCTCGTCCGTGAGGCGGACCAGCACCCCGCGCCGGTCGCTGGGGTCGGGCAGCCGTTCCACCAGGCCCTTCTTCGCCAGGCGGTCGATACGGTTGGTCATCGTGCCGGAGGTGACCAGGGTCTGGGTCAGCAGCTGGCCGGGCGAGAGCTGGTACGGCGATCCCGCGCGCCTGAGCGCCGTCAGCACGTCGAACTCCCACGGCTCCAGGCTGTGCTCGGAGAAGGCCAGCCGGCGCGCGCGGTCCAGGTGCCGGGCCAGCCTGCTCACCCGGCTGAGCACCTCGAGCGGTTCCACGTCGAGGTCCGGGCGCTCCCGGCGCCACGCCGCGACCAGCCGGTCGACCTCGTCCTCCATGGCGATCAGTGTAGTGGTTGTGTCGATGTGAAGTCTCTTGATGTCGATTCTCTTGACGTCGAGATATATTCGGTGGAGAGTGGTGAGTGATCATCGTGGTGCGCGCACCGGGCGTACCACGCCGGGCGCGCCGCGGACGCCCAGCACCTCGAGGAGACGCCATGCCCGCCCACGCCACCGCCTGGGACCCCGCCCAGTACCTGCGTCACGCCGGACACCGCGCCCGTCCCTTCACCGACCTCCTCGCCCGCGTCCCCGGCCTGCCCGGCGACCCGCCCCGCATCGCCGACCTCGGCTGCGGCCCCGGCAACGTCACCGTGCTCCTCGCCGACCGCTGGCCCACCGCCCGCATCACCGGCTACGACAACGCGCCCGAGATGCTCGACCGGGCCCACGTCGACCACGAGGGCCCCACCCCGGGCGGCGGCCGCCTGGACTTCGCGCCCGCCGACGCCCGCACCTGGACCCCCGCCGAGCCCTGCGACCTGATCGTCTCCAACGCCACGCTCCAGTGGGTGCCCGGACACGCCGGCCGCTTCGCCGACTGGATCGAGGCCCTGACCCCCGGCGGCACCTTCGCCTTCCAGGTGCCCGGCAACTTCTCCGCCCCCAGCCACACCCTCATGCGCGAACTCGCGCACTCCGCCCGCTGGCGGGACCGCCTGGCCGGCACCCTGCGCCACGACGACGCCGTGCTCGCACCGCGGGCCTACCTGGAGAGGCTGACCGGGCTCGGCTGCGCGGCGGACGTGTGGGAGACGACGTACGTCCATCTGCTCCAGGGCGAGGACCCGGTCCTGGACTGGGTGAAGGGCACCGGCCTGCGCCCGGTCCTCACCGCCCTCGCCGACGACCCGGAGGCCGGGGAGCAGTTCCTGGCCGACTACCGCTCGGCCCTGCGCGAGGCGTACCCGGCCGGCCCGCACGGCACCCCGTTCCCCTTCCGCCGCATCTTCGCGGTCGCCACGAAGGAGGCGTAGCGGATGATCGCCGCCCTCGACCACGTCCAGCTCGCCGCCCCGCCCGGAGCGGAGGACCGGCTGAGGGCGTACTACGCCGACGTCCTCGGCATGACCGAGATCCCCAAGCCGCCGCTCCTGGCGGCACGCGGAGGGTGCTGGTTCCAGGCCGGTACCGTGCAGCTGCACCTGGGCATCGAGCGGGACTTCCGCCCCGCCCGGAAGGCCCACCCGGGTCTGCGGGTGACGGGCATCGAGGCGTACGCGGCCCGTCTGGAGGCCCGCGGGGCGAAGGTCACCTGGGACGACGGCCTGCCGGGCCACCGCCGCTTCTACTCCGAGGACCCGGTGGGCAACCGGCTGGAGTTCCTCCAGCCTGCCGGCTGACATCAGCCAAGCGGCGTCAGCTCTTGCGGTGGCCTATCAGGCGCGGCTTCTGCTCCAGGCCGTCCAGGCCGTGCCAGGCCAGGTTCACCAGGTGGGCGGCGACCTCCGCCTTCTTCGGGCGGCGGACGTCCAGCCACCACTGGCCGGTCAGGGCGACCATGCCGACCAGGGCCTGGGCGTAGAGCGGGGCCAGCTTGGGGTCGAAGCCGCGGCTCTTGAACTCGCGGCCCAGGATGTCCTCCACCTGGGTGGCGATGTCGGAGATCAGCGAGGCGAAGGAACCCGTCGACTGGGGGATCGGGGAGTCGCGGACCAGGATGCGGAAGCCGTCCGTGTACTCCTCGATGTAGTCCAGCAGCGCGAAGGCCGCCTGCTCGCACAGCTCGCGGGGGTGGCCGGCGGTCAGCGAGCCCGTCACCATGTCCAGCAGGCGCCGCATCTCGCGGTCCACCACCACCGCGTACAGGCCCTCCTTGCCGCCGAAGTGCTCGTACACCACCGGCTTCGACACCCCGGCCTTCGCCGCGATCTCCTCCACCGACGTGCCCTCGAAGCCCTTCGCCGCGAACAGGGTGCGACCGATCTCCAGCAGCTGCTGGCGGCGCTCGGCACCGGTCATCCGCGTGCGACGCGCGCGCCGCGGCTTGTCATTGCTGGGGGTGCTGGAGTCGGTCGCCACGGCGACCATCATGCCGCCTCGGCGGTCTCCTTCCGGCGTCGGGAGCCGCCTTCCCGGTCCTTCCGGCGGGAATCGATACGCGAGCGTGACGGCCAGCGCACGTCGTACGCCCAGCCGAGCCGCTCGCACCAGCGGATGATCCGGGCGGAGGAGTCCAGCTGGCCCCGCTCCACACCGTGCCGGGCCGAGGTCGGGTCGGCGTGGTGCAGGTTGTGCCAGGACTCGCCGCAGGACAGGACCGCCAGCCACCACACGTTGCCCGAGCGGTCCCGCGACTTGAACGGGCGCTTGCCGACCGCGTGGCAGATCGAGTTGATCGACCACGTCACGTGGTGCAGCAGCGCGACCCGCACCAGCGAGCCCCAGAAGAACGCGGTGAGCGCGCCCCACCACGACATCGTCACCAGACCGCCGATCAGCGGCGGCAGCACCAGCGACACCACCGTCCACAGCGCGAACTGGCGGGAGATCGTGCGCAGCGTCCGGTCCTTGATCAGGTCCGGGGCGTACTTCTCCTGCGGCGTCTGCTCCTCGTCGAACATCCAGCCGACATGGGCCCACCACAGGCCCTTCATCAGCGCCGGGACCGTCTCGCCGTACCGCCACGGCGAGTGCGGGTCGCCCTCGTGGTCGGAGAACCGGTGGTGCTTGCGGTGGTCCGCGACCCAGCGGACCAAGGGGCCCTCCACGGCCAGCGAGCCCATGATCGCCAGCGCGATCTTCAGGGGGCGCTTCGCCTTGAAGGAACCGTGCGTGAAGTGCCGGTGGAAACCGATCGTGATGCCGTGGCAGCCCAGGAAGTAGAAGAAGACCAGCAGACCGAGGTCCAGCCCGCTCACTCCCCAGCCCCAGGCCAGCGGCACCGCCGCCAGCAGGGCGAGGAACGGAACGGTGATGAACAGCAGCAGCGTGATCTGCTCGATCGAACGCTTCTGCTCACCACCCAGCGTCGCGGACGGCAGCGCGGTGTCGGTCGCCTTCGGGGCGTCGTCGATCACATCGGAGCTTGTGGTCATGGGCGTCCCCTGTGGGATCGAGGGTAGAGACTGGCTCAGGTGTCGAAGGGGGCGCGGAACCAGCCGGCTCCCTACGGTTCCGTAACCTACGGCGTCGTAAGTATGGCAGCGCCTCGCCGCGCGGCAAGAGCCCGCGAGCCTGCGCCTCCCGGTCGACACCTAGACTTGGAATCGGTCGGACAGCGCGGTCCGCTCTGATTTCTTCCCGGATGCCCCCCTCTCATGCGGCACCCGCCGCGCGGGCGTGGCCACCGGGTTCCCCTCCCGGACGAGCTTCAACACTGCAAGGAGCCGCACCTGTGAGCAGTGCCGACGACCAGACGACGACCAGCAGCGAGCTGCGCGCCGACATCCGCCGACTGGGTGACCTCCTCGGGGAGACCCTCGTCCGGCAGGAGGGCCCCGAGCTCCTCGACCTGGTCGAAAAGGTCCGCCGCCTCACCCGTGAGGACGGCGAGGCCGCCGCGGAGCTGCTGCGCGGCACCGAACTGGACACCGCGGCCAAGCTGGTCCGCGCCTTCTCCACCTACTTCCACCTGGCCAACGTCACCGAGCAGGTCCACCGCGGCCGCGAGCTGCGCGCCCGGCGCGCCGCCGAGGGCGGCCTGCTCTCCCGCACGGTCGACCGCCTCAAGGACGCCGACCCCGAACACGTACGCCGGACGGTCGAGAACCTCAACGTCCGCCCCGTGTTCACGGCCCACCCCACCGAGGCCGCGCGCCGGTCGGTCCTCAACAAGCTCCGACGTGTCGCCGCGCTCCTGGAGACCCCGGTCATCGACTCCGACCGCCGCCGCCACGACATCCGGCTGGCGGAGAACATCGACCTCGTCTGGCAGACCGACGAACTGCGCGTCGCCCGTCCCGAGCCCGCGGACGAGGCCCGCAACGCGATCTACTACCTCGACGAACTCCACGCCGGCGCCGTCGGCGACGTCCTGGAGGACCTCACCGCCGAGCTGGAGCGGGTCGGCGTCGAGCTGCCCGACCACGTCCGCCCCCTCACCTTCGGCACCTGGATCGGCGGCGACCGCGACGGCAACCCCAACGTGACCCCGCAGGTCACCTGGGACGTGCTCATCCTCCAGCACGAGCACGGCATCAACGACGCCCTCGAGATGATCGACGAGCTGCGCGGCCTGCTCTCCCAGTCGATCCGCTACACCGGCGCCACCGACGAGCTCCTGACGTCCCTCGACGCCGACCTCGAACGCCTGCCCGAGATCAGCCCCCGCTACAAGCGCCTCAACGCCGAGGAGCCCTACCGGCTCAAGGCCACCTGCGTCCGGCAGAAGCTCGAGAACACCAAGCAGCGCCTGGCCAAGGGCACCCCGCACGAGCCCGGCCGCGACTACCTCGGCACCACCGAACTCGTCGACGACCTGCGCGTCATCCAGACCTCCCTGCGCGCCCACCGCGGCGAGCTGTTCGCCGACGGCCGCCTCAACCGCACCATCCGCACCCTCGCCGCCTTCGGCCTCCAACTCGCCACCATGGACGTCCGCGAACACGCCGACGCCCACCACCACGCCCTCGGCCAGCTCTTCGACCGGCTCGGCGAGGAGTCCTGGCGCTACGCCGACATGCCCCGCGAGTACCGCGCCAAGCTGCTCGCCAAGGAACTGCGCTCCCGCAGGCCGCTCGCCCCCAGCCCCGCCCCCGTCGACGAGGCCGGCGCCAAGACCCTCGGCGTCTTCCAGACGGTCAAGCGGGCCCTGGAGGTCTTCGGACCCGAGGTCATCGAGTCGTACATCATCTCCATGTGCCAGGGCGCCGACGACGTCTTCGCCGCCGCCGTCCTCGCCCGCGAGGCCGGACTGCTCGACCTGCACGCCGGCTGGGCCAAGATCGGCATCGTGCCGCTGCTGGAGACCACCGACGAGCTCAAGGCCGCCGACACCATCCTCGAGGACATGCTCTCCGACCCCTCCTACCGGCGCCTGGTCGCGCTGCGCGGGGACGTCCAGGAGGTCATGCTCGGCTACTCCGACTCCTCCAAGTTCGGCGGCATCACCACCTCCCAGTGGGAGATCCACCGCGCCCAGCGCCGCCTGCGCGACGTCGCCCACCGCTACGGCGTCCGCCTGCGCCTCTTCCACGGCCGCGGCGGCACGGTCGGCCGCGGCGGCGGCCCCACCCACGACGCGATCCTCGCCCAGCCCTGGGGCACCCTGGAGGGCGAGATCAAGGTCACCGAACAGGGCGAGGTCATCTCCGACAAGTACCTCATCCCCTCCCTCGCCCGGGAGAACCTGGAACTGACCGTCGCGGCCACCCTGCAGGCCTCCGCCCTGCACACCGCACCCCGCCAGTCCGACGAGGCCCTCGCCCGCTGGGACGCCGCCATGGACGTCGTCTCCGACGCCGCCCACGCCGCCTACCGCAGGCTCGTGGAGGACCCCGACCTGCCGACGTACTTCCTCGCCTCCACGCCCGTCGACCAGCTCGCCGAGCTGCACCTGGGCTCGCGGCCCTCCCGCCGCCCCGGCTCGGGCGTCTCGCTCGACGGTCTGCGCGCCATCCCGTGGGTGTTCGGCTGGACCCAGTCCCGGCAGATCGTGCCCGGCTGGTTCGGCGTCGGCTCCGGCCTCAAGGCGCTGCGGGAGACCGGCCTGGACACCGTGCTCGGCGAGATGCACGAACAGTGGCACTTCTTCCGCAACTTCATCTCCAACGTCGAGATGACCCTCGCCAAGACCGACCTGCGCATCGCCCAGCACTACGTCGACACCCTCGTCCCCGACGAGCTCAAGCACGTGTTCGACACCATCAAGGCCGAACACGAGCTCACCGTCCGCGAGGTCCTGCGCATCACCGGCGAGAAGGAACTGCTCGACGCCACGCCGGCGCTCCGGCAGACCTTCTCCATCCGGGACGCCTACCTCGACCCGATCTCCTACCTCCAGGTAGCCCTGCTCAAGCGGCAGCGCGACGCGGCGGCCGCCGGCGAGGAGGCCGACCCGCTGCTGTCCCGGGCACTGCTGCTCACCGTCAACGGCGTCGCCGCCGGCCTGCGCAACACCGGCTGACCCGGACACCGGCGCACGAAGGCCCCCGCTCCGCACGGAGCGGGGGCCTTCGCCCTACACGGGCCCGTCAGCCCCGGCGGACCGCCCGCCGCCGGAACACCAGATAACCGCCCGCCGCCAGCAGCGCGGCCGCCGCGGCCGACAGCGCCCCCACCGGAGCGCCGGCGCCGGTCTCGGCCAGATCGCCCGCGCCGCCCTGAGGCGACGGCGACGACGACACGGCCGCCCCCGCACCGGCGGACGCCGACGGCGAGGCCGCGGAACCGGCCGGCACCGAGGCGCCCGCCGACACCGACGCGCCCACCGAGACGGAAGCGCCCACCGAGACGGACGCCGACGGCTCGCCCGATGCCGCGCAGTCCGTCCAGAACACCTTCTGCTTCGCGGCACCCTTCTCGCCGCCGAAGTTCCAGAACAGCTTGTAGTGCCCGTCCGGCAGCGACAGGTCCTGCGTGCGGCCGTGGCCCTCGGCGTCCAGCGTGATGGCCCCGGACTTCACGGTCTCACCCTTGGCCGCGGCCGTCGGAGCCCACGCCTCGATGTGCCAGGCCACCTGCTGCCCACCGTCGAAGCCGAAGGCGTCGAGGTAGAAGGAGCACACGTGCGGCTCGTTGCGGCGCGCCTCGGCGCCGGTCGCCGCGTCGTGGATCTTCACGGTGCCGTTGTCACCGGGGGGCGAGGCGGGAGCGGCGTGAGCGGCCGGAACGGCCACGACCGCCGCGCAGACGCCGGCGGTCAGCGCGCCGGCGCGAATCAGGGTACGCATGGAGAAGTCCCTCTTCGGGAAGCGAAAGGAAGGTGTGGAGGGGGCGGTTCAGCTTCCACTCGCCACTGACCATCGGTCAATCACAAACCGGGAACGCTTGGAACCCGCACACACGTGGAGGTCGCCCCCACGGGGTCAAAGCGCCACGAACGCCGCCGTCAGCAGCGCGACCCCCGTCCCCGCCAGCGCCCACGCCACCCGCGTCCGCCGCAGCCCGCCCGCCACCACGACCGACGCCAGCAGCAGCGCCCCGCCCAGCGGCACCCAGGCGTACAGCACCCCCGCCGGACCCGAGCGCACCACCTCGTCCGTCCCCGGCTTCACGATCACCGCGTACGTCCCGCCCTTGCGCACCGTCACCGTCTGCGTGATCACGACCCGGCCCCGCGGCGTCGAACCCGGCGACACTGGCGTGTACCGACCACTGCACGCGCCCTCGCCGCAGCGCACCACCGTGACCGTGCCGTGCTCCCGCCCCTTGGTCAGCATCACATGCTGCGCGGTCCCCCACGACGCCCACACACCCGCGATCAGGATCAACGCCGCGACCGTGCCCATCGCCGCGACCCGACCGAGCCGGAGCGCGGCGGACGAGGCCTGACGGGAGCGGGTGACGGTGGCGGGCATGGCCGGGATCATTGGCCATACCGTCGCACCCGGTCAACTCACAAGGCCGACAAGTCAGGAGTTGTACGAGCTCTGCGCCCGCTCCAGCCCCTCCGACACCAGACACTCCACCGCGTCCGCCGCCCGGTCCACGAAGTAGTCCAGCTCCTTGCGCTCCGCCGACGAGAAGTCCTTCAGCACGAAGTCCGCCACCTGCATCCGGCCCGGCGGACGCCCGATCCCGAACCGCACCCGGTGATAGTCCGCACCCATCGCCTTCGTCATCGACTTCAGACCGTTGTGCCCGTTGTCGCCGCCCCCCAGCTTCAACCGCAGCGTGCCGTAGTCGATGTCCAACTCGTCGTGCACCGCCACGACGTTCGCCACCGGCACCTTGTAGAAGTCCCGCAGCGCGTTCACCGGACCGCCCGACAGGTTCATGAACGACATCGGCTTCGCCAGCACCACCCGCCGGCCCGCCGGCCCCGGCGGCCCGATCCGGCCCTCCACCACCTGCGCCTGCGCCTTCTGCGCCCGCTTGAACCTCCCCCCGATCCGCTCGGCCAGCAGATCCACCACCATGAACCCGACGTTGTGCCGGTTCATGGCGTACTCCGGCCCCGGATTGCCGAGGCCGACGATCAGCCACGGGACATTGGCGGGAGTGGTCACGTCCACATCTCCTCGATACGCGCCAGCCGCTGCCCCCGACGGGAACAGCGGCTGACAGAAACGACGACGGCCGGGCTCAGGCCTCGGCGCCGGCCTCTTCGCCCTCGGCGGCGGCCTCTTCGGCCTCACCCTCCGGGGCCTCCTCGATCTGGGCCTGCAGGACCTGCAGCACCACGGCGTCCTCGTCCACGGCCAGGGTCACACCGCTGGGCAGCTTGATGTCCTTGGCGTGAACCGAGGCACCGGCCTCCAGACCCTCCACGGACACCGTCACCTGCTCCGGGATGTGCGTGGCCTCGGCCTCGACCGGCAGCGCGGCCAGCACGTGCTCCAGCAGGTTGCCACCCGGGGCCAGCTCGCCCTCGGCCTGCACCGGGATCTCGACCGTGACCTTCTCGCCGCGCTTGACCAGCAGCAGGTCCACGTGCTCCAGGAAGCCCTTCAGCGGGTCACGCTGCACGGACTTCGGGATCGCCAGCTCGCTCGTCTTGCCGTCGATGTCCAGGGAGATCAGGACGTTCGGCGTACGCAGCGCCAGCAGCAGCTCGTGGCCCGGCAGCGTCAGGTGCAGCGGGTCCGAGCCGTGCCCGTACAGCACACCCGGAACCTTGTCGTCACGACGGATACGGCGCGCGGCACCCTTGCCGAACTCGGTGCGCGTCGCGGCGGAGATCTTCACCTCGGACATGCTCTTCACTCCTCGCAGAAATTAAGGGGACTGGTCACCCGGCCACACGAACGGCCTGCTACGAAGAGCGCGTCGATAACGGATCACCGCATCCGCCGGAACAACGGAAACGGCCTCCCTCGCCGAGCAACTGGAGCAGTCTACTCGGCAAAGGAGGCCGAACCCAAAACGATCTACAGCGACCGACGGCGATCAGTCACGCCCCACCACAGCGACCGTCACTGCTCGTCGAACAGGCTCGTCACCGAACCGTCCTCGAACACCTCACGCACCGCACTCGCGATCGTCGGCGCGATCGACAGCACCGTGATCTTGTCCAGCTCCAGCTCACCCGGCGTCGGCAGCGTGTTCGTGAACACGAACTCGCTCACCTTCGAATTCTTCAACCGGTCCGCCGCCGGACCCGACAGCACACCGTGCGTCGCCGTCACGATCACGTCCTCCGCACCATGCGCGAACAACGCGTCCGCGGCCGCGCAGATCGTGCCACCGGTGTCGATCATGTCGTCCACCAGCACACAGATACGGCCCTTCACATCACCCACGACCTCATGCACCGTGACCTGGTTCGCCACGTCCTTGTCCCGGCGCTTGTGCACGATCGCCAGCGGCGCGCCCAGCCGGTCGCACCAGCGGTCCGCCACCCGCACCCGGCCGGCGTCCGGAGACACCACCGTCAGCTTCGAACGGTCCACCTTGTGACCCACATAGTCCGCCAGCAGCGGCAGCGCGAACAGATGATCCACCGGACCGTCGAAGAACCCCTGGATCTGATCCGTGTGCAGATCCACCGCGAGAATCCGGTCCGCACCCGCCGTCTTCATCAGATCGGCGATCAGACGCGCCGAGATCGGTTCACGCCCCCGGTGCTTCTTGTCCTGCCGCGCGTAACCGTAGAACGGCACGATCACCGTGATGGAGCGGGCCGAGGCGCGCTTCAACGCGTCGATCATGATCAACTGCTCCATGATCCACTTGTTGATGGGCGCCGTGTGGCTCTGGATCAGGAAACAGTCCGCGCCACGCGCCGACTCCTGATACCGCACATAGATCTCACCGTTGGCGAAGTCGAAGGCCTTCGTCGGGACGACCCCGATACCCAGCTCGTGAGCGATTTCCTCGGCAAGCTCGGGGTGGGCGCGGCCGGAGAAGAACATCAACTTCTTCTCGCCGGTCGTCTTGATCCCGGTCACAGCACTGTCTCCTCAGAGGTATTCACAGCCGGATGTCGAGAAGCCTCGTCAGCTGTCTGCGCGAAGCCGTCTCAGCTGGTGGGGTGCGGGTGGTGCACTTATCACGGTACGCCGTCCCAGACGTGCGTGATTCCCCTCAGGCTTCGCCCTCCGGCTCCCGGGACGCCGCCTCGGCCGCCTTCGCCGCCGCGCTCCCGGGCCGCTTACGAGCCACCCAGCCCTCGATATTCCTTTGCTGACCACGGGCCACGGCCAGCGAACCCGGCGGCACGTCCCGCGTGATCACCGACCCCGCGGCGGTGTACGCACCGTCCCCGATCGTGACAGGAGCCACAAACATGTTGTCCGAACCGGTACGGCAGTGCGACCCCACCGTGGTGTGGTGCTTGTCCTGCCCGTCGTAGTTCACGAACACGCTCGCGGCACCGATGTTCGAGTACTCGCCGATCGTCGCGTCACCGACGTACGACAGATGCGGCACCTTCGTGCCCTCGCCGATCGACGCGTTCTTCGTCTCGACGTACGTCCCGACCTTCGACTTCAGCCCCAGCCGCGTACCCGGACGCAGATACGCGAACGGCCCCACCGAAGCCTCCGCGCCGATCACCGCACCGTCCGAGACCGTGTTGTCCACCCGCGCCCCCCGGCCCACGCGCGTGTTCGTCAGCCGGCTGTTCGGCCCCACCACACAGCCCTCACCGAGCTGCGTCGACCCGTGCAGCTGCGTCCCCGGCAGCACCGTCACGTCCTGCTCGAACGCCACCGTCACATCCACCCACGTGGTCGCCGGATCCACGACGGTGACACCCGCCAGCATCGCCTCCGTCAGCAGCCGGTCGTTGAGCGTCCGGCGCGCCTCGGCGAGCTGCACCCGGTTGTTGATCCCCGCGATCTCCCGGTGGTCCTCCGCCACCGAGGCGCCCACCCGGTGCCCGGCCTCCCGCAGGATGCCGAGGACGTCCGTCAGGTACTCCTCGCCCTGGCTGTTGTCCGTCCGCACCTTGCCCAGCGCGTCGGCCAGCAGCCGCCCGTCGAACGCGAACACCCCGGAGTTGATCTCCCGGATCGCCCGCTGCGACTCCGTCGCGTCCTTGTGCTCCACGATCGCCGTCACGGCCCCCGAGGCCCCGTCGCGGACGATCCGGCCGTAGCCGGTCGCGTCCGGCACCTCGGCCGTCAGCACGGTGACGGCGTTGCCGTCCTCGGCGTGGGTCGCGGTCAGGCTCTGGAGAGTCCTGCCGGTCAGCAGCGGGGTGTCCCCGCAGACGACCACGACGGTCCCGTCCACGGACCCGCCGAGCTCCTCCAGCCCCATCCGTACGGCGTGCCCGGTGCCCTTCTGCTTCTCCTGCACCGCGGTACGCGCCTGAGGGTCGACCTCGGCGAGATGCGCGGTGACCTTCTCCCGGGCGTGCCCGACCACCACGACGAGGTGCTCGGGCTTCAACTCGCGGGCGGAGGCCAGCACATGGCCGACCAGGGAGCGGCCGCAGATCTCGTGCAGGACCTTGGGCGTGGCCGACTTCATACGGGTGCCCTCACCCGCTGCGAGAACGACGACGGCTGCCGGGCGAATGGAGCTCACGGGATGCCCTTCGGCTTTTGGGTGGGGTGGACATCCGCAGGATACCGGGGTGGTTCCGGGGGGAGACGAGAGCGGGTCCTGACCTACTGAGGTCAGGACCCGAACCGAGCATCTGCTCCCGGGGGAGGACTCGAACCCCCATGATCAGAACCAAAATCTGACGTCTTGCCCTTAGACGACCCGGGATTACCGCTATGTCCGATTTGATAGATCGGCCGCGGGGGCAGCCCCTACTATGCCGTACCACCAGCCTTCGATGCGACGGTACAGCTCAGCGCTTCGCCGCACGGTGACCACGAGGCAACCGCGGTAGTCGTCGCCCGTGTTCTTCCGCACGGTCTGGGGGTTGTGTCGTTTCAGGGTGGTCTTGCCGAAGGCGTCGAGGTCCGCGCCGACGACTCCTGCCCAGTAGGTCCTGGCCGCGTCCGCGTCGGCCGATTCGTGGATCATCAGCCGGTACGCGATCTGCTCCCGGTCGACCTCGAGCAGGTCGAGCCAGGCCAGGAACAGGCGGATCATGTCAGGGTCGCTGTTGACGAAGGCGACACGCTCGCGCCGAGCGTGGGGCTTGTCCTTGGTGCCCTCTGCCCAGTACAGGGCGACACCCGCGATGAAGAGCTCGCGGCGGGACAGCTCGCCGATTTCCCGGGCTGCGGCCGCCTTGGTCCGCTGCCGCTGCGCGTCCCGGACGGCCAGCTCGTGCTCCCACCTCTTCCGCGCCGCAAGCTTCGCCTGCTCGGACGGGTCGCGACGCTCCGGCTTCGGCAGGTCCCGCACCCACAGGGAGATCGAGCTCTTCGAACAGCCCAGCTCCACCTGGATCCGGTCGTAGGTCCAGCCCTGGAGGCGGAGCTCGCGGGCCTTGTCGCGCAGGTCGTCCTTCGCGTTCGGGCGCTTCGTCCACTCCGGAGGGGGCTCGCCCTGCAGGAGGCGGTTGAGGATGTCGTTGTTGTCGACGTGCAGCCGGTCGCGGATCTGGCGTCGGCTGAGGCCGGCCCGCCGCAGCGCCACCGCCTGTGTTCGCAGCTCCTCGAAGTCCGCGTACTTGCTGTGTGAATGTGCCATGGGCATACCGTCCGGCCGGAATGGAAGGTTCCGGGGGTGAACAGGGCTGGTTCAGCAGTTCGAGGGATATCGGATGGTTTTGCTGTTATTCGATTACGGAGTGTGGTGTGGGGCGGTAGCGGAAACTCGCCGGAAAAGCCGGGGGGCGCGCCCGTAGGCTGGAGCCATGACCACGACGGGGGAAGACCGCGCGGCGGCCGTGACCGGGCCGTGGTGGTGGGCGCGGTGGCGCAGTGCGGCGCTGGACGGGGGTCTCGCGCTGGTGTCCGCTCTGGAGTGCGGGGCGGAGGGGATCCCGTTCGCGCGGGACGCGGGGATCCCGGTGTCGGCGGGGATCGTGTTCGGTCTGGTGGCCGGGTCCGTGCTGCTGGTCCGGCGGCGGTGGCCGATCGCCGTCGTGCTCGTGTCGATCGCCGTCACGCCGGCCCAGATGGGTTTCCTGATGGGCATCGTCGGCCTGTACACGCTGGCGGCGTGCGAGTTGCCGCGCCGGGTCATCGCGGCGCTGGCCGGGATGTCGCTGCTGGGCACGATGATCGTGACGTTCGTGCGGGCGCGGCAGGACGTGGCGCGGGGGGATCTGACCCTCGGGGACTGGTTCGTGCCGTTCGCCGCCGTCACCACCTCGCTGGGGCTGACGGCTCCTCCTGTCTTGCTCGGGCTGTACGTCGGTGCGCGGCGCCGGCTGATGGAGAGTCTGCGGGAGCGGGCGGACAGCCTGGAGCGGGAGTTGCAGCTGCTGGCGGAGCGGGCCGAGGAGCGGGCCGAGTGGGCGCGTGGTGAGGAGCGGACGCGGATCGCGCGGGAGATGCACGACGTGGTGGCCCATCGGGTGAGTCTGATGGTGGTGCACGCGGCGGCGTTGCAGGCGGTGGCGCGCAAGGACCCGGACAAGGCGGTGAAGAACGCCGCGCTGGTGGGGGACATGGGGCGGCAGGCGTTGACCGAGTTGCGGGAGATGCTCGGGGTGCTGCGCAGTGGTGAGGGGCGGGGGCGGCGGGAGCCGGCCGCGGTGCCGCTCGTCGCGGTGGGTGTCGCGGCGGCTGTGGCGGCGTCCTGTGGTGCGGGTGAGGAGCCGGGTGCCGAGGGGCCGTGGTTGTCGGAGCTGGACGAGTTGATCGGGCAGTCGGCGGCGGCGGGGATGGTGGTGAACCTGTCGGTGGAGGGGGAGTCGCGGTCGTATGCGGCGGAGGTGGAGCAGACCGCGTACCGGGTGGTGCAGGAGGCGTTGACGAACGTCCACAAGCACGCGGCGGGGGCGAAGACGCAGGTGCGGTTGGCGCACCGGGTGTCGGAGATCGCGATGCAGGTGGAGAACGAGCCGCCGCCGGAGCCGGGGTCGGCGTCGGCCGCGCGGCTGCCGTCCGGGGGGAACGGTCTGCTCGGGATGAAGGAGCGGGTGGCGGCGCTGGGCGGGGTGTTCGTGTCGGGGCCGACGGATGCGGGGGGTTTCCGGGTGTCGGCGGTGATTCCGGCGTCGTAGGGCCGGGTCGTGGTGCTTCTGGGGCCGCCGGGGTGCGGTTTCGGTGCGTGGCCCGGGGTGCGGTTCGGGTGTGGCCGGCGGTGGGGCTTCGGTGTGCGGTGGCGGGGTTCAGCCTGCGGTCAGGCGGGTGGGTTCGGTGCCGGAGACGAGGGCGGTGAGGGCCTGGTCGATGTCGGGGCCGAGGTACCAGTCGCCGGTGTGGTCGAGGGCGTAGACGCGGCCTTCGGTGTCGATGGCGAGGAGGGACTGCGTCTCGGTCTCGGTGCCGAGGGGGCAGACCTCGCTGTCCAGGGCGCGGCCGAGGTCGCCGAGGGTGCGGGCCAGGTGGAGGCCGTGCAGGGGGTCGAGGTGGAGGGCGGCGGGGGCGATCTGGCGGCCGGGTCCGGTGGGGGTGATGTGGAGGCCGCCGAATTCGGCCCAGGCCTCGACGGCGGCCGGGAAGACGGTGTGGCGGTGTCCGGCGGGGGAGGTGTGGTCGCGCAGGGTGTCGGCCCAGATCTCGGCCTGTTTTATGTCCCAGCGTCCGGGTTGCCAGCCGGCGGCGCGCAGGGCGGCGTCGACGGGTACGGCGAAGCGGGTGGTTGAGGTGCGGTCGGTGTGCATCTGCCCTATGTTCGCCCGTTCTTGCCTGTGTGTGCCTGTGCGTCGGTGGAACTGCGCGTATGTTCGTTTGCTCGTCGTGGTTCGCCTGGGGGTTGCGGGTGTCAGCTGTCGGCGGTCGCGGGGTCGACGATGCGGACGCCGAAGTGGGCGCTGAGCGCGGTGCAGGCCCGGCAGGGGGTGGCGAAGCTGCCGTGCAGGGGGTCGCCGGCCTCGCGGATGCGGCGGGTGGTGAGTTTGGCCTGCTTGAGTGCTTTGCGGGCTTCGCCGTTGGTCATGGGTTTGCGTGCGGCGCGTTTGCTGCGGGCCGCGTCGGCGCTCGTGATGTGCCGGGAGATGAGGATGGTCTCCGCGCAGCGGCCGGTGAAGCGGTCGCGCTGGGCGCTGGTGAGGGTGTCGAGGAAGTCCTGGACGAGCGGGTGGAGCGCGGGAGGCTGGTCGCCGCGGGCGGCGGTGCCGGTGAGGGTGGCGCCGCGGACGGAGAGGGCGGCGGCGACGGTGGGGAGTATGCCGTCGCGGCGGTGCCGCAGGGCGGGCGCGTGGGCGGTTTCGGCGCTGCTCCAGCCGATCCGCGGGTCGCCGGATGCGCTGGTGTGCGGTCCCGTCTGCGTCGCGTTCATGATCATCATCCCCTCCCGAGCATCCCCCGGAAAAAGACAGACTGCCAAATGCCTTGGCTGGTGCGGAAGCTGGGGCGGTGCGACACGCCCGGGGCGGGTCGGTCCGTCACGCGGGGGTGACGGCTGGTCACGGAGGTGGAGGCCCGGTGACCGGTGAAGCGGTACCGCATAGGCTGTCGGCACCGCGATCGGTGCGGTCAACGCGTTGGAGAAGTAGTCGATACGGGCAGTGGTGGGCCGGCGCAGGAGCCGGCGGCCGCGGGCCGTACAGAGTGCCGCAGGGGGCAACCGCCATGACGACAGGTCGGCTCGGGCAGCAAGCCGCGCCGCCGAACGCGGCCTATGCAGGGCAGGTCGTGCACTTCCCGGATCCGGTCCGGGCCGCCCGCCACCCCAGGGGGGTGCGGATGGACGAGCGCGGTTATCCCGACTTCTCGCCGTACGCGCGGGCGGCGGCGGAGATCGCGGAGCCGCCGGAGGGCTTCGGTGTCGACGAGCTGCGGCTGACGGACTATGTGTCGGCGAACGCGGCGCTGGCCGCGACGGGTCACGAGTTGTGGGACACCGTGCCGGATGTGGCGACGCCGCACGGCTGGACGTGGCACCACGTGCCGGGCGGCCGCCGGCTGGAGCTGGTGCCGGTCGAGGTGAAGGCGTTGCTGCGGCACCACGGCGGGATCGCGACCGCGAACGTGGACCAGACGAAGCGGGGCACGCGGCCGTTGCAGGAGACGCGTCCGGCGCACTTCGGGCTGCCGAAGTCGGGCGTGGCGGTCTCCGAGCAGGCGGTGCAGGGGGTCGAGGAGGACCTGGGGTACCGGCTGCCGGGCCCGTACCGCTCGTTCCTGAAGGCGGCGGGCGGTTGCGCGCCGGTCGGGACGGCGCTGGACGCGGAGTTGGGGCTGCTGGTCGACCAGCCGTTCTTCACGGTGCGTGAGGAGGCGGCGGTCAACGACCTGGTGTACGTGAACAAGTGTCTGCGCGACCATCTGACGAAGGACTATCTGGGGGTCGCGTTCGTGCAGGGCGGGCTGCTCGCGGTGAAGGTGCGGGGCGAGCGGCAGGGTTCGGTGTGGTTCTGCGCGTACGACGACGCGCGTGACGTGGATCCGTCGTGGTCGCCCGCGGAGCGGGTGGAGCGGCTGCTGCTGCCGTGCGCTGCGGACTTCGACGCGTTCCTGTCCCGGCTGGCGGGTTCTCCGCCGGAGTTGGAGACGGTGGCGAATCTGATGGTGGACGGCGGTTTCGCGCGGGTCGTGCCCGTCTCTTCCGTGTCGTCGGTGGGGGAGTGAGCTGAGCGATGGTGACCTTCGCGCAGGCGCAGGAGCGCGCCGAGGAGTGGATCAACGGGGATGTGCCCTCGTACCAGCACCGTGAGGTGCGGGTGCGGGAGTTCGAGCTCGGTTTCGTGGTGTGGGCCGAGGACCGTGCGGACGGGCCGCGTTCGGACGGGGGCGCGCAGCGGCTGGTGATCGCGCGGGACAGCGGGGAGGCGACGCTGTGGCCGTCGCTGCCGGTGGGTGAGGTGATCCGCCGGTACGAGGAGGAGTACGGTCGTCCGGACGCGCCCGCCGAGCCGGCGCCGGCGGCTCCGGCGCGGGTGGATCTGAATCAGACGTCGTTCCTGCTGAGTCCGCCGGAGTGGTTGCAGGAGGCGGCGGACAAGCTGGGGATTCCTGACCGGAGGTCCGGGGCCGGGACCGCGTCCGGGACGGGAGCCGGAGCCGGGGCCGGTAGCGGTGCCGGGCCGGCTTCTGGTGCCGGGGTCGCTTCGGGGCCGGCGGCCGGTGCCGGTGTCGGTTCCGGCGCGGTTTCGGGGGCGGCCGGGAGCGGGGCGCTGCCCGAGACGCAGGCCGGGGTGCCGACCGGTTCCCCCGCGTCGAGCGGTGCGGCGTGGCCGGCCGCCGGTGGAGGAGCGGACGACGCAGGTGCGCCGTCCGGGACCGGTGCGGGTGCGGGTGCGCCGGAGGCTCCGGCGGGGGCCACGCCCTGGGCGGGTACGGACACCAACGCCGATGCGGGGGAGGACCGTTCCGTGCCGCTGCCCGCGACCGTGTTCGCGCCGCAGGTGAGTGACTCCGGCGACGACGCCTCGCCGCCCTCCTCCGTGCCGGACGCGAAGACGGCGCTGATGGCCGGTGGCAGCCGGCTTCCGCGTACGGCCATGGCGCCGGCGCTCGACGACCCGGCCGCACAGCACGCACCGGGCGCACCGGGTGGGCCGGACGCGTCCCAGGGCGGTACGCCGCCTCCGCCGTCCGGCGCTCCGATTCCGCCTCCGGGCGGTCCGCAGGGCACGCCCCCGCCTCCGCCGCCCGGCGCGCCCTCGTACGGGTATCCGCAGGGGCCGGGCGGGGCCGCGGCCGCGCCGCCGGCTCCGGGCGGTCCGGCCGGTCCCGGGCGCCCGCTCGCGCCGAACGCCGGGGACATCGCCGACGCCGCGACCAGCAAGGCGGCGCCTCCGCCGCGCCGCGGCCACGGTGGCGGGTCGGCGCCGCCTCCGCCGCCGGGTGCGCCGGGTGCGCCGGGTGCGCGGCCGGGCGGGGCGCCCGCGCCGGCCACGCCTCCGCCGCCGGGTGCCCCCGCGGGCGGGTACGTGCGGACCCAGCTCGTGTCGTCGCTCGGTCCCGACGGCCCCGAGGGCGCCGCCGGTCCGGGCACGCCTCCGCCGCCCGGTGCCCCGCAGCCGCCGGGTGCTCCGGGTGTTCCCGGCGCGCCGAACACGCCTGGTGGTACGCCTCCGGGCGGGGTCCACCACGCGGCCACGATGCTGGCCGATCCCGGTCAGCTCGGCGGTGCGCCGCAACCTCCGGCGCCGCCCGGCCCGCCCGGTGCTCCGGGCCCGCAGGGTGCCCCCGGCGCTCCCCATGACCCGCAGCCGCCCGGCCCGCCCGGCGTCCCCGGTGCCCCGCAGCCGCCCGGTGGTCCGGGTGCTCCGGGTGTTCCCGGCGCGCCGAACACGCCTGGTGGTACGCCTCCGGGTGGGGTCCACCACGCGGCCACGATGCTGGCCGATCCCAGCCGGCGCGGCGGTGCGCCGCAGCCTCCGGGCCCGCCCGGCCCGCCCGGCGCCCCCGGTGCTCCGGGCGCGCCCGGGATGCCGCCGGGTGCCCCGCAGCCGCCCGGTGCGATGCCTCCCCCCGGCGCGATGCCTCCGCCCCCTGGCGCGATGCCTCCGCCTGGTGCGATGCCTCCGCCTGGTGCGATGCCCCCGCCGGGACAGCCCATGCCGGGCCGGCCGCCCGTGCCGGGTCAGGCCATGCCCGGTCAGCCGCCCGTCCCCGGTCAGCAGCCTCCGGCGTACGGCTATCCGCAGCAGGGGCAGCCGATCGTCGGCCCCGGCTATCAGGCCGTGCTGCGCTACCGCGCGCAGGACGGGTCGGAGCAGCAGCTGATCCGGCGGTCCGCGCCGGGAACGCCGCACCCGGAGTGGCAGATCTTCCACGAGCTGCGCGCCATGAACGTGCCGCCGAACCAGGTGCTGGAGCTGCACACCGAGCTGGAGTCGTGCGAGCTGCCCGGCGCCTACTGCGCGCGGATGATCCGCGAGCAGTGGCCGCAGGCGCGCATCGCGTCGATCGCGCCGTACGGCACGGACCACGCGAGCCGGCAGCAGGGGATGCAGCAACTGCTTGCGCACCAGGGTGAGTTGCACCAGGTCGCCGACGGTCCGGCGCGGCCGGGGCCGGTGCGCGCGCCGCTGCCGCCGGTGCAGCCCGCGCCGCCGGTTCCGCCGGAGGCGATCGGGCACGAGCTGGCCGGTGCCTTCGGGCCGGGGGTGTTCCGGTTCGAGCAGGCGGCGGTCTCCCGGCAGGGTGTGCCGCCGATCGTCGCGCACACGCTGGTGGCGGCCGGTCTGCCGGTGGACATGGGCCCGTTCTTCTGGGCGCAGGCCCAGCCGGGCCGTCCGGTGCCGACGCTGGCGGAGCTGGCGGCCGAGCGCGGGGTGCAGCCGGCGCCGGACGCGGGTTCGTACCTGGTCATGGGCAGCGACTTCGGCCGGGCGATCTGTGTGCAGTACGGCACGGCGAACATCGTCGCGGTGCCCGTGGAGGCGGGGCCGGGCGGTACGTCCGTACCGCCGCAGTTCGTGAACACGGGTCTGCCGGAGTTCGCGCGCTGCCTGGCGCTGCTCGGGCGGATGTGGCGGCTGCGGTACGGGCTGAACCAGGAGCAGGCGGGCCGCTGGACCGTCGACTTCCAGGCCCAGCTCGCCGCTCTGGACCCGGCGGCGCTGGGGTCGCCGGAGAGCTGGTGGTCGGTGCTGCTGGAGCAGATGTGGGACGGGTTGCTGTGACCCGCTGAGGCGGGTACGAAGGGGCCGGGCCCGGTCGAGCGACCGGGCCCCGCCCCTTTTTGTTCGTTGCGCCTCCGCTCCCGCCCGTATCCGGCATCACCCCTTGCCCGGAGTGTCGCGTTATGAACATTTACGCCCGATACCTCAAGATGTGCGCGACGTCGGCTGGCGGCGTCCGTGCGGCGGGGGTCCGGCGGAAGGGGTTCCAGGATGGGCAGCACACCGGTGTCACCTCACGGCTTCGCGGCCGTACGGGGACGCGGCTACCGGCCGGAGCAGGCCGACGCCTGGGTGGCGGCCCTCTCCGACGACCGGGACGCCGCCTGGGAGCGTGCCGCGCGGCTGACCGTCCTCGCCAAGAACATGGAGGCGGAGGCCCTCGCCCTGCGGGAGACCGTGGCGCGGCTCGCCCCGCAGACGTACGCGGCCCTCGGTGAGGGCGCCCGGCTGCTCTACGAACTGGGGCGGCGGGAGGCGCAGGAGGTCCGGGAGCGCGCCCGGCGGGAGGCGCGGCACGTGGTGGAGGAGGCGCGGGCGGACGCGGAGGCCGTGCTCGAAGCGGCCCGGACACACGCCGAGGCCGTGCGGACGGCGGCCGAGGAGACCGCCCGGCAGCGGCTGCTGGCGGCGCGCGCGGAGGCCGACGAGATCCGGATCTCGGTGCGGCGCGAGGTGCGGGAGGGCCGGGGCGAGGCGCTGGCCGCGCTGCGGGAGGTGCGGCACCGCGTCTGCGGGATGCTCGCCGAGCAGTCCCGCGAGCACGCCGAGCGGTGGGCCGAGGCGGAGCGGGAGCTGGCCGGGCGGCAGGCCGCGCTGGAGGCGGAGTACGCCGGGCGCGTGGTGGCCGCCGAGGCGGCGGTGGCCGAGGCGGCCGAGGTGCTCGCCGCCGCGGAGGAGGTGGCGCTGCGGGCACCGGAGGAGGCGGGGGCGCGGGCGGCGGAGGTGCTGGCCGAGGCCCGGGCGCGCGAGGAGCGGATCGGCCGCGAGACCGAGGAGGTGCTGCGGGAGCACGGCGAGAGGTGGGACGACGTACGCGCGCAGATGGACTCGGTGCAGGACAGCATCACCACCCTCACCGGGCGGGCGTGGGCGGAGTAGCCGAGCAGCGGACGGCGGGCCCGTTCCGCGGGCCCGTTCCGCGGGGGCGCCCCGGACCGGCCCTCCGGCCCTCCGGCCGTCCGTCGGCCCGGGGTGCCCGCAGCCCGTCGGCCCGGGGTGCCCGCCGCCCGTCGCTCAACCGCTCCTGCGCACCGCGCCCGCCAGGATCCACCCCTCGACCGCCTCGTACTGCCGGCGCTGCTCCTCGGCCTTCGCGCGGCCCGAGGCCAGGGTGCCGAGCCAGCCGAAGAGGAAGCCCAGGGGGATGGAGACCAGGCCGGTCGTGGTGAAGGGGAAGAAGTTGAAGTCGGCGTCGGGGAAGGCCGCCACCGGTGAGCCGGAGACCAGGTTGGTGCCCGGCATCAGCAGCAGCACCGCCAGGGTGCCGCCGATGAGCGTGCACAGCAGGCCCGTTCGGGTGTAGCGGCGCCAGAAGAGGCTGTAGACCAGGGCGGGGGCGATGGCGGACGCGCCCAGGCAGAAGCTCAGCGTCACCAGCGGCTGCAGGCTGCGGTGCTGGACCAGGACGGCCAGCAGGATGGTGGGGGTGCCGACCGCCAGCGCGGAGACGCGGGCCAGGGTCATCTCGCGCCGCGCCGACATCTCCCGCACCCGGACCGCGAACACGTCGTGGGCGAGGGAGTTGGCGCAGGCCAGGATCATCCCGGCGACGGAGGCGAGCAGGGTCAGGAACAGCGCCGTCGTGACGGTGGTGAACAGGAAGCTCTCCGCCGCCGACACCTCCGCGCCGAACACCGCCCGGCTGCCCAGCAGATAGGCCGTGTTGCCCTGCGGGTCGGCCTGCGCGACGACCCCGCGCCCGATCAGCGCCGTCGCGCCGAAGCCGACGACCGTGACCACCAGCACGAACAGTGCCACGCTCGACACCGCCCAGGACATCGACCGCCGTACCTGCCGGGCGCTGGAGGCGGTGTACATGCGCATGGTGATGTGCGGCAGGCAGGCGCCGCCGAGGACGACCGTCAGCTCCGAACTGATCATGTCCAGGCGGGGGTTGGCGCCGTCGGCGAACTCCAGGCCCGAGTGGAGGAAGGCGGGCCCGACCCCGCTGCGCTGCGCCGCCGCGGCGAACAGCGCGCCGGGATCCCAGTCGAACCGCCGCAGGACCAGTACGGCGACGACCGCGCCGGAGCCCAGCAGCATCACGATCTTCAGGATCTGGATGAGGGCCGTGCCCTTCATACCGCCGATCGCCGCATAGCTGATCATCAGCACGCCGAGGCCGATCACGCAGCCCGTCTTCAGCGAGTCGCCGGAGAAGCCGAGGATGAAGGCCAGCAGCTGTCCGGTGCCGGCCAGTTGCACCAGCATCAGCGGCACCAGCGCGGCGATGGTCACCGCGCACGCCGCGATGCGCGCCGACCGCCCCGGCATCCGGCGCGCCAGGACGTCGCCCATGGTGAAACGGCCCGCGTTGCGCAGCGGTTCGGCCAGCAGGAACATCATCAGCATCAGCGACAGGGCCGTGCTGAGTGCCAGCACGATCCCGTCGTAGCCGCACAGGGCGATCACGCCGCCCGTTCCGAGCACGGAGGCCGCGGAGATGTAGTCGCCCGCGATCGCCAGGCCGTTGCGCACGGGGGACAGGGAGCCGTAGCCGGTGTAGAACTCGTCGAGGTCGTCGCGGTCGGGGCCGGTCATCACGCACAGCAGCAGCGTGACCGTGGCGACGGACGTGAACGCGACCAGGGACATCGTCTGGGCCGACCCGCTGAACTGCGTGGTCATCGGGTGGCCTCCCGCTTCGCCTCCAGCTCCGCCTGCTTGCGGATGCGGCCGGCGATCGGGTCGACGTACCGGCGCGCGGTGCGTTCGTAGAGGGCTATCGCCAGCCAGGTGACGGGGAGTTGGAGCAGGGCGAGCAGCAGCCCGAGGGGCAGTCCGTCGGTGACGGTGGTGGTCATGAGCGACGGCGCGAACGCCGAGAAGACCAGGAACAGCGTGAAGTACCCGAGCGCGGTGAGCGTGGCCACCCGGCGCTGCCGGCGGTAGGCGCCGCGCAGGATCCGCAGGTCGCTGTGGTGCCCCAGCGCGGGCCGGCGCGGCGGCCGCCGGTGATCGGGTCCGGGTTCGGACGCGGGCGGCGACGGCTGCCAGGGATAGGTCGGGCGGGCCGCGTCGGCCGGGTGGGGAGCGTAGGCCGGGTACGGCGGTGAGGCCTCGTGCGGGGGATACGGACGCGACGGGGACGCGTCGTGCGGCCGGTACGGGTACGACGACGACGCGTCGTGCGGGCGGTATGGGTACGGCGGGGACGAGTCGTAGGACATCCCGGTACTCCTTGCGCGGCTCGGGTCCGGTGCGGCGGACTGCAGGGAGGGGGGTGAGTGGTGCCCGCACGCTACTCGGCCGACCGGGCGGTCGCGGGCTTTTCGCCAAACTGTCCGGTCGGTATGCGCTTTCTGCGCGGCGCCGGGGTCCGAGCTCGGGGGTTACCCGCGTTAAGTCGGTCTTTTGGGCCCGACAAGGGCAGCAGCCGCCGCGTGTGCTGCCGATCGAGAAGCACGAGGAGATCGCGTCCGTGCTGCCCAGATCGCAGGAGCGGCGTGCGATGCAGGGGGCGGACGCCGGTAGCCGGCCTGGAGGGCCGGATCAGCCGGGACCAGCCCGCGAGCCAGGAGGTGAACGCCGTCCAGGACGCCCCCCCGAGAAGACGGTCGCCGGGCCGGCGGGGTTCTTGCTGTCGCGGACGGGGACGTGGGTGGGGCGGGCGGCGGCTTCCCGCTTGCCCCTGACGCGGCGGGAGGGTGGAGGCTGTGTGGGCCGGAGGGTGGAGGCGACCCTGAGACGGCCTCCACCCGTCGGTGGACGGCCCCTAGGGGTACCTCCGTACTCGGGGTCGGGGAGGGGTCGTACCGGCGGAGGACGAGAAGGCCGGGGCCTCCTCCTTAATCTGGCTCTACGCCGCTGGGGGGCGGCGCACCGCACCGGCGACGGTGGGGTTTTCCCCCGGGGAAGAGGGTGCTGGGCACCAGCGCGCCAGGAAGGCACCCCGGCCAGACTCATCGGCGTACCACTGCGTACGGCCAACCGCTGACCGACATAGGAGACTTACCGTGACTACGGCTGTGACCATTCCCAGGCACGGGGGTACTGGAGGGCCTACGGCCGTAGCCGCGCGGGCGCGGCAGGTCGTGAAGGCGTACGGGGCCGGGGAGACCCGTGTCGTCGCCCTGGACCACGTCGACGTGGACATCGCCCGCGGACGGTTCACCGCGATCATGGGCCCCTCGGGGTCCGGCAAGTCCACCCTGATGCACTGCCTCGCCGGGCTCGACACCGTGACGAGCGGGCAGATCTACCTGGACGAGACCGAGATCACGGGCCTGAAGGACAAGAAGCTCACGCGGCTGCGCCGGGACCGGATCGGGTTCATCTTCCAGGCGTTCAACCTGCTGCCGACGCTGAACGCGATCGAGAACATCACCCTGCCCATGGACATCGCCGGGCGGAAGCCGGACAAGGCGTGGCTGGACCGGGTCGTGGAGACCGTGGGGCTCGCCGAGCGGCTCGGGCACCGGCCAAGCCAGCTCTCCGGCGGCCAGCAGCAGCGGGTCGCCGTGGCCCGGGCGCTCGCCGCCCGACCCGAGATCATCTTCGGCGACGAGCCGACCGGCAACCTCGACTCGCGGGCCGGCGCCGAGGTGCTGGGCTTCCTGCGCCGGTCGGTGGACGAGCTCGGGCAGACCATCGTGATGGTCACCCACGACCCGGTGGCCGCCTCCTACGCCGACCGCGTGCTGTATCTCGCCGACGGCAGGATCGTCGACGAGATGCACCAGCCGACGGCCGACCAGGTGCTGGACCGCATGAAGGACTTCGACGCCCGCGGGCGGACGTCATGACCGTGCTGAAGACCTCCCTGCGCAACTTCCTCGCGCACAAGGGACGCATGGCGCTGTCCGCGATCGCGGTGCTGCTGTCGGTGGCGTTCGTGTGCGGCACGCTGGTGTTCACCGACACCATGAACACGACGTTCGACAAGCTGTTCGCGGTGACGGCGGCCGACGTGACCGTCTCGCCGAAGGGTGCGAGGAACGACAAGACACCGCAGAGCGGTGTGCCCGAGTCGCTGCCGGCCTCGCTGGTGGCGAAGGCGCGCGAGGCCGAGGGCGTGAAGTCGGTCGAGGGCGGCGTGGTGTCGGCGAACGTGACCGTCGTGAACGCCGACAACGAGAACATGGGCTCCTCGACCGGCGCCCCGACGATCGCCGGCAACTGGAACGGCAACGAGCTGCGCTCGATGGAGATCACCTCCGGGCATGCCCCCCGCGGGCCGACGGAGACGATGGTCGACGCCGACACCGCCGGCAAGCACCACCTCAAGCTCGGCGACGAGTTGCGCACCATCGCGCAGACCGGCGACTTCAAGGCACGGATCGTCGGCATCGCCACCTTCAAGGTGACCAATCCCGGCGCGGCCATCGTCTACTTCGACACAGCCACCGCCCAGCGTGAACTGCTCGGCGCCACCGGCCGGTTCACACACCTCAACATCACCGCCGCATCCGGCGTCTCCGACGGGACGCTGAAGCGGAACGTCGCGCGCACCCTCGCCGGGACCGGCGCCGGGGCCTACAAGATCCAGACCGCCAAGGAGAACGCGGACGAGAACCGCAAGAGCCTCGGCCAGTTCATGAACGTCATCAAGTACGCCATGCTCGGCTTCGCCGGTATCGCGTTCCTGGTCGGCATCTTCCTGATCATCAACACCTTCTCGATGCTGGTCGCCCAGCGGACCCGGGAGATCGGCCTGATGCGGGCGATCGGTTCCTCGCGCCGGCAGGTCAACCGTTCGGTGCTGGTGGAGGCGCTGCTGCTCGGTGTCGTCGGCTCGATCCTGGGCGTCGGCGCGGGCGTCGGTGTCGCGGTCGGCCTGATGAAGCTGATGTCGGCGATGGGCATGGAGCTGTCCACGCGGGACCTGACGGTGAAGGCGACCACGCCGGTGGCGGGGCTGCTGCTCGGCGTCGTGGTCACCGTGCTCGCCGCCTACCTCCCGGCGCGCCGGGCCGGCAAGGTCTCCCCGATGGCCGCGCTGCGCGACGCGGGCACTCCGGCCGACGGCCGGGCGGGCCGGGTGCGGGGCGTGATCGGCCTGGTCCTCACCGGCGCCGGTGCCGCGGCCCTGTTCGCGGCGGCCGGGGTGAAGAAGGCGAGCGAGGGCTCACTCGTGCTGGGGCTCGGCGTGGTGCTGACCCTGATCGGCTTCGTCGTCGTCGGGCCGCTGCTGGCCGGCGGGCTGGTGCGGGTGATCAGCGCGGTGCTGCTGCGGGTGTTCGGGCCGGTCGGCCGCATGGCCGAGCGCAACGCCCTGCGCAACCCGCGCCGCACCGGCGCCACCGGGGCCGCGCTGATGATCGGCCTCGCGCTGGTGGCGTGCCTGTCGGTGGTCGGCTCCTCGATGGTCGCCTCGGCCACGGGCGAGCTGGACCGGTCGGTCGGCGCGGACTTCATCGTCCTGGGGAAGCAGCGGATCGTGCCGCAGGCGGAGAAGGCCATGCGGGACACGCCCGGCCTGGCCCACGTCACCCGCTACAAGACGCTCGACGCCACGCTGACCTCGCCCGACGGCCAGGTCGACGACCAGGGGGTGACGGCCGCGGACCCGTCGTACGCCGAGGATCTGCGCCGCACCACCACCGCCGGCTCCCTGGCGGCCGCCTACGGCGACGACGCCATGTCGGTCGGCTCCGGCTACGCCAAGAAGCACGGCGTGCACGTCGGTGACACCCTGACCGTCGCCTTCAAGGGGGGCCGGACGGCCAAGCTGAGGGTCGCGGCCGTCACCAGCGACGACGCCGCCATCGACCAGGGCGCGCGCTACCTGAGCATCGCGACCATGCAGAAGTACGTCCCGAAGGACAGGATCCCGCCGAACGAGATCATGTTCGCCAAGGCCCTGGACGGCCGCGAGAAGCAGGCGTACGCGGCGCTGAAGAGCGCGATGAAGAAGTACCCGCAGTACCAGGTGCGGGACCAGACCGACTACAAGGAGGAGCTGAAGGACCAGGTCGGCCAGCTCCTCAACATGGTCTACGGCCTGCTCGCCCTGGCGATCGTCGTCGCGGTCCTCGGTGTGGTGAACACCCTGGCCCTGTCGGTGGTCGAGCGGACCCGGGAGATCGGTCTGCTGCGGGCCATCGGCCTCTCCCGCCGGCAGTTGCGGCGGATGATCCGGCTGGAGTCGGTGGTGATCGCCCTGTTCGGCGCGCTGCTGGGCCTCGGGCTTGGCATGGGCTGGGGCGCGACCGCGCAGAAGCTGCTCGCGCTGGAGGGCCTGAAGGTGCTGGAGATCCCTTGGCCGACGATCACCGGGGTGTTCGTCGGCTCGGCCTTCGTGGGCCTGCTCGCCGCCCTGATCCCGGCCTTCCGGGCGGGCCGGATGAACGTCCTGAACGCGATCGCGACCGAGTAGCGGCGCGGCCGCGCCGTACGCCGGAACCACCGCACACGGGGGTTGCGGGGGACGGGCCCGGGGCCGGAAGTCATGTGACTTCCGGCCCCGGGCTTTGCTGCGCCGCTTGCGGTGTGGGACCGCCCGGTACGGGGCTGCGGCGTGCCCGCCCGGCGCCGGCTTCGGGCGCCCGCCCGGCGCGAGGCGTGTGGCTTCGGCATCCGCGCGGCCGCGCGCTGCGGGGGCGGCCCGGTGCGCCCCGGAGCGCCGGGCGGGCGTGGCTCCGTGTGCCAGGAGTGGCCGGGTGTTGCCACAGCCTCCGCCGGTCGCCGTTCGGGCGTCGTAGGCTGGAAGGACCCCCGGCCCGCGGCGCGTGTCGGGCTCTTCGTGTTGTCCACCAGCCCTGCCCACCCCGGACGGAAAGCCCTCCATGAGCCTGCACGGTCTGCTCGACGCCGTCGTCAAGGACCCCGCCCTAGCGGAAGCGATCACCGCGGCCGCGGACGGCAACCGCATGCACGTCGACCTGGTGGGGCCCCCGGCGGCCCGCCCCTTCGCGGTCGCCGCGCTGGCCCGCGAGACCGGCCGCCCCGTCCTCGCGGTGACGGCGACCGGCCGCGAGGCCGAGGACCTGGCCGCGGCGCTGCGCTCGCTGCTGCCCTCGGAGGGCGTGGTGGAGTACCCCTCCTGGGAGACGCTCCCGCACGAGCGCCTCAGCCCGCGCAGCGACACCGTCGGCCGCCGCCTCGCCGTTCTGCGGCGCCTGGCCCACCCCCGGCCCGACGACCCCGAGACCGGCCCGGTCTCCGTCGTCGTGGCGCCCGTGCGCTCGGTGCTCCAGCCGCAGGTCAAGGGCCTCGGCGACCTGGAGCCGGTGTCCCTGAGATCCGGGCAGTCCGCGGACCTGAACGAGGTCGTCGAAGCCCTCGCCGCGGCCGCGTACGCGCGCGTGGAGCTGGTGGAGAAGCGCGGCGAGTTCGCCGTGCGCGGCGGCATCCTCGACGTCTTCCCTCCCACCGAGGAACACCCCCTGCGCATCGAGTTCTGGGGCGACGACGTCGAGGAGATCCGCTACTTCAAGGTCGCCGACCAGCGCTCCCTGGAGGTCGCCGAGCACGGTCTGTGGGCGCCGCCCTGCCGGGAGCTGCTGCTCACCGAGGACGTCCGCACCCGCGCCGCGGCCCTGGCCGAGCGCCACCCCGAGCTCGGCGAACTGCTCGGCAAGATCGCCGAGGGCATCGCCGTGGAGGGCATGGAGTCCCTGGCGCCGGTCCTCGTCGACGACATGGAGCTGCTGATCGACGTCCTGCCCAAGGGCGCCATGGCCGTCGTCTGCGACCCCGAGCGGGTGCGCACCCGCGCCTCCGACCTGGTGGCGACCTCGCAGGAGTTCCTCCAGGCGTCCTGGGCGGCCACCGCGGGCGGAGGCGAGGCGCCCATCGACGTCGGCGCGGCCTCCCTGTGGTCCATCGCCGACGTCCGCGACCGGGCCCGCGAGCTGGACATGATGTGGTGGTCGGTCTCGCCGTTCGCCGCCGACGAGTCCGCCGGGGACGGCGACACGCTCAAGCTGGGGATGCGCGCCCCCGAGACGTACCGCGGCGACACCGCGAGGGCGCTCGCCGACACCAAGGGCTGGCTCGCCGACGGCTGGCGCACCGTCTTCGTCACCGAGGGCCACGGCCCGGCCGCGCGCACGGTCGAGGTGCTCGGCGGGGAGGGCGTCGCGGCCCGGCTGGACGCCGACCTCGGCGAGATCTCGCCGTCCCTGGTGCACGTGGCGTGCGGCTGCATCGACCACGGCTTCGTCGCCCCGGCGCTGAAGCTGGCGGTGCTCACCGAGACCGACCTCTCCGGCCAGAAGGCGTCCGGCCGGGAGGGCGCCCGGATGCCGGCCCGCCGCCGCAAGACCATCGACCCGCTCAGCCTGGAGGCGGGCGACTACATCGTCCACGAGCAGCACGGCGTCGGCCGCTACATCGAGATGGTGCAGCGCACCGTGCAGGGCGCCACCCGCGAGTACCTGGTGGTGGAGTACGCCCCCGCCAAGCGCGGCCAGCCCGGCGACCGCCTGTACATCCCCACCGACCAGCTCGAGCAGATCACCAAGTACGTCGGCGGCGAGGCCCCCACCCTGCACCGCCTCGGCGGCGCCGACTGGACGAAGACGAAGGCCCGTGCGAAGAAGGCGGTCAAGGAGATCGCCGCGGACCTGATCAGGCTGTACTCCGCGCGCATGGCCGCCCCCGGGCACGCCTTCGGCGCGGACACGCCCTGGCAGCGCGAGCTGGAGGACGCCTTCCCCTACGCGGAGACGCCCGACCAGCTCACCACGATCGCCGAGGTCAAGGAGGACATGGGGAAGACGGTCCCGATGGACCGCCTGATCTGCGGCGACGTCGGCTACGGCAAGACGGAGATCGCGGTCCGCGCCGCCTTCAAGGCCGTCCAGGACGGCAAGCAGGTCGCGGTGCTGGTGCCGACGACCCTGCTGGTGCAGCAGCACTTCGGCACGTTCGGCGAGCGGTACGCGCAGTTCCCGGTGAGTGTGCGCGCGCTGTCCCGCTTCCAGACGGACACCGAGGCGAAGGCGGTCCTGGAGGGACTGAAGGACGGCTCGGTGGACGTCGTCATCGGCACCCACCGGCTGTTCTCCTCCGAGACCAAGTTCAAGGACCTGGGCCTGGTCATCGTCGACGAGGAGCAGCGCTTCGGCGTCGAGCACAAGGAGCAGCTGAAGAAGCTGCGCGCCAACGTCGACGTGCTGACCATGTCGGCCACCCCGATCCCGCGCACCCTGGAGATGGCGGTCACCGGCATCCGCGAGATGTCCACGATCACCACCCCGCCGGAGGAGCGCCACCCGGTGCTCACCTTCGTCGGACCGTACGAGGAGAAGCAGATCGGCGCCGCGATCCGCCGTGAGCTGCTGCGCGAGGGCCAGGTCTTCTACATCCACAACCGGGTGGAGTCGATCGACCGGGCGGCGGCGCGGCTGCGGGAGATCGTGCCCGAGGCGCGCATCGCCACCGCCCACGGCCAGATGTCGGAGCAGGCGCTGGAGCAGGTCGTCGTCGACTTCTGGGAGAAGAAGTTCGACGTGCTGGTCTCGACGACGATCGTCGAGTCCGGCATCGACATCTCCAACGCCAACACCCTGATCGTGGAGCGCGGCGACAACTTCGGCCTGTCCCAGCTGCACCAGCTGCGCGGCCGGGTGGGCCGGGGCCGCGAGCGCGGCTACGCCTACTTCCTCTACCCGCCGGAGAAGCCGCTGACGGAGACCGCCCACGAGCGGCTGGCGACCATCGCCCAGCACACCGAGATGGGCGCGGGCATGTACGTGGCGATGAAGGACCTGGAGATCCGCGGCGCGGGCAACCTGCTCGGCGGCGAGCAGTCCGGCCACATCGCCGGCGTCGGCTTCGACCTGTACGTCCGTATGGTCGGCGAGGCGGTCGCCGACTACCGGCGGCAGCTGGAGACCGGCGAGATCGAGGAGGAGGCCCCCCTCGAGGTCAAGATCGAGCTGCCGGTCGACGCGCACGTCCCGCACGACTACGCGCCCGGCGAGCGGCTGCGCCTGCAGGCCTACCGGGCCATCGCCTCCGCCAACTCCGAGGAGGACGTGAAGGCGGTCCGCGAGGAACTCACCGACCGCTACGGCAAGTTGCCGGAGCCGGTGGAGAACCTGCTGCTGGTGGCGGGGCTGCGGATGCTGGCCCGGGCGTGCGGCGTCGGCGAGATCGTCCTGCAGGGCGCCAACATCCGCTTCGCCCCGGTGGAGTTGCGCGAGTCGCAGGAGCTGCGGCTCAAGCGCCTGTACCCGGGATCGGTGATCAAGCCGACCGTCCACCAGGTGCTGGTGCCCCGCCCGAAGACCGCCAAGGTCGGCGGCAAGCCGCTGGTCGGACGCGAACTGCTCGGCTGGGTCGGCGAGTTCCTCGCGTCGGTCCTGGGGTCGTAGCAGGCTCGGGACGCGCTGGGCGTGCCACGCTGTCCGTGACACGCCGTCGGGCCACCGGCCTCTCGGGGCCGGTGGCGCGTCCCGCCTTCGCCGCTACGGCTGCTGTTCGTCGGGACGGCGTTCCTGCTCCATGCCGATGCGGCGCTCCGCCTGCTGCTGGGCCTGGTCGACCTGGGACTCGTACTTGTTGCCCGTCCTCTCGTTGACCTTCCGTTCGGCCGTGTCGGACACGCTCTTGGCCTTGTGCCTGAACTTGTCGAAGATGCCCATGGAAGAGCTCCTTCCGGACGTCGCTCCGACCGACGATACGCCCGGTATGCGCCGTGTGCCTCTTCACGCCTCATATGGCATGGACATCTTCGTCGCTACCGTGGGAAGCCGGAGAACGACCGCCCGCGTCGGGGGCGGGACCGGGAGGCAAGGGGAGGGGCGCATCGTGACGCGTCTGAGGGGCGGGGCCGCCGTGCGCGCGGAGGGGCCCGTGGGGCACGGAGGCGGGCGCCGGAGCGCCCTGGTGACGTCGGCCGCGCTGCTGGCCGGCGGGCTGCTGCTCGGCGGCTGCAAGGACCTCGCCCCGCCCGTGGACGGCGGGCCGTCCAACTCCGCCGTGCCGACCGCCGGTGACGGCCGCGCGGTGAGCCCGCTGGAGAACCCGGACGGCACGAAGCCCGGCCTGGCCCCGATCACGTCCGCCGCGGACCTGGCGAGGGCGCGTTCGCTGATCGGGAAGGTGGCGACGAAGGGGCGCGGCCCGAAGACGGGCTACGAGCGCGACAAGTTCGGATACGCCTGGATGGACTCGGCCCCGGGCGGCATCCCCTACGCGCACAACGGATGCGACTCGCGCAACGACCTCCTCAAGCGCGACGGGGAACGGCTCCGCTTCCGGTCGGGCTCGAACTGCGTGGTCGCCTCGATGATGCTGCACGACCCGTACACGGGCAGGACCATCGAGTGGACCAAGTCCCGCGCCGCGAAGGTCCAGATCGACCACGTCATGCCGCTGTCGTACGACTGGCAGATGGGCGCGTCGCACTGGGCGAAGGGCAAGCGGGAGGACATCGCCAACGACCCGCTCAACCTGATCCCGGTGGACGGGCCGACCAACGGCGCGAAGGGCGACTCGGGGCCGGCGACCTGGCTGCCGCCGAGCAAGCCGATCCGCTGCGCCTACTCGGTGCGCTTCGCCCAGGTGTCGGTGAAGTACGACCTTCCGGTGACGGCGGCCGACAAGCGGATGATGCTCCGGCAGTGCGGCGGCTGAAGTTCGCTCTTGCGCAGCAAATGTGACGGCACGCCAGTAAGTGAGTCACCGTCGGATGAACAACTGATACGGGTCCTGTAACGGAGCCGTAAAGACGTTCACAAGTCGCAAAGGGGCGCCGGACAGCAAAGCGGTCAGGTTCAGCAAGAGGCGGTCAAGGTCTGCACAAGATCGTTCCTTGACGTGTCCACAGGATGTTCACCAGAGGGCAAGATCAGCGCGTTTCTGTGTCGTTCTTGACCGCTGGAGTCGAACCCGTGCTTTTGTGGCCGCTCAGCCGCCGCCCACGCCCCACGCGCACCGCGCGCCGCGTGCGGCCAGCCCTTCTCGCACGTCGAACGCAGCGCCTCGTCGCCACGGTGGCGCTCACCGCGCTCGCCCTGATGCTGACGACGGATCAGGCCCTCGCCGAGGGGCTGGAGCTGGGCCGCGTCGACCTGCCGAGCCTGAGCGCGTCCTCGCTCGCGTCCTGGTTCACCGACCCGCACTGGGGCAAGCTGCCGCACCAGCAGTCCGGCACGGCAACCGGCCACCGGCACCAGGTCTCCGCCGACGCCACCGACGCCCACCACGGCGCGGGCCACGCCCCCGGCAAGGGCCGCGGCGAACTGGCCGCCTACCACCCGCACGCGAGCGCCGTGAAGCACGGCCGCAGCGCGGGCGGCGCCTTCAACGCCAAGACCAGCAAGCGGAACGCCGCCAAGTCCACGCGCAACGAGACCGTCTACGACAACGCCGACGGCTCGACCACCCGCCAGATATCGCCCTCACCCGTCAACTACCAGATGCGCAAGGGCCGCTGGGCGCCGATCGACGTGGACGTACGGGCCGGGCCCGACGGCCGCTGGCACGAGAAGGCCAACTCCCTCGCCGTCGAACTCGGCGCCAAGGCCACCGACTCCGCCCTGGCCTCCCTCGCGCTCGACGACAAGCACCGCGTCGCCTACACCCTTCAGGGCGCCGCCCCCGTCCGGGGCACCGCCCACGGCTCGACCGTCACCTACGGCGGCGTCCTCGACGCCACCGACCTGAAGTTGTCGCCCACCGCCACCGGCGTGAAGGAGTCGGTCGTCCTGCACTCCGCGGACGCCGCCAACTCCTGGACCTTTCCCCTCACCCTGAAGGGCCTCACGCCCGTCCAGCACAGGAACGGCTGGATCGACCTCAGGAACTCCGCCGGCGAGACCGTCGAGCGCATCCCTCCGGCGTACGCGTACGACTCGAAGGTGAACCGCCGCTCCGGTGACCCGGCCACCACCCACGACGTCACCTCCGAGCTGGTCCACGGCAAGGACGGCTACGCGCTGAAGGTGACCCTGGACAGCCGCTGGCTGCACGACTCCCACCGCGTCTTCCCGGTCACCGTCGACCCGACCGTCACCGACGGCTGGACCACCACCTACGCCGAGTCCGGGTCCGGCAACAACGTCGACCACTCCTATGAGCAGACCATCAAGGTCGGCTCCTACGACTCCGGCACCCACTCGGCCAACAGCTTCGTCAACCACTGGGACACCGCCTGGGACGCCAGCGGCGCCACCGTCACCTCGGCGTCCCTGAAGCTCTTCGACACCTGGGCCTCCACCTGCACCGCCGAGCGGTTCGACGTCGCCCTGGTGACCAGCTCCTGGACCCCCGAGTCCGTCACCTCCTACCCGGGGCCCTCCAAGGGCTCCTCCATCGGCAACCTCACGCCCAGCGTGCCCACCGCGTGCGCCAACACCGCCGGCGACCGCTCCGTGGGCGACTGGGTGACGGTCTCGCTGTCCACCTCCGCGATCCAGGGCTGGTTCAGCGGCACCACCGCCGACCACGGCCTCGCGGTCTACGCCGCGACCACCGACAACCTGCACTGGAAGCAGTTCGGCTCCTTCAACGACCCGAACCTCGGCCCGGTCCTCTCGGTCACCTACACCGGCAACACCGCGCCGCAGCTCTACGAGCAGTTCCCGCAGGACAACGCCGTCGTCGGGACCACCCAGCCCGAACTGACCGCCTGGGCCGGCGGCGCCAACTCCACCAGCGGCAGCAACAACCAGTACCTCTTCCAGGTCTACGACGGCTCCGGCGCCAAGGTCGCCGACTCGGGCCTGGTCGCCACCGGCGACTGGACCGTCCCCGCCGGCAAGCTCGCCTGGGGCAAGTCCTACACCTGGACCGTCAAGGCGTACGACTCCGCCACCAACCTGTACTCCCCGGCCGATCCGTACACGCTGTCCGTGCAGGTCCCGCAGCCCGTGATCACCTCCGGGCTGTCGCAGAACAGCAGCGACCACGGCTTCGACGCGGCCATCGGCAACTACACGACCTCCGACACCGACGCCTCGATCTCCACCGTCGGTCCCTCCCTGGACGTCGAGCGCGACTACAACTCCCGCGACCCGCGCTGGACCGGCGCCTTCGGCTCCGGCTGGTCGAGCATCTTCGACTCCCGGGCCACCGAGCAGTACAACGCCTCCGGCACGGTCACCAGCGTCGTCATCACCTACCCCGACGGCTCCCAGGTCGGCTACGGCAAGAACAGCGACGGCACCTTCACCCCCGGCAACGGACGGTTCGCCACCTTCAAGACGGTCACCGGCGGCTACACGCTGACCGACAAGGACGACACCGTCTACACCTTCACCCAGTCCCTGGGCTCCGGCGGCTACGGCCTCACCTCGGTCACCGACGCCAACGGCCGTGCGATCAACCTCACGTGGACCAGCGGACACGTCACCAAGATGACGTCCGCCGTCTCCGGCCGCTCCCTGTCGCTGACCTGGAGCACCCCCTCGGGCGCGCAGGCGGCGCACGTGGCGACCGTGGTCACCGACCCCGTCACCCCCGGCGACACCTCCACCGCCCAGACGTGGACCTACGGCTACACCGGCGACCAGCTCACCAAGGTCTGCTCGCCGCTGTCCACCACCAAGTGCACCGCCTACGGCTACGCCTCCGGCTCCGGCTACCGCAACGCGGCCCTCGACCTCGACCCGCACACCTTCTGGCCGCTGTCGGAGACCTCGGGCACCAGCGCCAAGGACACGATCCTCGCCAACGAGGGCACGACCGACGCGACGTACGAGAACGTCACCCTCGGCCAGGCCACCGGCCCGCTCACCGGGTCCTCGGCGAAGGCCGCCACCTTCAACGGCACCTCCTCCGACGTCTCACTGCCGAAGAACCTCGGCAACGACACCGACTCCGGCGCCATCTCCCTGTGGTTCAAGACCTCGGCCGGCCCGGGCGTGCTCTACTCCTACGCCTCCCAGCCGATCGGCTCCGGGCAGGCAGCCGGCTTCTACACCCCGTCGATCTACGTCGGCACCGACGGCAAGCTGAACGCCGAGTTCTGGTACAGCGGCGGCGTCAACCCGATCGTGTCCTCCGCGTCCGTCGCCGACGGCAGGTGGCACCACGTGGTGCTGTCCGCCGCGGGCAACTCCCAGTCGCTGTTCCTGGACAACACCAAGGTCGGCTCGCGCACCGGCACCGTCTCCATCAAGAGCGCGACCGCGTTCGGCAAGAACCAGTCGTTCAACTACCTCGGCACCGGCTTCCTCGGCGGCAGCTGGCCCGACGAGCCGCACTACTCGACCACCGCCAAGGACGGCTACGCCACCTACTTCAACGGCACCATCGCCGACGTCGGCTGGTACAGCCGCCCGCTGGTCGCCGCCGACGTCAACGCCCTGTACACGTACGGCACCCACGGCACCAGCCTGCTCAACTCCGTCACGCGCCCGTCCGGCAAGACCTTCGCGGCGATGGGTTACGACGCGGACTCCACCACGCTGACCCAGCTCACCGACGAGAACGGCGGCGTGTGGAAGCTCGGCGCCCCGACCGTGGCCGGCTCCAGCGACACCTACCGCGGCGCCGTGCTCGGCGGCGCCCCCTCCGAGTACTTCCGCCTCGGTGAGGCCGCGGGCGCCACCACCGCCGTGGACCAGGTGCGCGGCGGCGACGGCACCTACAACACCGTGACCCTCGGCGCCACCGGCCCGTTCAGCGACGCCAAGGCCGCCACCTTCGACGGGACGGCGTCCCAGGTGACGCTGCCCGGCGGATCGGTCCCGGGCTCGGGCGCCGAGTCGACGAGCATGTGGTTCAAGACGTCGACCCCGAACGGGGTGCTGCTCGGCGCGTCCAAGAACCCGCTGTCCGCCGGCACCACGGCGTCCGGCTACACCCCCGTGCTCTACGTGGGCAGCAGCGGCAAGCTGCACGGAGAGTTCTGGTTCTCCGGCGGTGCGGACAACCCCCTGGTCTCCAGTGCCTCCGTGACCGACGGCAAGTGGCACCACGTGGTCCTGTCCACCTCGGCGAGCAGCCAGTCGCTGTACCTCGACGGCGCGCTCGTCGGCACGCAGACCGGCACCGCCGCGATGTCCGGACAGACGTACGCCTACGTCGGCGGCGGCTTCCTCGGCGGCTACTGGCCGGACGAGCCGCACAACAGCACCACCGACAACACCGGTTACGCCACCTACTTCAAGGGCTCCATCGCCGAGGTGGCCCTCTTCCGCTCACAGCTGTCCGACGCCGACGTCGCCGACCAGTTCGAGGCGGCGAAGAACTCCACCGGCCTGCTTCCGGTGAAGACCGTCAAGGTCACCTCGCCGACCAACTCCACGCTGACGTACACCTACGACGTCACCAACAACAACCGCGCGCTGACCGAGACCGACGGCCTGGGCAACAGGACGAGCTTCGGCTACGACACCGCCGGCTTCGAGCACACCGTCACCGACCCCAACGGGGCGATGACCGTCACCGGCCACGACGTGCGCGGCAACGTGGTCTCCTCCACGTCCTGCCAGGACCAGCCCGCGAACAAGTGCAACACCGAGTACTACACGTACTACCCGGACGACACCACGCCGCAGCTGACCACCGCCGACCCGCGCAACGACCAGCTCCTGACCGAGCGCGACGGCCGGTCCTCGTCCGCGACGGACACCACCTACCTGACGTCGTTCACCTACGACTCGGCCGGCAACCAGACCAAGGTCACCGGCCCGGCGGTGCCCGGCTTCCCGAACGGCCGCGCCACCACCACCGAGTACAGCGACGGCACCAGCGCCTACCCCTCCGCGGACGGCGGCACGGTGCCCAAGGGCCTGCCGGTGAAGACCGTCAGCCCGGGCGGCGCCGTCAACCAGGTGGCGTACCTCAAGAACGGTGACGTGGCCTCCACCACGGACGCCATCGACCTGGTCACCCAGTACACGTACGACGGCCTGGGCCAGGTCACCACCCAGAAGGTCGTCTCCGACACCTACCCGAACGGCCTGGTCACGTCGTACAAGTACGACGCCGCCGGCCAGGTGGTCGAGGAGCACGACCCGCAGCTCACCGACCGCGTCACCGGCGCCACGCACGCCGCGGTCACCAGCACGGTCTACGACGAGGACGGCAACACCACCTCGCAGACCGTCGCCGACGCGAGCGGCGGCGACACGTCCCGCACGCAGACGTGGACCTACGACGCCTACGACCACGTGGCGACCGAGGCCGACGCCAACGCGGCCGAGAACGCCTCCAACGGCAACACCACGACGTACACCTACGACTCGTCCGGCAACAAGACCAAGGAGGTCACCACCGCCGGCAACGAGACCCGCTACACCTACGACGACAACGGCAACCTGCTCACCCAGGGCCTGATGTCCACCGGCGACCCGACGAACCCGCAGCCGGCGGCCCTGCTCACCGAGTCCTCCCGGGCCTACGACCCGGCCGGACGGCTCGCGTCGATCACCGACGCGATGGGCAACACCACGTCGTACACGTACACCGACGACGGCCTGACCGCGACGGTGAAGCGCACCAGCGCCGACGGCAAGAGCACGTACACGCTGGAGTCGGACACCTACGACGCGGCCGGCAACCTGCTGCAGTCCACGTCCGACAACGGCGAGACCGTCACCAAGTACACCGTCGACGCCGCCTCCCGGACCACCTCCACCGAGCTGGACCCGACCGGCGTGGACCGTGTGACCACGGTGTCGTACACCCCGGACGACCAGGTCGCCTCCGAGAGCGACCACGACGCCTCCGGCTACGACCGCACCACCACCAACACCTACGACGACATGGGCAACCTGCTCAGCGAGACGCTGTACGGGGACGCCTCCGGTCACCCGGCGGGCTGGTGGAAGCTCGACCAGACCTCCGGCACCCATGTCACCGACGCCTCGGGCACCGGCAACTCGGCCACCGCGACCGGCGTCACGTGGAGCGACGGCGCGGCGAACTTCGCCGGCACGTCCGACCAGCAGATCGCCACGAACGGGCCGGTGCTCGACACCACCGCGTCGTACACGGTCTCGGCCTGGGTGAAGATGAGCTCGCTGCCGGCCCACAACGAGACCGTCGTCGCGCAGACCGGCAGCACCAACAGCGCCTTCATGCTCCAGTACAACTACGCGCACACCAGCGCGCCGCTGTGGAGCATGGGGCAGACCAGTTCGGACGCCTCCGGCACCTCGTTCCCGTCGGCCTACTCCACCGCCGTGCCCACCGCCGGTGACTGGACGCAACTGGTGGGCGTGTTCGACGCCGCCACCGGCGCCGTCAAGATCTACGTGAACGGCAGCCTGTCCGGCTCCGGCACCAACACCACACCGTGGAACGCCACAGGACCGCTCACCATCGGGCAGGCCAAGTACGCCGGCGGCTCCACCGACCAGCTGCCCGGCGCGGTCTCGAACGTGCAGGTCTACCAGCGGGCCCTGTCCGACTCCGAGGTGACCTCGCTCTACGGCAAGGGCCGCTCCGGCGGCACGGTCGGCTCCTCCGACGCGCAGACCACGAAGTACAGCTACGACAAGCGCGGCCTGCCGACGTCCATGACGGACGCCGAGCAGCACACCACCGACTACAGCTACGACGAGGCGGGCAACCTCGCGGTCACCACCGCGCCCGCCGTCCAGGCGGAGCCGGACGGCACCACCGCCTCCACCGTCCGCCCGGTCACCACCAGCGGCTTCAACACCTTCGGCGAGGGCGTCGAGGAGCAGGACCCCAACGGCCTGGTCACCACCACGGTGTACGACGCCGAGGGCAACAAGGTCTCCGAGACCCTGCCGCCGTACACCCCGAGCGGCGCCTCCTCGGCCAACGCGGGCACGACGGTCTTCACGTACGACAGCGAGGGCAACCAGACCTCCGTCACCTCACCCGGCGGCAAGACCACGTCGTACCTGTACGACCAGATGGGCAACCTCGCCCAGACCACCGCGCCGGACGGCACCAAGACGCACGCCACCTACGACGCCGACGGCGAGCAGCTCTCGGCGACGGACCCGACCGGCGCGCAGACCCAGGCCACGTACGACTTCCTGGGCCGGCAGCTCACGCAGTCGACGCTGGAGCGCTACCCGTCGACGCGGACGCTGACCACCACCAACTCCTACGCGGTCACCACCGGCAACCCCTACGGCGCGCACGCCGCCTCCACCACCTCCCCGGGCGGTGTGACGACGCAGTACGCCTACAACCGGGCCGGTGACATCACCTCCGTCACCGACGGCGCGGGCAACACCACCAGCTACGCCTACGACTTCGAGGGCAACCGCGCGAAGACGACGCTGGCGGACGGCACCTACACCACCACCGACTACAACGCCGGCGGCGACCCGACGGCCACGAAGTCCTACGACGCGAGCGGCACCAAGCTCTGGGAGACCTCGCAGGCCTACGACGGCGTCGGCAACATGACCGCCGCCACGGACGCAAACGGCCACACCAGCCGCTTCACCTACGACGCGGCCGGCACCATCACCCAGGAGATCCAGCCGGTCGACGCCTCCACGTCGATCACCACGACCTTCGGCTACGACGCGTCCGGCAACCGGACCCGCTTCACCGACGGCCGCGGCAACTCCTGGCGCTACGCGTACACGCCGTGGGGCCAGCAGGAGAAGGTGATCGAGCCGACCACCGCCAAGTACACCTCGGCGGCCGACTCGACGACGACCTTCGCCTACGACGCCGACGGCCAGATGACGAACGCGACGCTTCCGGGCGGCGTGACGACGTCGATGACGTACGACTCGGTGGGCCAGCTCACGTCCATGTCCGGCTCCGGCGCGGACGCGGCGACGGCGACGCGCAGCTTCACCTACGACACGGACGGCCGGGTGCTCTCGGCGGACACAGCGGAGGCGGGCACGGCCGGCGCGGCGGACCACCAGGACGCCACGCACGACGCGTTCACCTACGACGACCGCGGTGACGTCCTGACCGCCTCGGGCTCGGCGGGCTCGTCGAACTTCGCCTACAACGACGACGGCTCGATGACCTCGCGCACGGACGCGGCGGGCACGACGACGTACGGCTACGACACGGCCGGCCGGCTGTCGTCCCTGAACGACGCGGCCACGGGCACGCAGTTGACGTACTCGTACGGTTCGCTGAACGAGCTGAAGTCGGTCAAGTACGGCTCCACCGGCCAGACCCGCACCTTCGGCTACAACAGCGCGCACGAACTCACCAGCGACGTCCTGGTCCAGGACGCCTCGACCCTGGCGAGCTTCACGTACGGCTACGACCTGAACGGCAACCTGACGTCGAAGACGACGACGGGCGTGTCGGGCGCGTCCTCCAACACCTACGGCTACGACTGGGCGAACCGCCTCACGTCGTGGAACGACGGCACGAAGACGACGACGTACGGCTACGACGCCTCGGGCAACCGCATCCGCCGCGGCTCGGACGTGTTCACGTACGACGAACGCGACCAGCTCACGTCGGACGGCGTCAACTCCTACGACTACTCGGCCCGCGGCACGATGACGCAGGAGGCGTCGGCGAGCGGCACGGTGGCGTACCAGACGGACGCCTTCGGCGGCCAGATCGTCGCCGGTCAGCAGTCGTACACGCAGGACGCGATGGGCCGGAACATCTCCGACCGGGACCGGGCGTCCAGCACCACCCGGACCTTCGCCTACTCGGGCGCGGACAACACGATCGCCTCGGACGGCGACAGCAACTACACCTACGACCCGTCCGGCGGCATCGTCGGCATCAAGTCGACCGGCGGCGGCAGCGGGGTGCTGGCCCTGACCGACCAGCACAACGACGTGGTCGGCACGTTCGCCTCGGGCGCGACCTCGCTCACCGGCTCCGTCTCGTACGACCCGATGGGCAAGGTGGTCTCCCCGGCCAACACGATCAGCGGCCACCTGGGCTTCCAGTCCGGGTGGACGGAGCCGGGCACGGGCGACGTCGGCACGGCCTCGCGCTGGTACAACCCGGACACCGGGGTGTTCCTGAACAAGGACAGCATCTCGCTGAACCCGGTGCCGAACTCGGTGGCGGCGAACCCGTTCGCCTACGTCGACGACAACCCACTCGCCGGTACCGACGAGTCGGGCAACTGCTCCTGGTACGACGTGGTGTGCGGCGCGAAGAAGGTCGCGCACAAGGTGAGCCACGCCGTCCGGCACGTGGCGCAGAAGGTCTACCACGCGGTCAAGCACGTGGCCCGCAAGGTGGTCCACGCGGTCAAGCACGCGGCGCACAAGGTGGTGCACCACGTGCGGGACTACTACCACGCCACGGTGCGGGTGGTGCGGCGTGTCTACCACTACGCCGCGAGGCATGTGAGACGGGCGTATCACCGGGTCGTCCATGCGGTGCACTCGGCGTACCACCGGGTCTCGCGTGCGGTGCACCGGGTGGTGCACGCGGTGAAGCAGGCGGCGCACAAGGTCGCGCACGTGGTGAGGAAGGCCGCGCACGCGGTCGCCCACGCGGCGAGGACCGCGTACCACGCGACGGTCAAGGCGGCGAAGTCGGCGGCGAAGTACGTCAAGCACCACGCCGCGGCGATCACCTCGTTCGTGGTGTCCACGGCGGTGTTCGCGGGCTGTGAGGCGGTGACGGCCGGTGTCGGCTCGATCGGCTGCGCGGCGGCCGCGGGCGCGGCGGGCGCGCTGGTGGAGCAGGGCTTCAAGTGCGCGGAGAACGGCGGCGGCGACTGCAGCGCGGGCGCCTTCGGGGAGTCGGCGCTGACGGGCGCGGTCACGGGCGCCCTGGGCGGTGCCCTGGGCAGCCTGGGCGGCAAGATCCTGGCGAAGGTCGCCCCGAAGGCGATGAAGGTCGTCGGCGGCCTGTTCGGCAAGGGCGCGACGGAGGCCGAGGAGACGGCGGCGACGGACGCGACGGAGGAAGCGGCTTCGGCGGCGGAGTCGGAGGGGGCGGGAACCCGGTCCCAGTCGCACTCCGACGAGTCGGGTGGTGCTGCTGAGGAGTCCGGTCCGAGCTGCCGCCTTCCGCACAGCTTCACCGGTTCGACCCGGGTGCTGATGGCCGACGGCACGACCAAGGCCATCGACCAGGTGCGGATCGGCGACTCGATCGCCAACTCGGTGCCGGGCGCGAAGGGCACGGAGACGCACAAGGTCACCGACGTGATCGTCACGCGCACGGACCACGACTTCGTGGACCTGACGATCAAGGACGCGGGCAAGTCCGCGGGCAAGCCTGTCGACAGCAAGTCGGTGAAGGCCGGCGCGAAGGCCGCGGCCAAGACCCTGGCCAAGAAGGCGGCCCGCAAGGCGGCCTTCGGCCTGGCGGCGTCGGCGGCGGTGCTCGGCGCCCTGTCGGCCGGTCACGGCCACGGTGACGCGCACCAGCCGTCGACGGCGCCGGTGGCGGCGGTCAGCAAGGTGTCGCCGGCGCAGGCCCCCAAGGCCGACGCCAAGGACGCCCACCTGACGACGACCTTCCACCACCCCTTCTACGACAAGACCCAGTCCGCCTTCGTCGAGGCCAAGGACCTCCAACCCGGCGACGTCCTCCAGACCCCGACCGGCACGACCGAGGTCACCGGTGTCCGCCTGTACCACGCGCACACCACCACCTACGACCTCACCATCGGCACCCTCCACACGTACTACGTGGAGGCTGGGACCACAGCGGTCCTCGTCCACAACTGCAATGGGTCGTCGACCGCAGACCCGACTCATCTGCAGGCACGTGTTGACGCGGCGACCAAGAAAATGGGTGCGGGTGCTCGATGGAAGACGGTCGGCGGCTTGCACGTTCCCGAGGGGGGCGGCTTGGACCTGTTTGCGGTGGGCGCGCGCAGCGAGATCACCGATGCCCAGATAGGTCTTCTGGATGAGGCGGACGAAGCTCTCAGGGTCTATCCGCGGCTACCGAAGAAGACGGATGCACCGCTCATCGTCGGCCATAACCATGCTGAGGGTAAGTTGCTGACAGAAGCGATTAATCTGCAGGCCACGCCGAAGCTCTTGATCGCAAGTAACGACTTCTGTGAAGAGTTCTGCGCCCCGCTGATTGAACGACTTGGCGGTAAGATCGTTTCGCCAAGAATGGCGAGATGGCAGTAGCGTGACGTGAGGTGCGGCATGTTGAGGTGCCGCACCTCACGTTGTTCGCTCATGTACGGTTGGATGGTACGCGTATGCCAGATCAAACATCGGCACCTATGCGGGCCCGCGCCGAGCGCTGGTTCTCCGTGGCGGTAGCCACTCGAGTGAATTCTGTACTGTCCGTCTTTTTCGAAAAACTCGCTAGGCAGGAGGATTCCTTTTCTGCGGTGCAGGCGGTCGAATCCGCTTGGCGTGAGGCCGCTGGCCAGGGTGAAGAAAGTGGATTTCAGTTGGAGTCCATCCCCCTGTTGGAGCGGCTCAAGGAGAAGGCGATCTCGCTGGAGAATTCCGCCAGCGCGGCCGTCGCTGCTGCTGTCGATGCCGCTCTCCTCGTCTCGTCGTATCATCGGGACGGCAATTCGCGTGTCGCTGAAGTGATGGCGTCCGCGCTTGCTGTGGCACTCGAATTTGACCGTCATGGGATCGCTGCACCTGAGGGATACGCAAGTTGGCTGTCTTTTGAGGCCCTTGGGCACGCCGACCTGGCCAACATCGTTTTTGGAGAAGGGGCAAGGCTTGATCCTGGCGACTCATTCGAGATCAGGTTCAAGAGCGGGGAGGAGTCGATGAATTATCGCAACTCGATCAAAGCATGGCTTCGCGACGTCCGTTAGTACCGGGCTCCGGCGTCTCTGCGCGGGGCGGTCAGTGCGGGACGGCTGCGCACATCGGTGGGTCTTCGGGATCGTCCTCCTCTTGGAGGATGTCCGTCTCCGAGCGCCATCCCGTACACCCGGAACGGAATGCAGTTGACATTCCGAAGTCGTCGGATCCCAGTTCACTGTTCCGCGCCGTACAGAGGGAAATCGATGCTGGTACCGCGTTCTGGGAGTGGGGAGATTATGAGCTCTTCAAGGGAGCGCACGCATGCTGAGTGAGGTCGGTAGTGAAGTCCTCGTCTCCTGCGAGCCGGCCAGAGCTCGGGTCGCCGCAGTTAATTCGCGATACATCACGCTCGAATGGCCGTGGAGGGCGGTCGACAACTCCGTGAACATCCGGTGGAATGGAACATTTTCCCTGCCGTATGGAGACGCCCACCCGGAATGGGTTCCATATAGGCTCGAACCGATGGCGTCCGAGCTTCGTGCGGGAGACGTCTGTACGGTGTCCATCCCGCCGACGCGCCTCTATGTCGTGCACTACGAGGAGTATGATCCTCCGCGTAATCTAGGTTGGGCTCCCGCGCCCACGGCGGGAATCTACGTGGTCCCCCCGGAGAATTCGGACCAGGAGGACGCGGGGTGCATGCTCTATCTGAGTGGTGCTGATCCCATTCGCGTGGAGCCGGTCGAGAGCTGAGGAGTACATTCGGTTACGCGCCTAGCGCTCACCGACGCTCGGGGACCCGTTGAGTTTTAACGGGGCCCCGAGTTGTTCGATTACAATGCCTCTGAGAAGCCAAATGGACGGGAAACGGTGTGAGGGAGCGCATCCACAGGCACGTGCATGGGTTCTGGCCCGGGGTTCACGTGAACGACCTCCAGTGGGACCTCGGTCCGGTCAAGGAGGCGATTCCCGACTTCCATGTGTGCGAGGTCGAGCGGTCGGCGCCCGGGGAGCCTTTTGTCTACGTGTCCGCAGGCGCGTCAAGTGCTGCGACGCAGCCTCGGGTGGAGTTCTTCCTCATGGCAGGAATGCCGGATCCGTTGCATGTGGAGGCCTTGGCGCTCGTCGCGTATTTCCATGCGACGTGGGGGGGAGTTGATGTCGGGAGGGTGCTGGACCTGGGACGGCCATGGTGTGAGGGATCTGCACTGCAGCATTTTCTTGTCTCGGTGCCGTATCCCTATGGTCCAGCCTTCGAGTACATGGATTCCCCGGACGGCCCGGTGAGGCTGTTGTGGTTGTTGCCGATCACTCAGCAAGAGGCAGAGTATGCTGCACGTGAAGGGTACGAGGGATTGGAGGACCTGCTGGAGCAGCATGAGGTGGATTTCCTTGATCCTGCTCGGCCGTCGGTCGTCTGAGTGGCGCAGGCGGCTACATTATCCGCACCTTCTAAAATAGGGCTAGCTGTGATCAGGGACGAGGTTCAGGACTTCGTTCGGCTGGGGCGGCTTCCCTCCGAGGCGAACAATTCCCAGGAGGACGATGAGGCCTTCGACGAGATGGAGCGCGCGCTCCACGCCATCGAGAAGCCCGTCACTGATGAAGAGGCTCGCCTGCTGCTCGGGTGCTTCGGGGACGACAACTGCTGGGGTTTGGCCTGGACACTTCTGCACTTGGTCGAGTCGGCCCCCTCGCTCCGGTCACGTCCGAACCGCCTGAGGGTTCCAATGCCTGGATCACGAGACTGTGGACGCGCTATCGGAACAGTCTGACGAACTGAGGTCTGGCACCGCTCGGAGTTCGATCACAGTCGAGAGAATCCGAACTGACACGGAGACTTGTACGTGAACGTTTGGCAGTGAAAGGGCGGCGGAGGCGCACGTCAGCGTGCTGGGTGGGGGACATCACCACTCATGTCACGGAATTGATCTACCCCCGTTTTCATGACCCGGCTAGTGCGATTCCTCTCGATCGAGTGCGCGCCGCGCTCGAAGAATTCTGCCTTTCAGGGAACGGCGACCGTCCCAGCTGCATCGGCTGGGTATCAGGGGAAGCAAATGGTCAGCGGCTTGACAGGGCTCCTGTGGTGGACTTCGTCGAAGATCCGGTGATTGACTGGGGGAGCCTTTCGTAGCAGATGGCAGGAAAATCGCGCGAAGAGCTTGAGGCTATAATCTGGTGATGCTCTATAGCGCAACAGCCCCAGAGGGCCAGTGGATTTGTTTCCACTGGCCCTCTGGGGTGTCTGACGGCAGTAGTTGAGGTTGAAAGGTCGGGGTGACCGGGTACGGGGGCTCCAGTGTGAGTCCCGTCTCGGCTATGAAGCCGTTGAGGACTTGGGTCGGCGTTGAATGCCACGTAAGGGTTCTTCACAAGCGGATGAAGGTCTACGCGGCCAGGCATGTGAGGCGGGCGTATCCCCGGGTCTCGCGTGCGGTGCACCGGGTGGTGCACGCGGTGAAGAAGGCCGTGGTCGACCCGTCGCGTTACTTCGGACCGCTGTGAGAGTTGATGGAATGACAGAACAAACTGTGGCCAGTGGCGCCTTGTGCTTGATTCGTCTTTTGCCACTGCTGAAGGTGCTCGAATCCTCGGTGCGGCAGCCGGTCGACGAGGTCATTCGTGGCTGCCTGGGCTCCGGCGAGATTGCGGACGGTGTCCTGATCGGTCTCGATGAATTCTGTGAGGCGGTCGGTCCGTTGCAGGATTTCGACCATCCGGCCTTCTTCGAACAGAGCGTCGCCGGCATGGCCTTGATTGCGGCTGGAGCCGGAGAGGTGGAATGGTCTTCAGCGGATGCGAGGGTCTCCGAGCAGGCGGCCGGGGTGTGGAGCACGCTGACCCGTCTGGTGAATGAGCAGCAGACACGGGGGCCAGCGTCTCCGACCGTCGCCGACTTCGCGGAGCTTGAGCGCACTGCGCAGCGGGAGGACGAGCGTGCTCTGGTGTCGAGGGAACGCGATCCCATGGCGGTCATTCGGCGCGCTGATCAGCTGGCTTCGGCCGGTCCCGCGATGACGGCTGAGCTGTCGAAGGTGTCGGCCTTGCTTGGATGGCGTCCCTCTGGGCCTTGTGGTCCGCAATGCACCTGGCCCGCATGTGAGTCATCGGCGTCGAACTGTGTGCGTCGTCGCGCGTTTCGACCCCAGCAGAGGCTGGCCGCTCGACTCCGGCGGAAGCAGGGTGCGGAGCCCAGGCCGTGGTACTTGATCTCCATCAATCTTCTGGCAGCCGATGACAAACCGTTCGAGTTCCTCACAGAGATCGGGACAGACGGCTATGAGCTGCGCAAGGTGGCTCAGTACATGGATGGCCGACTCGTCTGTGTCGACCGGGACCACCAGCGGAGGGGCGAGGTGGAGCTCGGATCGGAGCGAGTTCCGTCATGGACGGAACTCGAGGCCGATGAGGACCTGCATGTCGAAGAGACGTCTGCGGAATTCTTCGAGCGACGCTGGAAGGAAGGGCACACCGGCTTCATCGGGCACCGATCACGTCGCAGTCGGCCGATCCGGGTGAGGCCTCACGGCGCGGCGCGGAATGAAAAGGATGTTCAAGACATGAGCGAAGCACAGGACCAAGTCGCCCGCCTGGCATGGCTTGACGAGGAGAAGAACACGACTGTCGCGCTGCTCCTCGTCAGGTACTGCAGCTGGCACATGGACCCCAAGTTCGGGCAGTGGTTCGGGCAGGCCCGGGACGCGCTGGCGCAGACGACATCCGCTGCTCACTCTGTGCTTCGAGGAGAGACTCCTGACCTCGCGAGCCTTCGGGCCGAGCTGGACGAGGCGCTGGAGGCGTCTGATCCGGACGGCCCGCCTTTCGAAGCGGAAATCACGGACCATCTGGTGTTCGCCACCGAAGTGCTCGACTGCCTTCTCGCACCGGACGAGACCGACGCGCTCGTCCAAGTCCTCGAACATGCCGATGAGCTGGCAGAGGCGCACGATGAAATGGCTCGGGAGGAGCTGCCGGCAGGCCATGAGCTGGCAACGGTCAACTTCCAAGGGCTGGAGTCCGATGCCCGCGAAGCGGACAGCGGGACGCCTGTGGACAAGCGTGCAGCTGTGCAGCGAAGCGAGAAGTTCGCCGACCTGTACGCACGCGTCATCGGGCTGAGCTACTCGGACGAGGATGCTGGAGTGGGTGGCTGAGGGGGTCAGACGTGGGACCTGGCGTAGCCCTTCAGGGCCTCGATGAAGGTGTTGAACGTCCCTGCCGGGAAGGTCACGGTGGCTCTGGCAGGGGCTTTTGAGTCGCGGACGGCTATGCGGGTGGGGGAGGTCGCTATCTCGACGCAGGCGTTGCCTTCGCCGCCTCCGGAGTACGACGACTTCTGCCAGGTTCTGGGGGTGATCATCGCTTCACAGTTCCTTCGCCAGCCTGTGGATGAAGTCCCGCGAACGCTCGGGTTCAAGCGACGCTGCCTCCAGCCTACGGAAGAGTGTTCGGAACCGGGCGAGTTGGGCCTCGGCATCGACGAACGTCGTGCCATGAGGGCCGTCGCGCACCACAGTGTCCAGCTTGGGGATAGGGCCGCCCGCATACGCCATCGCGCTTCCAGCACCGGCGAACCCATCCAGATCAAAGGGAATGACGCGTACGGTGACGTGCTCTGCTTCGGAAAGCTCCAGGACGCGGACGAGCTGAGCACGTGCTGCGGAACGGTCACCGACTCTGATGCGCAGAGCCCCCTCATGGACGACGGCCTCGTACGGGGTCGGGTCGGGGCGCTGGAAGATGGCCCTCCGCTTCATCCGATGCTCCACACGAAGCTCCACCTCGTCCTTGGGGAACTCCGGGTTCACGTAGGAGAAGAGCGCGCGGGCGTAGTCCTCGGTCTGCAGAAGACCCGGGACGTGCAGGAAGTCGACGTCCCACCGGTAGCTGGCATGGTGCTCCAGTTCGGACAGATCCAGATACGCCGTAGGGAGGACCCCTCGGTACTCCTCCCACCAGCCGCGCGTGCGATCAGTCGCCATGGCCACCAGGGCCTGGATCAGTTCGTCGTCGGAGCATGCGTAGTTGGCTGCTAGCCGACGGAGTCGTTCCCCACTCACGCCCGTGAGTCCGGACTCGATGTGGCTGACCTGAACGTGGCTCACTCCGAGCAGCGCTGCCGTCTCACGGGCGGCGAGTCCTGCGGCATCGCGGAGCCTGCGCAGTTCGACCGCCAGACGCATCTGACGTGCCGTTGGCGCGCGCCTCGTCGTCATCGATCACTCCTGGGTCCAACGCGCCTGCGAGCGCGACTCGTTCGGGGTCAGATTACGCGGCTGGCTTGCTGAACCGAAACTGTAACCCCTACCGTCGGTGACGCGACGCATACGCTGCGGATTTCCGGGGCGCCGGAAGCGCACCACTCCGTCCTGCCAGGACGGCAGCGGCAGGCCACCGCCCGCATCCGCCACCCATCAACGCCCCCCTCAACTCGCCACACGGAGCTGACCCATGCCTGAAACCAATTCCGCCCCCGACTCGTGGGAGTACTGCCTCTACATCCCCAACGATCCCCGCGCGGTCACCGTCAGTCGCCGCACCTTGCGACTGATCCTCACCATGCACGGGCTGATCGGTCTGGTCGACGTGGCCGAGCTGCTGGCCACCGAGCTGGTCTCCAACGCCGTACGGCACACGAAGGCGCCGGCCGCCCTGAGGGTGCGCTGGGCGGCGGGGGTGCTGCGGATCGGGGCGTGGGACGCGGACCCCGCTCCGCCGGAGCCGCCGGTGCCGTTGGAGCAGGTCACCGATCTGGAGGAGGGGCGGGGGCTCGGGCTCGTACGGGCATGCGCCGATCTGTGGGGCTGGCAGCCGCTGGCCAGGGAGGGCAACCGGGGCAAGATCGTGTGGTGTGAACTGGCCGCCGCCTGATCGATGATCCGCGCCGGCTCTTCCTGCTGATCTGGAAGCGGGTTCGAATGCGCAACGTAGTCACCGTCGAGGTGTGGGACCCCTCATACCGCCGCTCAGAGGTTCCTCTGCCGAGGCTTCTGGACGTCTATCGATCGATTCCGGTAGGTGCGTCCCTTGGGTTGACCTTGGGTGACGGTGAGGACGACTGCGTCATCGTGACCGTGGAACCGGATTTCTCCACGGTCACGGCTCTGCGTGATCGGACGTTCTGCAACCTGCAGCTCTCTGACGATCCCGCGGAGGTGGAGATCACCGTTGCCGGTGAGGGGATCCACTGGCCGAGGGGCTGCCTCCTGCCGCGGGAGATGGGAGTCCAGATTCTTCTGGAGGCCGCACAGCGCGAGGAGATGTGGTCCAGGCACACGTGGGTCGAACAGTGACGTCGTCCCCTGAGCGGCCGCGTCCGCAGGTCAGTCCTCCTCGGCCAGTTGCCACAGATGGACGGACGTCCCGTTGCCGGAGACCGTGTACCAGGTGCCGTCCCCCGCGGAGCGGGCAGGCCCGGAGACTGGGAAGGGGTATCGGATCTCGCCGCGCAGGGTCATGCCGCGCGCGTCGACCAGCCAGTGGCGGGCCGTGCCGTGGCGGGTGTCGCACTCGGAGGTTCCGGCGACGACGGTGTCCTCGTCCACGAAGGCCGCCTCGTAGTCCCAGTACACCCTGTCCTCGCCGGTGCTGCCGGGGTGCGCCGGCACAGTGTCCTCGGCGTCCAGTTCCCGCAGGAGCGAACCGTCCTCCACGCGGTGGAGGGTGAGGGACCACTGCCCGAGGGGGACGGACAGGAGGTGCCGGCCGGACGGGCTCACCGCCAGGAGGATCCGCTCGATGCCGATCTGCTCGGCGGTCAGCCGCTGCCCGTCCCAGCGGCCCCACAGCACGGGCGACCCCTCTTCGCCCTCGCCGATGCTCAGCCCCATCTGCCTCGGGTCCGGGTGGGGGGTGTGCTCGGAGCCGGATGCCACGGTCCCGGTGTCCACGCGTCCCAGGACCCGGCCGTCCGCGGCGTCCAGGACCGCCCACAGCTCCTGGGCGTCCTCCGTGTCCCGGTCGCTGGCCAACGGGCCGAGGACATGCGCCCAGACAAGCCGGCCGTCCGCGCTCACGGCGGCTGACCCGCTGTCGGCGTGGAAGTGCTCCTCGTCGTCGCCGTATTCGTCGAACGAAAGGTGCGTCGAGGAACAGCCGCCGTACCAGCAGTCGTGTCTTAGCTCCCACCGCGTCTCACCAGTCGCCTCTACCGACCGCACCGCGTGCACGCCCGAGAACACCGCGGTGTCCAGCTTCGGCGACACCGTCACCGTTCCGAGGCGGCGCGGCCAGGGTGCGGGGAAACGGACCTCGGCCCGACGGTCCGTGCGGGAGGCGTCCAGGTCGAGGGCCACCACTTCGGTGTCCCCACGCTGTACGAGCAGCCTGCGGCCGGGCCAGTGCAGCACCCGTGGGGCCTCCGCCGAGGCCGGGTCAAGGGGAGCGGCGACGGTGGAGACGAGACGAGCGGCGATGGTCACGGAATCCTCCGGTCCTGGATGGCACCCGATGCGCCGGCCTGGTGCGTCGACCATATGAGGACCAGCCGGCAGCAACGGCTCGACGACCGTGATCGGAAAAGTGTCCTCTAGCACGTCGAGCCAGGTCGATGCAGGCATGCCGCGAAGCCTTCATGCCGGGATCATCCGCCGTCCACACGGCCGGACCAGAGTCTGAGGGCCCTTGGTGCGTTCATCGTGCGCCTATCAAGACGACTTTGCTGAGGACGACATGTGCCTTGACGGACATTGCGAGCACCACGCGGATCCCCTCCCGGCCGGCGCCGCGGGTGCCGGCGACTCGGCCGCCGGACCGGGACGGCGGCGACTCATCACCGCGGGGATGGCCGGCGCCGCCGCCCTCACCCTGGCCCCGGTCTCGTTCGCGCGGGCGGCCGACGGCTCCTCCGGGGGCACCAGCCCGGCCGGTGGCAGTGCGACCCGCACCATCACCGGGTCCCTGGAGACCGGGGCCGCGGATTTCGTCTACCTCCCCGTCGAGGTCCCCCAGGGCGTGCAGAAGATCGCCGTCTCGTATTCCTACGACAAGCCGGCCGTCCCCGCGGGCACACCGGGCAACGCCTGCGACATCGGTGTGTTCGACGAGCGGGGAACCGCGCTCGGCGGACGCGGCTTCCGTGGCTGGTCCGGTGGGTTCCGTACGTCGTTCGAGATCAGCAACAGTGACGCCACGCCCGGATACCTGCCGGGCCCGGTCAACGCCGGCACCTGGAACGTCGTGCTCGGCCCCTACCAGGTGGCGCCGCAGGGCATGAACTACCGGGTCGAGGTGACGCTGACCTACGGCGAACCCGGGCCCGCCTACGTGAAGAAGTACCCGCCGCAGCGGGCCAGGGGGCGCGGCCGTGACTGGTACCGCGGCGACTGCCACCTGCACACGGTCTACTCCGACGGCAAGCGCCTGCCGGGCGAGGTCGCGGCCGGCGCGCGCGCCGCCGGGCTGGACTTCATGGTCTCCACCGACCACAACACGCCCGCCTCGCACGCGGTGTGGGGCGAGTACGCGGGGCCGGACCTGCTGATCATTCCCGGTGAGGAGGTCACCACCCGCAACGGGCACTGGCTGGCCCTCGGCCTTCCGGCGGGCGAGTGGATCGACTGGCGCTACCGTTCGCGCGACGACGCGTTCGGCCGCTTCTCGCGACAGGTGCGCCGCGGTGGCGGCCTCGTGGTCCCCGCGCACATGTACTGCGCGTACGTCGCCTGCCAGTGGAAGTTCGGCTTCGAGGACGCCGACGCCACCGAGGTGTGGACCGGGCCGTGGACCTACGACGACGAGCACGCGGTCAGCACCTGGGACCAGAAGCTCGGCGAGGCCCTCCGCACCGGCAGGCGCTGGCTCCCGGCCATGGGCAACAGCGACGCGCACAGCGATCCGCAGGTCATCGGCCTGCCGCACAACGTCGTCCACGCGGACGACCTGGCCACCGACTCCCTCATGGACGGTATCCGTGCGGGCCGTAACTGGATCGCGGAGTCGTCCTCCGTCAAGCTGACCTTCACCGCCAGCGGTCACGGCCGCCAGGCCGGCATCGGCGAGAGGCTGAGCGTTCCCGCGGACGCGCCGGTGGACGTCCGGCTCGACGTCCAGGGCGTGCCCAACGGCACGGTCCGGTTCATCACCGACGAGGGCCAGATGCACCAGGAGTCGGTGGGCGCCTCCGGGTCCGGCACGGTGGTGTGGCGGACGACCGCCTCGCTCGCGGCGTACGTACGCGCCGAGGTGCGCCACCCTATGGCGGACGGCAGCCCGGGGCAGGGCAACACCATGGGGCAGGCGCTGATGTTCGGTCCGATGGCCGCCCTGACCAACCCCATCTTCATGGGCGCCGCACCGGCCGCGTGAAGCTGGCGGAGGGCCGTACCGGGGACGGCGGATTCCCCGGTACGGCCGGCCGTCAGCGGGTCACCGGCAGCCCCGACACGAACCGCGGCCCGTCCCCCCGGTGCTGGACCGGGAACGTGACCTTCAGGCCCTGCTCCTGACCGGCCACCGACAGGTGGGTGACGTACTGCAGGCCCAGGAACGCCTTCTTGGAGTTGCCGGCGGTGACGTACTCGCGGGGGAGGTTGATGAGCAGCTTGCCCGGCTTGCCGCCTCGGTTGCCGTCGAAGAACAGCACCCGCCGGTCGGTCAGGACGATGTACAGCGGGCGGGGCGTCACCGTGGCCATCACCGTGCCCGCGCTGAGGACACCGACCACGGCGGCGGTGAGCGCCTGCCTGCGGACGGAGACCGAGCCGACACCGGCCAGGGAGGTCAGCTGCACCTGCTCGCCTTCGACGAGCAAGGGGGCGGCCGCCTGCAGCAGTTGGCGGTTGCGGCGGGCGTTGAGGGCCATGGGACTCCGTACATGGGAGGAATCGGCTCCGGCACGAGCCGGCCGCCGATCAAGACGGGGGGACGGTAAGGAGATCGGATGAACGGCGGATGTCCGGACGGTAGGTGAACGGTCAAGCGACGGTCGCGTTTCTGGCGCACCGTCAGCCGTGCCGTCAGCCGTACGTCAGTCGGCCGCCGTGCCTTCGCCCCGCCGTGCCTTCGTCACCCCGGACAGGCTCACCGCCCGTACGGATATCCGTACGACTGCCCCTGCGTGGGCGCCGGCGGGGTTCCGTACATCGGCCGTGCTCCCTGGGCGCCCTGGGGCGAGCGGGGGTCGAAGACGGCGAAGAGCAGCATGGCGGTGGCGACCAGCAGGCACAGGAGGGCGACGGCGCCCAGGACCGGGTCGCCGTCGCCGCCCGACGTGATGGAGGCCCACGGGAGCGTCACGCACTCGTAGAAGAGGAAGGCCGCGAACGCCCCCCAGTCCGAGCCGCGGCCGCGGCGGACCGCCACGACCAGGAACGGGACCCACACCAGCAGGCCCAGCGAGCCCCACGCCAGGATCGACCAGGCGATCCGCTGGAACCAGCCGGCTTCCAGACGCTTTTCCATGCTTACCCCCCAAGGCAGTGCAGAGGGCAAGACTAGGTCACCGGGCGGCCCGCACAGACCCCTGTCAGGCCGTCTTCTTCAGGGACGCGACGATCCGCTGCGTCAGCTTCTTCGCCGTCGCCGCCCCGTTGTCGTGGCCGTCCGTCGACATCACGCTGACGACGTTGGTGCCGACGCGGGCGGCGATCAGCGTGGTGCCGTTCTGCCAGGCGGAGTCGGTCAGGGTGACCGTGTAGGCCTCGTCGCCCAGGCCGGGCGTGGCGGCACCGGCCACCTTCACCTTCGAGTGGGTCTGGGAGTCGGCGAAGCCGTCGCAGGCCGCGGCCGTCTTCTGCACGGCCTTCAGGACGTCGGAAGCGGTCGTGCCGCGGTAGGCGTCGATCTCCTGGGCGATGTCCTCGGAGGTGTTCTTGCTGACGTAGTCGTTCTGCGCGAAGGACACCCCGGAGATGCCGGTGACCGCGATCCAGGCGGTGCCGCCCAGCTTCGCGCAGTCCGGCTTGGCCGCGGGGGCCGTGGACGGAGCCGTGTAGGTGTCACCGGAGTCCCTCTCCCCGCTCGGGTCCACCGCGAAGCCGGCGGGGAAGAAGGACGCCGGAGCGAGGGCCTTCTTCATCTGCGCGCCGGTCAGCAGGCCCGCGTTCGGGTCCTTGGCGGGAGACGAGGACGCCGACCCCTTGGCGGACGTGGCCTGCTGGGATCCGCAGGCCGCCAGGGCCAGGGGCAGCGCGGCCACGGCGAGGACACGGGCGGCGCGGGCGGTGCGGGACGGGATGTGCATCTGAGTCCTTCTGAAGAGCCAACTGAGCCGGACGGGCGGCTGTTTGAGACAGGGGGGCGGCCATCGGACCCTACGGCGTCCAACGCGTGCACAGTACACCTACGGGTATGGGGTTGCCCAACAACAGGTCAAGAGCGGCGAGTTGACGTGCATGGCGCACGCTCACCAGCAATGGGACGGAAGTTTTTGCCGTTGCTTGAGTGAATCATGAGCCGAACAAGGGGCTCCGTTTCCCGTGTGCTGGGGCAGCATCGGTTACTTTGCGATGCGCTTCGAGCGCCGGGGAGAGTGCCGCCAGACGGACTCACGCGCGCCGTAAGCCGTTTCAGGGGACCAAGCGACGTTTTTTCAGCGGACGCACGACGCCCGACCGCCGTCGTACGCCGCTCCACACGCGTGCGCGCGGACGAACGCGCGCGCACGCACAGATAAAAAGGGGTGGGCATGGCCGAGCACCGGCAGTCCAGGAAGCGCAGGTACGCCACGTGGGCGGTGGCCGGGGCGGCCGTCGTCGCGGGAGCCGGGATCGCGGCGCAGACCTCCATGGCCGCCACCACCTGGCCGGCCCAGAAGACGTACACCGGCCGTGCCTTCGACACCTGCACCGCGCCCTCGCTGTCCACCATGAAGGCCTGGCACACCGGGTTCTACGGCGCCGCCGCCGTCTACGTCGGCGGCAAGAACCGCGGTTGCAGCCAGCCCAACCTCACCGCCTCCTGGGTGAAGTCGGTCAGCTCCATCGGCTGGAAGCTCATCCCGATCTACGTCGGTGCCCAGCCGCCGTGCCAGACCAGCTCCAACCCGGAGAAGCTCACCGCCTCCACCGCCGCCACCCTCGGCACCAGCGACGCCAACGACGCGGTCGCCAAGGCCTCGGCGCTCGGCATGAAGGCCGGCAGCCCGATCTACCTCGACATGGAGCCGTACGACATCACCAACAAGTCGTGCAACGACGCCGTGCTCACCTACGTCCGCGCCTTCGACAAGGAACTGCGCGTCAAGACGTACCGGGCCGGCTTCTACGGCTTCACCAGCTCCAGCGCCAAGGCCATCGCCACCGCGACCGACAAGACCGACCTGCCGGGCAACCTCTGGTACGCCCTGTGGGACAAGCAGAACACCACCACGACCGACTGGCCCTGGGGCTCCACCCAGTTCACCAACCACAGCCGCGGCCACCAGTACATGGTGAACAGCAAGGAGTCGCACGGCGGCATCACCCTCACCGTCGACCGTGACGCGTGGGACGCGCCCGTCGCCATCACCGGCTGACGCGGCATCCGAGAGAAGAACTGGGACAGGAGCGGGCGGTTCTGGTGGCCAAGCAGGTCAGACAGGTGACGAAGGCGCGCCCGGCGAAGGACGCGCGGACCCCGGCGGGCGGGCGGCTCGCCGGGGTGGGGCGGGCCGCCGTCACCTGGCTGCGCTCGCTGCGCGGGCGCACCATCGCCCTCGCGGCGGGCGCGGTGGCCGTCGTCGCCGCGCTGGTCGTGGCGGGCGTGCTGCTGCTCGGGCACGACGACCGGCCGCCCATCCCCGAGACCCGCGCCCGGCACTACACCGAGACCGACGCCTGCCTGCTCACCGGCAAGGACGGCATCACCGGCACCACCGCCGCCCGCGTCTGGCAGGGCATGCAGGACGCCTCCCTCGCCACCCACGCCCGGGTCAGCTACTCCCAGGTGAGCGGCGAGCAGAGCGTCGGCAACGCGCGGCCCTTCCTCAACGGGATGCTGCAGCGCTCCTGCGACGTCGTCCTGGCCGTCGGCCGCCCCGAGACCACGGCGGCGGCCCAGAGCGCGCCGCGGTACGCGAAGGTCGGCTTCGTCCTGGTCGGCGGCGGTGACCGCTCCGGCGGGAACGTGACCACGGTCGGCGCCGGCGACGGGGTGCGCGCCGACGTGGCCGCGGCCGTCGAGCGGGCGGTGCGCGACCGGAGCTGAGCAGCGGGCGGTGCGGCGGTGCGGCGGTGCAGGCGGGGCGCGAACAGGGCGCGAACAGGGTTGAGCCGCCGGGCGGTGCGGCGGTGCGGCGAGGCTGAGCCGCCGGGGTGCGTCGGTGCGCGAGCCGCGCTGCGGGCCCGGGCGGCGAGGGCGGTGCCCGAACTCGTCGTGAATCGTTGGTCGAATGGGTTGGCCGGAGCCCGGCCGCTGCCTACCATCGATCATCGCAAGACTTTGTGCACCGTCGCACAATCTCTCCTCGGGAGGCTTCCTTGCACCGCCGCCGTCGCACCGCGCTCGTCCTGTCCGCCGTGATCGCCGCTGCGGCTCCCGCCCTCACCGCCTGCGGGAACGACGCCCATCCCGGCGCCGCCGCCGTGGTCGGCGGGCAGCGGATCACCGTCGCGCAGCTGCAGAGCAGGGTGGACGAGGTGCGGCAGGCGCAGCGCGCCGCGGTGCCCGACGCGGCGCAGTACGAGCGGGTGGTCGCCCGGACCGGCACGCTCGCCCGGGACACCCTGCACCAGCTGGTCCTCAACCGGGTCCTCGACCGGGCCGCCCGGGACGCGGGCGTCTCCGTCAGCCGCCGGGAGATCCAGCAGATGCGCACCGGCCTCGAGCGGCAGGCGGGCGGCCGCAAGGGGCTGCAGACGGCCTGGCTCCAGCAGTACGGGGTGCCGCCGAAGCGCCTCGACGAGAACCTCCGCCTCCAGCTGGAGGCCCAGAAGCTGGCGACCAAGCTGCACTCCGACACCAGCCGGCCGGAGTTCTGGAAGGCCCTGTCCGACGCCTCCCGGTCGCTGCGCATCGACCTCAACCCGCGCTACGGCAGCTGGGACGTGCAGAAGAGCACGCGCGTCGAGACGAAGAGCCCGTGGCTGCGCGACGTCTCCACGCAGACCGCGCAGCAGACGGCCTGACACGCACGCCCGGTGCAGGCCTGACCCCGATGCCTGACACGCACGTCTGACGCGCGCGGTCCGGCGGCGGCGTCCGCCGGGCCTTCGCGGGGGTCCGCGGACGTCTGTGGACGGCCCGCGGGGCCGTCGGTGCCGTGCGTTACGTTCGGAGCGTGAACACCACCAGCATCGACGCCGCTCCGGACGAGCCGGCCGCCGCCCCCGGCCGCGTCGTCCTGCTCACGACCAGCCACCGGGTCGCCCCGGGCCTGCTGTCCTGGCCCGCCTGGCAGGCACTGCACGCGGCCGACCGGGTGCTGTGCGCGGACGGCGCGCACCCGCAGCTGCCGTACCTGCGCGAGGCGGGCGTGGCCGTGGACGAGGCGGCGCCGACCGCCGAGGAGCTGGTCGCGGCCTGTGCCGGCGGCCGCAAGGTCGTGGTGGTGGCGACCGGGGAGGGCGAGCCGGCCCTGACCGACGGGCTCGCCCGTCTCGCGGGTTCGGGCCGGGTCGCCATGCCGGAGCTGGAGCTGCTGCCCGCCTCCTACGACCTGCCGGGCGCCCGGCTCCTCGACCTGGTCCAGGTCATGGACCGTATCCGCGCCGAGTGCCCCTGGTCCTCCCGCCAGACCCACCAGGGCCTGGCGAAGTACGGCATCGAGGAGGCGTACGAGCTGGTCGAGGCGATCGAGGACGGCGACCGCGCCGAGCTGCGCGAGGAGCTCGGGGACGTCCTGCTCCAGGTCGTCTTCCACGCCCGTATCGCCGAGGAGGACGCCGAGGAGCCGTTCTCCATCGACGACGTCGCCGGCGGCATCGTCGCCAAGCTGATCCACCGCCACCCGCACGTCTTCGGGGAGGAGACGGCCGCCACCCCCGAGGAGGTCAAGGAGCACTGGCTGCGCACCAAGGCCGAGGAGAAGCGCCGGACCTCCGTGACCGAGGGCGTCCCGCTCGGCCAGCCCGGTCTCGCCCTGGCCGCGAAGCTGGCGTCCCGGGTGCGCACGGCGGGCCTGGACGTGCCGCTGCCGAAGGCGGAGGGCGTCGGCTACGAGCTGCTGGCGATGGCCGCCCGCGCCGAGGCCGGGGGCGTCGACCCGGAGGCCGCGCTGCGCGCGGCGGCCCGCGCCTACCGGGACGCCATCAGGGAGACGGAGCGGGCGGCCGCCGCGCGGCCGGATAACGTCGAGGAGTGACCGCCCAGACCCCACCGGACCAGCCCGGACCCGCCCACCCCCTGCCGAGCCGGCTCGCCCCCGGCAGCCCCGCCCCCGAGCTCTTCTCCTGGGAGTTCGCGAGCGACCCCTACCCGGCGTACGCCTGGCTGCGCGAGCACGCCCCGGTGCACCGCACCCGGCTGCCCAGCGGGGTCGAGGCCTGGCTGGTCACCCGGTACGCCGACGCCAAGCAGGCCCTGGCCGACCAGCGGCTGAGCAAGAACCCGGCGCACCACGACGAGCCCGCGCACGCCAAGGGCAAGACCGGCATCCCCGGCGAGCGCAAGGCCGAGCTGATGACCCATCTGCTCAACATCGACCCGCCGGACCACACCCGGCTGCGCCGGCTGGTCAGCAAGGCGTTCACGCCCCGCCGCGTCGCCGAGTTCGCGCCGCGCGTGCAGGAGCTGGCCGACGACCTCATCGACCGGTTCGCCGGGCGCGGCACCGCCGACCTCATCCACGAGTTCGCCTTCCCGCTCCCCATCTACGCCATCTGCGACCTGCTCGGCGTGCCGCGCGAGGACCAGGACGACTTCCGGGACTGGGCGGGCATGATGATCCGGCACGGGGGAGGCCCGCGGGGCGGGGTCGCGCGGGCGGTGAAGCGGATGCGCGGCTACCTCGCCGACCTCATCCACCGCAAGCGCGAGGCGCTCCCGGCCGAGCCCGGTCCGGGCGAGGACCTCATCTCCGGTCTCATCCGCGCCTCCGACCACGGCGAGCACCTCACCGAGAACGAGGCCGCCGCGATGGCCTTCATCCTCCTCTTCGCGGGCTTCGAGACGACCGTCAACCTCATCGGCAACGGCACCTACGCCCTGCTCACCCACCCCGGGCAGCGCCGCCGGCTGGAGGACTCGCTGGCGGCCGGGGAACGCGGCCTGCTGGAGACCGGGGTCGAAGAACTTCTGCGCTACGACGGCCCCGTGGAGCTGGCCACCTGGCGGTTCGCCACCCGGCCGCTCACCATCGGCGGGCAGGACATCGCCCCCGGCGACCCGGTCCTCGTCGTCCTCGCCGCCGCCGACCGGGACCCCGCGCGGTTCGCCGACCCGGCCGTGCTCGACCTCGGCCGGCGCGACAACCAGCACCTCGGCTACGGGCACGGCATCCACTACTGCCTCGGCGCCCCGCTCGCCCGGCTGGAGGGCCAGACCGCGCTCGCCACCCTCCTGACCCGCCTGCCGGACCTCCGACTCGACGCGGAGCCGGCGGACTTGCGCTGGCGCGGCGGTCTCATCATGCGCGGCCTGCGCACGCTGCCCGTCCGGTTCACGCCCCTTGGCTGAGTACGGCAGGTGTCGTCCCCCGGCCGGTGAGCCGGTGAAGGCAATGTGACGCGCGCTCAACTATGTGATCTTCACGTGATCTGCGCGGCATGAACTTGTGACAAGTGATCGGCACCCGCTACGTTCACGCATCAGCGTGGCGGAGAGCGTTTCCCGCCGCGCCGGTCACCGCTGTCACGCGAAAGGCTTCCGCATGCTCCCCGGCAACGGCCGTCACCGTCGCCCCCGCCAGGCCCCGGCCATCCTCGTCGCGGCCGGTGTGACCGGATCCGCCATCGCCCTTCCGCTGCTCGGCGCATCCGGCGCGAGCGCGGCCGACGGCACCACGTGGGACAAGGTGGCGGAGTGCGAGAGCGGCGGCTCCTGGAGCGCCGACAACGGCAACGGCTACTACGGCGGCCTGCAGTTGACCCAGGACGACTGGGAGAAGTACGGCGGTCTCTCCTTCGCGCCGAGCGCGGACCAGGCCAGCCGGTCCCAGCAGATATCCGTCGCCGAGAAGATCCTCGCCGACCGGGGTCCCGGCGCCTGGCCCACCTGCGGTCTGCTGTCCGGTCTCACCAAGGACTCCGGCGCGGCGAACGTCGACACCGGCCTGGGGGACGCCTTGTCCGGCTCGTCGGACTCCTCCGATTCGCCCGGTTCGGCCGACTCGGGGCTCTCCAATGCGGCGCCGGGCATCTCCCACTCGTCCGGTTCGTCCGGTTCTTCGCACGGCAAGTCCGGTTCGTCCGGTTCCTCCGACGAGTCCAGTGAGACGCCCTCGACTTCACCCTCGTCGCCCTCGCTGTCCGGCAAGAAGGGTGAATCGGGTAAGTCCGACACATCCGCCGATGCGGGCGCATCGCATGACTCCAGCAGCTCCCCCTCGGTGTCTCCCGAGGTGGACGATCCGGACAACTCTGCCCAGATCGGCGGTTCTTCCGCGCTGGTGGACACCGGCTCCATCGGCGGCGGCCGGCACCGCGGCGGCAGCGCGGCAGAGGGCCCGGCCGACGTCCGGGTCGACACCTCCTCCGGCCGGCACGCCTCGCGCGGCGACGCCGACGCGCGCGCCACGGTGGACGACTCCTACACCGTCCGCGCCGGGGACTCGCTCGCGTCCATCGCCGACTCCCTTGCGGTCGACGGCGGATGGCGATCGCTCTACGCGGCGAACAAGGATGCGATCGGTGTCGACCCGAATCACATTTTCGCCGGTCAGACCCTTGATCTCCCTACCGAAACCACCCAAAAGTAGGGGGAGTTCGGGACGCATTTATCACCTAATGTCCGATTAGGTGAAAGTGTGGGATGGGTCTCAGAAGCCCTGATCGCCTTTGAAATTCCCCGGATCGCGTGTCTACGGTCGTGTCCGCTCGTCACCACGAGCCCCGGCTGTCGCAACGCCGAATCCTGCCAGCGGCTGCCCGGGACCAGTCGTCGCGTCATGCGCCGTAGGCAGGAGCGGGGGACCCAAGGTAAGTGCCGTGTCCGGCGATTGAGCCGGACCGGCTAGGGGTGAAGCCGTGCGCCGCAAGGGGCACGGCCGGGCAACTCAACCGGCCCGAACCCGACAGCTCACCTCGCAGGCGTCGGTGAGGGGATCCACCATGCTGTTTTCGAGCACTGGCAAGCACCGTCGTCCGTCCAAGGCCACCCGCGCCATCGCCCTCGCCGGTGTCACCGGCGCCGCCGTCGCCGCCCCGCTGATGGCGACCGGCACGGCCTCCGCCGCCACCGCCTCCGAGTGGGACGCGGTCGCCCAGTGCGAGTCCGGCGGCAACTGGTCCATCAACACGGGCAACGGTTTCTACGGCGGTCTGCAGTTCACCAACTCCACCTGGGCCGCGTTCGGTGGCACCGCCTACGCCTCCCGCGCCGACCTGGCGAGCAAGTCGCAGCAGATCGCCGTCGCCGAGAAGGTCCTCGCGAGCCAGGGCAAGGGCGCCTGGCCGGTCTGCGGCAAGAACCTGTCCAGCACCCCGTACAGCGGTGGCACCTCGACGAAGAGCACCACCACCCGCTCCACCGAGAAGCAGGCCGCCAACCGCTCCGCGACGCGTCCGGCCCCCAAGAAGACCGTCACCACCCCGACCGGCAAGAAGGTCGCCAAGGGTGACGGCGAGTACAAGGTGGTCGCCGGCGACACCCTCAGCACCATCGCCCAGAAGCACAAGGTGCAGGGTGGCTGGAAGAAGCTGTTCGAGCTGAACAAGAACATCGTCCAGGACGCCAACCTGATCTACCCGGGCCAGCAGCTGCACCTGAAGTGACAGCGGCCCGGTAGCCGGACCACCGGCCCCTCCCGCGCGTGACCCCGGCCCCCTGGGGGTCACGCGAGGGGCCGCTCCCCGCCCTCACGGGCTCCCCGCCCCGGCGCGTGTCCCCCGTACGCGCCGGGGCGGGGCTTTTTTGTGTCTCCAAGTGGTCCCGGTTTCCCCGGGCCCCTTTGTTCCGCGCGTGAACAATGTGTACGGTCAGCCTGTCCACGGGACGGTCGGTCGGTCGGCCGGCGGCCCGTGGCGGTTAGGCTCTAGTCGCAAGGCACACCAGCCCCGCACAACCAGCGTCACATCCACGAAGGAGATGCTCGTGCCGTCCATCGACGTCGTCGTAGCCCGGGAAATCCTGGACTCCCGAGGCAACCCCACGGTCGAGGTCGAGGTCGGCCTCGACGACGGCAGCACGGGTCGTGCCGCCGTCCCGTCCGGCGCCTCCACCGGTGCCTTCGAGGCCATCGAGCTCCGCGACGGTGACCCGGGCCGCTACCAGGGCAAGGGTGTCGAGAAGGCCGTCCTCGCCGTCATCGAGCAGATCGGCCCGGAGCTGGTCGGCTACGACGCCACCGAGCAGCGCCTGATCGACCAGGCCATGTTCGACCTGGACGCCACCGACAACAAGGGCTCCCTCGGCGCCAACGCCATCCTCGGCGTCTCCCTCGCCGTCGCCCACGCCGCCTCCGAGGCGAGCGACCTCCCGCTCTTCCGCTACCTGGGCGGCCCGAACGCGCACCTGCTGCCGGTGCCGATGATGAACATCCTGAACGGCGGCTCGCACGCCGACTCCAACGTGGACATCCAGGAGTTCATGATCGCCCCGATCGGCGCGGAGTCCTTCTCCGAGGCCCTGCGCTGGGGCACCGAGGTCTACCACACCCTGAAGAAGGTCCTGAAGAGCAAGGGCCTGTCCACCGGCCTCGGCGACGAGGGCGGCTTCGCCCCCAACCTCGGCTCCAACCGCGAGGCCCTGGACCTCATCCTCGAGGCGATCAAGGAGGCCGGCTACACCCCCGGCGAGCAGATCGCCCTGGCGCTCGACGTCGCCGCGTCCGAGTTCTACAAGGACGGCTCCTACCTCTTCGAGGGCAAGACCCGCACGGCCGCCGAGATGACCGACTACTACGCCGAGCTCGTCGCCGCGTACCCGCTGGTCTCCATCGAGGACCCGCTGTTCGAGGACGACTGGGCGGGCTGGAAGACCATCACCGACCAGCTCGGCGACAAGGTCCAGCTCGTCGGCGACGACCTGTTCGTCACCAACCCCGAGCGCCTGGCGCGCGGCATCGAGGACGGCGCCGCCAACGCGCTGCTGGTCAAGGTCAACCAGATCGGCTCGCTGACCGAGACCCTCGACGCGGTCGAGCTGGCCCAGCGCAACGGCTTCAAGTGCATGATGTCCCACCGCTCCGGCGAGACCGAGGACGTCACCATCGCCGACCTGGCCGTCGCCACCAACTGCGGCCAGATCAAGACCGGCGCCCCGGCCCGCTCCGAGCGCGTCGCCAAGTACAACCAGCTGCTGCGCATCGAGGAGATCCTCGACGACGCCGCGGTGTACGCCGGCCGCAGCGCGTTCCCGCGCTTCAAGGGGAACGTCGCGGTCTCCAAGGTCTGACCCCGTGCCCGCCCGGGGCCAACCCCGGGTGAGGCCTGGCCAGTCGCACGTACGTCCCCGTACTCGGTCCCGTACCGTGTCCGGGGACGTACGCGTGTGTGCCGACCCACGGGAGGCGGGGACGATGGCTGTACTGCGCTGTCCCGGGGGACGATCCCCGGACCCCCGGCAGGAGGCAGAGGTGACCGGCGTAGTGAGTCGAGGTGGGAGGCCGTGACCGACCGGGACCGGTTCTCCACCGCGACCAGGCTCAGGCTGCTCGGCGAGCAGACCGCGGCCCGCGTCTACCGCTCCCAGACCCGGCGGCAGGCCCGCCGCTCCCGGCTCACCGGGCGCGCGGCGCTGCTCGCGCTCGTGGTCTGCTCGCTGGTGGTCGCCCTGGCGTACCCGATGCGCCAGTACGTCTCCCAGCGCGCCGAGATCGACGCGCTCCGGCAGCAGAAGCGGCAGGCCCAGGAACGGGTGAAGCAGCTGCGCGACCTCAAGGCACGCTGGCAGGACGACGCGTACGCCCGGCAGCAGATCCGGCTGCGGCTGCACTACGTGCTGCCCGGCGAGACCGGTTTCGTGGTCGTCGACCCGGGCCGGGCCCGGCAGTCGCGCTTCGACCTGGCGGCGGCCCGCCGCCCCTGGTACGTGAACGTCTGGGACGGAGTCGACAAGTCCGACGCCTCCGACCAGTGAACGGACCGACGCACAGAAAGCAAGGCATGGAAACGCCACCGCCCACGACCCCGCGCACCGAGCCCACCGACGCGGACGTCGAGGCCTTCAAGCAGCAGCTCGGGCGCCCGCCGCGCGGGCTGCGCGCGATCGCCCACCGCTGCCCCTGCGGGCAGCCGGACGTCGTCGAGACGGCCCCGCGGCTGCCCGACGGCACCCCCTTCCCCACGCTGTACTACCTGACGTGCCCCAAGGCGGCCTCCGCGATCGGCACCCTGGAGGCCAACGGCGTGATGAAGGAGATGACGGAGCGGCTGGGGACCGACCCCGAGCTCGCCGCCGCCTACCGCGCCGCGCACGAGGACTACATCCGGCGCCGGGACGAGATCGAGGAGCTGACGGGCTTCCCGAGCGCCGGCGGGATGCCGGACCGGGTCAAGTGCCTGCACGTCCTGGTCGCCCACTCGCTGGCCGCCGGGCCGGGCGTCAACCCGCTCGGCGACGAGGCGCTCGCGATGCTGCCCGAGTGGTGGGCGAAGGGCGCCTGCGTGACGGTGCCGGAGGAGGACCGGTGACCCGGGTCGCCGCCGTCGACTGCGGTACGAACTCCATCCGGCTGCTCGTCGCCGACGCGAACCCCGGGACCGGCGAACTCGTCGAACTGGACCGGCGCATGACCATCGTGCGGCTCGGCCAGGGCGTCGACCGCACCGGGCGGCTCGCCCCCGAGGCGCTGGAGCGGACCTTCGCGGCCTGCCGGGAGTACGCCGAGGTCATCAAGGAGCACGGCGCCGAGCGGCTGCGCTTCGTGGCCACCTCCGCCTCCCGGGACGCGGAGAACCGGGACGAGTTCGTGCGCGGGGTGCTGGACATCCTCGGCGTCGAGCCCGAGGTCATCTCCGGCGAGCAGGAGGCGGAGTTCTCCTTCACCGGCGCCACGAAGGAGCTGACCGGACGCGCGGACCTGGCCAGGCCCTTCCTGGTCGTGGACATCGGCGGCGGCTCCACGGAGTTCGTCGTCGGCGACGACCACGTGCGTGCGGCACGCTCCGTCGACGTCGGCTGCGTCCGGATGACGGAGCGTCACCTGGTGCGGGACGGGGTCGTCGCCGACCCGCCCACCGAGGAGCGGATCGCCGCGATAAGGGCGGACGTCGAGGCGGCCCTCGACCTCGCCGAGCGGACGGTGCCGCTGCGCGAGGCGCGCACGCTGGTGGGCCTGGCCGGGTCGGTGACGACGGTGTCGGCGATCGCGCAGGACCTGCCCGCCTACGACTCCGCCGCCATCCACCACTCCCGCGTCTCGCACGACCGCGTCCGCGAGATCACCGAGCGGCTGCTGCACTCCACCCACGCCGAGCGCGCGGCGATCCCGTCCATGCACCCGGGCCGGGTCGACGTGATCGGCGCGGGCGCGCTGGTCCTGCTGGCGATCATGGAGCGGATCGGCGCCGAGGAGGTCGTCGTCAGCGAGCACGACATCCTCGACGGCATCGCGTGGTCGGTGGCCTAGGTCTCCTTTGCTACCGATCAGTAGCCTCGGCTGAGCAGGACCGTATAACGTATGAGCGCGTCCGAGGGGTCCTCGCGCACCCCTCGGCGACGCTCCGTCGGAAAAGTTCGTGAAGTTCTTCACAAGGATTTCGGGACCGCCAGGGGCCGAAAGGCCCTCCGTTGGTCCTTTCGGGTCATCGACGGGCCCTGAGGGCCGCTCGGTGGAGCGCAGCGCGGGCGTTCCGCAACGGTGCGGCGGAGGTCCGGTCCGGGGCTCCGGAAGGGCCTGACGAGCAGCTCACACGGCATGGGCAACGGGCCGTGAGGTGCGGGGAGTTCCCTCCGCCGAGATGACCTGCGTCACGCGGGTCGCGGAGTTTAACACAGGGTCTGCCGGAGCTTGTGAAGGGGCGCACGAGCGACCCCCCTGGGACGGGTGGATACTCGATGCCATGAGCACCACGGAGCGTCCCAGGATCCTCGTAGTAGGCGGTGGGTACGTAGGCCTGTACGCAGCTCGGCGCATCCTCAAGAAGATGCGCTACGGAGAGGCGACCGTCACGGTCGTCGACCCCCGGTCGTACATGACCTACCAGCCCTTCCTCCCCGAAGCCGCCGCCGGCAGCATCTCCCCGCGTCACGTCGTCGTCCCGCTGCGACGCGTGCTCCCCAAGGCGGAGGTCCTCACCGGCCGGGTCACCACCATCGACCAGGACCGCAAGGTCGCCACGATCGCCCCGCTGGTCGGCGAGGCGTACGAGCTGCCCTTCGACTACCTGGTCATCGCGATGGGCGCGGTCTCCCGCACCTTCCCGATCCCCGGCCTCGCCGAGCAGGGCATCGGCATGAAGGGCATCGAGGAGTCCATCGGCCTGCGCAACCACGTCCTCGAGCAGCTCGACAAGGCCGACTCCACGACCGACGAGGAGATCCGCCGCAAGGCGCTCACCTTCGTCTTCATCGGCGGCGGCTTCGCCGGCGCCGAGACCATCGGCGAGGTCGAGGACATGGCCCGGGACGCGGCCAAGTACTACACCAACGTGTCCCGTGAGGACATGCGCTTCATCCTCGTCGACGCCGCCGACAAGATCCTCCCCGAGGTCGGCCCGAAGCTCGGCCAGTACGGCAAGGAGCACCTCGAGGGCCGCGGTGTCGAGGTCTACCTGTCCACCTCCATGGACTCCTGCGTCGACGGCCACGTCGTGCTGAAGAACGGCCTCGAGGTCGACTCCAACACCATCGTCTGGACGGCCGGCGTCAAGCCGAACCCGGTGCTGTCCCGCTTCGGCCTCCCGCTCGGCCCGCGCGGCCACGTCGACTGCGCGCCCACCCTCCAGGTGCAGGGCACGGACTACATCTGGGCCGCCGGCGACAACGCCCAGGTGCCCGACCTCGCCGCCCGCAAGGCCGGTGTGGAGAACGCCTGGTGCCCGCCGAACGCCCAGCACGCGCTGCGCCAGGCCAGGGTCCTCGGCGACAACGTGGTCTCCGGTATGCGGGGCTTCCCGCAGAAGGAGTACAGCCACGCCAACAAGGGCGCGGTGGCGGGCCTCGGTCTGCACAAGGGCGTCGCGATGATCGTCATGGGCAAGATGAAGATCAAGCTCAAGGGCCGTCTCGCCTGGTACATGCACCGCGGCTACCACGGTCTGGCCATGCCGACCTGGAACCGCAAGATCCGCGTCTTCGCGGACTGGACGCTCGCCATGTTCCTCAAGCGCGAGGTCGTCTCCCTCGGCGCCATGGAGAACCCGCGCGAGGAGTTCTACGAGGCCGCCAAGCCGGCTCCGGCTCCGGCCGTGAAGGCGGGGGCCCCGGCCGCCGCCAAGACCGGGGAGAAGGCCAAGGCCTCCTGACCTCCGGTCACCCGACACCCCGAAGGGGGCCGCCCGCCATCCGTGGTGCGGGCGGCCCCCTTCGCCGTACGCGGACGGCAGGTCCCGGCCACTGCATCCGGGGGACACCGGGGCGCGGCGGCGGGCGGGAGGGGCGGGTGTGCGCGAGGGTTTGCGCAGACGTAACGCGCGTGGGGGACTGCATTGTCGCCCCACAGGTGTTTACGTGATGAGGAACATCCCGGATCAGATGAGGAACTTCCCGGATCACTCGTCACGGAGGTGTGCGCCATGGCCGATGCCGCGCCGCGGCTGCAGAGTCTGCTGGAACAGTTGCTGGGGGTACCGCTGCCGGTGCGTGTCCGCGCCTGGGACGGTTCGCAGGCCGGGCCGCCGAACGCGCCGACGCTCGTCGTCCGCAATCGCCGGGCCCTGCGCCGGCTGCTGTGGAAGCCGGGCGAACTGGGTCTCGCCCGCGCCTGGGTCGCCGGCGACCTGGAGATCGAGGGGGATCTGTACGCCGCGCTCGAACTGCTCTCGGGGCTCGTCTGGGAGCGTGACGACGACGCCCGGACCCTGACCGAGGCGCTGCGCGACCCCGAGGTGCGGGCCGCCGTCCGCGGCCTGGTCCGGCTCGGTGGCCTCCCGCTGCCGCCCGCCCCGCCCCCCGAGGAGGTCCGCGGCCGCCGCGGCGTCCGGCACACCCGGCGCAGCGACAAGCGGGCGATCAGCCACCACTACGACGTGGGCAACGACTTCTACGAACTCGTCCTCGGCCCCTCGATGGTGTACTCCTGCGCCTACTGGCGGGCCCCGGAACCCGACGGCACCCTCGAAGAGGCCCAGCGCGACAAGCTCGAACTCATCAGCCGCAAGCTGGATCTGACCGCAGGTCAGCGGCTGCTCGACGTGGGCTGCGGCTGGGGCTCCATGGCGATCCACGCGGCCCGCGAGCACGGAGCGCGCGTCGTCGGCGTCACCCTGTCCCAGGAGCAGGCGGCATACGCCCGCAAACGCGTCGCCGACGAGGGGCTGACCGACCGGGTGGAGATCCGCGTCCAGGACTACCGGGACGTCGACGACGGCCCCTTCGACGCCATCTCGTCCATCGGCATGGCCGAACACGTCGGCGCGGACCGCTACCTGGAGTACGCCACCGTCCTGCACGCCCTGCTCAGGCCCGGCGGCCGGCTGCTCAACCACCAGATCGCCCGCCGCCCGCAGCGCGACGAGACGGCGTACCAGGTGGACGCGTTCATCGACGCCTACGTCTTCCCGGACGGCGAACTCGCCCCGGTCGGCACCACGGTGACCCAGCTGGAACGCGCCGGGTTCGAGGTGCGGGACGTGGAGGCGATCCGGGAGCACTACGCGCTCACCCTGCGCCGCTGGGTCGCCAACCTGGAGGCGCACTGGCCCCGCGCCGCCCAGCTCGCCGGCCCCGGCCGCGCCCGGGTCTGGCGCCTGTACATGGCCGCCTCCGCCCTCGCCTTCGAGCGCAACCGCATCGGCGTCAACCAGGTGCTGGCGGTGCGGAGCACCGAGTCGGGCGTGTCGGGTCTGCCGCTGCGCGCCCGTACCTGGGTGACGCGTCAGCGATAGAACCCCGGCACGCGAGAGGGGCCCCGTTCCCGGGAGGAACGGGGCCCCTCTCGCGCGCACCGCGGCCCGGACGCTACTCGGACTTGATCGCCTCAAGCGTGTTCAGCCGGGCCGCCCGCCGGGCCGGCCAGAGCGCGGCCAGGACGCCGACCGCCGCCGCCAGCAGCAGGAAGAGCGCCATCCGCGCCCAGGGCAGGACCAGTTCGTAGGTCGCCATCCTCGTGCCGAGCAGCTCGCCGGCCGCCCAGCCGAAGAACACGCCCAGGCCGATGCCGAGCACCCCGCCGAACAGGGAGATCACCAGCGACTCCAGCCGGACCATCCGCTTGACGCCCGTGCGGTCCAGGCCGATCGCGCGGAGCATCCCGATCTCCTGCGAGCGCTCGAACACCGACATCGCCAGGGTGTTGACGACCCCGAGGACCGCCACGATCACCGCCATGGCCAGCAGGCCGTAGAGCATGTTCAGCATCAGCGTGAACATCTTCGCGATGTCGTCGGAGAGGTCCCGCTTGCTCTGGACCTTGACGGCCGGGTTGGAGCCGAGCGCCCTGACCAGCCGGTCCTTGGTGGCGGCGGACGCGCCGTCGACCGTCCTGACCAGGACCCGCATGTCGGCCGGGTCGCTCTGGTGCGGGGCGAGGGCGGCGTTGTCGAGCATGATGCCGCGGATCATGTCGTTGCCCTCGTAGACCCCGGCGACCGTCAGGCGCTGCCTGCGGCCGTCCTCGTAGGCGACCGTGAAGCCCGAACCGGCCCTCCAGCCGTGCGACGTGGCCGTGTCGTGGTCCACGACGACCCGGGTGCCGGCGATCGTGAAGGAGCCGTCCTCGACCTTCAGGTCGGTCAGCTCGCCGAACGCGCGGCCGTCGACACCGGTCAGGTACTCGGTGCGGCCGTCGATGCGGGAGGGCGCGTTGCGCATCGGGCTGGTCGCCTTCACGCCCTCGGTGGCGCGCAGCGTGCGGTCCACACCGGGGGAGAGCGGGTTGCCGTTCGCCATCGACACCACGTAGTCGGCCCGGATCGCGGCGGACGCCATCTTGTCGATCGACGTCTGCAGGCTGCCCGCCATGACCGTCATGCCGGTGATCAGGGTCAGGCCGATCATCAGCGCGGACGCCGTTGCCGCGGTACGGCGCGGGTTGCGCACCGCGTTCTGCCGGGCCAGCTTGCCGGAGACCCCGAAGCCGCGCAGCAGCGGGGCCGCGGCCGCGATCAGCGGACGGGACAGCAGCGGAGTCAGCACGAACACGCCGATGATCAGCAGCACCGCGCCGAGCCCCATGGGAGCCTGCCCGTCGGTGCCGTCCATCGTCGTGGCCGCCAGGACGACGGCGACGCCCGCGGCGGCGAACAGCGCGCCCAGCGTGTTGCGCAGCACCAGCGACTTGGCCGTCGCCGTGGCGTGCACGCTGCTCATCGCCGCGACCGGCGGGATCTTCGCGGCCCGGCGACCGGGCAGCCAGGCGGCCAGCATGGTGACCAGGACACCGACCGCGAGGGCGGCGCCGGCCGTGCCGGGCGTGACGACCAGCGGCCCGTCGGGGACGGTCGCCCCCAGGGTGCCCATGAGGGACCTGAGCCCGGCGCCGATGCCGACGCCCGCGACCAGCCCGGTCACCGCGGCCACCGCGCCCACCACGAACGCCTCGATCAGCACCGAGCGGGTGACCTGCCGGCGGGAGGCGCCGACCGCGCGCAGCAGCGCGAGCTCCTTCGTGCGCTGCGCGACCAGCATGGTGAAGGTGTTGGCGATGATGAACGTGCCCACGAAGAGCGCGATCCCGGCGAAGACCAGCAGGCCCTGGCGCAGCCCGTTCATCGAGGCGGAGATCGCCCGCGCCTGGTCCTCGGCGAGGCGCGCGCCGGTCGTGGTCTCGGCCGCCCCCTTCGGCAGCACCCGGTCGAGCTGTGCCTTCAGGGCCCCCTGACTGGTACCGGACTTGGCCCGTACGTCGATCTCGTCGTACGTGCCCGGCTTGCCGAACAGCCGCTGGGCGGTCGCGGTGTCGAAGAGGGCGAGGCTGCCGCCGGCCGCGACGTTGCCGTCGTCGGTGGTGAAGATGCCGCTGATCGTCGGGGTCAGCACCGGGCCGTCGACCGACAGGCGCACGGTGTCGCCGACCCGGTAGCCGGCCCGCCGCGCGGTCTCGGAGTCGATGGCGACCTGGTCGCGGCCGTGCGGGGCGGCGCCGCTCCTGAGCGGGTACCGGGGGTCGTCGGTGCCCCAGAAGTTGCCGCCCTGCGACTGGAAGCCGCCGCCGATCAGTTCGCCGTGCTTGTCGGCGAGCGCCGTGAAGCCGCCGACGACACCGACGGCGGAGGCGGCGCCCGGCACGCGGGCGCTGCGGTCCAGCAGGGCCCGGGTCAGCTCGGGCGCCTTTCCGAGCCGGTCGCCCTCGCTCTCCCGGTACGCGGGCCGTACGGCCACGTCGACCTGGCCGAAGCCCTTGGCGGAGCTCTTCCGGTAGGCGTCGGAGAGGGTGTTGGTGAAGACCAGGGTCCCCGACACGAAGGCGACGCCGAGCATCACGGCGAGCACGGTCATGAGGAGCCGGCCCTTGTGCGCGCTGACATTGCGCAAGGCGGTGCGGAACATGGGATGTCTCAGTCCAGGGGTACGGGGTCGGCGGTGATCAGCGGGTGCGGCCCTCGGCGTCCGGCGCGGGAGCCTCAGGGTTTCCCCCGGGCAGGTGCCGCATCCGGTCGAGGACCGCCTGCGCGGTCGGCTCGTGCACCTCGTCCACGATCCGGCCGTCGGCGAGGAACACCACCCGGTCCGCGTACGCCGCCGCCACCGGGTCGTGGGTCACCATCACCACCGTCTGGCCCAGCTCCCGTACGGAGTTGCGCAGGAAGCCGAGCACCTCGGCACCCGAGCGCGAGTCCAGGTTCCCGGTGGGCTCGTCACCGAAGACGATGTCGGGCCGGGACGCCAGCGCGCGGGCGACGGCGACGCGCTGCTGCTGGCCGCCGGACAGCTGCGCGGGCCGGTGTCCGAGCCGGTCGGACAGCCCCACCATCCGGATCACCGTGTCCAGCCACTCCCGGTCCGGCCTGCGGCCCGCGATGTCCATCGGGAGGGTGATGTTCTCCAGGGCGTTCAGCGTCGGCAGCAGGTTGAACGCCTGGAAGATGAAGCCGATCTTGTCCCGGCGCAGCCTGGTCAGCTGCTTGTCCTTCAGCGAGCCCAGCTCCGTCTCGCCGATGCGCACCGAGCCGGAGGAGAAGGTGTCCAGACCGGCCACGCAGTGCATCAGCGTGGACTTGCCCGAGCCGGACGGACCCATGATCGCGGTGAACTCGGCCTGCCGGAAGTCGACGGAGACCCGGTCGAGGGCGACCACCTGGGTCTCGCCCTGTCCGTAGATCTTCGACAGATCCGTGGCGCGCGAGGCCACGGCGGTGGTCGGGCCGGCGATGGAGGAGGTGGTCACGGGTGGGCGCTCCTGACGGGACGACGGTGTGCGAAGGGACGTCCTCCATCGTGTCCGCCGATCGCGCCGGTGTAGTCAGCCGCTGCTCCGGTTCCGGAGGGCGACCGGGGACGGACCGGAACCGTACGCGTCATACCTGGGGATGACGGCCGTCCCTGAGGAGGCCGTCGTCAGGAACAGGTGGAGCGTCCTTGTTCGGAGGGTGAAATTCCGTCATTTCGCATGCGCGACGGCCGGCTCCACGGAAGCCTCTTGGCAAGTGCTGATGGCCTGTTCCACTTGCTGATGCTCCCTCAGACATCAATAAAATAAGACAACATCGGGTTGCCTCCCCACTGTGCGCGGGGGGTGCCCCGATAGGCTCGGGATCTCGATGCGGAGCCCATGGCCTGCCCGGATGGTGGAATGCAGACACGGCGAGCTTAAACCTCGCTGCCCCTCGCGGGCGTACCGGTTCAAGTCCGGTTCCGGGCACCATCGACCGCGCGGCGCCACCGTTCCCCGCGGCGGCGCGCGCGTGTTTCCCCCCTGTGTCCACCCCCTGTCTTCACCCTTCGAAAGCCTGTGCCCCGGGTGGGGTCAGCCTTCGTAGACGGTGAGTACGAGACCGCCTCTCTCGATGCGGCGGCCCGCTCGCATTCCATTGCGGCGCAGGGTCTGCAGGCACTGGTGGAACAGGACCAGTTCGTCCGCATCCAGGATGGCGGCGGCCAGGTCCAGGAGCTCGGCGATCGCCTCGTCGGTGAGTACCTCGGGCAGCTCGCCGGACAGCAGGACGACCGATTCTCCGGCGGGGCCACGGACCACGGCCGTGGTCGGGCCGCCATGCACGAACAACACACTTCCCCCCTGGGAGCCCGGGTCGTGCGGCTCTCGCGTCTCGGGCAAGCGAGAGACTAGCGGCGGATCTTGCCGGTTTTCGGGTGCTCTGAATTCTTTTTCCGAGTTGGCGGCGAAACGGTCGTCCGATGTCGTCGGACGGCCGGTCCGGTCCAAGGCGCGCTCACTTCTCCCGCGCGGAGCGGTCGAGCAGGGACTCCACCAGGGCGGCGACATGGCGGCGGTCGTCGGCCGACAGCTGCTGGACGCTGGCGATGAGCAGGTCCACGTCGGGGTCGGTGGGGCGGGGGGCCCCGCCGCCGGCGCCCGTGGCGGGGCCGTAGACGTGGATGCCGCAGGCCTCGGCGGCGGTGCGGCGCACGATGTCCAGGGGCAGTTCCAGCCCCTTGGCCAGCCCCTCCAGCGTGGTCGGCTGGGGCATGCGGACCACGCGGTCGGAGGTCGCCAGGTGGTGGACGGTGGAGCGGGGGATGCCGCCGCGCCGCGCCACATCGCCGTAGGACCAGCCCTTGCGGTCGAGGCGCTCACGGATCAACTGCTGCAGTGCGTTGGCCACTGACCGTCACTTCCTGCTCGCCGCCTGGCGGAACTCACGGAAATCCTCCATGTGCCGCCTGATTCTACGGGCGCACGCGCGCGTCGCCGAGAGGCGATTCCCCGAACGGGTTGCGCGAAACGCCCCCGACGCCCTAGTGTCCAATCTCGTTGGACAGCACGTCCGACCAAGTTGGACAGAGTCCGGGGGGAACCTGACTCGGTCCGACCGGAAATGTCTATCCCTGAGGGGGAATTGATCATGATGGACGCCCACGAGCTCGAGGCCGAGTCCGCGGAGCTGCTGCCGGGCCGCGAGGCCCTGGGTCGCCTGAAGTTCAGCTTCAACAAGACGGTGAACGTCACCAAGCACGTCGCCAACATCTCCGCCCACAACCAGTCCGCCGCCCTGAACGACCACTCCGCGTGGTCCGTGGCCGACTCCGGTGCCGGCCAGAGCATCAACGTCACCCAGTAACGCTCCCCATCCGATCCGACCCTGAAGACACAGAAAGGACATCCATCATGAGCATGGACATGCACGACCTCGAGGCCGAGTCCGCGGAGCTGCTGCCGGGCCGTGAGGCCCTGGGCCGCCTGAAGTTCAGCTTCGGCAAGACGGTGAACGTCACCAAGCACGTCGCCAACATCTCCGCCCACAACGAGTCCGCGGCGCTCAACGACCACTCGTCGTGGTCGGTCGCCCAGTCGCAGGCCGTCCAGAGCATCAACGTCACGCAGTAACGCACGCAGGCGCGGCCACGCGCCGCGACGACGGCCACGGGGGCGGACCGCGCGGGGGGTACGGCGCGGTCCGCCCCCGGAGTCGAACCGGGGGAGAGCGGGGAGGACGGGGGAGGACGTGGGGGGAGACCACACATGACGGTGCTCGGAGAGGGGGCGCCGACGCTGCACGACACGGGCCCGGTGCCCGGTCCCGGCGGCTGGCCGGTGACGTACGAGCAGGTGACGACGGGCAAGCTGCCCGTCGTGGAGCAGGCGCCGCTGGTCCCGCGGCTGAGCGCGGGGCTCCAGCTGCACGGCGAGTACCAGGGGTCGGGCTTCACCGACCCCAAGTACATCGCCCGTCGGGGGGACGGGCAGGTCGTGCAGCTCTCGCGGCTGCTGTATCTCGTGGCGTCGTCCATCGACGGCGTGCGGGACGTCGAGACCATCGCCCACCGGGTCAGCGCGCGCTTCGGCCGTGAGGTCAGCGGCGAGAACGTGCGCTTCCTGGTGGAGGAGAAGCTCGAACCGCTCGGTGTGACCGTCCCCGACGGCCAGGAGGGCGAGGAGGTCGACGCGCCGAGGTCGGACCTGCTGCTCGCCCTCAAGGGCCACCGGGTGATCTTCAACGAGCGCCGCACGGCGAAGATCGCCCGGATGTTCGCCTGGCTGCACCGGCGGGTCGTGGTCGCCGTGGTGCTGGCCGCGGCGGTCGTCATGGACGTCTGGCTGTTCGGCTTCTTCGGGGCGATCGAGCCGGTGCTGGAGGTCCTGGACCAGCCGGTGCTCATCCTCCTCGTCTTCGTCCTCACCGTGGCCTCACTCGTCTTCCACGAGTTCGGCCACGCCTCCGCCTGCCGGTACGGCGGCGCCCGCCCCGGGTGCATCGGCTGCGGGCTCTTCCTCATCTGGCCGTCGATGTACACCGACGTCACCGACGTCTACCGGATCGGACGCGGCGGCCGGCTGCGCACCGACCTGGGCGGGGTGTACTTCAACGTCGTCTTCATGCTGGCCATGGCCGGGGCGTACTTCGCCACCGGTGCGCAGTTCTTCCTGGCGGCGGTCTATCTCGGGCACTTCGAGATCCTGGAGCAGCTGATGCCGGCCGTCCGGCTGGACGGCTACTACATCCTGGGCGACCTGGCCGGCGTGCCGGACCTGTACGGCAAGATCAAACCGATCCTGCTGAGCCTGGTCCCCGGGGCGAAGGGCCGGGCCGCCCGCAAGGAGGTCGCCGGGCTGAAGAAGTCGGCCCGGACCATCGTCGCCACCTGGGTGCTGACGATGGTGCCGCTCCTGCTCGGCGAGCTCGGGTACGCGCTGTGGAACCTGCCGCGGATCATCGCCACGATGATCCGGTCGCTGACCGAGCAACTGGTCGGCACCGGTTCGGCGTTCGCGGACGGGCAGGTCGTCGAGGGCCTGGTCGGGGTGATCGGCTGCGTCATGCTGCTGTGCCCCATGGCGGGTGTCGTCTATCTGTCCGTCAAGCTGACCGGGCGTCTCTTCCGGGCCGCGAAGCGGTCCACGGCGGGCCGTCCGGTGCTGCGCGTGACCGTGTGCGCGCTGACGCTGGCCGCGCTGACCGGGCTGAGCTACGCGTGGGTGTCCGGGATGACCCCGAAGCCGCTGCCGAAGAGGCCGCCGATCGCGCCGATCCTGCAGCCGGGGGTGTCGACGCAGTCACCGCAGCCGCGGGAGGCGTCCACGCCGGACGGACCCGCCTCCGGCACCCCGTCCGGCGGTGCCTCCGCGCAGCCGTCCGGCACGGCGGGGGCCGGGTCCGCGGGCCCGGACGGCAGCCCGCCGGTGGACGCCACGGGCAGCGCGCCGGCGTCGGCCGGCGCCTCGGCGACCGCGTCGGGACCGGCGGGCGCCTCGCAGAAGGCGGTGCCGACCAGCGGCGGGAGCGTCGAGGGGCCGTTGCCGTCGGCGTCCGCCGGGGGCGGGTCGCCGGAGCCCACGCCGACGCCCTCGGAGAGCCTGCCGGCGTCGCCCCCGCCCAGCCCCTCCCCGCCGCCGGTCAGTGAGTCACCCAGCCCGGTGCCGTCCTAGCGCGGCGAAACCCGGCTCGCCCCGAAGCGCGGCACCCGGCGTCGTCCCGGGAGGCGGAACGCGTACGGGCCCGCCTCCGCCCGCGCCCCCCGGTGCCGCCCCGGGGCGGCGCCGAAGCCGCCGCGGCACCGGGGACGGCGCCCCGGTGGCGCGCCGGGCCGCCGCGGCACCGGGGACGGCGCCCCGGCCCGCGGCTCACGAACCATCTACCGCAGGAGATCCCATGAGCAGTCATCGCAAACCACGTCCCACCAGCAACAACTTCACCCAGCGCGCCGTCCGCGCGGGCCTGCTCGCCGCCGGAGTCGCCGGCGTGGCCACCGCCGTACCGGCCCAGGCGGCCACCGCCGCGCCGCAGCACGCGGCGGTCGCCTCCGACTACGTGTTCAGCCACGCGGACCGGGCGCACCACACGCAGGCCAAGGACTCCTTCACCATCCGCCAGTACGGCGACGTGAACGCCGCCGGGGTGCGCAACCAGGCCAACGCCGTCTCCGCGGGCTGCTCCGCCGACGACGAGTGCCGGTCGGTGGCGCTGTCCTTCCAGATCGTCACCTTCGCGGGGGCACGCACCCACCTGAACGCCGTGAACCTCAGCGACGCGGCGAACAAGAAGTGCACGGGCTGCCAGACCCTGGCCGGCGCCTACCAGTTCGTCGTCTCCACGCCCACCCCGATCACCTTCGACGGCGACACCCGGCGGCAGCTCGACGACATCCACCGCCGCCTCGACGGGCTGACCCGCTCCTCGCTCCCCGCCACCGAGCTGAAGTCGCGGGTCGACGGTCTCGCCGCCGAGGTGAGCAGCGTCCTGCACGACGCGGTGGCGCGCGCCCCGAAGGGCGAGGCGCAGCCCTCCGTGACCCTGCACCGTCACCTGGACGGCTGGCCGGGCCACTGAGCCGCGGGGTACGCCGCCACCACTGCCGCGGCGTACCCCGCTCCCCGGCCGACCGCCGTGTCCGCGACCTGATCGCGCGGGCACGGCGGTCGGTTGCGTGCGTGCGGGGCCGCGGACCCACGGACGCGGACCCATTGACATCGGGTGGGGCCGGGCGGAAACTCAGGCGAGGCGCGACTAGGTGAAAGAAAGTTCACCACGCGAACAGTTTGCCGTGTCTCTCGGTCTCTCACCGCTCCCGACGGCCCGGAAGGGCCGGGAACGCCCCTCCCAGGCAACGACGCCCACCCGAAGGGAACGACCGATGCGCACCACCGTCGGCATCATCGGAGCCGGCCCGGCCGGCCTGCTCCTGGCCCGGCTGCTCCACAACGCCGGTATCGACTCGGTCGTCCTGGAGAGCCGCGACCGCGCCTACGTCGAGCACCGGCAGCGGGCCGGAATCCTGGAACAGGGGACCGTGGACGTGCTGCGCGCGGCCGGCGCCGGGGAGCGGATGGACCGCGAGGGGCTGCGGCACGACGGGATCGAGCTGCGGTTCGCCAGGACGCGGCACCGGGTCGACTTCCCCGCCCTCACCGGCGGGCGGTCCGTGATGGTGTACGCGCAGACCGAGGTCTGCAAGGACCTCATCGCGCTCCAGCTCGAGGAGGGCGGCCCGCTGCTGTTCGGGGCGGAGGCGCTCGCGGTGGAGGGCGCGGAGGACGACCGCCCGCGCGTGCCGTTCCGGTACGGGGGACGCGAGGACGTCCTGGAGTGCGACTACGTCGTCGGGTGCGACGGCTTCTGGGGCGTGGCGCGCAAGGCGGTGCCCGCCGCGCTCTCCCGGGTCTTCGAGCGGATGTACCCCTTCGCCTGGCTCGGCGTCCTCGCCGAGGTGCCCCCCTCGCACGACGAGCTGGTCTACGCTCGCCACGACCGCGGCTTCGCCCTGCTCTCCATGCGCTCCCCGACCGTCTCGCGCCTCTACCTCCAGGTGCCCGCCGGCACCGACGCGCAGGAGTGGGGCGACGAGGAGATCTGGGACGAGCTCGCACGCCGGTTCGAGACCGCCGACGACTGGACCCTCGGGCGCGGGCCCATCACCCAGAAGTCGGTGACCCCGATGCGCTCCTTCGTCCACGAGCCCATGCGGCACGGGCGGCTCTTCCTCGCCGGGGACGCCGCGCACATCGTGCCGCCCACCGGGGCCAAGGGGCTCAACCTCGCCGTCGGGGACGTCGTCACCTTCGCGCGGGCGCTGACGCACGAGCGCCGGACGGGCTCCGCCGAGCTGCTCGACGCCTACTCGGCGACCTGTTTGCGCCGGATCTGGCAGGCCGAGCGGTTCAGCTACGACATGACGACCATGCTGCACCGGGCGCCGGACGCCACCGGCTTCGACGACCGCCTCCAGCTGGCCCGGCTGCGGCGGATCGCGTCCGGGCGGGCGGCCGAGACCGACCTCGCCGAGGCGTACACCGGCTTCTCCCTCGACTGACCGGGCCGATGATCTCCGGCTGATTCCGGCCATGTCGCAGGTTGGTCATGAATGGGGCCCTCCGTGGCCGGGAATCACCTGCCCGCGTAGCGTGTTCGCCAGCAGGACGAGGGAAAGATCCTTCGCAGGTATTAGGATCCATCCTTTGCCGTTCCATTACTCTTAAGGCCAAGGCCGCGCAGCGCGGCCATGGAGGAGTGAGATGAGGAGCAGAAACCCGGTCTTCTCGCGACGGGGGTTCAGCCGCGACAACGGCTACGCGGGCTTCAACACCGCGCCGCAGGCCGGGGGCCCCGCTGTCGGCACGCAGGGCAATCCGTACGCGCAGGGCAACCCCTACGCCCAGCCGAGCGGCGCCCCCTACGCGCAGAACCCTTACGCCCAGAACCCGTACGCCCAGCAGGACCTGCAGTACGGCGCTCCGCCGCAGGCCCCGGCCACCACCGGCCGGATGACGATGGACGACGTCGTCCTGCGCACCGCGTCCACGCTCGGCACGCTGATCGTCACCGCCGCGCTCGCCTGGGCGCTGCTGCCGGTCGATGTGGCCCACATCAACCGGTCCTACGGCATCGGCATCGGCGCCGCGCTGATCGGCATGGTGCTGGCCTTCGTGCAGTCCTTCAAGCGCAAGGCCTCGCCCGCGCTGATCCTGACGTACGCGGCGTTCGAGGGCGTGTTCCTCGGCGTCGTCTCCAACATCGTCGACACGCACATCGCGAGCGGCGCGGCCATGCAGGCCGTGATCGGCACCATGGCGGTCTTCGCCGGTGTGCTGGTGGCGTACAAGGCGGGCTGGATCCGCGTCAACCGCCGGTTCTACGGCTTCGTGATGGCGGCCGCGCTCGGCTTCGTGCTGCTGATGATGGTGAACATGCTGTTCGCCGTCTTCGGCGGCGGTGACGGCCTCGGCTTCCGCAGCGGCCCGCTGGGCATCTTCTTCGGCGTCGTCGGCATCCTCCTCGGTGCCTGCTTCCTCGCCCTGGACTTCAAGCAGGTCGAGGACGGCATCGCCTACGGCGCGCCGCGCGAGGAGGCCTGGCTCGCGGCCTTCGGCCTCACGCTGACGCTGGTGTGGATCTACATGGAGTTCCTGCGGATCATCGCGATCCTCAACCAGAACGACTAGCCGCACCGCGAGCACCCGCACCGCGACGGACAGCGCAAGGGCCCCGGGATCTCCCGGGGCCCTTGCGCGTGCGCGCCTAGAGCAGTTTGCGCGCGGCCCTCCTCAGGTCGTACTCGTGGATGAGCGCCTTGGCGTGGCCGTACGCGAGGTCGTGTTCGTGGCGGAGCCAGCTGACCTTCTCCTCGAAGCGGAGAGCGGGGCCTTCTTCGACGGTGCGCAGCCAGTCGGAGACTTCACGACCGGTGCAGTGGGGGATGCGGGCGAGCAGGTTGCGATGGGTCTCCTCGGAGAAGACTTGGGACATCGGCGCCTCCGGACGCGTTCGACGAAGCCGGTCCTTCAGGTCACCGTGCCTGAGCGTTCGCGTATTGGCAACAGTCCTGCTGCGACGCGTAGTCTCGCGGCGTGGTTGACACGACATCACTGACCCGGGCAGTGGATCATTTCGCCGACCGTCTTCGGGCCGCGCCGCAGAGCCGGCTGCAGCGCAGCGGGGCGGCGGAGGCGCTGGCGCTGGCCAGGGAAATGGCGCGGCGGGCGCAGGAACGCGAGGAGCCCGGCCGCGAACCGCGCGAGATGCCCGACGCCGGGATGTTCGCGGCCGCCGACCAGCTGACCGTGGCCGGACACGACCTTGCCCTCGTCCTCAGGGACGAGGCCGAGGTGGAGGAAGCGGTGCGCCTGGTGGAGGAGGCGCAGAAGCGCGCCGGAGTGTGAGCCGCGGGAGCGCGCCGAGCGGCTGGAGCGCCACGAGCCTGAGCTCCCGGAGTGCCGGGAGTACCAGGAGCGCGGGGGGCGTCTGGGCGTGCGCGCCCGGACGGCGGGCTACAGCGACGCGATGACCCGGTCCGCCAGGATGTAGACGTTCTCCTCGCCGCACGCGAAGGTGAGGGTGTACGCGCCGGAGACGCCGGAGCCGCCGAGGAGCACCGGAGCCCGGCCCGCGCGCAGCGCGGTGGACAGGCGTTCGGCCGTCTCCCGGTGGCCCGGGGTCATGCACAGGGTCGTCCCGTCCGCGAACACGTAGACGTCGAGGGTGCCCAGCGGGCCCGGCCGCACGTCGGCCAGCTCCACGCCCGAGTCGGCCAGCTCCTCCAGCGTGGCGACCGTGCGCTCGTGGTCGTTGACCACCGGCGACGGGGACGGGGTGAAGTCGGGGTGCGAGGGGTGCCGGCGGCGGGCCGCGGCCAGCTCCGGCGACTCCCCGGCGAACTCGTCCGCGTCCGGGCCGGTCTCGGTCATCGCCTCCAGCGGCTCCAGACCCGCGAAATCGGTCTGGCGCGGCAGGAACAGCTCGCTGTCGGGCAGGCCGAGCAGCGTCGGCGCGTCACCCCCGTCGCGGGCCTCCTGGGCGGCCCAGAACGCACGGGCCTCGGCCAGTTCCCGCTCCCGCTCCTCGGCGAGCGCCTGGGCGACCGCGGCGCGTATCTGCTCCGTCTCCGCGGTGCGGGCGGCGGGCAGCAGGGCGCGCGTGGCGGCGGCCTGGCTCTCGGCGAGCTGGGTGTGCAGAGCGGCGACCTGGCGGCGCAGCACCAGAAGGGTGCGCAGGACCGCGACGCCCACGGCGCCGGTGGCGGCCGTGGTGAGCAACAAGGCGATCGGCATGGCGCTCACTGACGTACTCCCGGGTTCAAGGTCGACCCCCGACTTCCTACATCAGCTTGAAGGGCGGACTAACCAGCTGTCAGTGCGTAACGTCACGAAACGGACAGGAATGCTGCCCCGGTTTCCCTGGCGAAACACCGCTGACCTGCGTGAATCCCCTCCCTGGGGGAGATAGGTCACATCCTGGGGGAGATTCGATCACAAAACGGCCCGGAAGCCAGGTGTTTCTTGGATTCCGGGCCGTTCGCTCACTATGGGTGCTACGGCGGCCACCGACGGTCTCTCGACGGCCCCCGGCGGAGGGTCAGCTGAGGCGCTCGACGACCATCGCCATGCCCTGGCCGCCGCCGACGCACATCGTCTCCAGGCCGAACTGCTTGTCGTGGAACTGGAGCGAGTTGATCAGCGTGCCGGTGATGCGGGCGCCGGTCATGCCGAAGGGGTGGCCGACGGCGATGGCGCCGCCGTTGACGTTCACCTTGTCGAGGTCGATGCCGAGGTCGCGGTAGGAGGGGATCACCTGCGCGGCGAAGGCCTCGTTGATCTCGACCAGGTCGATGTCGTCGACGGTGAGGCCGGCGCGGCGCAGCGCCTGCTGCGAGGCCTCCACCGGACCGAGGCCCATGATCTCCGGGGACAGGCCGGAGACGCCGGTGGAGACGATGCGGGCGAGCGGCGTGAGGCCGAGCTCGCGGGCCTTGGTGTCGGACATGATCACGACCGCCGCGGCGCCGTCGTTCAGCGGGCAGCAGTTGCCGGCGGTGACCAGGCCGTCGGGGCGGAAGACCGGCTTGAGGCCGGAGACGCCCTCCAGGGTGACGCCGGCGCGCGGGCCGTCGTCCTTGGAGACGACGGTGCCGTCCGGGAGGGTCACCGGCGTGATCTCGCGCTCCCAGAAGCCGTTCTTGATGGCCTCCTCGGCGAGGTTCTGCGAGCGGACGCCGAACTCGTCCATGTCCTGGCGGGTGACGCCCTTCCAGCGGGCCAGGTTCTCGGCGGTCTGGCCCATCGCGATGTAGGCGTCCGGGATCAGGCCGTCCTCGCGCGGGTCGTGCCAGGTGGTGCCCTCCTGCGCCGCCACCGCGGCGGTGCGGGCCTCGGCCTCGGCGAAGAGCGGGTTGTGCGTGTCCGGCAGGCTGTCGGAATTGCCCTTGGTGAAACGGGAGACCATCTCGACGCCGGCCGAGATGAAGACGTCGCCCTCGCCGGCCTTGATGGCGTGCAGGGCCATGCGGGAGGTCTGCAGCGAGGAGGAGCAGTACCGGGTGATGGTGCAGCCGGGGAGGTGGTCCATGCCCATCTGCACGGCGACGATCCGGCCGAGGTTGTTGCCCTGCTCGCCGCCGGGCAGGCCGCAGCCGAGCATCAGGTCGTCGATGTCCCTCGGGTCCAGCTCGGGGACCTTGGCGAGGGCCGCCTGGATGATCGTGGCGGTCAGGTCGTCCGGGCGCAGGTCCTTGAGGGAGCCCTTGAAAGCGCGGCCGATGGGGGAGCGGGCGGTCGAGACGATGACGGCTTCGGGCATCACGGCTCCAGTGGCTTGCATACGGGGATGGGCAGGGCTGGTTGGGAAGTTACCCGTACGTATGGTCGAGGTCACGGGAACGGCGATGTGACCCTGGCCGCAATTTTCTAAGCGCTTGCTTTTCTCCTGGGGTCCGGGTCAGGTCGGGGTCTCGATCGGAGCCGGGGCCGCCTCCGGCACCCGGCGGCGGCGACGGCGCTTGAGCAGGGCCCACGGTCCCCTGGGCCCCGTCGGCATCGCCGCGGTGACCTCCGTACCGGCCTCCGACGCCGCCTCGGCCGCGGCGCGGGCCACCGGCAGGAAGCCCTCGTGCCGGAACGCGTCCGGGCGCTCCTCCTCCGCCGGCCACAGCCCCAGCGCGGCGCAGACCGTCGGCAGGACCGCCATCGCGGCGGTGGCGTAGCCCTCGGCCGAGGGGTGGTAGCTGTCGGGGCCGAACAGCTCCCGCGGGTTCGCCGCGAACTCCGGGCCCAGCAGATCGCCCAGCGACACGGTGCGGCCCCCCTGCTCGACCACGCCGATCGTCTGCGCCGCCGCGAGCTGGCGCGAGGCCCGGCGGGCCAGCCAGCGCAGCGGCTGCTGGACCGGCTCGATCGTGCCGAGGTCGGGGCAGGTGCCGACCACCACCTCCGCGCCGGCCGTGCGCAGCCGGCGGACCGCCGCCGACAGATGGCGCACCGAGCGGGTCGGGGGCATCCGGTGCGTCACGTCGTTCGCGCCGACCATGATCACGCAGATGTCCGGCACCCGGGCCGGGTCGGCGAGGACCAGCGCCACCTGGCGGTCCAGGTCGTCCGACTGGGCGCCCGGAAGGGCCACGTTGCGCAGCTCCACCGTCCGCTCCGCCACCGCCGCGAGCCCCGACGCCAGCAGCGCGCCCGGCGTCTGACCGGCCCGGTGGACGCCCTGCCCCGCGGCCGTGGAGTCGCCCAGCAGCACCAGCCGCAGGGGCTGCTCGCCCGGGATGTCGTAGCCGCTGCCGTACCGCCCGTCGGCGACCGGCAGACGGCCGTCCGTCGTGCCGTTGGCCACCTGGCGTCTGGCCAGCTGCACCTCGGCCAGCAGCAGCCCCACGGCGGCCGCGCCGACCAGACCGATCCCCCCGCCCCCGTACGCCGCGCCGGCCGCGATCCGCCGGGCCACTCTCGCCCTCGACATGCCCGTCATGCCTCGCCGCCACCTCCTCTCAGCCGTACACCCACTCCTTGCCCCGTACGGACCGTCGCCCAATCTCGACGGCGAGTGAAGGCCCGTCGTCCGGCCCCTTGCTGGCCTTAGGCTGGCTGGACCACTACGACCACATCTTTTGCAGCAACCGGAGACAACGGTGCAATTCCACGACTCGATGATCAGCCTCGTCGGCAACACCCCGCTGGTGAGGCTCAACAACGTCACCAAGGGCATCCGGGCCACCGTCCTGGCCAAGGTGGAGTACTTCAACCCGGGCGGCTCCGTGAAGGACCGCATCGCCCTGCGCATGATCGAGGCGGCCGAGCAGAGCGGGGAGCTCAAGCCCGGCGGGACGATCGTCGAGCCGACCAGCGGCAACACCGGCGTGGGACTCGCCATCGTGGCCCAGCAGAAGGGCTACAAGTGCATCTTCGTGTGCCCGGACAAGGTCTCCACGGACAAGATCAACGTGCTGCGCGCGTACGGGGCGGAAGTGGTGGTGTGCCCGACGGCCGTGGACCCGGAGCACCCGGACTCCTACTACAACGTCTCCGACCGGCTGGTCCGTGAGACGCCGGGCGCGTGGAAGCCCGACCAGTACTCCAACCCGAACAACCCCCTGTCGCACTACCACTCCACCGGCCCCGAGCTGTGGGAGCAGACGGAGGGGAAGATCACCCACTTCGTGGCGGGCGTCGGCACCGGCGGCACCATCTCCGGCACCGGCCGCTACCTGAAGGACGCCAGCGACGGCAGGGTGAAGGTCATCGGCGCCGACCCGGAGGGCTCGGTCTACTCCGGCGGCTCCGGTCGGCCGTACCTGATCGAGGGCGTCGGCGAGGACTTCTGGCCGACCGCCTACGACCGCACGGTCGCCGACGAGATCGTCGCCGTGTCCGACAAGGACGCCTTCCAGATGACCCGGCGGCTGGCCAAGGAGGAGGGCCTGCTGGTCGGCGGCTCCTGCGGCATGGCCGTCGTCGCCGCGCTGCGGGTCGCCGAGCGCCTCGGCCCGGACGACGTCGTGGTGGTGCTGCTGCCCGACAGCGGCCGCGGCTACCTCAGCAAGATCTTCAACGACGAGTGGATGGCCGACTACGGCTTCCTGGAGGACGAGGGCCCGAGCGCCCGCGTCGGCGACGTGCTCAGGGACAAGGAGGGCGCCATCCCCTCCCTCGTCCACATGCACCCGGACGAGACCGTCGGCCAGGCCATCGAGGTGCTGCGCGAGTACGGCGTCTCGCAGATGCCGATCGTGAAGCCGGGCGCCGGCCACCCGGACGTCATGGCCGCGGAGGTCGTGGGGTCCGTGGTGGAGCGGGAGCTGCTCGACGCGCTGTTCACCCAGCGCGCCTCGCTGGAGGACCCGCTGGAGAAGCACATGTCGGCGCCGCTGCCGCAGGTCGGCTCGGGCGAGCCGGTCGCGGACCTGATGTCGGTGCTCGGCTCGGCGGACGCGGCGATCGTGCTGGTCGAGGGCAAGCCGACCGGTGTGGTCAGCCGGCAGGACCTGCTGGCCTTCCTGGCCAAGGGCGGGGTGCGGTAGCGAACGTCCGGTGACCGGGCGTGGCCGCGGGGAACATGCGGTGACCCGCGGCTGAGGGCGAGGCGCCGAAGTGGTACGAGGGCGTCACGTTCACGCAGCACCCGCTTAACACGCGTCCGGCACATTGGTGGGTGTCGGAGGGGGTGGTGAGGCACCTCCCAGGCGTCAAGCCCTGGGGGAGGCTCCCCGCCCCGATCGACGTCGAACGGCGCCAAGGACCTCCGGAGCGGCTCCCGGACCTCCACGGACGCCATGGACGCGCACGCCCGGTCCTGACCCGGCCCGCGTCCCTCGCGGGGACCGCCGTCGTCCCGCCCCCCGGCAACGGGGGTGCGGCGGTCCCCGCGCACGACGTCCCTCGCGCTTCCGGGTTCCGGCCGGGTCTCTCCGCGCGCTCCCCGTCGCCCCGCTCAGTCCTCCCAGTCACCGTCCTGGGGTGACCTGCGCCGACGGCCGCCGAACAGGCCGGGGTTGGCGCGCACGGCCTGGAAGGCGTTGACGCCGACGATGCCCGCCCAGGCGGCCAGCAGCCCGGGCAGATGCGCGACGCCGCCGCCGATCGCGGACAGCGGGATCGCCAGCACCAGCGAGACGATGCCGAACCCGAAGCGCTCGCCCCAGGAGTCGGCGGCCCCCCGGGAGCCCCGCGCCACCGTCATCCGCTGCTCGGCGAGCTGCCGCCGCACCCGGCGCTCCACGGCGCCGTCGATGCGCTGGTCGATCTTCTCCAGGAACGAGTCGACCAGCGCGGACTCGTACTCCTCGCCCAGTTCCCCGCGGGTCCGCAGGGTGGCGTCGAGTTCCTTCTTCAGCTCAAGGTCCCGCGCGTCCATTCCGCTCATGCCGCCAGGCTAGGAACGCCCACCCGCCGGCGCACTGGTGCCAGCCCCCCTCTCGGCGCTGGGACCGGCCCCCGCGACCGGTCCCGCGGCTCTCACGGGGCAAGACACCCGGCCGAAACCTTGCTCCGGGTGTATGGCCTCATGCAGAGTTCTTGGTGTCTGAATAGCAGGTGGTCGGGGAGTACTCTCCCGGGGCGTCGAGACTTCTGAGGGGGAGTACGTCATGAGCGTGACCGACAGCCCGGCCGCACGGCTGCAGGCGCTCTTCGAGGGGCACCGGCTCACGCCGACCCAGCGGCGCATCGCCCACAGCATGGTGCGGCGGGCCGCCGACGTGCCGTTCCTGTCCAGCGTGGAACTGGCCGAGCTGGCCGGGGTGAGCCAGCCCTCCGTGACCCGCTTCGCCGTCGCCCTCGGCTTCGACGGCTACCCGGCGCTGCGCCGCCACCTGCGCGAGGTCGCGCCCGCCGAACCCGCGGCCGAGTCGGCGTCGTACAACGAGTACCAGCAGGCCGTCGAGGCCGAGATCGCGAACCTGAGGCAGCTCGCGGCGGCGCTGGCCGACCCGCGGCCGGTGCAGCAAGCCGGGCGCGTCCTCGCCGCCTCGCGTCCGCTGCCGGTCCTCGGTCTGCGGGCCGCGGCCTCCCAGGCGTACGGCTTCACGTACTTCGCCGCCAAGGTCCACCCGGACGTACGGCTGCTCGACGAGGGCGGCACCATGATCCACGACCGGATCGACGGCGCCGTCCGGGCCGGGGCGAGCGCGCTGCTCTGTTTCGCGCTGCCGCGGCACCCGCGGGAGGTCGTGGACACCCTCGCCTACGCCAGGGACGCCGGGCTGACCGTCGTCACGGTCGCCGACTCCGCCTTCGCGCCGGTCGCGAAGTACTCCGACCTGCTGCTGCCCGCCGCGGTCGGCACCGGGCTCGCCTTCGACACCGCGTGCGCGCCGATGCTGCTCGGCCGGGTCCTGCTGGAGGCGATGTGCGACGACCTCCCGCAGGCGCAGAAGCGCCTGGAGGACTTCGACGCCAAGGCGGCGGCTCGGGGGCTGTTCGTGGAGTGACGGGCGCGGATGCCCGGTGGGTGGCGGCCGGTGGGGTGAGCTTCCGTGCGGCCGCCGGGCGTTCTCAGATTCGTCTCACGAAAGGCCACTAGCCTCCCGGCCCGAACGGAGTGAGTGTGCCGGACGGGACGAGAAGGAGGCGGCACGTGGCACGCGGAGGGCGCGGAGGACAGGGACTGGCCAGGGTGGCCGTCGTGGTGCGGGCCGGGGCGGCTCCCCTGGGATGGCTCGGGGTGTGCGCGGCCGGTGTCGGGGTGCTGGTGCCCGGGCTGACCGGACGCCTGGTCGGCGTCCTGGCGGGCGCCACGCTGTTCGTGGCGACCGCGGCCGTCGTGGCCGTGAGCCGCCGCCGGCGCTACACCGCCCTCGCCCGGAGCGCCGCCCGCGCCGGGCGGAACGACGTGCTCCAGGACCGCGCCGTCAGCGTCCGCGTCTGGCGCCGTGGCCACCGCTGGTGGCTGCTGCTCGCCTTCGCGGCCGCGCTGGGCAGCGCCTTCGCCGTGCCCGCGGCCGGCGGCCTGCTGCTGGCCGGCGCCGGTGCCGGGCTGCGCCTGAAGGCGGCCTGGCTCGGGCGACTCGAGCGGACCGCGGACGCGCTGCTGTGGGTGCGCGTCGACTGGCTGGACGGGCGCGGCGGTCGCCCGGCGGGCACGGCGGTCCGGGCCTGGCGCAGCACGGGCATCGCGGCAGGCGACGCGGCCCCGGGAGGGGCACGCCGCCGCACCGCGGCGCTCGTACGACACTAGGGCCGGCAAGATCCGAAAGAGAGCCCCAGGTCCCGTCTTCCGGCACGCCTGCGGCACTCGGCCTGCAGGGTGGAGCGGATCAGACCTCCAGGTCCTCCTCGATCTTCCTCAACTGGTGGCGGGCCATCGCCAGGTTGGCCCGCTTGGCGTCCAGCGCGAGGTAGAGGAACAGCCCGTTGCCGCCGCGCCCGCTGATCAGGCGGATCAGGTGGTACTGGTCGGTCAGGGTGATCAGGATGTCCTCGATCTGCGCCTTGAGGCCGAGGTGCTCCATAGTGCGCATCTTGGCCCGGACCACATCGGTGTTGCCGGCGGCGGCGACGTTCAGGTCGAAGGTCTTGCTGCCGCCCATCGTGCCCAGCGCCATACCGCTGGTGTAGTCGACGAGCGCGACGCCGGTGGCGCCCTCGATGGAGGCGAGCGCTTCCTTCAGACAGGTCTCTACGTTGGCCATGGTGGTTCTCCTTATCTCAACTTTCGGTGGTGGTAGGCGCGTTGGTGCCGGTGGTGCGTGGCGCGCGCGTGCTTCTGGTCCGTGTGGGGATGGTCCGGGGAGCCGGTTTCGCCGTCCTCGGCTGCGTCCTCGCCGGGCTCCTGGCCGCCGCCTCGGCGTCCATCAGCTCGCCGATGCGGGCTCCGGCCCTGCGGCCCTCCAGGTGCAGCCGGCCGACGTTGACGCGGTCCTGGGCGAGCAGGGTGAGCACGGCGGAACGGCCGGCCGCGTACGTCGCGACATAGCCGTAGACGCCCCGCACGAGCAGTTCCCGCAGATCCCCCTGGCCGGTCACGTCCGCCATGCGCACGGCGACGCCGAGCGCGGTCGCGGTGAGGGCCGCCACGCTCTCCGGCTCCACGCCGGGGGTGTCGTGGGCCAGGACCAGGCCGTCGACACTCGCCGCGAGGGCGCCGGTGAGCTGGGGGACGCGGGCTCGCAACCGGCGTAGCTCCTCCAGGATTTCGGGCTCGGCTGCCATCCGGTGTCTCCTCTCAAAGGGCCTCCAGCGCATCCCTGAGCCTCTTCAGCAGCGTGATGTGGGGGTCTGTGGTGTGGGCCAGCCGCTCGGCGACGGCGGCCGCCACGCCGCCGTCGTCCGGGGCCGGGGCCGGGGCGGGCTCCTGGGGCGCCACCAGGCCCGCGGACACCAGGCGCCGTACGTCCACGAGCGTGTGGAAGGCCTGCCGGCCCAGCGCGTGCGCGAGGTCCGCGGCGGTACGGACGCCGTCGATCAGGGCCAGGAGCCTTCGCTGGCGGGCGGTGGGCTTCGGGGCGCCGCTCGCGTACGTCCGCGCCAGCGGGACGCTGTCGGGCGCCGGGTCGGGCCAGATGGCGTGCAGCAGGTCGCGGCGGCGCAGCGTCTCGCGCTCCAGCGCGGCGACGGGCAGCGACAGGATCGGGCCGAGCCGGTGGGTGATGCCGTAGCGGAAGCGGCCCGGGGTGCTGCTGGGGGAGAGCGCGAAGTACGCGGCGTCGTACAACGAGGCCAGGTGGCACAGCTCCAGCGCGCCCGCGGTGACGTGGCCGCCGTCCAGCAGCAGGCGTGCGGCGCCGCGCCGGTCGTCGGCCCGGGCGACGGCGTCCCGCCAGACGCCGGTTGCCAGCGTGCCGTGGGCGGTGAGCAGCGCGCCCGGGCCGGGAGCCGCGGGGCTCTCCGCGTGCGCCACCCGGCCGTCGACGAGGTAGAGCGAGCCGCGGGCGCGGACGAGGACGCCGGTGGCCCGTTCCTCCGCGAGCCGGGTCAGCATGGGTGACAGGCCGCCCCAGGAGCGCTCGGCGGCCCCGGCCTTGTCCCGGACCGGCAGGCGGGGCGGCGGGGTCTCGACCATGGTCATCCCAGCACCAGCCGTTCGGCCATCTCGCCCAGGCGTATTCGGGCCAGGGCGAGGTTGCCCTCCGCGCGGGCCAGCCACAGGTGCAGGAAGACGCTGCTGTCGAAGGACGTGTCCACGAAGCGCAGCAGGTGGTAGCTGTCCCGGTTGCTGACTATCAGGTCCTCGACCGGGGGGCGCTCGGCCTCCGGGTCGCCGTCGGCGGCGAACGCGCCGTGCTCGGCGGCCAGCCGGGCCAGCTCGGCGGCCTCCGCGGCCGTGGTCTCGTGGTCGCCGCCCGGGGACTCTCCGACCGTGCCCAGCGCAAGCCCGCTCGTCCAGTCGACCAGCGACGCGCCCCGGGCACCGGGCAGTCGCATGGCTTCCAGCAGGCACTCGTCGATTCCGGGCACCGTTGTTCCCCTCCCGCCTGGGGTTCGGCTGAGTGATGCCGACGCTACGCACCGTGTGCGCGGGCGGTGAGGGATATGGCATTTTCCGGTGGAACATGCGACCGAGCGGCTAGTGTGGGTCAACTGACCCGTCATTCACACTAGTTCCACAGGGTGTTCCTGGTGTGCGTCAACGGCCGTCCGGTGCGGGCAGCGTGGTGAGCGCGTTCGCGTGCGCCCCTCCCGACTCGGCCACGATGTCCTGAAGCGTCTGCGGCTCCCGTACGACCGCGAAGGAGGCGCCCCCGGCGCCGTCGAGGGTGAAGCCGTGAATGCCCGGCCGGGCGAGGGAGTTGTAGCCGTAGTGCTGGGCGAAGTAGTACGCGCCGGTGTCCAGCGCCGCCACGTGGTCGCCCGGTTCGAGCGGCGGCAGCGCCCGCCCCTCGGCGAGCAGATCGCCCGCGAAACAGGCGGGCCCGGCGATGTCCTGCACCACCTCGGGCCCCGGCTTCGGCCGTCCCCGGCCGTCGTACGCGGCGATCCGCAGCGGCCAGGCTCCCGGCGCGTAGACGGTCCGGGTCGCCACCTGGACGCCCGCGTGGGTGACCGCGACCGGCCGCCCGCCGGCGGTCTTGGTGTACTCCACCCGCGCCACCACCGTGCCGTGCCGGGCCAGCAGCGACCGCCCGAACTCGGTCACCAGCCCGTACCGCCCGTCGAACAGTCCGGGCACCGTCTCGCGCAGCAGCCGCGCGTACTCCCCGTACGTCGGTGCGGTCTCCTCCGAGGCGAAGTTCACCGGCAGCCCGCCGCCGATGTCGAGGGTGTCGATCCGCCGCCGCCCGGCCCGCCTGTTGATCTCCTCCGCGAGCGCGTACGTCTCCGCCACGCCCCGCGCCATCAGGGGCAGCGGGATGCCCTGGGAGCCGGTGTGGGCGTGCAGCCGGGTCAGCCACGGGCGGTCCAGGCAGGCGCGGACCACCCACTCGCGCGCCCCCTCGTCGCGCAGCGCCACCCCGAACTTCGAGGTCGCCGTCGCCGTCGACAGCGCGTCGATGGAGCCCCCGCCGACCTGCGGGTTCACCCGGATGCCGACGGGTGAGCGGGTCCCGGTGTCCCGGACGACGGCGTCGATGCGGTCCAGCTCCTGCGGGTTGTCCGCGTTGACGGCGATGCCCAGCGCCAGCGCCTCGCGCAGCTCGGCCGGGGTCTTGGCGGGCGAGTCGAGCACGATCCGCGCGGGCGGGACGCCGGCCGCCCGCGCCAGGGCCAGCTCGCCCGGACTGGCCACCTCGGCGCCGATGCCCTCCTCGTCCAGCAGCCGCAGCACCGGCACCAGCGGGGTCGCCTTCACCGCGAAGGCGTGCAGCACCGGCGTGCCCGGCGCCACCACCGCCTCGAACGCGGCCCGCAGCGCCGCCGCCGACTTCCGGATGCCGGCGACGTCGAGCAGGCCGACGAGGGGCGCTTCGGGGCCCAGCAGTCCCTGCGCCACCGCGGCCCGCACCGCCGTGTCCCGCCGGGCCGCCCGCCCCGCGTCCGCCGAGCCCGGCCGCTCCGCGCGCTCCGTGTCCATTCCGTCCCTGGTCCTCTCGCCGCCGGCGGTCATGCATCCAGCCAAACACCGCGAGTGCCCCCACGCGGGCGCGCCGATGTATTGACTAGTTCTATTCAGCGAGTCAGGATGTGAATAACCGCAGCATATTCCGCCGGGAGCAACCCACCAGGAGGCAGACCATGTCAGGACCCCGCCCCGTACGATCGCCGCGCGGTACGGAACTGAGCGCCCTGGGATGGCAGCAGGAGGCCGCCCTGCGGATGCTCCAGAACAACCTCGACCCCGAGGTCGCCGAGCACCCCGACAAGCTCGTCGTCTACGGCGGCACCGGCAAGGCGGCCCGCGACTGGCGCTCCTTCGACGCCATGGTCCGCACCCTGCGCACCCTCAAGCAGGACGAGACCATGCTCGTCCAGTCCGGCCGCCCGGTCGGCGTCATGCAGACGCACGAGTGGGCCCCGCGCGTCCTGATCGCCAACTCCAACCTGGTCGGCGACTGGGCCAACTGGGAGGAGTTCCGCCGTCTGGAGGCTCTCGGCCTGACCATGTACGGCCAGATGACCGCCGGCTCCTGGATCTACATCGGCACCCAGGGCATCCTCCAGGGCACCTACGAGACCTTCGCCGCCGTCGCCGCGAAGAAGTTCGGCGGCACCCTCGCCGGCACGATCACCCTCACCGCCGGCCTCGGCGGCATGGGCGGCGCCCAGCCGCTCGCCGTGACCATGAACGACGGCGTCGCGATCTGCGTCGACTGCGACCCCCGCGCCATCGAGCGCCGCATCGAGCACCGCTACCTCGACGTCAGGGCCGACTCCCTCGAACACGCCCTCCAGCTCGCCGTCGAGGCCCGCGACGCCCGCCGCCCGCTGTCCATCGGCGTCCTCGGCAACGCCGCCGACCTCCTCCCGCGGCTCCTCGCCATGGGCGCGCCCGTCGACATCGTCACCGACCAGACCTCCGCCCACGACCCGCTGGCGTACCTGCCGCTCGGGGTCGCCTTCGAGGACATGGCCGACGCCGCCGCGAAGGACCCGGCCGGCTTCACCACCCGGGCCCGCGAGTCGATGGCCCGGCACGTCGAGGCGATGGTCGGCTTCATGGACGCCGGCGCCGAGGTCTTCGACTACGGCAACTCCATCCGCGGCGAGGCGCGACTGGCCGGATACGACCGGGCGTTCGCCTTCCCCGGCTTCGTCCCCGCCTACATCCGCCCGCTGTTCTGCGAGGGCAAGGGCCCCTTCCGCTGGGCCGCCCTGTCCGGCGACCCGGCCGACATCGCCAAGACCGACAAGGCGATCCTCGACCTCTTCCCGGAGAACGAGTCCCTGGCCCGCTGGATCCGGATGGCCGGGGAGCGCGTCCACTTCCAGGGCCTGCCCGCGCGCATCTGCTGGCTCGGCTACGGCGAGCGGGACAAGGCCGGCGAGCGGTTCAACGACATGGTGGCGTCGGGCGAGCTGGCGGCCCCGCTGGCCATCGGACGCGACCACCTCGACTGCGGCTCGGTCGCCTCCCCGTACCGCGAGACCGAGGCCATGCTCGACGGCTCCGACGCCATCGCCGACTGGCCGCTGCTGAACGCGATGGTCAACGTCGCCTCCGGCGCCTCCTGGGTCTCCCTCCACCACGGCGGCGGGGTCGGCATGGGCCGCTCCATCCACGCCGGCCAGGTGACGGTCGCCGACGGCACCCCGCTGGCCGGGGAGAAGATCCGGCGGGTGCTCACCAACGACCCCGGCATGGGCGTCATCCGGCACGTGGACGCCGGCTACGACATCGCGGAGACGGTGGCGGCCGAGCGCGGCGTCCGCGTCCCGATGCGCGAGGGTGAGGAGCGTTGAGCTTCCACGGCATGTGGGCGGAGCTGCTGCCGATCGGCCGCAGCTCCGCCTCCGGCGGCTACCGCCGCTTCGCCTGGACCGGCGCCGACGGCGAGTGCCGGGCCTGGTTCCGGGCGCAGGCCGAGACCCGAGGACTGGCCTACGAGGTCGACCGGAACGGCAACCAGTGGGCCTGGCTCGGCGATCCGGCCGGGGGCGACGCCGTCGTCACCGGGTCGCACCTGGACTCCGTGCCCGACGGCGGCGCCTTCGACGGCCCCCTCGGGGTGGTGTCCTCCTTCGCCGCCCTGGACGAACTGCGCGACAGGGGAGCGCAGTTCACCAGGCCCCTCGCCGTCGTCAACTTCGGCGACGAGGAGGGCGCCCGGTTCGGCCTCGCCTGCGTCGGGTCGCGGCTGACCGCCGGGCAGCTCACCGTCGAGCAGGCGCACCGGCTGACCGACGGGGACGGGGTCACGCTGCCGCGCGCCATGGAGGCCGCCGGCCACGACCCCGAGGCCATCGGTCCCGACCCGGAGCGGCTCGCCCGCATCGGCGCCTTCGTCGAACTGCACGTCGAGCAGGGCCGCGCCCTGGACCTCACCGGGGACGCGGTGGGCATCGCCAGCGCCATCTGGCCGCACGGCCGGTGGCGGTTCGACTTCCGCGGCGAGGCCAACCACGCCGGCACCACCCGGCTCGCCGACCGGCGCGACCCGATGCCCTCGTACGCCGAGACCGTGCTGGCCGCCCGGCGCGAGGCCGAACTCGCCGGAGCCGTCGCCACCTTCGGCAAGATCGCCGTCGAGCCGAACGGCGTGAACGCCATCCCCTCCCTGGTACGCGGCTGGCTAGACTCCCGGGCCGCCGACCAGGAGACCCTCGACACCGTCGTCACCGGCATCGAGCACGCGGCCCGCGCGTACGCCGCCGAGCACGGCGTCGACCTCGACGTCGTCCGGGAGTCCTTCACGCCGGTCGTCGAATTCGACCACGCGCTGCGTGACGAACTCGGCCGCATCCTGGGCCGGGACACCGGCCTCAAGGTGCCGGTCCTCGGCACGGGAGCCGGACACGACGCCGGGATCCTCTCCGCGAGCATCCCGACCGCCATGCTGTTCGTGCGCAACCCCACCGGCGTCTCGCACTCCCCGGCCGAATCCGCGGCCGAGGACGACTGCGTGGCCGGGGTGCGCGCACTCGCCGACGTACTGGAAGGGCTGGCCTGCAGGTGACGCAGACGCAAGCGCGGGGGCAGGAGCCGGGGCACGGGCAGGGGCGGACGTACTGGCTGGAGCACGCCTGGCTCGGCACGCACGTGGAGCCGGGCGTGGCCCTCGACGTCCGGGGCGGACGGATCACGGCCGTCCGCACGGACGTGGCCGCCCCGGCACCCGGCGCCGAGGTGCTCCGCGGGCTCACCCTGCCCGGGCTCGCCAACGCGCACAGCCACGCCTTCCACCGGGCCCTGCGCGGCACCGTCCAGGTCGGCTCCGGCACCTTCTGGACCTGGCGCGAGGTCATGTACGCCACGGCCGACCGGCTCACCCCCGAGACCTACCACGCCCTCGCCCGCGCCGTGTACGCCGAGATGGCGCTGGCCGGGGTCACGGCGGTCGGCGAGTTCCACTACGTCCACCACGCCCCGGGCGGCACCCGGTACGCCGACCCGAACGCGATGGGCGAGGCGCTGATCGCCGCGGCCGCCGAGGCCGGCATCCGCATCACCCTCCTCGACACCTGCTACCTGTCCTCCGGCTTCGGGCAGCCGCCCAGCACCCATCAGCTCCGCTTCTCCGACACCACGGCCGAGGCCTGGGCCGAACGCTGTGCAGTTCTCAAGGAACGGGATCACGCACGGATCGGGGCGGCCGTGCACTCCGTACGGGCCGTGCCCGCGCGGGAGCTGGCGACCGTGGCGCGGTGGGCGGAGGAACGGCGGGCCCCGCTCCATGTGCACCTGTCGGAGCAGACGGCCGAGAACGACGCCTGCCGGGACGCCCACGGCTGCACCCCGACCCGGCTCCTCGCCGACCACGGCGTCCTCGGCCCGCGCACCACCGGGGTGCACAACACCCACCTCACCGACGAGGACATCGCCCTGCTCGGCGGCTCCGGCACCGGCACCTGCATGTGCCCGACCACCGAACGGGACCTGGCCGACGGCATCGGACCCGCCGCCGCCCTCCAGCGGGCCGGCTCCCCGCTCTCCCTGGGCTCCGACAGCCACGCCGTCATCGACCTGCTCGAGGAGGCGCGCGCGATGGAACTGGACGAGCGGCTGCGCACCCGCACCCGCGGCCACTGGACGGCCGCCGCCCTGCTGCGGGCCGCCACCGCCGACGGGCACGCGGCCCTCGGCTGGAGCGATGCGGGCAGCCTCGCGCCCGGCGCCCTCGCCGACTTCACGACGATCGCGCTGGACTCGGTCAGAACGGCGGGGACACTGCCCCGGCTCGGCGCCGAGACCGCGGTATTCGCGGCCACGGCAGCGGACGTCCGCCATACGGTCGTCGCCGGGCGGCAGATCGTCCGGGACGGGGCCCACACGCTCGTCCCCGACGCGCCGCGGGCGCTGGCGGCCGCCGTCGACGCCCTGCGCGGCTGACCCGCGCCCCGGCCTCCGCGCCGACCCCCGACCCACCGACCCCCGCCCACGAGGACGTCATGAGCAGCACGACCGGCACCAACGGCACGACCACCGTCATCACCAACATCGCCACGCTGGTCACCAACGACCCCTCCCTCGGTGACGGGTCCCCCCTGGGCCTGATCCGGGACGCGGCCGTCGTCATCGACGGCGACCGCGTCGCGTGGACCGGTGAATCAAGCAAAGCACCCGCCACTGACAATCGGGTCGACGCCGGAGGCCGGGCGGTGGTCCCCGGCTTCGTCGACTCCCACTCCCACCTGGTCTTCGCGGGCGACCGCACCGAGGAGTTCAACGCCCGCATGTCGGGCCGGGCCTACAGCGCGGGCGGCATCCGCACCACGGTCGCGGCCACCCGCGCCGCCACCGACGCGGAGCTGGAGGCCAACCTCACCCGCTACCTCGCCGAGGCCCTGCGCCAGGGCACCACCACGTTCGAGACCAAGTCCGGCTACGGCCTGACCGTCGAGGACGAGGCCCGCGCCCTGCGCATCGCCGCCCGCCACACCGACGAGGTCACCTACCTCGGCGCCCACATCGTCTCCCCGGACTACGCCGAGGACCCGGCCGGCTACGTCGCCCTGGTCACCGGCGAGATGCTGGACGCCTGCGCCCCGCACGCCCGCTGGATCGACGTCTTCTGCGAGAAGGGCGCCTTCGACGGCGACCAGGCCCGCGCCATCCTCACCGCGGGCCGCGCCCGGGGACTGCACCCGCGCGTCCACGCCAACCAGCTCTCCTACGGCCCCGGAGTGCGGCTCGCCGTCGAACTCGACGCGGCCAGCGCCGACCACTGCACCCACCTGACGGACGCGGACGTGGACGCCCTGGCCAACAGCCGTACCGTCGCCACGCTGCTGCCAGGCGCCGAGTTCTCCACCCGCGCCGACTGGCCCGACGCCCGCCGCCTCCTGGACGCCGGGGTCACGGTCGCCCTGTCCACCGACTGCAACCCGGGGTCCTCCTTCACCTCCTCGGTGCCCTTCTGCATCGCGCTCGCGGTCCGCGACATGGGGATGACCCCCGACGAGGCGGTCTGGTCGGCCACGGCCGGCGGAGCGGCGGCCCTGCGCCGCACGGACATCGGCCGCCTCGGCCCCGGCGCCCGCGCCGACCTGACCCTCCTGGACGCCCCCAGCCACGTCCACCTGGCCTACCGCCCCGGCGTGCCCCTGGTGACCCGCGTCTGGCGAGGCGGCACGCCCGTGTCCTGACCCGCGCCCTCGCCTCGGGCCTCGCGCCGCGCCCTCGTCTCGGGCCTCGCGCCGCCGCCCCGTCCCCGCGCTCCCGCCGTCGGCTGCGGCGCCCGCCCGCGCTCCCGTCGGCCGGCCGGGCGGCGCTCACCCGTGCCCGTACGCCCTTCGCCGAGGTCCCGCTAGGCCGCCCCCGCCCGCCAGCGCTGGACGGTGTCGCCGTTCAGGGGGTCCAGGGACAGTCCACCGCCCTCGTCCGGGGTGAGAGCGGTCTCGATGGCGATGGCGGGGCGGATCACGCCGTCCGGGTCGACGGCGAAGCGGAGGTTGCGGCCGTGGTCGCCGTAGACCGAGGAGCAGGTCCAGATGCCGACGCCGTTGTCCACCGAGCCCCGGCTGTCGAGGCAGAAGTCCGGATCGGCGGCCGACTGCAGGACCCCGCGGCCGGAGTCCACCCGCCAGCGCTGGGTGGGGGAGGAGGTGCAGCGGGCCGTGACCACGTCCGTGCCGTCGTCGAAGTCGCCCGCCACGTCCAGACAGCGGCCCGAGGCGGCGTTCACGACCTGGGCGTAGGCGGCGCCCGGCGGGTACGCCGGAGTCGGAGAGGGGGTCGGGGTCGGCTTCGGGCGCGGAGTCCGCGGCGAACGGGGCGTGGGCGTCGGCGAAGGGGGCCGGGAGGTCGGGGACGGTGAGGGGGTCGGGGTGGGCGCCGGGACCGTCGCCGTGACCGTGACCCGCACGGGAGCCGCGGGCGCGGTCGCCGAGACCGCCCCGCGCCGGTCCCGCGGGCCGCCGCCCGAGGTGAGCAGCAGGACCACCAGCGGCGTCAGCGCCACGCCGAGCGCCACCGAGGCCAGCGCGTAGCGGCGGTACGGCGGCCAGGGCGCCCCGCGCGCACCGGTGTCCGAGGGCGGCTCGGCCGGCCGCCGGGCCCCGTACGCCGTGCCGCCCCACGGCAGCAGCCCCTCCGCCAGCACGGCGCGCGGGCTCTCGCGCAGCGCGCGCTGCTCCTCGAACGCGGCCGTGCAGTGCGCGCAGCGCGCCATGTGGGCGTCCAGATCGGCGCCGCGGCGGGGGCTGTCCGGCCGTAGGGCCTCCTCGATCAGCCGCCGGAAGTCGCCGCAGCGCGGGTCGTCGGAGGCGGCGAGGCGCGCCCTCACAGACGCCTGCGCCATGGTCTGGAGCGCCTGTGGGGTGCCGTAGGCCACGTCCTCGCGGGTCAGGCCGAGCAGCGTCGCCGTCCGCTCCTCCGGCTCCCCCTCCACGACGCCGTACCAGACCAGGCCCTGGGCGCGGGTCGGCAGCGACTGGAAGGCGGGGAGCAGGGGCGGCACGGGCGTCTCGGGGCCCGCCGTGTTCAGCACCAGCAGAAGCCCCGGGTCGAGGCCGCCGGACCGCTCGTCACGGGCCCAGGAGGCGGCCAGCCGGATCGTCAGCAGCAGCAGGCGCAGCCGCAGCGGTACGCCGGGGTCGGTGCCGCGGGCGGTCTCGCGGGCCGCGAGGGTGAAGGCCTGCGCGGCGAGCTGCCGTGCCGCCGAGTCGCCCGCCGTGCACTGCCGTGCGTAGGCGAGGACCGCGGCGTGGTGGCGGGCCCTCAGTTCGCGCAGCGCGGGGTAGACGACCGGGGTGTCGGCGCGCAGCAGCTCGATGAGCCGCGGGTCGGACGCGTTCGCGTGTGCGCCGCCGCCCTCCTCCGCGTCCGCGTCCCCGGTCCGTACGCCGTCGTCGGTCCCGTCGGCCCGCGCCATCGACCCGCCTCCTCGCACCCCGTGCCGCTGCCGCGTGTGCGGCGGCCGGCCGGTCGGTCGCGGAGCCCTGCCGTACCGGTCGGTTTGCGGGTGACCATAGTGGTGGACGAGGCCTGTGGGGAAAAGAGTTACCCCGAGTAACCGCAACGGGCAACCGGGGAGGCGACGCGGGAGCGGGCCGAGCCTCCGGGGCGCGGTGGGCCCCGCGCCGAGACCTCGTCCCCGGGGCGGCCGGGCACCCCCGGCCCTGGGGGGGCCGAGGGCAACCCCGTCCCCCGGGGGGCCGAGGGCAACCCCGTCCCCCGGGGAAGCCCGCTCAGCGGGTCACTCCTCGACCGTGAGCCCCTTGCGCAGCTTGACCAGGGTGCGTGTCAGCAGGCGGGAGACGTGCATCTGCGAGATGCCCAGCTCCTCGCCGATCTCCGACTGGGTCATGTTGGCGACGAACCGCAGGGAGAGGATCTGCCGGTCCCGCGAGGGCAGCTCGGCGATCAGCGGCTTCAGCGACTCGACGTACTCGATGCCCTCGAGTCCGTGGTCCTCGTAGCCGATGCGGTCCGCGAGCGCGCCCTCGGAGTCGTCGTCCTCGGGCTGGGCGTCCAGCGACGAGGCGGTGTACGCGTTCGACGCCGCCATGCCCTCCACGACCTCGTCCTTGGTGAGGCCGAGGTGCGCGGCCAGCTCCGCCACCGTCGGGGCCCGGTCCAGCCGCTGGGACAGCTCGTCCCCGGCCTTGGCCAGGTCGAGCCGCAGCTCCTGCAGCCGGCGCGGGACGCGCACGGACCACGAGGTGTCGCGGAAGAAGCGCTTGATCTCGCCGATGATGGTTGGCATCGCGAACGTGGGGAACTCCACGCCACGAGCGAGCTCGAAGCGGTCAATCGCCTTGATCAGGCCGATGGTGCCGACCTGGATGATGTCCTCCATGGGCTCGCTGCGGGAGCGGAAGCGGGAGGCGGCGAACTTGACGAGGGCGAGGTTGAGCTCCACGAGCGTGTTGCGGACGTACGCGTGCTCGTGGGTGCCTTCCTCGAGGGACTCCAGCCGCTCGAAGAGGGACTTCGACAGCGCCCGGGCGTCGTCCGGGGCCACTTCGTCGTACGGGGGGATGTCCGGAAGTCCGGCGAGCGCGTCGGCCTGATCGTCCCGCTCTGCGCTCACGCAGTGCAACTCGATGGGATCAAGAAGTTCCGGTGGGGGTGTCGACGTCGCCGTCCGGGTATGCGAGGCGTCGAGCCGGGGTGACATGATGTCCTCCATCGTTCTCGGCATAAGGCTGCCGAAGCCGGTACGTGCACTGCGGTGTGCGGCGCCTCCAAAGCCGGCCGTGTCGGGTACGTGTCTTTACTAGCCCTACCCGCTTCCTTGAGGTCGCCGCAAGTACTTTCTGTACGGATATGTCCGTTTGTGTGCGGTTGTTCGGGTGTCGAAGTGGTGAGGGAAGGCGTAGTGTTCGAGGGCGTCAGAGACGTCAGAGACCAGCCAAGACCCTGGGAGAGAGAGACGGCATGGACCGCGGGACGGTCGGCAGCGCACAGTCGGGCCGGCTTCTGGTGGAGGTGCGGCAAGAGGGCTCCAGTGCCGTCGTGACGCCTGCGGGCGAACTCGACCACCACACGGCCGACCTGCTGCGAGAGCCTCTGGAGGAGTGCCTCGACAAGGGACGTTCGCGTCTGGTCGTGGACTGCTCGCGCCTGGAGTTCTGTGACTCCACGGGCCTCAATGTGCTGCTCGGAGCGCGACTCAAGGCGGAGGCGGCCGGGGGAGGTGTGCACCTCGCCGGAATGCTTCCGGTGGTGGCGCGTGTGTTCGAGATCACAGGGGCGGACGCGGTCTTCACCGTGCACGCCACCCTCGAGGACGCCCTGGCCGACGAGTCCGGCTGATCCGGTCGCCGGGCCGCCGACGTGTCCTCTTCCGTCCCCCTCCGACCGGTACGTATCGGGCGTCACGCCGTTCGTGCCGAAAACGGGGGTGTTCTGCGGGATCGGTCGGGCAGGAGACATCCTGAACGAGTCGCCCGCTCGACGGGGAGCCGACAAGCACCTTGCCGGCGTCTGTATCGACGTACTGACCACATGTCCACAACTGACTTCTGAATCGTGAACTGGTGAATCGGTGAGGTGAAGCGCTGATGAGCACCACCCGGCCTTACTCGCCGGGCGACCGCGGCCCGGAGCCCACCGGTGCTTCCGGGGCGTCCGAGGGGGGCGCGTCCGCGACCGGGGCGTCCGCGACCGGGGCGTCCGCAGGGGGCGCGCCGGCCGTGCCTGCGGTGTCTTCGGGGGGTCGTCAGGTCCGCAGGCTGAGCTTCGACGGCGAGAGCGGCGTCGTGCCGCTCGCCCGTGACTTCACCCGCCAGGCGCTGTACGCGTGGGGCTGGCTGCCCGCCGCGTCCGCCGACCGGCGGGCCGCCGCGGAGGACGTGCTGCTCGTCGTCTCCGAGCTCGTCACCAACGCCTGTCTGCACGCCGAGGGCCCGGACGCGCTGGAGATCACCTGCGACAACAAGGTGATCCGGGTCGAGGTCTCCGACCGCGGCACCGGCCAGCCGGCCCCGCGCACCCCGCACCGCGCCGGGCGCCCCGGCGGCCACGGCATGTTCATCGTCCAGCGGCTCTGCCTCGACTGGGGCGTGGTGCGCCTGCCGGGCGTCGCCGGCAAGAAGGTGTGGGCCGAGCTGGGGACGCCGGCGTAAGGAGCCGGGACCCCGCACGGGCCACCCGCGGTCACCCCCGACGCCCGTACCGCCTCTTCCGCGCGCCGGATCCCCACGGATCCGGCGCGCGTCGCGTCCGGCCTCGGTTCGACCACGACGACCCGGACCCCCTCGAAGAAGCCCCGAACGGGGGCACGACCCCGCGAACCCCTGGTACGACCCCGGAAACGCCCGGAGGGCCGTCGCACCCCGTGGGATGCGACGGCCCTCCGCGGACCTCGGGGACGTGCGTCAGTGCACGTCGCCCATGAGCTCCCTGACCTTCTTGCGGTACATCAGCACCGCCACGCCGGCGAGCGCCGCGAGGGCCGCCTGCAGGGCCACGATGCCCGTCTTGTTCAGGTCGACACCGGCGATGGAGAGCAGGCCGGTCGTGGCGTCACCGGCGGTGACGGCCAGGAACCAGACGCCCATCATCTGGGAGGCGTACTTCGCGGGCGCCATCTTCGTCGTGACCGACAGACCCACCGGGGACAGGGTCAGCTCACCGACGGTCTGGACGAAGTAGATCGCCACCAGCCACATCGCGGCCGCCTTGTGGCCGCCGTCGGCGATGCCCAGCGGGACGAGGAAGAGGAAGAAGGACGCGCCGATCATCAGCAGGCCCATCGCGAACTTCGCCGCGGTGCTCGGCTCCTTGCCGCGCCGGGCCAGCGCCAGCCACGCCCAGGCGAAGACCGGGGCCAGCGCCATGATCATGACCGGGTTGACCGACTGGTACCAGGAGACCGGGAAGTTCCAGCCGAAGATCGTGTTCTTCGCGGAGGAGTCGGCGAACAGGGAGACCGTGGAGCCGCCCTGGTCGTAGATCATCCAGAACACGGCCGCGGCGACGAAGAACCAGATGTAGGCCGTCATCTTCGACTGCTCGGCGCGGTCGAGCTCCTTGTCCCGCTTGATGCGGGCGATGACCATGACCGGGATGATCAGTCCGGCCAGGGTGATCGGGACCAGCAGCCAGTTCAGGGTGTAGACGCCGGAGAAGCCGACGATCGCGTAGAAGACGGCCGCGACGCCCGCCCACAGGGCGGCCTTCATCAGGCTGGCGCGCTTCTCCTCGGCCGACAGCGGGGTCGGCACGATGTCGGAGCGGGAGTCCAGGTGGCGGGTGCCGAGCAGGAACTGGATCAGACCCAGCGCCATGCCGACCGCGGCCAGCGCGAAGCCCAGGTGCCAGTTGACGCTCTCACCGACGGTGCCGATGACCAGCGGCGCGAGGAAGGCGCCCAGGTTGATGCCGATGTAGAAGAGGGTGAAGCCACCGTCACGGCGCGGGTCGTCCGGACCGTCGTAGAGGTGGCCGACCATCGTGGAGATGTTGGCCTTCAGCAGACCGGAACCGATGGCGACCAGACCCAGGCCGGCGAAGAAGGTGCCCGAGGTGGGCAGCGCCAGCATCAGGTGGCCGAGCATGATGATCACGCCCGCGACGGCGACCGTCTTGCGCGGGCCGAGGACGCGGTCCGCGAACCAGCCGCCCGGCAGGGCGAGCAGGTACACGAGTGAGAGGTACACCGAGTAGATCGCGGTCGCGGTGGCCGCGTTCATGTGCAGGCCGCCCGGTGCCACCAGGTACAGCGGGAGCAGGGCCTTCATGCCGTAGTAGGAGAAACGCTCCCACATCTCGGTCATGAAGAGGGTGGCCAGGCCGCGGGGGTGGCCGAAGAAGGTCTTCTCGGAACCGGGGGTGCCCGGGCGGACCGAGTCCTTCGTCAGGCTGGACGCCATGGTCGTTCCTTGCTGGTCGGGACGCGCAGCGGTGAGCTGGTACGCGCCCGGTGGGGGCAGCCGGCACCGGCAGGACCGTTCGTCCACCCCACGCCCGGGGGGAGTCCGCTCCGGATCACGGAGCGGGGGACTGCGGTCGCCGGGATCCACACCTCTACACGCGTTGATGCGTGCACGAGGCCCGGCCCTAGGTCATTCCGTTCAGGGCGGGCATCAGCCAACCCCGCACACAAATGAGACCTTCAGCGTCAAGAGACGAGCGCCGAAGGTCCCCGGTGTGTTACAGGCGTTCAACTCACCATACGGCAGGACACCGCCGCATATGGAAGGACTTGAGACACGGATCACAGGGAACGGGGGAACCGTGAACAGCCTTTCGAAGGTGGAGTGACCTCCTCTCCTCAAGGATCGCATCCCGCGGTCATTGGTCCGTACCGCCGGGTGGCGGCGGGCGGAAAGGTAAGAACGGCTGCCGACGATCACACCGCAGCTCCGCCCCGGGTCCCCGCATCGGCGGACTACCATCAGCTCATGACCCGTGTACTGCTCGCCGAGGACGACGCGTCCATCTCGGAGCCGCTGGCCCGCGCACTGCGCCGGGAAGGTTACGAGGTCGAGGTGCGTGAGGACGGACCCACGGCGCTCGACGCCGGAATGCAGGGCGGCGTCGACCTGGTCGTGCTGGACCTCGGCCTGCCCGGCATGGACGGCCTGGAGGTCGCCCGCCGGCTGCGCGCCGACGGCCAGACCGTGCCCATCCTCATCCTGACCGCCCGGGCCGACGAGGTGGACACCGTGGTCGGGCTCGACGCGGGCGCCGACGACTACGTCACCAAGCCCTTCCGCCTCGCCGAGCTGCTCGCCCGCGTCCGGGCCCTGCTGCGGCGCGGCGCCGCCGAACCCCAGCAGCCGCCCGCCACGCACGGCGTGCGCATCGACGTCGAGTCGCACCGCGCCTGGATGGGCGACGAGGAACTCCAGCTCACCGCCAAGGAGTTCGACCTGCTGCGGGTGCTCGTGCGGGACGCGGGCCGGGTCGTCACCCGCGACCAGCTGATGCGCGAGGTCTGGGACACCACCTGGTGGTCGTCGACCAAGACCCTCGACATGCACATCTCCTGGCTGCGCAAGAAGCTCGGGGACGACGCGGCCAACCCCCGTTACATCGCCACCGTGCGCGGCGTGGGCTTCCGCTTCGAGAAGAGCTGAGCACGCCTCCGGGCGCCTCGCAGGTATTCGCAGGTAAGAGGACATGCGCCGCCGACTGATCCAGTCCACGCTCGCCGTGGTGCTCGTCGTGATCGCCGTCTTCGGCGTCTCCCTGGTGATCGTGGAGACCCGCACGATCAGCAACAGCGCCCAGGAACGGGTCGACTCCGAGGCGCTGCGGCTCGCCAGCATCGTGGACAGCCGGCTGCTCGGCGCCGAGACGGTCAACGCGCAGATCCTCAAGGAGCAGGTCACCGACAGCCCGTACGCCGTGATCCGGATCCCGGGGCAGCGTGCCATCGAGGTCGGCGCCAGGCCGGCCGGCAAGGTGATCCGCTCCACGGCCCGGGGCGAGCAGGGCGAGACGGTCACCGTCGAGGAGCCGCGCTCCTCGGTGACCCGCGAGGTCGGCCGCACGCTGCTGATCATCGGCCTGGTGGCGCTGCTCGCGGTGGTCGCCGCGGTGCTGCTCGCGATCCGCCAGGCCAACCGGCTCGCCTCCCCGCTGACCGACCTCGCCGAGACCGCCGAACGCCTCGGCTCCGGCGACCCCCGCCCCCGCCACAAGCGCTACGGCGTGCCGGAGCTGGACCGGGTCGCGGACGTCCTGGACTCCTCCGCCGAGCGCATCGCCCGGATGCTGACCGCGGAGCGGCGCCTGGCCGCCGACGCCTCCCACCAGCTGCGCACTCCGCTGACGGCGCTGTCCATGCGCCTGGAGGAGATCACCCTCACCGACGACCCGGACACGGTGAAGGAGGAGGCGAACGTCGCGCTCACCCAGGTGGAACGCCTGACCGACGTGGTGGAGCGGCTGCTGACCAACGCCCGCGACCCGCGCACCGGCTCCGCCGTCACCTTCGACCTCGACGAGGTCATCCAGCAGCAGCTCGCCGAGTGGCGCCCCGCCTACCGCAGCGCCGGCCGGGCGATCGTCAGCTCCGGCAAGCGGCACCTCCAGGCGGTGGGCACGCCCGGCGCGGTCGCGCAGGTGCTGGCCGCGCTGATCGAGAACTCCCTGATGCACGGCGGCGGCACGGTGGCGCTGCGCACGCGCGTGACCGGCAACCAGGCGATCGTGGAGGTCACCGACGAGGGGGTCGGCGTCCCCGCCGACCTCGGCGCGCGGATCTTCGAGCGCACGATCAGCGGCCGCAACTCCACGGGCATCGGCCTCGCTGTGGCCCGGGACCTCGCGGAGGCCGACGGGGGCCGCCTGGAGCTGCTCCAGGCCCAGCCGCCGGTGTTCGGCCTGTTCCTCTCGCGCACCCCGCCCAGGAAGCAGTCGGACGAGCACCTGACGGTGCGCTGACCGCCGACGGGTTGAGCCCCTCTTCTCCGGCCCGGCGGAAGACTGCGACCCGGCGTCGGCGGAAGACCGCGAACCGGTGCCGGCGACAGGCCCGCGAGCCGGCTCTAGCGGAAGGCCCGCGAGCGCGACCGGGCGGACTCCGTCTCCAGGATCGACTCCGCGTCCGCCACGGCCACCCGGCCCGGCAGGGCGCGGAACACCCAGGTGCGGTACGACCAGAAGCGGAACAGGGTCGCCACGGCGATGCCGAGGAACTTGAAGACGTTGCTCTGCAGCGGGCTGTCCCAGCCGAAGCCGTACGTCGCCAGGTAGAGCACCCCGTTCTCGATCACCAGGCCGACCACGCTGAACAGCAGGAACAGGGTCAGTTCCTTGGTGCGGCCGCTCTTGTCCCGGTCCCGGTAGGTGAAGTAGCGGAAGCCGATGTAGTTGAAGACGATCGAGACGACGGTGGCGATCACGCTCGCCCGCACCACCTGGAGGCCGGTCATGTGCCGTACCAGGTTGAACACGAGCAGGTTGACCAGCAGGCCCGCGCCGCCCACCGCGCCGAACTTGGCGATCTCGCGCCAGAGCCGGTCGACGCGCTGCCTCAGCACGCTGCGGGGCGTCGCGGGGGCCGGTCGAAGCCCCGAGGAACCACGTCCCATGGTCGCAAAGGCCCCCGTCCGGTCGGTTTCGTCAACCCAGCCATGCTAACCAGCGGCCCGTGGCGGCGCCCGCGGACGGCAACACCGATGGGCAACAGGTCGGAAAGAGTCCCGCAAAAGGCGGGAAAGAAACCCCGAAACGGTCGGCGGGGGGCGCGTGGCGGGCGCCCGATCCGGTACGGCCGGCGCGGCCGATACCCTAGGAGCGTGACGTTTCCTGTAGTCGGCATGGTCGGCGGTGGCCAGCTCGCTCGTATGACCCACGAGGCGGGCATCCCGCTGGGCATCAGGTTCAAGCTCCTCAGTGACACTCCCCAGGACTCCGCGGCGCAGGTGGTGAACGACGTCGTCGTCGGCGACTATCGCGACCTCGACACGCTGCGCGCGTTCGCGCGGGGCTGCGACGTGATCACCTTCGATCACGAGCACGTCCCCACCGAGCATCTGCGCGCCCTGGAGGCGGACGGCATCCCCGTGCGCCCCGGGCCCGACGCGCTCGTGCACGCCCAGGACAAGGGTGTGATGCGCGCCAGGCTGGACGCGATCGGCGTGCCCTGCCCGCGGCACCGGATCGTCTCCGACCCCGCGGACGTGGCGGCCTTCGCCGCGGAGGGGGAGGGCTTCCCGGTGGTCCTCAAGACCGTCCGCGGCGGCTACGACGGCAAGGGCGTGTGGGTCGTCGGCTCCGTCGAGGAGGCCGCCGACCCCTTCCGCGCGGGAGTCCCGGTCCTGGCCGAGGAGAAGGTCGACTTCGTCCGGGAACTGGCCGCCAACGTCGTGCGCTCCCCGCACGGCCAGGCGGTGGCGTACCCGGTCGTGGAGTCCCGCCAGGTGGACGGCGTCTGCGACACCGTGATCGCCCCGGCGCCCGACCTGGACGAGGAGCTCGCGCTGCGCGCCGAGCAGCTGGCCCTGACCGTCGCCAAGGAACTCGGCGTCGTCGGCCATCTCGCGGTCGAGCTGTTCCAGACCCGCGACGGCCGCATCCTCGTCAACGAGCTGGCGATGCGCCCGCACAACTCCGGGCACTGGACCCAGGACGGCGCGATCACCTCGCAGTTCGCCAACCACGTCCGCGCCGTCCTCGACCTGCCGCTGGGCGACCCGCGCCCGCGCGCGGGATGGACGGTCATGGTCAACGTCCTCGGCGGCGACTACCCGGACATGTACTCCGCGTACCTGCACTGCATGGCACGCGACCCGCAGCTCAAGATCCACATGTACGGCAAGGACGTGAAGCCCGGCCGCAAGGTCGGTCACGTCAACACCTACGGCGACGACCTCGACGACGTGCTGGACCGCGCCCGTCACGCTGCCGGCTACCTGAGAGGCACCATCACCGAATGAGCCCTGTTGTTGGCATCGTCATGGGGTCGGACTCCGACTGGCCGATCATGGAGGCCGCCGCCCAGGCCCTGGACGAGTTCGAGATCGCGTACGAGGTCGACGTGGTCTCCGCGCACCGGATGCCGCGCGAGATGATCGCGTACGGCGAGCAGGCCGCCGACCGCGGCCTGAAGGTGATCGTCGCGGGCGCCGGCGGCGCCGCCCACCTGCCCGGCATGCTCGCCTCCGTCACCCCGCTTCCGGTCATCGGCGTCCCCGTCCCGCTGAAGCACCTCGACGGCATGGACTCGCTGCTGTCGATCGTGCAGATGCCCGCCGGGGTCCCGGTGGCGACCGTGTCCGTCGGCGGCGCCCGCAACGCCGGCCTGCTCGCCGCCCGGATCCTCGCCACCCACGACGACGAGCTCCTCGGCCGGATGCGGGAGTTCCAGCAGGACCTCAACGACCAGGCCACCGAGAAGGGCAAGCGGCTGCGCGCCAAGGTCGACGGCGGCTCCGGCGGCTTCGGCTTCGGCACGGGGAAGTGACCGCGGTGAGCTCCCTGGAGACCGCGCGGGAACTCCTGCGCGAGTTCCCGGTCGTCGACGGTCACAACGACCTGCCCTGGGCCCTGCGGGCCCAGGCCGGCTACGACCTCGACGTCCTCGACATCGCCACCCACCAGCACGACCACCTGCACACCGACATCCCCCGCCTGCGCGAGGGCGGCGTCGGCGCGCAGTACTGGTCGGTGTACGTGCCGGCGGACCTGCCCGAACCGGTGCCGGCCACGCTGGAACAGATCGACTGCGTACGGGAGCTGCTGACCCGCTACGCGGCCGACCTGGCCCCCGCTCTGACGGCCGCCGACATGACGCGGGCGCGCCGGGACGGCCGTATCGCCTCGCTGATGGGCGCGGAGGGCGGCCACTCCATCGCGAACTCCCTCGGCACGCTGCGCGGGCTGTACGCGCTCGGCGTCCGCTACATGACCCTCACCCACAACGACAACGTGGCGTGGGCGGACTCGGCGACGGACGAGCCCGGCGTCGGCGGCCTGTCCGCCTTCGGCCGCGAGGTGGTCCGGGAGATGAACCGCCTGGGCATGCTGGTCGACCTGTCCCATGTGGCGGCGACGACCATGCGCGACGCGCTGGACGCCACGTCCGCGCCGGTGATCTTCTCCCACTCCTCGGCGCGCTCCGTCTGCGACCACCCGCGCAACGTCCCGGACGACGTGCTGGAGCGGCTGCCCGCGAACGGCGGCATGGCGATGGTGACGTTCGTGCCGAAGTTCGTGCTCCAGGCCGCCGTCGACTGGACGGCCGCGGCCGACGAGAACATGCGCGCGCACGGCTTCCACCACCTCGACACCACCGCGGAGGCGATGAAGGTCCACCGGGCCTTCGAGGAGCACACCCCGCGCCCGGTCGCCACCGTCTCCACGGTGGCGGACCACCTCGACCACATGCGCGAGGTCGCGGGCATCGACCACCTCGGCATCGGCGGCGACTACGACGGCACGGCCTTCACCCCGGACGGCCTGAACGACGTCTCCGGCTACCCCAACCTGCTGGCCGAACTCCTGGACCGCGGCTGGTCCAAGGCCGACCTGGCCAAGCTGACCTGGGAGAACGCGGTCCGGGTGCTGGGCGCGGCGGAGGACGTGGCCCGGGACCTCCAGGCCACACGCGGGCCGTCCCACGCGACCATCGAGGACCTCGACGGCTGACCGGCCCGCGGGTGTCACGCGGGCGATACGGCGGTACGGCACTCCGTGGCGCCGTACCGCCGTATCAACGCCCCCGCCCGACAGGAAAGCTCCTTCGGCGCCGTGCGACGGTGGCGGAGGGGCCCCGCCCGAGCCTGCCGAGGTCAGCGGGCGCGTAGGCGGTCACCGGCGCGGAGCCGGGCAGGGGGGGGCGCGGTGACGGCCGACAGCCCCGGAGGCGGTCGGCCGTCGCGGAGCCCGTCAGCAGGCGCAGAGGCAGAACGGGTGCCCGGCCGGGTCCGCGTACACCCGGAAGCTGCGGCCCTCCTGCCGGTCCAGCGGCTTCGCGCCGAGCGCCAGCACCCCCCGCTCGGCCGCGTCCAGGTCCTCGACGACCAGGTCCAGGTGGAACTGCTGCGAGGCGTCGGCCGCGGGCCACTTCGGCGGGACGAATCCCGGCGCCTCCTGGAAGGCCAGCGACTGCCCGCCGGGCACCTTGAGGTCGACCCAGCGGCCCCCGTCCTCGACGGTCCCGCCGAGCACCTCGGCGTAGAAGTCCGCGAGCGCGCGCGGGTCGGGGCAGTCCAGGACGACGACACCCAGCTTGGCGAGAGCCATGACTTCCTCCCAGTGACGGATAGCGGAGTGCGGGTTACCCGTAGAATCGGTTTACCGGTAACTGTTACCGCATGGTCCCCTATTGCGGGTAACGCCGCAACCGTATGTGCGAGGTACCGTCGCTGCCATGAGTGAGAGATCGCCCGCGCCCGGGGGCCTGGCTCTGCTGGAGTCCCTGGTCAACACGCTGGACGTCGAGACGGGGGCCGACTCGCTCGACACGGCGGACGGCCGGGCGCGCCTCGGGATCACCGAGGCGGAGCTGCCGCGGGCACGCGAACTGCGCGAGTCGCTGCGCGCCGCGCTCCTCGCCCACGCCGGACATCCGCCGCACCGCACGGTGACCCCGCTGGGCGAGCTGCTGGCGGGCGCCCCGCTGCTGGTCGCGGTCGACGAGCGGGACGGCTCGGCCGCCCTGGCCCCGGCCGACGGGGGGCCGCTGGCCTCCCGGATCGCGGCGGCCGTCGCCGAGGCGCTGGTCGCGGGCACCTGGAGCCGCCTCAAGGCCTGCGAGGCCGCGACCTGCCACTGGGCGTACTACGACCGCAGTCCGGCCGGCCGCGGCCGCTGGTGCTCGATGCGGGTGTGCGGGGCGCGCGCCAAGATGCGCCGCTACCGGGCGAGGGAGGCGTGAGGGGACGAGCGGCGTGATCCACAGGCGGTTCACCGGCCACGGGGAGCCCTGGTGGTGCAGAATGCGACAAGACGCCGGTTCGGCCGACTGAGCCTCGGCCGAACCGGCGTCCTCCGTCGGGTCCGCGGCCGGACAGGTCCCTACGCGGTGGGGCGGCCCATCGCCCGGTAGGTCCACCCGGCCCGCCGCCACAGCTCCGGGTCCAGCGCGTTGCGCCCGTCGAGGACGAGCCGCGCGGACACGACCTCGCCCAGCTCCGCCGGGTCCAGCTCGCGGAACTCGCGCCACTCGGTCAGGTGCAGGACGACGTCGGCGCCCCGGACCGCCTCGAGCGCGGAGCCGGCGTAGCCGAGGGTCGGGAAGAGGCGGCGGGCGTTGTCCATGCCCTTGGGGTCGTAGACCGTGACCTGGCCGCCCTGGAGGTGTATCTGGCCGGCCACGTTCAGCGCCGGCGAGTCGCGCACGTCGTCCGAGTCGGGCTTGAAGGTCGCGCCCAGGACCGCGACCCGCTTGCCGAGGAACGAACCGCCGCCCAGCGCCTCCCGGGCCAGCTCCACCATCTGGCCGCGCTGGCGCATGTTGATGGAGTCGATCTCGCGCAGGAACGTCAGCGCCTGGTCGGCGCCCAGCTCGCCGGCGCGCGCCATGAAGGCCCGGATGTCCTTGGGCAGGCAGCCGCCGCCGAAGCCGATGCCGGCCCGCAGGAACTTCCGGCCGATCCGGTCGTCGTACCCGATCGCCTCCGCCAGCCGGGCCACGTCGCCGCCCGCCGCCTCGCAGACCTCGGCCATCGCGTTGATGAAGGAGATCTTGGTGGCGAGGAAGGAGTTGGCGGAGGTCTTCACCAGCTCGGCGGTCGGGAAGTCGGTGACCACGAAGGGGGAGCCCTCGCCGACCGGCGTCGCGTAGACCTCGCGCAGCAGCTTCTCGGCCCGCTCGCTGCGCACGCCGACCACGATCCGGTCCGGGTGCAGGGTGTCCTGGACGGCGAAGCCCTCGCGCAGGAACTCCGGGTTCCAGGCCAGCTCCGCGTCCTCGCCCGCGGGCGCCAGCTCGGCGATCGTCCGGGCCAGGCGGTCCGCCGAGCCGACGGGGACCGTCGACTTGCCGACGACCAGCGCGGGCCCGGTCAGGTGCGGGGCGAGCGAGGCGATCGCGGACTCGACGTACGACATGTCGCAGGCGTACTCGCCGTGCTTCTGCGGGGTGTTCACGCAGACGAAGTGGATGTCGCCGAACGCGGCCACCTCGGCGAAGTCCATGGTGAAGCGCAGCCGCCCGCTGGAGCCCTCGATCCCGGCCACGTGCCGGCGCAGCAGGTCCTCCAGACCGGGCTCGTACATCGGGACCTCGCCCCGCTGGAGCATCTCGATCTTCTCGGGCACCACGTCGAGTCCCAGCACCTCGAACCCGAGCTCGGCCATGGCCGCGGCGTGCGTCGCGCCGAGATAGCCGGTGCCGATCACGGTGATCTTGAGGCTCATGGGTGCTCCAGGAGGGACGATGGTGATGCGGTGGACGAGCATAGCCGGGGGTCGCCGGGGCGCTTCGCCGGGCAATCCCCCCGCTGTCGCCAAGCTCACGTATTCACGGCGTGGGCGGCCCTTTAAAATTTGAGTTACTTAACGGTAATTAGCGTCAATCAGTGCGTCGTCTTTGGAGCGTGAGAGACCTTGGCCGGATCGGCTGACTTCGACCTGTACCGCCCGTCCGAGGAGCACGACATGCTCCGCGACGCCGTCCGCTCACTGGCCGAGGCGAAGATCGCGCCGTACGCCGCCGCGGTGGACGAGGAGGCCAGGTTCCCGCAGGAGGCGCTCGACGCGCTCGTCGCCAACGACCTGCACGCCGTGCACGTCCCCGAGGAGTACGGCGGCGCGGGCGCGGACGCCCTCGCCACGGTGATCGTCATCGAGGAGGTGGCCCGTGTCTGCGCGTCCTCCTCCCTGATCCCCGCGGTGAACAAGCTGGGCTCGCTGCCCGTGATCCTCTCCGGCTCCGAGGAGCTGAAGAAGCGGTACATGACCCCGCTCGCCAAGGGCGACGGGATGTTCTCGTACTGCCTGTCCGAGCCGGAGGCGGGCTCCGACGCGGCCGGCATGAAGACCAAGGCGGTCCGCGACGGCGACCACTACGTCCTCAACGGCGTCAAGCGCTGGATCACCAATGCCGGCGTCTCGGAGTACTACACGGTGATGGCCGTCACCGACGCCACCAAGCGCAGCAAGGGCATCTCCGCCTTCGTCGTGGAGAAGTCCGACGAGGGCGTCTCCTTCGGCGCCCCGGAGAAGAAGCTCGGCATCAAGGGCTCCCCGACCCGCGAGGTCTACTTCGACAACGTCCGCATCCCCGCCGACCGCATGATCGGCGAGGAGGGCACGGGCTTCGCGACGGCGATGAAGACCCTGGACCACACCCGCATCACCATCGCGGCGCAGGCCCTCGGCATCGCCCAGGGCGCCCTCGACTACGCCAAGGGCTACGTCCAGGAGCGCAAGCAGTTCGGCAAGCCGATCGCCGACTTCCAGGGCATCCAGTTCATGCTCGCGGACATGGCCATGAAGATCGAGGCCGCCCGCCAGCTGACCTACGCGGCGGCGGCCAAGTCCGAGCGGAACGACTCCGACCTCACCTTCCAGGGCGCGGCGGCCAAGTGCTTCGCCTCGGACGTGGCCATGGAGGTCACCACGGACGCGGTCCAGCTCCTCGGCGGCTACGGCTACACCCGCGACTACCCGGTCGAGCGCATGATGCGCGACGCCAAGATCACCCAGATCTACGAGGGCACGAACCAGGTGCAGCGCATCGTCATGGCGCGCAACCTGCCGTAACAACGCGCGCATGCCGACCCGGCACTGAAGCAGCCCCCGGTGGACACCGGGGGCTGTTTGCGTGCGGGTGCGGGTGCGGGTGCGGGTGCGGGTGCGGGTGCATGGTGCGGCTCGCGGCTCGCGGCTCGCGATACGCGGGGTGCGGGTGCGATCGCGATCGCGATCGCGGGCGCGGGCCGGGGCCCGGCCGGTGCCGCTCACCCGGGCGGCGGTACCGGATCCTGTGGTTCCGTCCGATGGCGCGGGGGCCCGGGCGGGCGTACGACGTAGGGGCGCGGGGCCCGCCCCGGAGATGTGCCGGACGATGGCGGGCGTCGGCATGTGACCGGATCCCCGGCCCGCACGACGGAGCCCCGCGGTCGCACACCGCGGGGCTCTTCCACGCCGTCCCGTCTTCCCGACCGCGGCCCGGTGGTGCGGAGCCGCGCGGGCCGGTCAGTTGCCGGAGACGGTCACCTGCTGGTCGTTGTTCAGCTCGTTCACCAGCGTCTTCACCTTGGCCTTGTCCCAGAGGAGGTTGCCGCCCGAGGAACCCGATATGGGCATGTTCATGGACTTGCCCTCGCCGCCGCTGACGCTCTTCATCGCCCAGAACATGGAGGCCAGGTCCCACAGGCCCATGTCCTTGTCGACGATCAGGGAGTCCAGGCCCGCGCCCATGGTCGGGTAGAGCTTGAACGGGTTCAGCACCGTCGACGGGGTGGCGACCTGGTGGGCCAGGGCCGAGAGGAACTTCTGCTGGTTCTTGGTGCGCTGGAGGTCGGAGGCCGCGAACGCGTGCCGGGTCCGGACGAAGGCCAGGGCCTGCTGGCCGTTCAGGGTCTGCTTGCCCGCCTTGAAGTCCGCGCCGGAGTACTTGTCCTTGAAGGGCTGGTCGATGTTCATCTCGACCCCGCCCACCGCGTCCACGATGTTGGCGAAGCCGGCGAAGCCGATCTCGACGTAGTGGTCGATGTGCAGACCGGTGTTGAACTCGATGGCGCGCACCAGCAGCGTCGGCCCGTCCTCGGCGTACGCGGCGTTCAGCTTCGTGTGCCGGCCCCGGCCCGGGTAGACCTTGCCCGACCCCGACCCCTTGTAGGAGGGGATCTCGACGTCCGAGTCGCGCGGCAGCGAGATCAGCGTGTCGCCGTTGGACCCGACGTGCAGGATCATCATCGAGTCGGTGCGCTTGCCCTCGGCGGAGCCGGTGTGCAGCTTCTTCTTGTCCTCGGCGGACATCCCGGCGCGGCTGTCGGAGCCGACGATCAGGTAGTTCGTGCCGTCGCCGGTGGCCGGCCGGTCGATGACCTTGGACAGGTCGACCTGGCGGTTGAGCTTGGAGTCGGCCCAGAAGTAGGTCGCCACGGTGGCGACCAGGAGCAGGGTGACCAGGGTGGTCAAGGTCAGCCTGATGCGGCGGCCCCAGTTCGCGGGGCGCGGTCCGCGGATGTAGCCGTCGTCCGGTCCGGCGGGACCGCCGCCTCCGGGACGGCCGTAGACCTGGCCGGTGTTGTAGCCGCTGTCGTAGTCGTCGTGGCCCTGGCCGTCGACGTACGACGGCTGCTGCGGGACCCCGTACGGCGGCGCCGAGGGACCGGGGCCGCCCGGGCCGCCCCTGTAGGCGCCGCCCTGCCTGGGCGCCCCCGGGCCGCGCCGCACCTGGCGCATCACGCGGGCGCTCTCAGGCTGCGCGCCGGCACTGCCACGTCCGTAGCGGGGGCCGCGGTTGCTGTCGGACCATCCCTCGGGCCAATCATTCATGGGCCCCAGTGTGCCCGCCCCGGCGGTGTGCCTTACAAGGCCCGTCGGAAAATAAGGGCGCCCCTGTTGCGAAGCTGACACAAATTCCCCCGATGCGGCCGCGGCATAAGGTGGAGGGCATGACACACCAGGCCCCTGCCGTGGAATCCGGAACGACGGATATCCCGGGCAAGCCGACTTCGGCGTCCCGGACCACACTCAGCCACATCATGACCCACAACGACACGAACCTCCTCGGGACCGTGCACGGCGGTGTGATCATGAAACTGGTCGACGACGCGGCGGGCGCGGTGGCCGGCCGGCACAGCGGCGGCCCCGCCGTCACCGCGTCCATGGACGAGATGGTCTTCCTGGAGCCGGTTCGGGTCGGGGACCTCGTGCATGTGAAGGCCCAGGTCAACTGGACCGGCCGGACCTCGATGGAGGTCGGCGTGCGGGTCCTCGCCGAGCGCTGGAACGAGTCCACCCCGGCCACCCAGGTCGGCTCGGCCTACCTGGTCTTCGCCGCCGTGGACGCCGACGGCAAGCCGCGCGCCGTGCCGCCGGTCGTCCCGGAGTCCGAGCGCGACAAGCGGCGCTACCAGGAGGCCCAGATCCGCCGCACCCACCGCCTGGCCCGCCGCCGCGCGATCAGGGAGCTGCGGGAGAAGCGCGCCGCCGAGGGCTACGAGGACTGAGAAAAGGAACACGGGGAGCGCGGCGCACACAGGTCCCGGAAGAGCCCCGGCCGGCACAGCCCCCACAAGCACGGGCCCCGGCCCGGTCAGCGGCAGACGACCTCGTCGCCCGTCACCACCGCCGCGGCCGCCCGGACCGGGTCCTCGACCCGGACCTTGCGCACCTGGCGGAAGTCGGCACCCGCGATCACCTTGAGCATGGCGCCCTGCCCCGGCGCCGCCCGCAGTTCGCTGCCCGGCAGTGCGGCGGCGAGCGACCTCGCCGAGCGGTCCCAGCGCGGGTCGTAGAGCACCACGGTCCGCTTCACCGCCCGCTCCTCGGCGTCCACCGGCGCCCCCGTGGCACGGAACCCGGCCGCCGCCAGCGCGGCGTCCACCCGCCTGCCGAGCCCCATCGTGCGGGTCCCGTTCTCCACCTGGACGCGGATCTCCCGCGGGGCGACCTCCACGGGCACCGGCCGGTTCGGCTGCCGAGGGCGGTGCGCGGCCAGCGGCCGGTCCTCGCGCAGCGCCCGGAAGAGCCGGTCGGCTGCGGCCCGGTCCCACTTCACCGTCGAGCCGAGGCCCTTCACGGAGTACTCGGTCTGCGCGAGCGGGACGGTCGTGAACTCCGACGAGGAGGGGGAGAAGGTCCGCATCGCCCGCCCGAGGTCCAGCAGTTCGTCCGTGTGGAAGCCCTTGTCCGCGCGCACCGAGCCGAGCACCGCGCGGGTCACGTCCCGGAACCTCATCGGGTTGAGGAGCACCCGGGAGGAGGTCGCCCGCTCGATCAGCGCGGCCAGGAAGCGCTGCTGGCGCTTCATCCGGCCCAGGTCGCTGGCGCCGTCGACGTGCCGGGAGCGGACGTACTGCAGCGCCTGGCCGCCGTTGAGCGTGTGCGTGCCCGCGGGCAGGTCCAGGCCCGTGTAGGCGTCCTTCAGCGGTTCGGCGGTGCACATCCGCACCCCGCCCAGGACGTCCACGGTCCGCATGAAGGTGGTGAAGTCGACCTCCAGGTAGTGGTCGATCTTCAGACGGGTCATCTCCTCCACCGTGCGCACGGTGAGGTTCGGCCCGCCCTCCGCGTACGCCGCGTTCAGCTTCACCGGGTGCGCCCCGTGCCGCCTGCCGGTGTTCTGGTCGACGTGCGCGGGGATCTCGGCGAAGGAGTCCCGCGGCAGGCTGACCACGCTGGCCCGCTCCCGGTCCTCCGACAGGTGCACGATCATCATGGTGTCGGTGCAGTGGCAGGGCTGCCCGCCCAGCCGGTACTTGCGCCGCTCCTGCGCGCTGATGCGGTCCCGGCCGTCGGTGCCGACCAGCAGCACGTTCATGCCGTGGCCCGACTGCGGGCGGTTCTTCATGTCCCTGAAGGGGTCGACCCGGGCGATGTCCGCGTCCAGGCTGGAGACGACCGCGTGACCGATCCCGGCGGAGGCGAGCACCACCACCGACAGCGTTGTCACCGCCCGCATGGCCCATCGCGGCCTTCTCCGCCGTACGGGCGCGTGCGGCGGGCCGGACGGACGTGAGGGAACGGGGGACGGCCGCGGTCGCTGCCGCGGCGGCGCGGGAGGCCGGGGCGAAGTGGTGGACATGGGGGACACCTCCGCTTACGGCGTGGGTGGGCACCGTGAGCACCGTAGGCCCATACGATCTGCGGCCCGGTGCGGCGACCCCGGCGCGCGCACCGGTGTCCCCCGTTCGCGGTAACGTGAGCCCCCTATGAACGCCAAGCCCGACGTGCGGCTCCCCGCCGTGTCTGTGATCATGCCCGTCCTGAACGAGGAGCGGCATCTGCGCGGAGCCGTCGAAGCGATCCTCGCGCAGGAGTACGACGGCGAGATGGAGGTGGTGATCGCCCTCGGCCCGTCCGCGGACCGCACGGACGAGATCGCCGCCGCGCTCGTCCGGGAGGACCCGCGCGTGCACACGGTCCCCAACCCGACCGGCCGCACCCCCGCCGCGCTCAACGCCGCGATCAAGGCCTCCCGCCACCCGATCGTGGTGCGCGTCGACGGCCACGGGATGCTCTCGCCGAACTACATCGCCACGGCCGTACGGCTCCTGGAGGAGACCGGCGCGCAGAACGTCGGCGGTCTCATGCACGCCGAGGGCGAGAACGACTGGGAGCACGCGGTCGCCGCCGCGATGACCTCGAAGATCGGGGTCGGCAACGCCGCCTTCCACACCGGTGGGCAGGCGGGCCCGGCCGAGACCGTCTACCTCGGTGTCTTCCGGCGCGAGGCCCTGGAGCAGCAGGGCGGCTACAACGAGGAGTTCATCCGCGCCCAGGACTGGGAGCTCAACTTCCGCATCCGGGAGGCGGGCGGCCTGATCTGGTTCTCGCCGGAGCTCAGGGTCTCCTACCGGCCCCGTCCGAGCGTGCGGGCCCTCGCCAGGCAGTACAAGGACTACGGCCGCTGGCGGCACGTCGTCGCCCGCTACCACGAGGGTTCCATCAACCTGCGCTACCTCGCCCCGCCGACCGCGTTGTGCGCGATCGCTGCCGGGATCGTGGTCGGCGCGGCGCTGACCCCCTGGGGCTTCGTGGTCCCCGGCGGCTATCTGGCGGCGATCCTCGCCGGGTCCGTGCCCGCGGGCCGGGGGCTGCCGCCGAAGGCCCGGCTGCGGATACCGGTCGCCCTGGCCACCATGCACCTGTCCTGGGGCTGGGGCTTCCTCACCAGCCCCCGCGCGCTGGCGCGCAAGGTCATCGCCTCCCGGCGCCCGGCGGTCCTCGCCGCCGACTGACCGCCGCGCACCGGGCCCCTACGCGCCCACCTGCACGAAAGGGCCCCTCCCGTCGCCGGAGAGGGGCCCATTCCCCCGTGTACGGCCGCTACCAGCGGTAGGGCGCGTACACGTCCATGCACTGGCCGGAGTCCGCGCCGTTGAGGGCGTCGGAGTTGCCGGGGAGGTCACCGGCCTTCGGCGCGGACTGCTTCGGGTACGCCGTGCCCGTACGCCAGTCGGCGCCCACGACGACGGTGACGCCCGACACGTCGGTCGATTTCCTCACCGAACTCATGGGAAGACCCAGCGCCTTGGCGACGCTCTGGGCGTCGCCCTCCAGTTCCGCGCTCGGGTAGCGCACCACCGTCTCGTCCGCGGACAGCGCCGCCGAGCCGTCGGCGGTCGCCCGGCCGAAGCCCTTCCGCACGAGCTCCCCGCTGATCGCGCTCGCCCGGCCGCTCACCGGGGCCTCGGTGGCGGTCCGGGTGGCGTTCTGCACCACCACGCCGAGCCGGTCGGCCGGGACCGACGGGTCCTTGACCGCCTCCGCCTCGTCCGACGCCTTCTTCTCCGCGTCCTTCGCACCGGAGGACGTGCCCTTGTCGTCGAAGGGCACGTCGTCGCGGAGCATCCGCCACACCTTCTCGGCGTTGCCGCCGTCCGGTACGACGTGGTCGCGGTTCTGCGGGTCGGCGACGTTGGGCATCGTCGTCATGGTGATGCGGTCCGTCGGGACCGTCTTCAGTTGCATGCCCAGGCCGTACAGCTTCTTGACCGTGCCGATCTCCTCGGAGACCTTCAGCGACTTGGTGGCCGCCTCCGCCAGGTCCATCAGCCGGCCGGTGCCGGTGAAGACGTCCTGGCCCTTCAGCGTGCGGATCATCGAGTTCATGTACATGTGCTGGGCCCGGGCGCGCAGGAGGTCACTGCCCCACGCGTGCCGGGTGCGCAGCCACTGCAGGGCCTGCTCGCCCTTGACCTTGTGGGTCCCGGCCGTCATCTTCAGGCCGGAGCCGCCGGGCACGCCGGGCAGCGGGTGGTCCCACACGTTCTGGTTCACGCAGACCTCGACGCCGCCGATGGCGTCCGCCATCTTCACCACGCCCGCGAAGTCGATCGTCATCCAGTGGTCGATGTAGACACCGGTGAGGTTCTCCCAGGTGGCGAGCGTGCAGCCGGCGCCGCCGCGGGCCAGCGACACGTTGATGATGTCGGTGGTCTCGGGATAGACCCGGCCGGTGTCGGGGTCGGTGCACTTGGGGATGGTGACCCGGGTGTCGCGGGGGATGCTCACCACGGCGGCGCTCTTGCGGTCCGCGGACAGGTGGATCAGCATCTGCACGTCGCCCAGCGGCGGGTTGTTGCGGTTCTCCCGGCTGCCGCCCAGCTTCACGTTCTCGTCGGAGGCACGGCTGTCGGAGCCGATCAGCAGGATGTTCAGGGGCGTCTGGCCGGCCGCGTTCGGCTCGGACCGCTGCGCCTTGGCGTCGCCGCTGCTGCGCTGCCCCTTGCGGATGTTGCCGTTGAGGTGCTCGTAGTAGAGGTATCCGGCGGCCGCCGTGCCAAGTATCAGCAGCGCCAGCGTCGTTGCGGACCAGCGCAGTACGCGGCGCTTGCCGCCGCCCCGGTGGCCGTGGCCGGGCCGCCGGTCCCCGCCTCTGCCCGAGCCGTCGCCGTCCGGCTCCGCCGCGTCCTCCCGCGGCGGCCCGTCCGCCCAGTCCAGACCACGCGCACGCCGGACGTTCGACCGCGTCCCCTCCCCGCGCACACTGCTCTGCGTCATGTCCCCTGCCTCCCCACCCTTGCGCCGCCGACGGGCCTGCCCCGCGCTCTGATAGACGCAAGACAGGCCCGTCAGGTCACTTGGCGCACTGAACCTTGTCCGCTGTGGACTTCTGCACGTCCTCCGGCGCCTTCGTCGGAGGCGTGAGCGGAATGCCCGCACCCTGGAAGTCCTTGCCGAGAGTCAGCGTCATCGCGGGCAGGCCCTGGGAGTTGGTCACGCTCTCGCCCGGCTTCAGCGCCGACCCGGACAGCCCCATGATCGCGGCGAGCTTGCGCGCCTGGGCGGCCTGGTCGGGGGCGTACTCGAGCGTGGTCTTGCTCAGTGCCTGCGGTGCGTTGCCGGCGTTCTCGGACTTCTGCACCCCCTCATTCACCTGCAACCAGGTAAGAGTTTCCTGAGCGCTGCCGGCGACCGCCCCGCCGTTCATGATCCGCACCCGCACCTCGGAGGCGGCCGACTGAGGGCCCTTCAGACGGGCGGCCTCGGCGGCCTTCTCCTTCTTCTTCTGCTGCTTGACCTCCGTGAAGGAGACGTCGTCGCGGACCATCTGGAAGACCTGGGGGGCCGACGGCTTCTTGAGGACCACCGTCGCGTGCACCTTCTCGGCCGGGTTGTCTATCACCGGAACCGTGGTGAAGGTCAGGTTCTTGGGGTTGAGCTTGCCCAGCTCCATGCCCAGGTCCTTGAGCTTGCCGATGCTGTCGATCTTCGAGTCGACGGTCAGCGCCTTGGTGGCCGCCTCCGCGACGTCCACCATCTTCGTCGGGCTGGTGAGCGTGTCGTTGTCCTTCAGCTTCCGCATCAGCGCGCTGAGGAACTGCTGCTGGAGCTGGATGCGGCTCAGGTCGCCGCCGAAGCCGACCGCGTGCCGGGTGCGCACGAAGGCGAGCGCCGTCTCGCCCTCGATGTGCTGCGTGCCCTTCTTCAGATTGAGGTGCGAGTCCTTGTCGTTGATGTCCTTGCCCAGGCACACGTCGACACCGCCGACGGCCGTCGTCAGCGTCTTGATCGCGTTGAAGTCGGCGACCATGAAGTCGTCCGGCTTGATCCCGGTCAGCGCGGTGACCGTGCGCATGGTGCAGCTCGGCGTACGGTCGTCCTGGCCGAGGCTCGTGTTGAAGCGGACGTTGTCCGTGCCCGGGATGACCTTGGTGGAGCCGTCGGGCTGCCGGGTCGGGCAGTCCGGGACGTTGACGATCAGGTCGCGGGGGATGCTCAGCGCGGTCGCGTTGGAGCGGTCCTTGGAGACGTGCAGCAGGATGCTGGTGTCGGCGTGGCCGACGCTGCCCTTGTCGCCGTACTTGTCGTTGCCCTTGCCGGTGCGCTTGTCGGTGCCGATCAGCAGGATGTTGATCGCCTTGTCCTTCTGGAAGCCACCGGTGCTCGCGCCGTCGTCGGAGACGGAGGTGATGTTGTCGTTGAGGTGCTTGATGTAGAGGTAGCCGCCCACCGACGCCGCCACCAGTACGAAGGCGAGCGAACCGCCGGTCCACAGCAGGGCCTTCTTCGCCTTCGACTTCTTCGCCGGGCGGCGTCCGCGCCGCCCCGGCAGCGGCTCCTCCGGCACGGGCCGCCGGCGGCGCGGTTGCGGCACCTCGCGGCCCGGGGCGTCCCGGCCCGGGGCGTCGCGGCCGGGCGCCTGGCGGCCCGGGGCCTCCGCGCGCTGCCGGGCCGGCGCCGTCGCGCTCCGGCCGCGCGCCGCGCCGCCGTTCCGGGAGCCGGCTCTCCGCGGACCCGGAACCGCCGGTTGCGCAGCGGAAGGGGTCAGTCGCAATTCGTATTCGCCGGTGTTCGGATTGAGCACCCACTGGTCTGCGGGGTCGATGTTGTCCGCCCGCCCACGGCCTTGCGCGTCCACGGTTGTCCGATCCTCCGTCGGGGCCACGCGGCGCCTTCCCCCTACAAGGCGCTCAGGTCTGGTCACTCAGTGCACGACCCCAGGAAGGACCTCGCGGCTTGGTGCACCGGATCGCTCACACTATCCGGCCGGTTCGGCCCAGAGCGACGCCGGTGACAAATTGCACGGCCCTACAACCGGGCAATCCGCCCATTTCCTTGGACAAAAGTTCGGCTTTGGCCGTGGCTTTACCCGCAGGAGTCCTCCGCCGCGGTGTTGCCGCGGAACGTGGGCGTGGGAGAGGGTGTGAGCCAGGGGGGAGCGGCGCGCATCCCGTCGTCGGATCTGCCCACGAAAATGTACGCGGCGTAGTCGGCCGACTGCGGAAAAGAATCGCTTTCCCGTGAGGACGGTGAATCCGCGGCAGCCGGATTGCGGCTTTTTGCGCCGGAATCCGATGTGGTTTCCTTCACGACCTCCACGGGAGCGTCCCGGCGCAGTCGCGCGAAGAGTTTTTCGGCGTCCGGCTCCACGAGTTGGTCGCGGTTGGCGTCGTAGACGTACGACTCCCGCGGGACCGTCAGGAACTGGACCCGTTCGGTGGGGATCTTGCGGAGTCCGCGCACCAGGTCGTACAGGCCGCGCAGGCTCGCCAGGCCCGGGTCCGTCGTCAGCGACGAGGTGGCCGCGTCCAGCACCGGATACAGCTTCGCCGGGTTGAGCAGCACGTCGTTGCTCCACACCGTGTTGACGAGGGCGCCGAGGAAGCGCTGCTGACGCTCCATCCGCTCGGTGTCGCTGCCGTCGCCGAGCGACTTGCGGGCCCGGACGTAGCCGAGCGCCTGCTCGCCGTCGAGCGTCACCCGGCCCGCGGGCAGCCGCAGCCTGGCGGCCTTGTCGTCTATGGGCTCGGTGAGGCACACCTCGACGCCGTCGACCGCGTCGACCATCTCCTTGAACGCGCTGAAGTCGATCACGACGTGGTGGTCGATCCGGATGCCCGTCAGCTTCTCGACGGTGCGGATCGTGCAGGCCGAACCCCCCACCGCGAAGGCGGCGTTCAACGCGGTGTACATCGGAGCGGACAGACGGCCGTCGGGGCGGTGGCAGCCGGGCACCCGCACCATCAGGTCGCGGGGCAGCGACACTGCGGTGGCGGTGTGCCGGTCGGCGGCCAGGTGCAACAGGATCGTGGTGTCGGACCGTTCGGTCCCCGAGTCCCGCCCGTACCGGCCGTTGCCGCTCCCCGCGCGCGTGTCCGACCCGATCAGCAGGATGTTCTGCGCGTCCTTCACCAGGGCGCTCGGCCGCTCCTTCTCGTACCGCCGCAGCTCGGCCGCGGCCGCCTCGTCCGCGGTGATGTTGCCGTTGAGCCGGGTGTACACCCCCCACCCCACGCCGGCGGCCACCACGACGAGGACGGCCGCCCCGAGCGCGCCGTACCGCACCCACCGCCGTGGCCGCCCGGGTATGAGCCCCACCGGCCTCCCGGCCCCGGCCCGGTCCTCCGGCGGCCCACCTGGCGTCCCTGCGCTGCGGGTCACGTCTGATCCACCCCCCGTGCCGTAGGAGCGTGCCGTCCTGCCTGCTACGACGATGCCCCGCCCCGGCCACCGGGGCCGGATGCTGCTGAGCCGAACGGGTGAGGGGGAGGCGGCGCGCGGCGGCACTTTCGTGCGGGTGGTGGGGGGCGGCCCGCCGCGCGGGCGGGGCCGCTCCGACGTCACCGGGCCGTAGCCGTGACCCGTTCGCTCTCGATGCGCTGGGCCAGGGCGTCCTCGGGCAGCCGGTCGAGGTTGCGGCACAGCACCACCGAGCCGCCGGCGGCCAGCGGTGCGTAGAGGCCCGCGCTCAGCCCCTGCCAGGTGTCGTACGGCAGCCCGGACAGCAGCCGGGACCCCGGACCCGTCAGGTCCAGCGCCGGAGCGTCCGCCCGCGCCTGCTCCACGACCTCCGCCCCCGTGTACTCCGCCCCGGCCACGATCAGCGCCGCCCCCTCCGGGTCCACCGGCGCGAAGGGCGCGAACCGGTCTCCCTGTCCCGGCACCTCGACCGCGTAGTCGAGGAAGCCCTCCGGCGGCTGCGGGAACCGCCCGCCCAGCGGCCGCAGCGCCAGCGCGACCCGCTCCCCGGAGCAGGCCCGCGCGGCGTCCAGGGCGCCGGGCCCGCTCACCACCACGTCGGCCGCCGCCGGATCCCCGTCCATGTCCGCGACCGCGCCCACCGAGGCGCACGCCAGCAGCCACACGGCCGTCTGCCAGTGCGCGGGCAGCAGCAGCGCGACCCGGTCGCCCGGTCCGGCGGCCAGGTCGCCCTGGAGCAGGTTCGCGGTCTTGGCCACCCAATTGGCGAAGGTGGCCACGGACAGTTCGACGCGTTCCCCCGTGGCATCGTCGTAGAAGGTCACCAGGGGGCGTCCGGGGTCCGCGGCGAGCGCGGAACGCAGCAGGTCGGCGGGGGTGCGTTCGGTGGCGTTCATCCGCGCAAGCGTACGCGGGGCCGCGTCCGCGCAGGGCGTGACGGGGCCACCGGTTCGGCGCAACGGCAGTAGACGACGCGTCAACTCCCCAATGGACATATATGTATGACTATGTCCAAGATCAGGGGCATGCGTCGATACGGAATCCTTGCCTCCTCGGTCGGTGTCTCCTGCGCGACAGCCCTCGCCCTCCCCCTCGCCGCGGCCACTGCGTCCGCCCACCCGGCCTCCGCCCACCCGGCCTCCGCCCACCCCGCGTCCGCCCGCCCGGTCTCCGCCGGGCCGGCCGTCCCCGGCAGCACCCTGTCCCTGCCCCTGGTCCCCCTCACCCCCGCCCGTGTGCTCGGCCACGCCCCCCTCCAGGGCCTGTACCGCTCCGCCGTACGGCACTTCTCGCTGGTCGGCGTCGTCTGGGACGACGTCGACACCGAACTGCACGGCAGTGTCCAGGTGCGCACCCGTGCCGCCGCCACCGGCGCCTGGTCCGGCTGGCAGGACATCGAAGCCCACAACGCCGACCACGGCGCCGACCCCGACACCCCCGAGCGCGCCAACGGCCGGGTGCGCGGCGCCACGGCCCCCCTGTGGGTGGGCGACTCCGACGGCGTCGACCTGCGCGTCAGCGCGGACACCGGCGACCGGGGCGCCCCGCCCGTTCCGCTCCCCTCCGGCCTGCGCCTGGAACTCGTCGACCCGGACGCCGAGGCCCCGTCGCAGGGCCCGCCGGCCGACCCGCCTCCCGCCGGCGGAATGAGCGCGGAGGCGGCCGCCGCGTCCGAGGCCAACGCCGAACTCGTCCCGCTCGGCGCCACCAGGATCCCGGCACTCGACCGCGCGGAGACCGAGCGCGAGCTGTTCGCCCTGCGCGGTGACGAGCTGACGGACCGTCAGCGTGCCCAGCCGTACATCGGGCCGCGGCCGAGCATCACCACCCGCCGCGGCTGGGGGGCGGACGAGTCGCTGCGCGAGCAGGGCTTCGTGTACACCAGCAAGGTCAAGGCGGCCTTCGTCCACCACACCGCCTCGGGCAACAACTACACCTGCGCGCAGGCCCCGTCGGTCATCCGCGGCATCTACCGGTACCACGTCAAGAGCATGGGCTGGCGGGACATCGGCTACAACTTCCTCGTCGACAAGTGCGGAACCATCTACGAGGGCCGGGCCGGCGGCGTCGCCAAGGCCGTCCGGGGCGCCCACACCATGGGGTTCAACACCGACAGCATGGGGGTCGCCGTCATCGGCACCTTCACCAAGTCCAGCCCGCCCGCGGCCACGGTGACGGCCGTCGCCCGGCTGGCCGCCTGGAAGCTCGGCCTCTACGGGATGAACCCCCTCGCCAAGACATATCTCACGTCCGGCGGTGGGAATCTCTACGCAAAAGGTAAGAACGCGCATTTGAACGTGATCTCCGGCCACCGGGACGGCTTCGCCACCGAGTGCCCAGGAAAGCTGCTCTACGGAAAGCTCGGTTCGGCCCGCAAGGCCGCGGCGGGCTACCAGGGACGCTGAGGCCGGAACACCGCACGGCCGTACAAGGCATCGGAGAACGGTCTGCATACACTGACCGGCCGAAGCACAGATCGGCCGGTCCCGGCAGGAAGCAGAGACGACAGGTGACAGAAGCGATCCTCCTGGTCGGCGGCAGGGGAACCCGGCTGCGCCCGCTCACGGTGCACACCCCGAAACCCATGGTCCCGGCCGCCGGGGTGCCGTTCCTCACGCACCAGCTGGCGCGGGCGAGAGCGGCGGGCGTCGACCACATCGTGCTCGCCACGTCCTACCTGGCGGAGGTCTTCGAACCGTACTTCGGCGACGGCTCCTCGCTCGGGCTCCACCTGGAGTACGTCACCGAGGAGGAGCCCCTCGGCACCGGCGGCGCGATCCGCAACGTCGCCTCGCGCCTGCGCTCCGGCCCGCACGAGCCGGTGCTCGTCTTCAACGGCGACATCCTGACCGGCCTCGACATCGGGGCGCTGGTGCGCACCCACGAGGAGACCGGCGCGGACGTCTCCCTGCACCTGACGAAGGTGACCGACCCGCGGGCCTACGGCCTGGTCCCCACCGACGCCACGGGACGCGTCCTCGCCTTCCTGGAGAAACCGCAGACCCCCGAGGAGATCGTCACCGACCAGATCAACGCGGGGGCGTACGTCTTCCGCCGCTCGGTCATCGACACCATCCCGCAGGGCCGGCCGGTCTCGGTGGAGCGCGAGACGTTCCCCGGCCTGCTGTCCGCCGGGGCGCACCTCCAGGGCATGGTGGACTCCACCTACTGGCTGGACCTCGGGACCCCGGCGGCCTTCGTGCGCGGCTCGGCGGACCTGGTCCTCGGCCGCGCCCCGTCCCCGGCCGTCCCCGGCCGCTGCGGTGACCGGCTGGTCCTGCCGACGGCCGTCGTCGCGCCCGACGCCAAGCTCACCGGCGGCACGGTGGTGGGCGAGGGCGCCTTCGTCGCCGAAGGCGCGCGGGTGTCCGGCAGCGCGATCCTGCCCGGCGCCGTCATCGAGCCGGGCGCCGTCGTCACGGACTCGCTCATCGGCGCCCGCGCCCGCGTCGGCGAACGCTCCGTCCTCACCGGCACGGTCATCGGCGACGGCGCGGTGATCGGCGCCGACAACGAACTGCGGGAGGGCGTACGTGTCTGGTGCGACGCCAGGATCCCGGCGGGGGCGGTGCGCTTCTCGTCGGACCAGTGATCGGACCAGTGACCGGACCGGTGAGGGTGGGCGGGGACGTGGCGACGGGAGGCCCGGCGCGCTGAGCGCCCGGCTCACAGCCCCCTGATGTCGCCCTTCGGCATCCGCGGCGCGCGCCGCGGAGGGACCCGGCCGCTGAGCAGGATCAGCCGGGCCGCCCGGTGCCGCTGTCCCGCGTACGGCTCGAGCAGCGCGAGCATCGCCGCGTCGTCCGCGTCCCGGTCCCCGGCCAGCGCCCACCCGACGATCCCGGGCAGATGCAGGTCCCCGACGGTCACCGCGTCCGGCGCCCCGTGACTGCGCTGCACGGTCTCCGCCGACGTCCACGGCCCGATCCCGGGCACCAGCTCCAGCCGTCGCTGCGCCGCCTCCGGAGGCATCCGCACCGCCTCCTCCAGCCGCGCGGCGACCCGTACGGCCCGCAGGATCGTCGACGCCCGCTTGTTGTCGACGTTGGCCCGGTGCCACTCCCAGGAGGGAATCAGCGCCCACGCCCGCGGCTCCGGCATCACGTGCATCCGCCCCGGTGCGGGCCCCGGCGCCGGCTCCCCGAACCGGCGCACGAGCAGCCGCCAGCCCTCGTACGCCTCGGCGGTGGTGACCTTCTGCTCCAGGATCGACGGGATCAGCGACTCCAGCACCAGCCCGGTCCGCGTCAACCGCAACCCGGGTCTGCGGTGCCGCGCCAGCGCCAGCAACCGGTGACGGGGCGCGAACTCCGACGGGTCGTCGGCCGCCCCGAGCAGCTCCGGCAACCGCTCCAGCAGCCACTCGGCGCCGGGCCCCCAGGCCTCGCCGCGCACCTGACCGCCCCGCGTCGAGACCCGCAGCGTGCCCGGACCCAGCGGTGTCCGGCTGGTCCGCCACACCGATCCGTCCGGCATCGCCCGGAACGTCGGATCACCCGCCCCGCGCCGCAGCGGCCCGAGCACCAGCCCCAGGTCGAGCGGTTCCTCCGGTGTCCACGTCCGCACCCGTCCCGGCGCCGCGGCGGACCGGGGCGCCCCGCGGGAGGAGCCCGACGCACCCGAGGCACCCGGCGCGCCGGCCGGGGAGGGCACGGCGACATGCCCGCCGCGCACGGTCGTACGCGTCGGCCGGGGAGCGAAACGTCCTGACACGAATGAGGTCCCGAGGAAGCCGAAGATGCCCTAAGAGCTTAGGGGGTCTTGCACGGCAAGCGGCCGCGGGCAGCGGTCGCGGGCGGAGCGGAGACGGGCGGGGAGTCACCGCACCTCGACGAACGCCCCGGCCTCCCGCTCCGGACGCGGCCTCGGCTGCTCCGCCGGGTCCCCGACCGCGACCGCCCCCATCGGGTCCCACCCGGGTGGAAGGTCCAGCACCTCGCGCACCACGTCGCGGCAGAACATCGTCGACGACACCCATGCCGAGCCCAGGCGCTCCCCGGCCAGCGCGACCAGGAAGTTCTGCACCCCGGCGCCGGCCGCCACCACGAACATCTCCCGCTCGGCACCGTCCCGCCGCGCGTCGCCGTAGGTGTGCGAGCCGTCCATGACGAGGCACGGCACCACCAGGTACGGCGCGTTGCGCAGCACGTCCCCGCGCCGGACGCGCCGGGCGATCGACTCCTCGCTCTTGCCGTCCCGCCGCAGGTCCGCGATCCAGGCCTCCCGCATCGCGTCCAGCAGCCGCGTCCGCGCCCCGGCCGACTCCAGCAGCACGAACCGCCACGGCGTGGTGTGGTGCGGCGCGGGCGCGGTCACCGCCGCGGCCACCGCGCGCCGTACCGCGCCGGGGTCGACGGGCTCGTCGGTGAAGGACCGTACGGTCCGGCGACCGGTCACCGCCTCCCGTACGGCCTCGGAGGTGCCGAGCCGGAACATGTCGTCGCGCGCCTCGCGCACCAGGGCCCGCGCGCCCGTTCCGTCGTCGTCGGCCACGACGTGCGGCAGTCCGCGTACGACGGCGACGGGCAGCCCGGCCGCCTTGCCCTTGACCAGGTCGCCGGCGGCGGCCAGTTCGTCGGCGGTGGCGACGACGGTGGCGCTGAGCGGGTTGCCGTGGGCGTCCGTGCCGCCCCGCAGGTCGTCGAGCACGCGGACCCCGGCGGCGCCGATGGCGACGTCCGTGAGTCCCGCGCGCCAGGGCCGTCCGAAGGTGTCGGTGACGATCACCCCTACGGTGACGCCGAGGGCGTCCCGCAGCCCCTCCCGCAGCGCCCGCGCGGACCCGTCCGGGTCCTCGGGCAGCAGCAGCACCGTGCCGGGGCGGGTGTTGGAGGCGTCGACGCCGGCCGCCGCCATGACGAGTCCCTGGCGGTTCTCGACGATCCGCAGCGGCCCGCGCCGGGCGACGACCCGCACGGTCTCGGCGTCGATCGCGGCCTCCCGGTCGGCCGCTTCGACGAGCCGTCCCTCCGCCTTGGACACGATCTTCGAGGTGACCAGCAGCACGTCTCCGTCGGCCAGCCCCGGCTCGGCGGCGGCGATCAGCTTGGCGAGATCGTCGCCCTCGCGCACCTCGGGCAGCCCGGCGACCGCCCAGACCCGGTATCCGGGCGCGGCGCCGGCACCCGGGTCCGCCGCCGGCGGCGTGCCGCTCACGCTCCCCGCACCTCCTCCGCCAGCGCCAGCGCCTCGCGCGCCATCCCGGCCGCCGCGTCCACGTCGGTCATCATCAGCGGCACCGCCCGGCAGCGGATCCCGTCCGCCTCGACCCGCTCCACCGAGGCCGCGTCCGCCGTGTCGACGAGCCAGCCGTCCAGCAGACCCGAGCCGTAGTGCTCGGCCACCGCGGCGGCCGTGGACTCCACGCCGACCGCCGCGAGCACCTTGTCCGCCATCCCGCGCACGGGCGCGTCCCCGACGATGGGGGACAGGCCGATCACCGGCACCCCGGCGTCGGCGATCGCCTCACGGATGCCGGGGACGGCCAGGATCGTGCCGATCGAGACGACCGGGTTGGACGGCGGGAAGAGGATGACGTCCGCCTCGGCGATCGCCTCCAGCACACCCGGCGCCGGCTTGGCCTGCTCGGCGCCGACCGGTACGACCGCCTCGGCCGGCACGGAGGCCCGCAGCCGCACCCAGTACTCCTGGAAGTGGATCGCCTTGCGCTCCCCGTCCAGCTCGACGGCCACATGGGTCTCGACGCGGTCGTCGGTCATCGGGATCAGCCGCACCCCCGGCTTCCACCGGTCGCACAGCGCCTCGGTCACCGCGCTCAGCGGGTAGCCGGCGCTCATCATCTGGGTGCGCACGATGTGCGTGGCGAAGTCCCGGTCGCCGAGCCCGAACCACTCCGGCCCCACGCCGTACGCCGCGAGCTCCTCCTTGAGGTGGAAGGTCTCGTCGGCCCGCCCCCAGCCCTGCTCCTCGGCGATGCCGCCGCCCAGCGTGTACATCACCGTGTCGAGGTCCGGGCAGACCTTCAGCCCGAAGAGGTGGATGTCGTCGCCGGTGTTGCCGATGACCGTGACGTCCGCGTCCGGCACGGCCCGCTTCAGACCGCGCAGGAACCGGGCACCACCGATGCCGCCTGCCAGAACCACAATGCGCATGGGGCAAGTCTTGCAGGCGGGTACGACAACGCGTCAGGCAGACACCGGACGCGCGTCGCAGTGCGGGGCCGTGGCCGGGTGCATCGGCATCTCGGTCAGACCCGGGTAGTAGATGTGCAGGCTGACCGCCGGCTCCAGCGTGTCGTTGACGACCTCGTGCACGTACCCCGGCGCGAACACCCGCTGGGCGCCCGCCCCCAGCGCGCGCGTGCCGCGCTCGGTGCGCTCGGTCAGCGTGCCCTCCAGGACGGTCAGCACCCCGGAGGAGCGGCCGTGGTCGTGCAACCCGCTGCCCTGCCCCGGGACCCAGGACAGCAGCCACACCTCGTAACCGATGGGGGTCTCCCCTGCTCGAGCGGAGCCGAGAGCTTGGGGAACGGTGCGCAGCCGGTGGTACCAGCGCGTCGTGGCGTCGTACCGGACGAGGTGCTCCCACTGGGAGCGGTCGGCGGCGACGGAGCGGGCCAGGCCGACGAACTCGGCGACGGTGGACGGGTGCTCGCGTGGCGGCTGAAGGAGGTGCCGGACCTCGAGGATGTCGCCGGCGATCTGGAGGTCGTTGTCGCTGTTCATGGGATGCGGTGGGTCCTCGGCGGAAGAGTGGGGGCTGGGGTCTCGCGTACCGTCCGCCCGGGTCACGAGCGGGAGGGTGGCCCCGGATCGGGGGCGGGAGGGGACAGCAGCCGAGTCGGGATGGACTCAAGGGCAGCCGGAGCGCGTTGGGCTCAACAGCTGGAACAGCGACAACAGCTACGGCGAACGGAGGCGGCACCGGGGGACCCGGCGGTGCGGGTCGTGGTGAGTGCCGAGTTCGCGAGCATGCCCACAAGGACAGCGGCTCACCACCCCGACTGTCAACTCGGCGCCCGGAATATGGGACATGTTTCACCTCATCCGGTTCATCTCTCAGGTGAAAGGTTTGCTCACCGGGAGTGCGGGACACATGGCGCACATGCCGGGCACGCCGGCCCCGTTGCGATCCTGTGATCCGACCGTGATCCGGGACGCCCCGGTGCGCGTGTCGGAACGAGATCGAAGTCCCGGGCGTCCTTCCCGATGCGGGCCCCTCGTGGGTCGCGCCGGGGGTCGGGCGACCTCCGGGCCTCGTCTGCGTGTCGAGGTTTATGCCGATTTGAACACTTTCCGCATGGCCTTGGTTCCGCAGAGTGAATAAGGGGCCCAATAGCAGATCTCAGCTTGACTCGCCCGGAGCAGCACACTTGTAATTTCACTCGTGTCGTTCAGCCGGGATCGGTAACGGCTACATCACGGGGACGCGAAAGACAGACGAGGGGCGCACATGACCGAGCTGGTGCAGCAACTGCTGGTCGACGACGCGGACGAGGAACTCGGCTGGCAGGAGCGCGCGCTGTGCGCCCAGACCGACCCCGAGTCCTTCTTCCCCGAGAAGGGCGGCTCCACCCGGGAGGCCAAGAAGGTCTGCCTCGCCTGCGAGGTGCGCTCCGAGTGCCTCGAGTACGCCCTCGCCAACGACGAGCGGTTCGGCATCTGGGGTGGTCTGTCCGAGCGCGAGCGCCGCCGGCTGAAGAAGGCCGCCGTCTGACCCCGGCCTGGGCGCCGGAGCCCCCGGAAAACCGCACATCGTCTTCCCCATGACGTCACGAACGGCCCGTCGCCGGTGGGTTATCCACAGGCGGCGGGCCGCTGTGCTGGCCAGCCGATAGTGTGGTCGCTCGTCCGAGACGCCCCGCTGCCCCCACGGGGCACAGGCGTCCATCACAGTCCACACCGAACCGGGGCCGTATCTCGATGTCCGTGCCCAGCCATACGGCAGCCCACTACGACGTCGCTGCCGCACCGCCGCCCGAACCGGCGCGCGCGTCGGAGTCCGACCCGTCCGGCCCGCCCGAGTTCCCGCGGCACGTGGTGACCGCCGTGCTCGTGGCGCACGACGGCGCCCGCTGGCTGCCCGACGCCCTCGCCGGCCTGCTCGGCCAGGAACGTCCCGTGCAGTGCGTCGTGGCCGCCGACACCGGCAGCGCGGACACCTCCGCCGAGTTGGTCACCGACGCCCTCGGTGACGACCGCGTGCTGCACCTCGCCCGGCGCACCGGCTTCGGCCAGGCCGTCGACGAGGCCAACCGCATCGCCCCGGTGCTCACCCCGGACGACCTGCCGTACCTGAAGCGCCCCAGCGGCTGGGACCCCGTCACGCGCAGCTGGCGCGACGACGCCTACGACCTGCCCGACCTGCCCCACGGGGAGCCGGTGCAGTGGCTCTGGCTGCTGCACGACGACTGCGCGCCCGAACCCGACGCCCTCGCCCAGCTCTTGCGGGTCGTCGACAACGAGTACGAACTCGGCCGTGACGACGTCGCGGTCGTCGGCCCCAAACTCCGCGGCTGGTACGACCGCAGGCAGCTGCTGGAGGTCGGCGTCACCATCGCGCACTCCGGCCGCCGCTGGACCGGCCTGGACCGGCGCGAACAGGACCAGGGCCAGCACGACCACGTGGGTCCCGTGCTGTCGGTGTCCACCGCCGGGATGCTGATCCGGCGTGACATCTACGAGGAGCTGGGCGGGTTCGACCGCAGGCTGCCCCTGATGCGCGACGACGTCGACCTGTGCTGGCGCGCCAACGCCGCCGGGCACCGCGTCCTCATCGCCCCCGAGGCCGTCGTACGGCACGCGGAGGCGTCCTCCCGCGAGCGCCGCACCGTCGACTGCGTGGGCCGCACCGCCGCCTCCCCGCACAAGGTGGACAAGGCGGGCGCCGTCTACACCCTGCTCGTCAACACCCGCACCGCGGCGCTGCCGTGGGTCCTGCTGCGCCTGGTCCTCGGCACCCTGCTGCGGACCCTCGCCTACCTCGTCGGCAAGGTCCCCGGACAGGCCGTCGACGAGATCCGCGGCCTCATGGGCACCCTGCTGCGGCCCGAGCGGATCATCGCCGGGCGGCGCAGGAGAGGCCGCCCGCAGGTCGACAAGGGCGAGATGCGGGCCCTGTTCCCGCCGCCCGGCGCGACCATCCGCGCGACCGTCGAACAGGTCGCGGGCAACCTCGTCGGCCGCTCCGACCCCGAGGTGTCCTCGGCCGGTCGGCACGGCGGCGCGGTCGAGTCCGGACCCGGTGGCGACGACGCCGACTTCATGGAGATCGAGCAGTTCGCCCGCCTCAAGCGCATCGGCCGCAAGCCGGGACCGGTGCTCTTCCTGGTGCTGCTGCTGGTGTCCCTGGCCGCCTGCCGGGGCCTGCTGGGCGGCGGCGCGCTCGCGGGCGGCGCCCTGCTGCCCGCCCCCGCCGACTCCTCCGAGCTGTGGTCGCACTACCTCGACGCCTGGCACCCGGTGGCCACGGGCGGCACCCCGTCCGCACCGCCGTACCTCGCCCTGGTCGCGATGCTGGCCTCCGTGCTCTTCGGCTCCACCGGCCTCGCGGTCACCGTCCTGCTGGTCGCCTCTGTGCCGCTGGCCGGGTTCACCGCGTACTTCGCCTCGCGCCCGCTCGTCGAGTCCCGGCTGCTGCGCGCCTGGGCGGCCGTCGTGTACGCCTTCCTGCCCGCGGCCACCGGCGCGCTCGCCGGCGGCCGCATCGGCACCGCCGTCCTCGCCGTACTGCTGCCGCTCCTCGCCCGCGCCGGCGTCGCGGCGAGCGGCCTGGCCAACGCCTCCGGTGCGCGCGGCAGTTGGCGCGCCACCTGGGCGTACGCGCTGCTGCTGACCCTGACCACCGCGTTCACGCCGATCGTCTGGCCCGCCGCGCTCCTCCTCGGCGTCGCCGTGCTCGCCGTGCGCCGCGGCGAGATCGTGGCCTACGGACTGCGGTTCCTCGCCCAGTCGGGCACCCCGCTGCTGGTCCTCGCGCCCTGGTTCCTGTCGCTGCTCCCGTTCGGCTTCTTCAAGGAGGCCGGCCTGGAGTACGGCGCGTCGGCCGCCTCCGCCCTCGACCTGCTCGGCGCGAGTCCGGGCGGTCCCGGCACCGTGGACGGGCTGATGCTCATCGGCATCGTCCTGGCCGCGCTGGCCGCCCTGCTGCGCTCCGAGCGGCAGTCCGGGATCCGCGCGGCCTGGGTGGTGGCGCTGGTGGGGCTGGTCCTCGCCGTCCTGTCCAACCGCTCCACCTGGGCCGGTCCCGCGACCCTCGTCTACGGCCTCGCCCTCCTGGCCGCCGCCGTGCTCGGCGCCGACGGGGCCCGCGCGCGTGTGGCCGAGCAGAGCTTCGGCTGGCGCCAGCCGGTCGCCGCGCTGATCGTCTTCGCGTCGGTCGCCGGTCCCCTGCTCGCCGCCGCCGGCTGGATGATCCGCGGCGCCGACGGCCCGCTGGAGCGGCGCGACCCGGTGCAGGTGCCCGCGTTCGTCGCGGAGGAGGCCAACACCCGGGACCAGGCACGCACCCTGGTCCTCGACAGCGACTCCCCGGCCCACGTCGGCTACACGCTCGTACGCGGCTCCGGCGCCCGCATGGGCGACGCCGAACTGGCCGCGGCGGGCGGCGCGAACAGCAGGCTCGACAAGGTCGTCGCCAACCTCGTCGCCGGTTCCGGCGCCGACCAGGCGGGCCAGCTCGGCGGCTTCGCGGTGCGCTACGTCCTCGTGCACAAGGGCGCGCCCCGGGAGGTCAGCAGGGTCCTGGACGCCACGCCCGGCCTGGCCCGGCTCAGCCAGCAGGACGGCAGCGCCCTGTGGCGGGTCGACCAGGAGGTTTCGCGGGCCGCCCTCGTGCCCGCCTCCGGCACCGGCACCGCCCAGCCCGTCGCCGCCGGTCCCGTCGAGATCCACACGACGATCCCCTCCGGTCCCGCGGCCCGCGTGCTGCGCCTGGCCGACTCCGCCGACGCGGGCTGGACGGCCACCCTGGACGGCAGGCCGCTCACCCGGACCACGGTCGACGGCTGGGCGCAGGGCTTCCAGCTCCCCGCCACCGGCGGCAGGCTGGACGTCACCTACGACGACCCGGCCGGCCACACCGCCTGGCTGTGGGCGCAGGGCGCCCTGGCCGTCGTCCTCGTGGTGCTCGCCCTGCCGGGCCGCCGCCGCGACGTCGACGACGACCTGCCCGAGGAGCCGCTTCCCGCCCAGGCCGCCGAGGGCGAGGGCCGCCGGGCCCGCCGTCTGCGCGCCCAGGCGGAGGCGGAGGCCGAGCACAGCGCCCAGGACGGCCACGCGGGCCAGGACGCACCCGGTGCGCCGGGCGTGCCGCCCGCCGAGGAGGAGGCCGCCGCCGTGCCGCACCAGGCGCAGTACGGCGACTGGGACGCCGCCGGCTACCCGCAGGGCGACTACGGCACCTACGGCGGCGAGCAGTACCAGGACGCCCAGCACTACGCCCAGGGCGCCTACGACCCGGCGTACCGGAGCGGCCAGTACCAGAGCGGCGGCGGGCCCGACGCGCCGTACCAGGCCGGGCAGTACGAGGGCGGCCGGTACGACCCGTACGCCTACGGCGGCCAGGCACCGGCGGCGCCGTACGACCAGGCCTACCAGCAGGGCTACGACGAGCCCTACGACGAGTCCTACGAGGAGCCGTACGACCCGGCGCGGTCCCACCCGCACGGCCCGCACGGCATCGGCAGTGAGCGCCCCGACGGGAGCCAGCAGTGAACCGCACGACCCTGTCCCTGATCGCGGGGGCGACCGCGCTCGCCGCCGTCACCGGCTTCGCCGCGCTGACCACCCCGGACGCCTCCGGGGCCGGCGCCGCCAAGGCCGCCGCCCACCTGCCCGTGGAGCGCACCACCCTGGTCTGCCCCGCCCCGAGCACCTCCGACATCGCCGACACCTCCTACACGTCCTTCACGCCGGTCACCCGGGGCACGGACGGATCGGGCAAGGCCGAACTCCGCTCCGCCGCCGAGGCGTCGGACGCCGGCACCGGCAGCTCGCCGGGCGCGGCGACGGGCAAGGGCAAGAACCAGGGCGGCGCAGCCGCGAAGACGGCCGGCAAGCCGGTCCTCCAGCCCAAGGCGCCCGGCACCCCGGTCACCGGTGACGTCTCCGGCGGGGACGCGCCCGCGCTGGTCGGCACCGCCGAGGGCAGGTTCGCCCCCGGCTGGACCCTGCAGGAGACCACCGAGGTCGCGGCGGGCACCGGGCGCGGACTCCTGGGGGTCAACTGCACCGCGCCCGACACGGAGTTCTGGTTCCCCGGCGCCAGCACGGCATCGGCCCGGTCCGACTACCTCCACCTGACGAACCCGGACGACTCCGCCGCCGTCGTGGACATCGACCTCTACGGCAAGGACGGCGCCCTGAAGTCCACGGTGGCCGACGGCATCACGGTGCAGCCGCACGCCACCGAGCCGATCCTGCTGTCCACCCTCGCCGACACCCCGCAGGACGACGTCACCGTGCACGTGCGGGTGCGCAGCGGGCGGGTCGGGGCGGCCGTCCAGGCGCTCGACGACCAGCTCGGCGGGGACTGGCTGGCGGCGTCCGCGGACCCCGCCGACAGCCTGGTGCTGCCCGGCATCCCCAAGGACGCCACCTCCGTGAAGCTGATCGCCTTCACGCCCGGCGACGCGGACGCCGACCTCAAGGTGCGGCTGGCGTCGCCGTCCGGGCTGATCACCCCCGCGGGGCATGAGACGGTGCACGTCAAGGGCGGTATGACGACCGCGGTCGACCTGGGCGACGTCACGCGCGGCGAGGCGGGTTCGCTGGTGCTGACCTCCTCGTCCCCGTCGGTGCCGGTGATAGCGGCACTGCGGGTGGTGCGCGGCAAGAGCGGCCGGCAGGAGACCGCGTTCATCCCCGCGACGAGCCCCGTCGCCACGCGGGCGACCTCGGCCGACAACAGCGGCAAGGGGACCACCCTCTCGCTGACGGCGCCCACCGGCACCGCCCAGGTGAAGGTCACCGCGTCGGCGGGCAGCGAGGGCGGCACGGCCGCCTCGAAGACGTACACGGTGAAGGCGGGCACGACGCAGGACGTCGACCCGCCGGTGCCGGCCGGCCTGAAGGGCACGTACGCCCTGACGGTGGAGCGTGTCTCCGGCGGCCCCCTCTACGCCGCCCGGACCCTCGCGTCGGAGCACGAGGGCGTCCCGGGCTTCACCATCCAGACGCTCCCGGACGACCGGGGCATGGTGTCGGTGCCGGAGGCGGACCAGGACCTGTCGGTGCTGCAGAGGTAGACGGCCCGGCCGTGGCGGACGAGCGGCGCCGTCCTCCCCGGCGGGAGGGCGGCGCCGCGTCCGTTCGCTCAGTCCTCCCCGTACCGGGGGTCCACCGTCTCCGGGGTCAGGCCCAGCAGATCGGCCACCTGCTCCACCACGATCTCGTGCACGAGCGCCGCCCGCTCGTCCCGCCCCTTGGTGCGGATCTCCACCGGCCGCCGGTACACGACCACCCGCGCCCGGCGCCCGTCCCGCGCCGCGACCGTCCCCCCGAGGGGCACCGCCTCGTCGCTCCAGACCCGCCCCGGCCCGTCCAGCCGCGGCACCTCCAGCACCAGGAAGTCGATGTCGGCGAGCTGCGGCCACCGCCGCTCCAGACGCTCCACGGAGTCCTGCACCAGGTCCGCGAACACCTCGGCGCGGCTCGCGGCGAGCGGCACCTGCGGCGGCGCGATGGGGCCGCGCATGCCCCGGCCGTGGCGGTCACGACGACGGGGCCCGGGGCCGGCGGCTCGAGGCGGTACACGGTTGTCCATCACTGGTGAAGCGTAGTCCCCGCACGGTCCGCCCGGTCCGCTCCGCGCGGCATCCCGGACACCGCGCCGCCCCGCTTCATCCCATGATCCCGGATGTCGCCGGATGCCCATTCCGGCCAAGATTGGGCTCGATTCCGTATCTCTCCGAGCGCGGAAAGCGCAAGGCTTTTGACGTTGTTTGTGCCGACCTGTAACCACGCCCGGAGTCGACCGGGATGTGGCCGCCGGGCGTCCGCGCAGGTCAGCAAGGTGGGGCAGAAGGGGTGTGTGGGGCGTTTCACACTACGACACGGGGGAGTGACCTGGTGGAGAGTCGTCGCGGCCCGCTCAAGAGTGCGGTACCGTCCAACGTCGTGAGCCCTGTACGTCGCTGTTCGCGCACCGCCTGCGGCCGACCCGCCGTCGCGACGCTGACGTACGTCTACGCCGACTCGACCGCGGTCCTCGGCCCGCTCGCCACCTACGCCGAACCCCACTGCTACGACCTGTGCGCCGAGCACTCCGAGCGCCTCACCGCCCCGCGCGGCTGGGAGGTCGTCCGGCTCCTCGACGGCTCGGCCCCCGCCCGCCCCAGCGGCGACGACCTCGAAGCGCTCGCCAACGCGGTGCGCGAGGCGGCCCGGCCCCAGCAGCGCGCGGCCGAGGCCGGCGGCGGGCCCCGCACGGCCGACCCGATGGAGGTCGCGCGCCGCGGCCATCTGCGCGTGCTCCGCTCGCCGGACAACTGAATCGGTTCGCCGCCGGTCCGCGACCGGTCGTCACCGTCCCGTGCCGCTGTCCGTGCCGCGGTCCCGTGCCTCGCGCCGGAGTCCCCTGCCCCGCACCGGAGTTCCGCATTCCACCCGTCCCCGCAGCCACGGTGTGCCGGCGGCCGGGCCGCCCCACGGGGACCCGCCGGCCGGTACGGGTAGTTTGTGGGGACCGATTGGACCATCAAGAAGGGTTGGCCGTGGCTGCTGATCTGTCGCAGATCGTGAAGGCGTACGACGTACGCGGAGTGGTCCCGGACCAGTGGGACGAGTCGCTGGCCGAACTCTTCGGGGCGGCCTTCGCGGAGGTCACCGGCGCGAGCGCCCTCGTGACCGGGCACGACATGCGGCCCTCGTCGCCCGGCCTCTCCCGTGCCTTCGCGCGTGGCGCCGCGCGGCGCGGCGTCGACGTCGTCGAGATCGGCCTGTGCTCGACGGACCAGCTGTACTTCGCCTCGGGCGCGCTGGACCTGCCGGGCGCGATGTTCACGGCCTCGCACAACCCGGCCCGGTACAACGGCATCAAGATGTGCCGGGCGGGTGCCGCGCCGGTCGGCCAGGACACGGGGCTGGCCGAGATCCGCGAGCTGGTCGAGCGGTGGCGCGAGTCCGGCGCCCCGGAACCGGTCGCCCGGCCGGGAACGGTCACGCAGCGCGACACGCTCGACGAGTACGCGGCACACCTGCGCTCCCTGGTCGACGTGAGCTCCATCCGCCCCCTGAAGGTGGTCGTCGACGCGGGCAACGGCATGGGCGGGCACACCGTCCCGACGGTCCTCGCCGGCCTGCCCGTCGACCTGGTGCCGATGTACTTCGAGCTGGACGGCACCTTCCCGAACCACGAGGCCAACCCCCTCGACCCGGCCAACCTCGTGGACCTGCAGCGGCGGGTCCGCGAGGAGGGAGCCGACCTCGGCCTCGCCTTCGACGGCGACGCCGACCGCTGCTTCGTGGTCGACCAGCACGGCGAGCCGGTCTCCCCGTCCGCGGTCACCGCGCTCGTCGCCGCGCGCGAGCTGGCCCGGCACGGCGGCCAGGGCATGATCATCCACAACCTGATCACCTCCTGGTCGGTCCCGGAGGTCGTGCGGGAGAACGGCGGCACCCCGGTGCGCACCCGCGTCGGCCACTCCTTCATCAAGGCCGAGATGGCGCGCACGGGCGCGATCTTCGGCGGCGAGCACTCCGCGCACTACTACTTCAAGGACTTCTGGAACGCCGACACCGGCATGCTGGCCGCGCTGCACGTCCTCGCGGCCCTGGGCGGCCAGGACCGCCCGCTGTCGGCGCTGGTCGCGCAGTACGACCGCTATGCCGGCTCCGGCGAGATCAACTCCACCGTCGACGACCAGGCGGCCCGCCTCGCCGCGATCAGGACGGCCTACGAGGGCCGCCCGGACGTCACCCTCGACGACCTCGACGGCCTCACGGTCACGGCCGCCGACTGGTGGTTCAACGTCCGCCCCTCCAACACCGAGCCCCTGCTCCGCCTGAACGCGGAGGCCCGCGACGAATCCACGATGGCCAAGGTGCGCGACGAGGCCTTGGCGATCATCCGGGCCTGAAACCCCCGGCCGCGACCGGGGGCCCGGGGCGGAGCCGCCCCTCGGGCGTCACGGCAGCGGGCGGCGGCCTCGCGGCCGGCCACCCCGCGGGACGCGCGGCCGCCGCCACCCCACGCCCGGCAGCCCGCCCCCGGCCCCCTCGCACCAGCGGTACCCTGACCAGGCACGTCCCGTACCACCCACACCGCACGTCCGCTCCCGAAGGGAACCGCCATGCCGCTCGAAGCCGGCCTCCTGGAGATCCTCGCCTGCCCGGCCTGCCACGCCCCCCTCAAGGAGCAGGACGCCGAGTTGATCTGCACCGGCCAGGACTGCGGCCTGGCCTACCCGGTCCGCGACGGCATCCCCGTCCTGCTCGTCGACGAGGCCCGCCGCCCCGCGTAACCGACCCGGCGATCGGAGGCTGCCGCCCATGCTCGACGAATCGCTGCTCGACAACCCGGACCAGCTCGCCGAGGCCGACCGCCGCGGGCTGCTCCGCGGCGCCGCCGAGGCGGGCGCCCGGGTCCGGACCGCCGCCCGGCACGCGGCCGAGGCAGGCGTCAAGGACCTCAAGCCCGACGGCCGCCCCCGCGCCGTGCTCATCGCCGGCCCGGGCGCCGCCGCCACCCAGGCCGCCGACCTCCTCGGCACACTCGCCGGCGCGGGCAGCCCCGTGACCCGGCTGGCCCCCACCGGCGTCGCCCCCGCCGCGGGCGCCCTGCGCTGGGAACTTCCAGGCTGGGCCGGCTCCGTCGACCTGCTGCTGATCGCCACCCCGGACGGCACCGAGCCGAGCCTGTCCCTGCTCGCCGAGCAGGCCTACCGCCGCGGCTGCGCGGTCGCCGCCGTCGCGCCCGCCCACACCCCGCTCGCCGAGGCCGTCGCGGGCGCCCACGGCATGTTCGTACCGATGGCCACGGCCCCCTACGACCAGGACGAGCCGTTCCCCGCCTCGTCGCCCGGCGTCCTGTGGGCCCTGCTCACCCCGCTGCTCGCGCTCCTGGACCGCATCGGCCTGCTCGCCGCCCCGCCCGACGCCCTGGAGCGGGTCGCCGACCGGCTGGACCACATCGCCGAGCGCTGCGGCCCCGCCATCGCCGCCTACAGCAACCCCGCCAAGACACTCGCCGCCGAACTCACCGACGCGCTGCCCCTGATCTGGACCGAGGGCACCTCGGCCGGCGCCGCGGGCCGCCGTTTCGCCGCCGCGCTCGCCGAGCTGTCCGGCATCCCCGCGGTCGTAGCGGAACTCCCCGAGGCGCTCGCCGAGCACGGCGCCCTGCTCGCCGGTCCGCTGGCCGCCAGCGCCGATCCGGACGACTTCTTCCGCGACCGCGTGGAGGAGGCGCCCGCCCTGCACGCGCGCGTGGTGCTGCTCCGCGACCGTCCGAGCGGCGGTCTCACCGCCGCGCCCAGCGCCCGTGAACTGGCCCTCGCCCACGACACGCCGATCAGCGAGCTCGAACCGGAGTCCGGCGGCGAGATCGAGAGCCTCGCGGAACTGATCGCCGTCACGGATTTCGCCGCCGTTTACCTCGCGCTCGCCTCGAGGGCCTGATCTGGACGTCGGCACTCCGAGACCGTACGAGGGGTGTCCGGCCGCCGTACCCACGGCGGCCCCGCGTCGTCCACCGAGTGACGCGCCACAGGACGCGCCGCAAGGCGCGAAGAGAAGCCGGCAGGAAGAAGCGCATGGACCGCCTCGACAACACCGTCCGCCCCTACGCCTGGGGTTCCACCACCGCCATCCCGCGGCTGCTCGGAGTCGAGCCGAGCGGGGAGCCGCAGGCGGAGATGTGGATGGGCGCCCACCCGGGCGCCCCCTCGCGCACCGGGCGCGGCACGCTCGTCGAGGTCGTCGAGGCGGACCCGGAGCGGGAGCTGGGCGCCGCGGCCGTGGCGAAGTTCGGCCCGCGCCTGCCCTTCCTGCTCAAGATCCTCGCCGCCGGCGCCCCGCTCTCCCTCCAGGTGCACCCCGACCTGAAGCAGGCGCAGGACGGCTACGCGGACGAGGAGCGGCGCGGCGTCCCGATCGACGCCCCGCACCGCAACTACAAGGACGCCAACCACAAGCCCGAGCTGATCTGCGCCCTCACCGAGTTCGACGGCCTGTGCGGATTCCGCGACCCGCGGAGCGCCGCCGACCTGCTCGAAGGGCTCGGCGTCGCCTCCCTCAAGCCCTACGTCGACCTGCTGCGCGCCCAGCCCGAGGACGCGGCGCTGCGCGAGGTGCTCACCGCCCTCCTCACCGCCGACCGCGACGAGATCGCCGGCACGGTGGCCGAGGCCGCGGACGCCTGCGCTCGCCTCGGCGGCGCGTACGCCCCCTACGCCGACATCGCCCGCCACCACCCCGGCGACCCCGGCGTCCTCGCGGCCATGCTGCTCCACCACGTCCGGCTCCAGCCGGGGGAGGCCCTGTTCCTCGGCGCGGGCATCCCGCACGCCTACCTGAGCGGCCTCGGCGTCGAGATCATGGCCAACTCCGACAACGTCCTGCGCTGCGGCCTGACCCCCAAGCACGTCGACGTCCCCGAACTGCTGCGCGTCGTCCGCTTCGCCTCCGACGACCCCGGCGTCCTGCGCCCCGAGGCCGCCGCGGACGGCGAGGAGGTCTACGACACCCCCATCGACGAGTTCCGCCTGTCCCGGTACGTGCTGCCCGAGGGCGGCGAAGTCCGCGCCCTGACCGCCGGCACCCCGCAGATCCTGCTCTGCACGGCCGGCCGCGTGCGCGCGGGCGGGTACGAGCTCACCCCGGGCCGCTCCGTGTTCGTACCGGCGGGCGAAAAGGCCGAAGTGTCCGGTGCCGGCACAGTCTTCCGGGCCACGGTCGTCGTCTGAGGCGAGAGGGCCGGTGGCCCGGGGTACTCCATTCGCGCCGGGCTGCAACAATGGCCCCCCGGCAAAGGACGGGCAAAGCCCCCGGGGCGGACACGCCACCGGCGAGCGGCGCCTGGGGACACGCCCGGCTGCGGGCGTACGGACGACGGCGAAGGGACAACGCGAACACATGAGCGCGTCAGGCGGCACCAAAGCGATCGTGGCGGCACTCGGTGCCAATCTCGCGATCGCGGTATCGAAGTTCGTGGCCTTCGCCTTCAGCGGCTCGTCGTCGATGCTCGCCGAGGGCGTCCACTCGCTCGCCGACTCCGGCAACCAGTTCCTGCTGCTGATCGGCGGCAAGCGCGCCCAGCGCGAGGCGACCCCCCAGCACCCCTTCGGCTACGGCCGCGAGCGGTACGTCTACGCCTTCCTCGTCTCCATCGTGCTCTTCTCCGTCGGCGGCATGTTCGCCATCTACGAGGGCTACGAGAAGATCAAGCACCCGCACGCCCTGGAGCACTGGTACTGGCCGGTGGGCGTCCTCCTCTTCGCGATCGTCGCCGAGGGCTTCTCCTTCCGCACGGCCATCAAGGAGTCCAACGAGCTGCGCGGCCAGCTGTCCTGGACGCAGTTCGTCCGCCGCGCGAAGGCGCCCGAGCTGCCGGTGGTCCTGCTGGAGGACTTCGGCGCGCTGATCGGTCTCGTCCTCGCCCTCGGCGGCGTCGGCCTGGCCCTGATCACCGGCGACGGCCTGTGGGACGGCATCGGCACCGTCTGCATCGGTGTCCTGCTGGTCCTCATCGCCCTCGTGCTGGCCGCCGAGACCAAGTCCCTGCTGCTCGGCGAGGCCGCCGGCGCCGACGTCGTCCGGCAGATCGAGAAGGCCACCGTCGACGGCGACACGGTCACCCGCATCATCCACATGCGCACCCTCCACCTCGGCCCCGAGGAACTGCTGATCGCCGCCAAGATCGCGGTGCGGCACGACGAGACGGCCGCCGAGATCGCCACGGCCATCGACGCGGCCGAGGCCCGCATCCGCGCCGCCGTCCCCATCGCCCGCGTGATCTACCTCGAGCCGGACGTCTACAGCGAGGCCGAGGCCGCGAAGGGCCCGGACCGCGAGGCCACCCCCGGCGGCCCGGCACCGCGCCCCGCCGGGCATTGACCCGCCGTACCCCGCGACGGGGCCCGCCGAGATCCTCGGCGGGCCCCGTCGCCGTTCACGCCGCCGGTGTCACAGGTGCCCGGGCCACAGCGTCGACGTCAGTGCCGCGGGCCGCCGCCGCGCGGCCCGGGCCGCCACGGCCAGCACCGGCCCCACCACGGCGAGGACCAGCCCGAGGAAGGCGACCACGCCGAGCAGCCCCGGCACCATGCGCTGATCGGTCACCCGGCCCTGGACCGCTCCGAGCGGCACGGTCCCGCCGTGGTCGTCGGGGAAGGCACGGGAGTCCCGCGCGTTCGACCGGTGGTCGCCGAGCAGGAAGACCCGCCCCTCGGGCACCCGCACGTCGTACGGCCGGTGCGTCCCGTCCCCGACACCGTCCCGCACATACGGCTCGTCGAGCGCCCTGCCGTTGACGACGATCCGCTCGTGCGTCGTCCCCAGGCCCGAGCAGCACACGACACGGTCGCCGCCCACGCCGATCACCCGCTGCACCACGGGCGCGGACTGGTAGCGCTCCGGCGCCGTGTACAGCACCACGTCGCCCCGCCGCACCTCGGCGCCGCCGATCCGCTCGAGGACGAGCCGGTCACCGACGCCGTACGTCGGCGACATGCTGTCGCCGCGCACCTCCAACAGCAGATAACCCGTCCGCAACCACACCAGGGACGCGATCAGGAGCAGCACCCCCAGAGGCCCCACCACCCAGGCCGCCACCCGGAGTCTGCGCGCCTTCTCCATGACCACTCCCTCCCCACGCGGCACATCCGCGGCGCACAGGCTAGCGGCGGCCCGCCGCCGCCCCGCACGGGACCGGCGCAGGCCGGACCCCCTTCCGGTCCGCCCCCGGACCCACCTCGGGCCTCACTTCCCGCCCCGCGCCCGCCCCGCTCCCGGCCGCGCCGGGCCCAGCGATCGGCCCGATCTGTCCGGAGACGGACTGGGGACTGCCGGGGGTCGCGGTGTAGCTTGGGACGGAGCCAGACGTCGCTGCTGATGGCGGTCGGGCGGTCCCGTGGCGGACCGTCCGAGGGAGAGAGGGCCTCCGACGGACTGCGCTGCGCGTACGCGGGCATGCCTGTGTCCTCTTCGGGCACCCCTGTGTCCGCCGCCGCGCAGGTCAGCCGTACCCACCTCGACCCAACCCGAGGAGCAGCCCGTAATGACGACTGTCGACAACCGACAGGACTTCAAGGTCGCCGACCTGTCCCTGGCCGAGTTCGGCCGCAAGGAGATCACCCTCGCCGAGCACGAGATGCCGGGCCTGATGGCGATCCGCAAGGAGTACGCCGAGCGGCAGCCGCTGCGCGGCGCCCGGATCACCGGCTCCCTGCACATGACCGTGCAGACCGCCGTCCTCATCGAGACCCTGGTCTCCCTGGGCGCGCAGGTCCGCTGGGCCTCCTGCAACATCTTCTCCACCCAGGACCACGCGGCCGCCGCCATCGCCGTCGGCCCGAACGGCACGCCCGAGAACCCGCAGGGCATCCCGGTCTTCGCCTGGAAGGGCGAGACCCTGGAGGAGTACTGGTGGTGCACCGAGCAGGCCCTGACCTGGCCGGACACCCCCACCGGCGGCCCGAACATGATCCTGGACGACGGCGGTGACGCCACCCTCCTCGTCCACAAGGGCGTCGAGTACGAGAAGGACGGCAAGGTCCCCTCCGTCGACACCGCCGAGTCCGACGAGCACCGCGTCATCCTCGAACTGCTGACCCGCACCCTGGGCGAGAACCCCCAGAAGTGGACCCAGCTGTCCTCCGAGATCCGCGGCGTCACCGAGGAGACCACCACCGGCGTCCACCGCCTGTACGAGATGCAGCGCGACGGCGTCCTCCTCTTCCCGGCCATCAACGTCAACGACGCCGTCACCAAGTCGAAGTTCGACAACAAGTACGGCTGCCGCCACTCCCTGATCGACGGCATCAACCGCGCCACCGACGTCCTCATCGGCGGCAAGACCGCCGTCGTCTGCGGCTACGGCGACGTGGGCAAGGGCTGCGCGGAGTCCCTGCGCGGCCAGGGCGCCCGCGTGATCGTCACGGAGATCGACCCGATCTGCGCGCTGCAGGCGGCCATGGACGGCTACCAGGTCACGACCCTCGACGAGGTCGTCGACAAGGCCGACATCTTCATCACCACGACCGGCAACAAGGACATCATCATGGCCTCGGACATGGCCAAGATGAAGCACCAGGCCATCGTGGGCAACATCGGCCACTTCGACAACGAGATCGACATGGCCGGCCTCGCCAAGGTCCCCGGCATCGTCAAGGACGAGGTCAAGCCGCAGGTCCACACCTGGACCTTCCCCGACGGCAAGGTGCTCATCGTCCTGTCCGAGGGCCGCCTGCTGAACCTGGGCAACGCCACCGGTCACCCGTCGTTCGTGATGTCCAACTCCTTCGCGGACCAGACCCTGGCCCAGATCGAGCTGTTCACCAAGCCCGACGAGTACCCGACCGGCGTGTACACGCTGCCCAAGCACCTCGACGAGAAGGTCGCCCGCCTCCACCTGGACGCGCTCGGCGTGAAGCTGACCAAGCTCCGCCCCGAGCAGGCCGCGTACATCGGCGTGGAGGTCGACGGCCCGTACAAGTCGGACCACTACCGCTACTGAGCCGCACCCGCGTCTCACCCAGGTCCCCCGAGGCAGGCCCCCGCACCCCCGTGCCGGGGGCCTGCCCCTTTGGCCGGACCCGCCGTCGCGCCCGCCTGGCCCGGCCGTCACACCGACCCGACCGACCCGCGGCGGCGACCCGACCCGCCCGTCACGACCCAGGACCCCCATGCCCCGCGGCCGCTATTCGCTCCACGATCCGCACGATCACACCCCCCTCTACGAAGAGCACTTCCAGTGCGCCCCTGGCCCCTCCGGCTGGCGCTACGTCTCCCGGATCACCACCCCCACCGGCGACCACCACGGCTCCGTCGACCTCGCACTCGACGAACTCGGCCGGCCCCTCCGGCTGGAACTGCACGCGGGGGGCTGGCAGGTACGCGGCGCCGCACTCGACGGCGTCACCTGGGTCCGCACCGACCCCACCGGAACCCATGCCACCGAAGGCAATGTGCGCGCCCACGCCTTCACCGGCACGTCCCCCGCGTTCCTCGTCGCCACCGCCCGTCTTCTGCGCCTCACCCCCTCCGCTCCCGCGACCCGCGTACGCCTCGTCGCCCTCACCGACCCGGTCCTCGCCCCCCGCACCGTGGACCAGTCGTGGGCGCTGGTGAAAAGCGAAGCACACCCCACTGACAACGGGCCCCTGACCGTGGACGAATACCAGGTCACAGACCTGGACACGGGCGAACGGCACACCGTGCACCTCGCCGGCGACGTGGTGCTGGCCGCCCCCGGCATCGAACTGGAGGACCTCCAGTCACCCCCGTCCGCCTTCGGCCCCTGACCGGTCCTAGGCCGGCGGTACGAACCCGGTGGCCGGCCGCTCCGCCGACGGCGCCTGCCGCGGCGCGTCCTGCGGCGCCTCCTGCGCCTCGACGGGCGGAACCGAGGACGGAACGACTGGCGGAACGCCGGGTGCGCCCGCCCCGGAACCACCGCTCACGCCCGCCTCTGGGCGCCCACTCGCCGAGGGCGGGGCGAAGCCGCCCACGCCGGGAGCGGCGCCGCCCGCCGCACCGTCGCCCACGGCCGCCGCGCCCTTCCCATCGGCGGCCCCTCCCGCGGCCGCACCGGGCCCGAACACGCGCCGTGCCTCGCGGGCCTGCCGCTCCTGCATCACCGCGGCCAGGTACATGGCCGGGGGAACCTCGGGCGGCGCCGGAGTCCCGGTCCGGGCCGCGAGGTCGGCGGTGAGCCGCTGGGCCATGCTCCAGCCGACCTGCGGATCCAGCTGCTGCATCCGCGTCAGGTACTGCCGGACCGCGAGCCACAGCCCGTCGGGAACCGCCGAGAGGTCGAGGCCCGAGAAGCGCCCGGCCAGCCAGGGCGGCGGCGGAGGCACGGAAGCCGCATGCCCGACCGGCACCCGCTCCCGTACGACGAGGGTGCCCGCGAACACGTCGCCGAGCCGGCGCCCCCGGGCCGACACGAGCGAGGCGATGCAGGCGATGACCCCGAACGTCATCAGGATCTCCACCACGCCGATCGCACCCCGCACCAGCGCGTGCCGGAACCGGATCGGACCGCCGTCGTCCCGCACGACGCGCAGCCCGCACGCCATCTTCCCCAGCGACCGCCCGTGGCTGAGCGTCTCCACCGCGATCGGCCCACCCACCAGTACGAGCAGGAAGGTCGCGATGGACACCGCGATCTGCGCCGCCTCGTCCAGCGAAGCCGTCGCCGCCACCAGAGCCACGGTCACGGCTATATAGACCGCCATGGCCACCGCGAGATCGAGCAATACGGCCAGCGCCCTGCTGGGCAGCCTCGCAGGGCGCAACTCCAGCGCCACCGCCTCGCCCGTCACCAGCTCACTCACGCCTGCCGTCCTTCCCCTGACCCACCTCGAAGACGGTCAGTCTGCCAAGCTGAGGCCGTGCGCGTCCCAGTAAGACAAGCTGACACTTCCGACGAGCAGTAGAACAACCAGCCGAGGAGCAGGCAGACACGATGGACCTGGACGTCTTCGTCTCCGCCCACCGAGCCGAGTGGGACCGCCTCGACGCCCTGCTCCGCCGCCGGCGCCGCCTCACCGGGGCGGAGGCGGACGAGCTCGTCGCCCTGTACCAGCGCACGGCCACCCACCTCTCCCTGATCCAGTCCAGCGCACCGGACCCGCAGCTGACCGGACGGCTCAGCCAGCTCGTGGCCCGCGCGCGCAGCGCCGTGACGGGAACCCGCCGCGCCTCATGGCGCGACGTGACCCGCTTCCTGCTGCACGGATTCCCGGCCGCCGTCTACCGGGCCCGCCACTGGTGGGTCCCCACCGCCCTGGTGTCCACCGTCGTCGCCGTCCTCCTGGGGTGGTGGATCGCCGCGCACCCCGAGGTGCAGAGCACCATCGGCGCCCCCGGAGAGCTGCGCAACCTCACCCGGCCCGGCGGTGAGTACGAGACCTACTACTCGAGCCACCCCGCGGCCGCCTTCGCCGCCCAGGTGTGGACGAACAACGCCGAGGCCGCCGCCATCTGCCTGGTGCTCGGGGTCTTCCTGCTCCCGGTGCTGTGGATCCTCTTCGAGAACATGCTCAACCTCGCGGTCGGCATCGGGCTGATGTCCTCGGCCGGCCGGCTGGACACCTTCGTGGGCCTGATCCTTCCGCACGGCCTGCTCGAACTCACCGCCGTCTTCGTCGCCGCCGGTACGGGACTGCGCCTCGGGTGGACCCTCGTCGACCCGGGCCCGCGCCCCCGCCGCACGGCGCTGGCGGAGGAGGGCAGGGCCGCGGTGGGTATGGCGATCGGCCTCGCGCTGGTCCTCTTCGTGTCCGGCGCGATCGAAGGCTTCGTCACGCCGTCCGGCCTGCCCACCTGGGCCCGCATAGGCATCGGCGTCGCCGCGGAGTTGCTGTTCCTCGCGTACGTCTACGTCCTCGGGGGCCGCGCGGCCCGGGGCGGCGAAACGGGTGACGTGGAGGCGGCGGAACGCAGCGCCACGGTGCCGACGGCCGCCTGATGTGCGTGCACACCTGCTGAGCTGCTAGTCTCCTCTTCGCCCCACCGGAGCCGTTGACACGGAGCGGATGGGGAGGTAGATTCGAACAGTTGCCTGGAGCTGGGCTTGAGTCCAGATGGGCGGCAGTGAGCATCTATCGGCTTCCGGAAACGACGATTTCCGAGAAGCACCTCCCGATAAATCGGAATCGATGGCCGGTCAAACCGGCGCGAGACTTCTGATAAAGTCGGAACGGCCGGAAAGGGAAACGCGGAAGCGGGAACCTGGAAAGCACCGAGGAAATCGGGTCGGAAAGATCTGATAGAGTCGGAAACGCAAGACCGAAGGGA